>CAYGRE010000024.1:0-75328 GCA_964352215.1 uncultured Bacteroidia bacterium
CCCGTAGGTTCGCGGGTTCAGACCCGTAGGTTCACGGGTTCAGACCCTTGGATTCACGGGTTCAGCCCCGTAGGTTCGCGGGTCCAGACCCTCGGATTCGCAGGTTCAGACCTGCGGAGTCGCAGGTGCAACCCCGCGGATTTGCACCGCCAGCCCCGCAGATTTGGGTGTTCAGAATAGCAGATCAGCATGTTCAAATTTGCAGACTCCCTGGTCCAAATCCGCAGACTCCCTGGTCCAAATCCGCAGACTCCCTGGTCCAAATCCGCAGACTCCCTGGTCCAAATCCGCAGACTCGCTACTCCGGATGTGCAGACTCGCTGGTCAAACCAAGTAGATCCGCGGGCTCCAGCCTTCGAGGTCGCAGGTTTCGACCTGACAGGCCAAGAATTCCGCCCGTCATGGCCACATATCACTAACACCCAGCAAGAAGCCCTAAGAATCACATCTGTGTAGATGGATTCTTAGGGCTTTGTATTTCCTGCTTATCTTAAGACTACAGCACTTCCCACTTAAGTGAGGACAATTGGCTTGGCAACAGACAGGGACTGCTCCTTATTTGATCACTACTTTCCGCACCAATACCCGGCTTGAAGTATTCACCCGAACCATATAAGTCCCTGAACTTAGGTTTCCGGTGTCAAGGGTAGTCCTTCCAAGACCTGCGGCCACATCACGCTTGTCCAGAAAGACCTGGCGACCAACAGCATCAAATACCTGAATTGTTAGCTCAGCCTCTTCCAGCAAGAAGGCATCGATGTTAAGCTGTTGTCCTTCAGAGAGCGGATTGGGATAAATATTCAGCCAGTTATTGCTCTCCGCACTCAAACGAACCGTAGCTACGTTGGAGAAATCACTTTCGCCATTTTGACTGAGGGCGTGGATTCGGTAGTAGAGGTCTTGTTCCACCAACGGTGAGTTGTCAATGAAGCTGTAGATATGGGGCGAGGTGGTTTCGTTCCAGTTCACATCACCAATTTTAGAGAAGGACAGCCCATCAGTAGACCGTTCTACCTCATACAAGGGTTGGTTGTTATCCGAAGGTGTTTCCCAACCCAGGACCACTGCACCATCCACAGCATTTGCATGTAACTCAATTCCATTGGGGAGGATACATGGCAATGAAAGGACAACAACCTCAAAGGTGACTGTGTCATTTCCTCCCGAATTACCTGCAATCAAAGTGACATTGTAAGACCCGGGATTTGAATAGGTGTGTGTCGGATTTTGGGTGGTTGAAAAAGTACCATCATCAAATGCCCATAGCCAGCTGGTAGCTGCATCGGGAACGGCCTGGGAAGTATCCGTAAAAGCGACCGGGTCAAGGGCACAAACCGTATCGGGATCTATGTCAAAGCCCGCAATGGGAGCATTGACCGTACAGTCAACTATTTCTATGAAATCCAGTTTGGTTTCTACTCCCTGGCAACCGGAAGGGTCGGTCACCGTCAAGGTGATATAATACAATCCCGGTGCTGCATAAGTGTGGGAGGTCAATTGCGACAACCCAGACGATACTACGGTTCCATCGCCAAAGTCCCAGGTATAGTCCAACATGCCAGCCGGAGCTGCGGCAAAACCAATATTGGTGCCGGCACAGACCGGATTAGGAAGACCAGCAACAAAGTCGGGTACCGGAGTGGTATCAAAGGTGTACGAAAGGGTAAATGCAAAGGAATCAGTTCTACCACAATCGTTGATCGTCTCCCAGAAAAATGTATCCGGCGGAGGAGTTGTGTAAAGGATAAATATAGAGTCCAGGTTGAAGACATTGGTATCCTGTAAGGTCCCCGCAATGGTGGATGTTACCGTCATCGAGGTGATACATTCCGATTGCAAGACAGTATCGGTGATCAGGACCAGCGTTGTGTCACAACCAGGTAATTCAAACAGTCCTGTGATAAAAGGTTCAGCTTGGTAGGGGCCGAGCATAGGGACCAGATGGAGGTCAAAATCTGCACCAATGAATCCAAAATAGCTGATATAGCCAAAGCCATTGGTCTGTACAAAATTCAATCCCTGGGCTTGTCCCTGTGGAGGATTAAAGTCAGAACTTATCAAAACCAGACTGTCATTGGTATTACCTGGGAAAACTTCCAGACCGATCAGGAAAGACGGGCTGTCGACAACAGTCTTATTGAAAGGTATCCAATATTCAGTAAAGAAGTTTCCAGCGGGAACCCCGAGATCGCTGCCTGGATTGATATTGGCAAAGCCGGCGATTGGAGCACCGACAGGAAATCCGGTATTGTCACAATTGTACATAACTACCTGCAGGGTAGAGTTGGAGTCCGGGTCAAAGTAATTGGCGAGGGCTATCCTGGCCGCGCCTACTTCGGTAACACCTGGTACAGGTGTAATATAGCGCTCGTAGAATCCCATAGGGAAAAGTCCAGGTCCATTGAGGGTAGGAGCAGGATAACCAGTAGCATTGTCCCCAGGGCCAAATCCAATCAGGGAGGGCGTTGGCGGTGGAGTTTCCCATTGAGTGTCAAGGGTGTCACAGGCCGCAGCAGGACAGGTAACCGTGATGTAGTCGAGTTTGGTTTCTGTATCAGAGCCATTTCCATTTGAAACGGTCAAACTTACCGTGTAGGTTGTATCACAGACGGTATATACGACGGTGGGTGGATTTTGGCCGTTGAAAGTAGCAGGTGTTACACCTCCAACCCCGGCAACATCAAAATTCCAGGTCCAATTGGTGATGCTGGCGGAAGGAACTGAGAGATCGGTATAGTTGACATTGCAAGGAGTTTGCCAAAAGGTAGGCGTACCGGAGAAATCGGCTACCGGAGGCTGGGAGCCACAGGTTGCCCCCCCATTGTTCACCCAGTTTTGCAGGTAGGTATCGATCATACAATGCATCCGACCTGCTTGCTGAGGAGTGAACTGGCTGGTGCAAAAGGAATAGGACATGTGGTTGTTCACCGGGGAATTCAACCAGGGAAGGTTGGGGGCACATCCGTCGGTACCGTTGTCGCCGCAAATATTGGCATTGGTGGGGTGGGGATTCGTATCAGAACACCAATCGCCTTCCGTATCGGCACCTGATGAAGCGCCGCTTGCCAGATCACGTCCTTCATAGCAATTGGTACATGCTGGGACTTCATCGACACCACGGAAAGTATGGAAGAGGCCAAAAGTATGTCCCAATTCGTGTGCCAGGGTATGCGTGCCAACGAACATATTCCCACGTCCCAGCACTACGCCTCCGCGGATATTGAATCCACCGAGCGGGTCATAGGGAAAACGGGCATAACCACCCGCACTTGGATTGATGATATCGCCCACCACATAGATATTGATCAATTGGTTAGGCGTAATACCGTAAGTGGTTTTCAGGGTGCCGTCTTCAGCCCCAACATTGAGTTGGTACATGGCATCATCGGTGACAAAATTTGCCGGGTCAGCACAAAATTGAATCCGAAAGGGAAGAAAGTCCGCGTTGACTTCGGCCATGAGCTGATCAATCCGGGCCTGACTAATATTTGATGAGGCTCCGCTGCTGGTATTTTGAACGACCGTCCAGCGTAGTTGCATGAACTTAATAGGGTCGCTGACCAGTGGGATATTGGCATCGCGATTAGCAGCAAGGTCACAAGGGACGGAGATGGGGCAGTTGGCCATCACCCTGGCCTCATTTGGATCAAAAGTGGGCGAAGGCGTTATGCAGATTCCGGGATCATTGGGATTGTTTGGAATTTGAAAATCGACAATCAATCCATCTGGTGATATCAACTTGCCTTCAGCGTTGAGGGGCAGGTTTCGCTGGTCCTTCAACAGATTGAAGTGTTGCCCATAGGATGTAGGCGTAATATCTGCCGGGGGCATCGCAGTTCGGGTAGCAATCCCGGAATTGTGACCTTGCAAGGCCCTTACCCCGGATTGGATAGGGACGATTTGCAGATTGTTAGAACGGCCGAAAATTCCTTTTCCAGGGACATAAACAGGCCCTTGAGCAGGCTCAGTTTTCTCAGGAGCATTGAACTGAGGGTAGGGGCGGATCACATGAGGATTCGGGGACTGTGCGAAAGCGAGCGTGCTCATGAATACAATGAGAGCAGGCAGGAGTAAAAGCTTTTTCATAGAGCTATCCTGGTTGACTGATAATAATGCCGCGAGGTATAACTGGTGAAATTTTTCAGCGTTCACTACCAAACCAATGCGACTGGGATTAACCTTCTAAATTGAACATTACAAATTAAGAATTTTTGCTTGATTCAGGACGCTTTTTGTCCGACAATTAGGGATTGTTGACCAATTATGAAGACGGAAGGGGATGGATTATGGAATTCTATTGTCTGATGCATCCTATTTGCAAGGCTGTCTGGAAACAGAATAGCCTTTTAGGTTATCACAAAGATATTCACTTAGCCTCCCGAATCTCAACGGGAGGCTATTTTTTCGCTGTATCCCAAACGAGAAGGAGGTTATCGGTAAAGGGTAATGGAACCATTCGCTGTTAGTTCTCTTCCATCAAATCCCCGAACCAGGATTTTGTAAATGTATACGCCTTCTGGCTGAGGTTTTCCATTTACAGAACCATCCCATCCGGTGTTCTTGTCCCTCGTGGCAAACAACAGTTTGCCCCAACGGTCATAAATCTCCATGGAAAAGCTCTCTTCAAATTCCCCAAAGGAGCTGAAAATGTCATTGAGCTGGTCTCCATTCGGGGTAAATGCGCTTGGGACAAAGAGGGTTGCTGGGAATTCAATGCATATCTCATTTGACCATGACTCAGGTATACAAGCCAGTAAACTTGCTTCCCCCCGAATACGGTAACAGACCCTTGGATTGACCGCTTCCTGGTCCTGGAAGGTGAGGGTAAGATTACTCAGGGTAATCAGGAAAACCTCCGGACTCCCCTCAGCAGGGAAATTCTGATAGATATCGTAGCTCTGCACTCCACCAGGCCACCCGGAATAAGGAGCCCAGGTAAGGGATGCCTGATAGTCCTCACGGAATCCATTCAACAGGATGCTACACATTCCTCCGACTTCATCGGACAACCGACCACATCGGTCGAATGCACGGACGGTATAGCAATATTGATAATCATCTACTTCAGCCGAGAGATCGGTATATGAGGTATCGGGGTAATTGGCCACAGTATCGATGGCAGTCATTGTGAATTCATCGTCCCGCTGACGGTAAATAACATATCCCACGCCATCAGACTCGGTATTTGCAATCCAGGTCAGAAAGATTCCTGCATCACCCTCAAGCACAGTTACACCGCAAACCTCCACCGGTGCGGGTGGATTTTCGATGTGGTTCACCAGAACCGAATCATATACAGTATTCGATGAATTGCAATCAAATGTGTCGGTAGCAATGATCCGGATTTTAAAGCTTTGGTCAGCCAATTCACAAGGTACCGTCCAGCACAAGTCAGCCTGAATCAGAGAATCATTCTGGAAGTTGACCACAATATCAGGCGTACTACCTGTGAAGGGACTCCCATCAGAAAAGAAAACCTCCGTTACAAAGTTTACATAAGTGGGGCTGACCGTGTCCTCAACAACAAATGGGAAACAGAAAGATTCATCATCGTTGAGGTCAATGGTGTAATTGTCTGGGAAGTTAGGTCCCAGGTCATGGCTGATCAGGGGAGGTGGATTGATGGGTTCAATTACACGCACGTAAACAGTATCAAATGTACTGTTGCTGATCAGGCATTGATTTTCCTGAACCCCTTCGACAATGAACCGGAAGAGCAGGTCATTGTTGACACATCTTGGGGTCCAACAGACTTGTCCGGAGACAGTATCCCCGCTTTGGGTTGCGAAATAAACAGGTTGCTCTCCACCAGCCTGGCTTCCACTTAAAGTCTCAATATTGAAATTGAAATTCAATCCTTGACCTGCCAATAAAGAGGTATCAATCACTTCGAACAGGAAGCAAAACTCTTCATGGACCGGAGCAATAATGGTATCGCCGTTGAGGGGATTGGAAGTGATATCCGTGGTCGTGGTAGGTGCAGGGTTCAAAGGATTGAGTACCCTGAGATAAATGGTATCCGAGGAAAAATTGTCGGGAGGACACTGGAACAAATCGATTCCATTGGTGACAAACATATACGTCCGTCCATAATTGCAAAATGTTTCCCAACAAACTGTCCCGTAAAGTGTATCGCCGCTGACATAAGTAGTGACGTTCTGGACCTGTCCAAGAACGGTACCATTGGTATCCATAAGGATATTTTCATAGCTCAGGTTACCACCCCCCAGCGTATCCACAATGTAGAAATCATAGCAGAAATTCTCCTGGACATTTAGGATAATGGTATCGCCATTGGTGGTGGGAATACTGCTGATGTCCGAAGTGGTGACCGGAGGGGCCGCCGGAGGAGGAATGACCAGCACCCATATCGTGTCGAAGACGATGTTGTAGTTGGGGCAATCATTGGTGTCCCGGGCAGAAATGATCATTTCAATGGTTTGGCCTACATAGTCGCAGGCTGGTGTCCAGCAGATCTCACCAAGTACAGGTGGGACGGTACCACTGGTGGTGATAGTAGCATAAGGAGGAGGGAATCCACCATTACCCCCAAAGCTTACACTCAGGGGAGTCACCTGGATGGTAGAAGGGGAGAGGCTGTCCTCAACTGTAAAAGTATAGCAGAAAGGCTGCCCGGCCGGTGCGAGAATGGTGTCTGGTCCGATGGTATTTAGGCTACCGAGTTGGTGATCCAATACAGGTGGCGTACCCTGGGGCAAACAGTTGATGACGTGGAACTGGAAATCTCGTTTATTTTCGCTTAGGAGTTGTCCGCCTCTGTATTCTTTCACCGAAACTGCAAGCACATAGACACCTTGATTGGCGGGCAAAGCAGTCAGGTAGCCCGTACTGGGATTGATCGAAATCGAACTGTTCGGTCCAAAGGGGTTTGTAAAGCTGTGCCCAGGTGAATAAACAACATTGGCGTATGGTGGAGGCCCCATGGGATTGTTAAATGGGTCCACGGAAGGGTTGGGCTGGTTAAATCCACAGTTTCCGCTTGGGTTGCCAGCACCACCACCTAAGAGGTCAAGTCCAGTGAAGGGATTGGAAATTTCATAGACGAGAGAATCACCATCAGGGTCAGTAGCGGAATAATCGAAGTAGTAGGTTTCGCCCGCACAGAGGAAAATAGAAGGTTGCTGATTAAAAGAGGGCATAGAATTGCAACTGGCAACTTCTGGTCCGGGGACGTGGGCCAGGAAAGTTACCCCTTCACATTCGGGGGCGGCCAGATTGGAGATAATATTATTTCGGCAGCATCTTGCCCAGGCAATGTCGAATCCACCGATCCGAGGGGGCAGGAGAACATCTATCTCGTAAATACCCTCTTCCACACAGATGGGCGGTGCGACTCCGACGCAAGCATTGATATTGTCCAGTGGGATCACTGGCGTCATGGGAGGAATAGGAACCGAGATGTTGTAGGCCAGGGCTCCTGAGATACCATCGAATACAAATAGCTCCACAGGGTCGTCAAACGGAGCTTGGCCCCCAAAACAATCCCGGTACAGTTTCAATGTAATGTGGTAAACGTTGTTACCTAAACACTCATACGTCAATTCTGCTCCGGCAATATGCGTTGCCTTAGCCAGTGGCATTGTTCCGAACAAAAGCAATCCGATCCACAATATTTTCCGCAATCCCTTCATATAGTTTTTGTTCTCAGGGGTAAATCAAAGGTTCAAGTCTTTTAAATTCCTGAACAATCAGTTTCCCCTCTTTTCCTTTATTGTCAAAATAAGTGATGACCATTCCTTTTTGAAACTCATCCGGCAAACCAGGGATGGCTTTTTGCTCTCCCTGAACTCCACCCGGATCGTCCCGGTTTTCTCTCCGACGATTCTGAACCGACGTTTCCACTCTGAAAAAACTTATTTCCGGGGAGACTTGTTTCACAATTTTGCCAGAAGAGTCGGCGTAGATACGAAAGTCAGCCAAAACACCTTTTTCCCGGTCGCCTATCCAGACAGAACGGATGGAAATCTCCGAATTACCTGTTTTACTGATTGCAACCGCATATTTTGAGCCTCCACCAGATCCTGGAGCCCCACCAACCCATTCCTGAACCGTAGCAGATTGCACCGTCAATTGGACTGAACAACTGCTTGCTAAGATTGAAATGGCGATGATTAAAAAAGCGTTGAACTTCATTGGTTATTTTTACTACACCTTGCTGACCCTCTACCCCTAATTTTCAACGGACAGAGACATCAGTTTGTTACAAATATGGACTTACTAATTTAGAGTATTAGAGATGTAAGTACAAAGACAGAATCATTTGGAGATTACACAGTCTTATTTCTCAAATTTAGGCATTGAAAGAAATCTAATTTCATCACATACAGCGCATGCGACTTTTTCAATTGTTTCTTGTCGGTTTTGGCTTGTTTATCATTCAGGGACAAATCCCATCCCAGGCCCAAATTTATTATGTCTATTTCAAGGACAAGCCTTCATTAGAGCATCCAGAGAATGATTTTCATCCCAAAGCCTTGGAGAGAAGGGCGCGTCTGGGGATTGGATTTCCACAGGAAGACGATCTGCCTTTGGATTCCAGCTATACCCGGATCGTAAGCCAAATGGTGGATTCGGTGAGGTTTCAACTCCGGTGGTTCAATGCGATGACCGTCAAGGGAAATCTGAAACAAATGGAAGAAGTCTCCCAGCTTACTTTTGTAACTGCCGTGGTTCCGATGGAAGAAAGTTGGGGAGGAGTGACCGGGACTGAGAAAAACGGGATTGGAGTGACCGGGACTGAGAAAAACGGGATTGGAGTGACCGGGACTGAGAAAACCGGGACCTGGAAAAGTGGGGATTTGGAGATTGGGGCGAAAAAGAAAACTGATACCGCAAAAGTGGAGCGCTTGGTCGTCCTGCAACGCAAAATGCTAGGTCTTGATATTCTCAAGAAGCATGATTTGAATGGTTCCGGGGTACGGATAGCGATCTTCGATGCGGGTTTTTCGGGAGTGGATGAGCATCCCGCATTTAAGCACCTCAGAGACAATGGGCAAATCGTAGCGACCAAAGATTTTTATGGCAATGACGACAATGTATACCACCACGGAGGCCACGGAACAGCGGTATTGAGTTGCCTGGCAGGGATGTTTGACGAAAGAAACCTGGGGGCAGCGACGGGGGCAGATTTCTATCTTGCCAGAACGGAACATGGTATGTGGGAGAAGATGAAGGAAGAGGATTGCTGGTTGGCGGCAGCCCAATGGGCCGACCAGAAGGGGGTAGATATCATCAGCAGTTCCTTGGGCTATGGGAAAAAACGGTACACCTACGAGGACCTGGATGGAAAAACGACCCTTGTAACCCGAGCTGCTCAAACTGCGAACAATAAGGGGATATTGGTGGTCAATTCTGCGGGTAATACCGGCACCAGCAAAGATTTTCATATTACAGCGCCAGGGGACGGTGCAAACGTACTCACCGTAGGGAGTTCCTATCCCATGTTGGCCTTTCCGATGCCATATACCTCACGCGGGCCCAATTCAAGTGGAGTGCTCAAGCCAAATGTTTCCGGGCCTGGTTATGTAATAGCTGCAGATAAGAAGGGAGGATTCGACTTTATCGGTGGGACTTCCTTCGCGTGTCCTTCCATTGCAGGTGTGGCTGCTTGCCTGAAGCAACTCCACCCTGAATATCTCAATTTTGAGATCATAAATGAACTTCAGGAAATCTCCCACCTGGCTCCGTTTTACAATTATCAATTGGGCTACGGTATTCCACAGGTTCAATTGCTATTCGAAGATTCGGAAAAGCCGGAGCCGGGATTTGAAATAACTGTACGCAATGATACGGCCATCGTGAAATTTGACCAGGAGATTGTCAACCGGGATACGGCCGAACAAAGGAGTGGAAAGCCCTGCTTTGCCCATTGGAGGATGGAAAACGGAATGCTCAGTGCTTCCCAAAACTTTCTGATACAAAAAGAGCAGGGACTTGCCCTGCCCTTGACCGACTCGAAAGGCGGTCAATTATTTATATGGTTTGAAGGAACCATTTGGTCTTCGGAGGAGCGAGGCTTTGTGCATTAATCGGCACCGTCCCTCAGGATTTCAACCTATGCTGTCATCCCAAACTCGCCAAGGCTTCGTTCAACAACTTGATCTTCTCATCCGTATCGGCCTTGGTTTTGAGTTTCTTCTCAACCACATCAGGCTTTGCATTGGCCATGAACCGTTCGTTGCTAAGTGTCTTTTCAATCCCGACCAGCATTCCTTTCAGGCGTTCAATCTCTTTGTTGATCTTCTCCCGCTCAGCTTCCAGATCCATCTCAGGAAGAGGTATAAAAATCTTGGAGGTTTCCACCATTACGGTTCCCGATGGATTGGGGCCTTCTTCTGCAAAGACAATCTTTTCGACATTCAGGAACTTGTCGAGGATGGCTTCATAACGGGTGAATAAATCCTCTGAAGGTGAATTGACATACAACTCGATGCGGTCACTGTTTTTTAGTCCTTTCTCGTTGCGGAAAGCCCGGATGGCGGTGACTGCTTTGGTGATGAATTCGAAGTCTTGCAACAACTGTCGGTCCACTGCGTCCGCGTTCCCTTTGCCCAACTCGGTCAGCATGATAGTTTCGCCCGGCTTTCGCTCCCTTAGACTCTGCCAGACTTCCTCACTGATGAAAGGAATAAATGGATGGGCAATCTGCATCAATTCTTCAAATACATCCATGACCTGCTGCCGGGAGTTGCTGCTGATACCTTCACCATAAGGTGGCTTCATAATTTCAAGCAACCAGGAGCAGAAATCGTCCCAGATCAGTTTATAGGTGACGAGGAGTGCATCAGAGATGCGGAATTTCTTGAAGTGATCTTCCAATTCCAGCTTGGCTTCTGCGACCCGGTTCCGGATCCAACTCAGTGCGAGAGAATCGGTCGGAGTCGGAGCTGCATCGGTGGTTTCCCATCCGGAAACCAGACGGTAAGCATTCCAGATCTTGTTGCAGAAGTTCCGACCCTGCTCACAAAGCTTGGAGCGGAGCTCGTTTTTCTCGAGGTCCAGCGGGGTATCAAATTTGAGATCATTGCCAGCCGGTGAGCTCATCAAAATTCCAACTCTGACCCCATCGGCACCATAGAGGTCCATCAGGGCAAGCGGATCAGGTGAATTGCCCAGCGATTTGGACATCTTGCGACCTAATTCATCACGGATCAATCCGGTCAGATAGACATTGTTGAAAGGGCGCTCATTTTCGTATTCGTAGCCGGCAATGATCATCCGGGCGACCCAGAAGAAGAGGATGTCCGGGCCGGTAACCAGGTCATTGGTTGGGTAGTAGTACTTAAGTTCCTCGTTGTTGGGTTCAGTGATGCCTTTGAATACCTGGAAGGGCCAGAGCCAACTGGAAAACCAGGTATCCATGACATCAGGATCCTGGTAGAGGTCATCTGCTTGCAGGTCTTTACCGGTAGCTGTGCGTGCTTTTTCAAGGGCTTCTTCACGGGTAGGGGCCACAAAGTACTGGCGATTTTCCTCCCGCAGTTCTTTTTCAGAAGTCAGGTAAAAGGCGGGAATCTGCTGCCCCCACCACAATTGACGAGAGATACACCAGTCCTTGATGTTCTCCATCCAGTGACGGTAGGTATTCTTGAATTTAGGGGGAATGAGTTGGACGGTATCATCCATAACCGCCTTGTAGGCGGGTTTGGAGAAATCACCCATCTTGACCCACCATTGCAGAGAAAGGCGTGGCTCAATGATGGCATCGGTCCTTTCTGAGTGGCCAACCTGGTTGGTATAATCTTCAATCTGGACGATATGACCCGCAGCCTCCAGGTCTTTGGTAATCTTTTTCCGAACGATGAACCGGTCTTCCCCGATATACATGCGGGCGGCTTCGCTCATGGTTCCATTTGGGTTCAGCACGTCAATGGTCTCGAGATTGTGGCGCTGGCCGATCTCGTAGTCATTGACATCGTGGGCCGGGGTTACCTTCAGGCATCCCGTCCCGAATTCCATTTCTACATAATCATCTGCAATGATCGGAATGGGACGGTTGAGCAGGGGTACCAGGGCATGCTTTCCGATCAGGTGCTGGTACCGTTCGTCTTTAGGATGAACAGAAATGGCAGTATCACCCAGAATCGTTTCCGGGCGGGTAGTGGCAATCGTTACCCATTCGTCCTCTGTACCTTCGATCTGGTAACGGACCTGGTAAAGCTTGCCTTGCTTTTCTTTGTAGATAACTTCCTCATCAGAGAGGGCGGTCAATCCTTCCGGATCCCAATTGACCATACGGAGCCCACGGTATATATAGCCCTTGTCGAAGAGATCACAGAATACTCTGATGACGGCTTCGTAGTAATCTTCATCCATGGTAAACCGGGTACGTTCCCAGTCACAGGAGCAACCCAGTTTTCGCAATTGCTCCAGGATGATGCCACCATAAGTATCCTTCCATTCAAATGCATGGGCCAGGAATTCATCTCGGGTGAGGTCTGACTTCTTGATCCCTTTGGCCCGCAACATTTTTACCACCTTGGCTTCCGTCGCAATAGAGGCATGGTCTGTGCCAGGCACCCAGCAAGCATTGAATCCTTCCATCCGCTTGCGGCGGATGAGAATATCCTGAATGGTGTTGTTGAGCATGTGTCCCATGTGCAGCATTCCAGTCACGTTGGGAGGTGGAATGACGATCGTATAGGGGGGACGCTCATCGGGAACTGAACGGAAACAGCCGTTTTCTTCCCAGTACTGATACCACTTTTCCTCGCTTTCGCCAGGATGGTAGGTTTTTGAAGTGATCATGCCTAAAAAATTAGAAGGCCCAAATTACTAAGGGGAGAGGAGAATATATCAGGGAAATAAAATTGTTACCAATAATGAGTTGGAATTAACTTTTCATATTGACGAACTGGAGAGGAATTCCAAGGTTCCCTTCTTTTAGGAGTTTCATCACCGCCTGGAGGTCATCGATCTTTTTGCCTGTCACCCGCAATTTTTCATCCATGATCTGGGCTTGTACCTTGAGTTTGGAAGCCTTGATCATCTTGATCATTTTACGTCCATTGTCTTTATCGATTCCGGCCTTGACCATGATTTCTTTGCGGGTCATATTACCTGCGGCATAATGAGCTTTGGTAGCATCCAAAGCCTGTGGATCAAGATTCTGCTTCAATAACTTACTTATCAGGACATCTTCTATCTGCCGGACACGCATTTCGCTGTCCGTAAGAATTGAGATTTTCTTGTTCTTTTTATCCAACTCTATCTCAGTATTCGTACCCTGAAAATCAAACCGGTTCAGGATCTCTTTTTTCAGATTGTTGATGGCATTGTCAAGACTCTGGTCATCAACCTGGCTTTCGATATCGAATGATGGCATAACGGTGTTGATTAAGGGACAAATCTCACCATTTTTTTCGGAAGGACCAATTGTAATCAAAGAAATAAGGGCCATTTAGGCCGTTACTATTGCTGTATGTCTGTGCAGGATATAAGCTCTTTCAGAGCTTAATTGTAAATAACAGAGCGCACCCAACACTAAATCACACCCTGGAGATGATAAAAGCAGTTATTGTTCAATCCTCAGCCTTGCGCGCTATTCCGGGAGAAAATCTTCTGGATGGTATACCGCAATTTGAGCTCGTAGGAAAAGCCTATTCCGTGAATGATGGAATTGAGATGATCAAATACCATCAACCCAATCTGGTTATGCTGGACATCGAAATGGAAGATGAGTGGAGTTGGCAGGTTTTCGAAGCAACCAAAGACCTAAACTATGAAAAGATCGTATTCAGCAAGGACGTTTTAAGTTCTTTTCGGGTGATCCGGTTTGAGATCAGTACCCAGTTGTTGAAACCTCTGAAACCGGAGGCCATCCGGGAAAGCGTGGCTAGAATTCTATTCTCCCGAGGGGAGTATGGAATTCAAAAATTATACAACCGTACCATTCGGAAGCAGATCAATCTCGAGCAGATATTTCTCCCTGAAAAGGGCAAAGTCAGAATCGTGAATGTAGCTGAAATAGCGCGGGTAGAGGGAGACAAGGAAGGGTGTTTGATCGTTTTTCGCGGTGGTCAATTCATGGTCTGTACCTATTCCATTGACAAAGTTGCGAAGTTACTGGCTTATTCACCGTTTTTCAGAATCAATAGCCAGTGTCTGGTCCAATTACATCCAGGGGTTCGGTTAGAAAATTACCAAGAGGGTGTATATCTGTGTTCTGATTTGGGTTTTAGATCCCGGATTCCACACCAGCGATTGGCTTCACTCAAGAAAAAGTTATCAAAGATTCAATAGACGCACAGCGTTCTACATTTATCCTCAATTTCCCTGTTTGGAGAACTAAAAATTACAGGCGGTGACTTTTTGGCACAGGGTTTGTAAAAGGATAGGTAAGTAGTTAAATACTTATTCGTTCTTTCCTTGGAATTGTTCTCCTTAGCAGGATTGTCCCGGTGCTTAATGTACCGGGACTTTTCCATTTAGTTCATATTTGGAAAGGTATAAAACCACCTTCAAACCGCCAATTGGCCATTTTCGAACCGCCAGCGCATTATTTTTCGGTCATCCCCAGCTGAGATCAACTCTCCATCCATCCACAATAAACGGTTGATTCCGTTTCGGTGACACGCATTCTTTTCAAAATTACAGACCTTCAGGAGTTTGAGGTCGGAGGTCCGCCACATCTTGATACTTTTATCCATGCTACCGGTAAAAACGACTTCTGGATCGGAAGAGGAGACGATATCGTTGACCGTGTAGAGGTGAGCGGGTACGGAGTGTAGCATTTTGTAGCCATTGGCGACGTCCCATGTGGTCAGATGGGCATCTCGGCCAGTGGAAAGGAGGTATTTGCCGTCACGGGTAAAGGCAAGGCGGAATACGGAAAGTTGATGAGCGGTCCATTCATTTATAGGCAAAATCCCAAGGTCAAATACCCGAATCTTGTTGTCGCTTGCACCGGCGAGAATGGAATCTCCATTCGGATGCATTGCCAGGGTGCGGATACTGGATTTGCTGACCTTTTGGTAGTGAATGTGGTCCAATTGATCGAGGTTCCATAGAGAAAGTGCGCCATCCCCGCCGGAGACCAGGACCGTTTTCCCATCAGGCATTGGCAGAAAGTCAAAAATTGCCTTTTTGTGTAGCTGAACCCTGCGAAGGGTCTTGCCTTCCTTGATATCTGTAAACAACAAGTCGCCCGACTCCAATCCGAGGAGCAAGAGGTTGCGTTCCCGGATGAGGTGCATGGAGAAAATGGGGCCGGGGCTCTGAGCTACTGCAATGGCATTGTCCGAGTCGCCCTCTCTCAAACTCCACTCTGCAACGATTCCCTCAGAGGCACACGATAAGAAATGATCCGGACGGTAGCTTGGGGAAAGAGAGTAAATAGGGCCTTGGTGACCAGTGAATTCTGCGATTTTTCGAACTGAGATCGGGTTTGACATAGGCAGGCGAGTGAAAAAAAAGAAAACAGCGTCCAGCTAATGGCTCTTGACCAAATCTGGACGCTGTGTAAATCAGGGCTCAAAGAACCTCCTTAGCAATGCTCGTCGAAAGCCATTTTAAGGTTTTGAGCAATCATATCTGCTGAACGACCTTCAATATGACGGCGTTCGATGAAGTGAACGAGGTTGCCATTTTTGAAAAGGGCGATCGCAGGAGAGGAAGGAGGATAGGGGAGGAAATACGTCCTTGCCCGGTCCACAGCTTCACGGTCTACACCAGCAAAAACTGTTGCCAGACGGTTTGGAAGCTTCTCATTGTCATTGATGGCCTGGACAACGCCAGGACGGGCTGCGCCTGCAGCGCAACCACAGACAGAGTTTACAACGACCAATACAGTCTCGTCGCTGTTTTCCAAAATCCCATCGACTTCTTCTGCAGTGCGCAGTTCCTCAAATCCCTTGGTGGATAATTCGGCGCGCATGGGTTTTACCAATTCGGGTGGGTACATAGTGCTATCAGTATTTGGGTATATTCAAAATTAGTATTCTACAATTTGGTTACCAAGAAAGGTGCGGTATCTACTCGATTACCGTACTGGTCTACAATTCAATGTCCATACCAAGTTCAAGCCTGGCTTCTTCGGACATCATGGACATTTCCCAGGGAGGATCAAAGGTGAGTTCGACCTCGGTGGATTTGACCCCTTCAACCGAATCAATCTTGTCTTCAACTTCTCCAGGCAGAGAACCAGCGACCGGGCAGTTCGGAGAGGTCAATGTCATCATTACATGGGTGTCCCCAAAAGGAGTGACGTTGACTTCATAAATCAGGCCTAGTTCATAAATATTGACAGGAATCTCCGGGTCAAAAATCGTTTTGATGACTTCAATCACCTGATCTCTGATCGCAGAGGCTTTGTCGGGGTCTACTTTTTCCATGAGCTCGTTCATGCAAACATTTTTATTGATCTATTCAGAGCTTCAACGAAGACATCTATTTCTTCTATCGTATTGTACAACGCAAATGAAGCTCGGACTGTTGCCGGAATTTGAAAACGATCCATCAATGGCTGGGTACAGTGGTGTCCGGTACGAACCGCAATCCCGCGCATATCAAGTAAGGTTCCCAGGTCAGATGGATGAATTCCATCCACTACAAAGGAGATGACACTTGCTTTTTCAGGAGCTTCCCCGATGATCCGAAGTCCGCCGATGGCCTTCATTTTTTCGTTGGCATAGGCCAAAAGTTCCGCTTCGTGGGCGCCAATACGGTCGTAGCCTACTCCAAGGACATAGTCGATGGCAATCCCCAAACCAATTACACCGGCAATGTTTGGGGTGCCTGCTTCGAACTTGTGCGGAAGCACATTATAGGTGGTCTTTTCAAGGGTGACTTTGTCGATCATGTCACCTCCTCCCTGGTAGGGAGGGAACCGGTCGAGCCAACTCTCTTTGCCGTACAGGATGCCAACACCCGTAGGGCCAAACAGTTTGTGGGCCGAGAAGGTATAGAAATCCGCATCCAAATCCTGAACATCCACCGCCATGTGCGGAACAGCCTGCGCACCATCCAGCAACACCGGAACCCCATGATCATGGGCGATCCGAATCATTTCCTTGACTGGATTGATGGTTCCCAGTGTATTTGAAACATGGACCAGGGCCACAAGTTTGGTTTTGTTCGAGAACAGTGACTTGTAGGTTTCCAGATCCAGCGATCCATCATCCAGCACTGGGATGGCCCGGGTCCGGCCTCCGGTCCTCTCAGTCGCCATGTGCCAGGGAACGATATTAGAATGGTGCTCCATGCCGGAAATGATCACCTCATCACCCGGTTGGAGAACGCTTTGTGCAAATCCGTTGGCAACGAGATTTATGGCATCCGTAGTTCCTTTGGTGAAAATGATCTCCTGCTCTTTTTCAGCATTGAGCAGGGCCTGGGCTTTTTGGCGGGTTTCCTCAAAGAGGTTTGTGGCGGTTGCACTCAGGTAGTGAATGCCGCGGTGGACATTGCTGTTCTGAGAGCGGTAATAAGTATCAATCGCCTCAATGACGCTCGAAGGTTTATGGGCTGTAGCTCCATTGTCAAAATAGACCAGTGGTTTCCCATGTACCTGCACGTGGAGGTTGGGGAAATCTGCCCTGATCTGAACCAGGTTGAGAGGACTATATGTGGTGACTGTTTTCAAAGACTGACTGGATTATACGGTTTATGCTTTGTTATAAGATCAAAACAACCGATTGGAGATAAGGGTCTCTAACTTTACCCGAATGGGCTCCAACTGGATTTGCTCCAATACCTCGGCAGCAAATGCGTATGTCAACAAGGCCCTGGCGCGCTCTTCACTAATGCCTCTGCTACGCAGATAAAAGAGTGCCTCCAGGTCTAACCGACCTGTGGTCGCTCCATGAGAGCACTTGACGTCATCGGCAAAAATTTCCAGTTGAGGCTTGGTATTGATGGTGGCATCTTCGGAGAGCAATACCGTCTTATTGGACTGGAAAGCGTTGGTTTTCTGGGCATCTGGGCGCACCATGACTTTGCCATTGAAAACAGCTACCGAAGCATCGTCCAAAACACCTTTGTACAACTCGTTGCTGTAGCAATTGGGCATAGCGTGATCAACCAGGGTATGGTTGTCTACATGCTGGTTACCATCCTGGAGGTAAAGACCGTAGAGATGACTTTCGATGTGTTCTTCTTTGTGGCGAATCTCACTGTTGTTGCGAATGATTTCACCCTTGGTAGTGATGGTCGCTGCAGTAAATACGGAGTGCTGGTACTGATCTGCTTGCACAAAATTGATCAGGCTGCTCTGGTTACTGTCAACTTGCAGGCTGTAGTGGTGCAGATTGGCATTGGCACGGACAACGATTTCTGTAGCAGAATTCTCGAAGCTGAAATTGCGGCCTTCATTGATCCATAACTCTACCACCTTGGCCTGGCTATTTTCGTGGGCGTAGATAAAGGTGCGACCAAAGGTCATCATATTCCCGCCCTGAGTCTGGTTCCGGTGGACAATGAAAATAGGATCTTCAATTACCGCACTCCGGGGAATTTCAATCGCCAAACCGTTTTCAGCAACGGCAGTATTCAAGGCCAGGGTAGCATGATCGCCCATCGGAGCAATTTTGCCAAAATTTTCCTCGATCAATGCGTTTTTGCCACTTCCGATTTTGCTGATCTTTAAGTCACTGTGACCAGTTGAAAGGGATTCGTCGAAGTGGCCATTGTTCAGAACCAAAACCACGGGATTGTCAAATCCGCTCCACCATTCACTGATCTCTACGCTTAAAGGTTCTGATCGGGGCGGAACAAAAGCAGTTCCATAATCCCGCTTCAATAAGCTGTTGAGGCTGGTGTATTTCCACTCCTCATTGCGCGTAGTTGGAAATCCCAGGGTCCTGAATATTTCTATGGCTTCGTCCTGAAGTTCTTCGCGGCCAGGAATATTGTGGCTGCGAAAACTTTTCAGCATCTCATAATTTGAAATCCATTTTCGGACGGAGTCAGTAGCTTCAATCGTATTCGCCATATTATATGCCATTAAGCAGGAGCGCCTGCGTTAACTTCTTCTTTGATCCAATCATAGCCCTTTGCTTCCAACTCAAGCGCCAATTCACGGGTGCCGGATTTTACAATCCGTCCCTGGAAAAGCACATGGACAAAGTCGGGTACAATATAATCGAGGAGACGCTGGTAGTGCGTAACTACGATTACAGCATTGTCTTTGTTCTTCAATTCATTTACCCCGTTGGCCACGATGCGCAAGGCATCAATGTCCAGTCCGGAGTCGGTCTCGTCCAGAATGGCCAGCTTGGGCTCAATCATCGCCATTTGGAAAATCTCATTCCGCTTCTTTTCACCACCTGAAAAGCCTTCGTTTACAGAACGGTTGATGAGCTTGGTATCGATCTCCACCAATTTGGCTTTTTCCCGCATCATTTTGAGGAAATCCTTGGCAGACAATGCTTCCAAACCACGTGCTTTGCGGATTTCTTCGATTGAATTCTTGAGGAAATTCACAGTGCTGATACCAGGTATTTCGACCGGATACTGGAATGCGAGAAAGATCCCGGCCCATGCACGCTCTTCGGGAGCAAGCTCCAATAGATCCTTGTTGTCGAAGGTGACGGACCCACCTGTAACTTCGTATTCTTCACGTCCGGCAAGGACAGAGGCGAGGGTAGACTTTCCAGAGCCATTCGGGCCCATGATGGCGTGAACTTCGCCAGCCTTGATATCCAGATTGATGCCATTCAGGATTTTCTTATCCTCGATACTTACCTGGAGATTATTTATGCTTAACATTTGCAACTTTTTTTTCTGTATCCAAATATTTATCCAACACTGCCTTCGAGGCTGATAGCCAGTAGTTTCTGGGCTTCAACTGCAAATTCCATCGGAAGCTTTTGCATGACCTCTTTGGCGAAACCATTGACGATCAGTCCGATCGCCTTCTCGGTGTCAATGCCTCTTTGATTGCAGTAAAAGATTTGATCTTCTCCAATCTTGGAGGTAGTAGCTTCATGCTCTACCTGACTGCTTTTGTTTTTTACCTCTATATAAGGAAAGGTGTGGGCACCGCATTTATCACCGAGCAGCATGGAATCACACTGGCTGAAATTTCGGGAATTTTCAGCGCTCTTCATGATCTTGACCAATCCCCGATAGCTGTTTTGGCTTTTGCCGGCACTGATCCCTTTTGAGATGATGGTGCTCTTGGTGTTTTTGCCGATGTGGATCATCTTGGTTCCGGTATCGGCCTGCTGGAATTTGTTGGTCAATGCGACCGAGTAAAATTCCCCCACACTGTTGTCGCCGGTCAGGTAACAACTGGGATATTTCCAGGTAATCGCCGAACCCGTCTCAACCTGAGTCCATGAAATCTTCGAATTACGGCCCAGGCAATTACCGCGTTTGGTTACAAAATTGTAAACTCCGCCTTTGCCTTCGGCATCTCCGGGATACCAATTTTGTACCGTAGAGTACTTGATCTCAGCATCTTCCAATGCGACCAATTCGACAACTGCTGCATGCAATTGGTTCTCATCCCGTTGAGGAGCGGTGCATCCTTCAAGGTAGGAAACATAGCTTTGATCATCAGCGACGATGAGGGTACGTTCAAATTGACCGGTATTGGCTTCGTTGATCCTGAAATAGGTGGACAGCTCCATTGGACAACGTACTCCCTTAGGGATATAGACAAAGGAGCCATCGGTGAAAACGGCACTGTTCAGTGCGGCAAAAAAGTTGTCGTTGTAAGGCACTACTGTACCCAAATACTTGCGTATCAGGTCAGGATATTGCTTCACTGCTTCTCCAAATGAAAGGAAGATGACACCTTTTTCCGCGAGTTTTTCCTTGAAGGTGGTGACCACAGATGTTGAATCCCAGACCACATCCACTGCGACTCCGGTCAAAACCTTTTGTTCCTCGGTCGAGATTCCAAGTTTTTCAAGTGTTTTGAGCAATTCGGGATCAACTTCGTCCAGAGAACCTTTTTTCTTCTTCTTCTTGGGAGAAGCGTAGTAGTGAAGGTCTTGGTAGTCAATAGGGGAAAAGTCGACGTTAGGCCAGCGTGGTTCGGTCATTTTCAACCACTGGCGATAGGCCCGGAGCCTCCAATCCAATAACCATTCGGGTTCTTCCTTTTTACTGGAAATCAACCGGATGATATCTTCATTGAGCCCTTTGGGCGCTTTATCGGATTCAATGTCGGTGTAGAAACCGTATTCGTAATCCTTGTTCGTAACGTCTTCTAATATTTTAAGATCTTCGTCCATTTAAGACTCTCTTTATTTAGACTGATTCTATATAGGGCAAATATACAAGGATTAAACTGAATTCAGACCGCATTGTTCCCGATTTCTGTCCATAAAGTTGAACAAAAGGAAAAACCATCTTTTAATGGGCCTGAATTCACATCTCAATCCCTTGATCCCCATCAGTTCTGAATATTATTATTGGTGCTTTCTGGGATTATGGCTACCTTTTTCCTCCTGAAGATGGCTTTTATCAAATACCGAAATGAGACAGTTTTTAAAGTTTGATCCCAATCAAGGTCCTGTATCTGTAACTCCGGCATTCAATGTTGAATTGTTGGTAGGCACCTTTACCCTGACTGTATGGGACCAGGACGGGAAGGAAGTTTTTTCCAAACGAGAGGAGGTTACGGCAGATATCGCACCGATCCACCTTCCCGATTCTACCTCAGCCGATGACATGTTTATGGTGGAATTAAATGCGACAATTGTGTCCCAGTCTACCCCGCAGGAAGGCGAAAAGTACTTCATGACCCTTCAGGCGGAGCAAGAAGGGAGGAAACTTGACGACCCTGCCAAAGCTGAGGGACCACTGCCAACGACCTTTCAGGTTATCACCATCATTTTGGTGCTGCACCCTTTAAAACCAACCACCACTTGATTTCCCTAACTCATGAAGTTATTTAGTGCGCTCTTGCTGTTTCTGGTAACCTTTGGTTTTGCCATTGCACAGCCACCATCTGAAACACAGCTTCCCACGATCCCGCTGGACTCCGCTTTGGATTCTGAAGTACGGATAAATATGGCGATTCCCTCTAGTCCGGCCTACCAATTGCTCGGAGGGGAACCCAGTAATCTGCTCAGGGTTTCAAACCCCCGGGAATTTTCTATTGCCGCATCAGATTTTCTATCCAATGGAAGCGTAGTTATCCCTCAGAATTTCGGGGTGGACTTTTCCCCCTTCATGGTTCTTGAAAATGGTGGGCTATTGAAAGACTCCACCAAGGGGACCCTGTTTCGTCCACTCAGGATAAGTTTTGGCAGCCAATCTTTGCCTCAGGATTCAACTGGATCCATGAATTTTGCTCAAAACATCGCATTAGGGCTTCAATATACTTATACCAAGTCGGGTAGCTCCTTTCAGGGGTATAAGAATACGCTTCGGAAAGCCTTGCAACCGCTTACCAATAATTACGAAACCCGAACCGACTCTTTGAGAGGCGTGTATTATAAGAACCTGGGGGTCAATATCACTCAGTTCATGGCTACTGCTCCTGACAGTGCAGTGACTAAATTCCTGGATGCCCGGAATGCCTGGTGCGATTCAGTTTACAATACTCTGCCTGCCCGTCTTTCCAAGGAATCTTTTGGAGCTACCGTCACCAGCGTGAAGGAGAAGTTCAAGCGTGAAACCTGGAATGATTTTCGGTTAGATGGCGCTATGGCCATCAAGATGAGATCGCCGGATACTCTATTGACAGTCAGTATCGACAGTATATCTGGACCGGATACCACAGTTACTCTGAATGAAGTAGGGTTTTGGGGCACGGCAAGCTTTCCCCTTTTTGGAACGAATTGGTTGCAAGGTATGGTAGGAGGGAACTATACCCTGTCAAGATTGGCTTCTACCATGGAGTTCCAAAGTAAGTATTCGATCAACAGTCGGTTTTACCTTGGTAGCAATCGTTTGAAAGGGTTTTTGGAAGCTCAGTACAGTGGAAATCAAGTAACCGATGTCGATTCCTATTTGATTTCACTGGGGACAGAGATCAACTTTATTGATGGGATTTGGATCAACTTCTATGCAGGCTTAGCTCAGGACATTGGTGCGAAGAAGAACCGGGTGGTGACTCAATTCAATGTTCACTTTTCATTCCCTGAGAAGTTTATGTCTAACTAGGGAATCTATCCTGGAGATGGGGAAAACCTACTGCATGGCGGTTTTGGACTCTTCATAATTAAATCGAACCCTGATCCAGCAGTAACAAAACAAAAGAAGCCGTCTCGGTTAAGAGACGGCTTCCTTTTATGAAGTTGGGGTTATTGCTTACTCAGCAACTTCTTCTGAGACTTCCTCCATGACTTCGTCAACTGCGTCTTCTACAACGTCAGTGATTTCGTCAAGAGGGCTGCCGGTTGAGCCAGTGTCGCCGCCTTTGTCAAATTGAGCTTTCCAAGAACCGTCTTCCTTAACCAAGTTCAGGGTCTTTTCAGCACCTTTTTCAGTGTAAGCAAGGGTAGCCTTGTCACCGTCTTCTTTAACTTCACCAACTACGATGTCGTCAGCTGATCCACCTGATTCTCCGCCGCCCATTTTTTCGAGCATTTCGAGAGATTCTTGTGAAGACTTAGTAGCGTAGTCTTTTGCGGTGCCGTAATCGCCTTCAGCCAAAGCTTTCAGGAATTTTTCACCAGTTTCTTTAGGACCGAGGTTTCCACCACCACATGCCCAGAGAACCATAGCGCCGATGATGGCGATTGCGGAGAGTTTCAGAGTTCTAGTCATTTGAGATACGTTTTAATGTTACAGTGATTCAAATTTAATTGTCTCCAGAGGATTCCTCTTTTAGACAGGGTAAAGGTAGGCAATGCGCTAACGTAACTCCAAGGTTTGTGGATATTCAGAACCTTTTTTAACAGGTTTAACAACTCTTCACAAATAGCTTACAACTCAAGGGCTGGATTCTTCCAGGCTTCCTTGGTTGTGTAGTCATAGGTGAACACAGTGGTGGTTTTCTCGTTCAGATAAAGCTTGTCAATGGCGACATAGGGCTTGTCTCCCACATAAGACATCTCAACGAAGGGGTTGAAACTCGTGGCGGTGTCAAGCGCCTTGTAGATCATTTCAGAACAGTATTGGGTTTCGTCGGTCGTCATGTCAAAGTCCAGGTCAAACTCGACTCCCTTCGCGTAATTTCGGTCGAGAATGTTCAAGAAACATGCTCTTTGATCATCCGGCATTTCCCAGCGGAAAACCCCGAACTTGAAAATCGAGGCCGGATGACAATAGATGGAGATGTGATCCCATTTCATCTCATTGGTAACATGCTCTTCCCCGCCAGTCGCATGGTATACATAAGCCCGGCCGTCTTTCTTTTTGACAACTCCACTGTGAGAATACTGAGGGTCTTCGGTCGAGAAGGTAAGAATGGCGTCACTGACAAAACCGCGGGCGTGACGCAGGACAATATCTCCGTCCTGAAGCCAATCTTCATTCAATTTGGCTTCTTTCCACTTCTGTTTGTGATTGGCAGTCAACCATTTGGGGTAGGGTATGAAGTCCGCTTCAGTCACAGCTTTGTAGATAAACCAACCCAAAATGGCGATGAAGGTCACTTGTCTGATTCGGTCGATGGTTTTCATGCGTTTAGGTCGGAGGAATTTGAGGTAAAATTAAGGACCCTTTGGAGAAAATAAAAAAAGTCATCCTACAATGCAGGATGACTTTTTTATTTTACTTCAGGAAGGATCAGTGGTCGTGACCTTCATGATCATCGTGATCATGACCATCACCCATTTCTTCACCGATTTCTTCGCCCATTTCTTTGAGCTCTTCACCGAGTTCCTCAAGGGCTGCACCCAGGCTGTCACCCAGATCTTCGAAGTCCATATCGATGTCGTCGGAGCCATCGCCCATGGCATCATCCATGCCTTCGTCCATCATTTCGCCCTTAGAGAAAGCAACTTTCCAGTCACCATCTTCTTTGACAACCTTCAGTTTTTCTTCTTTTTCTTCAGTCTTGTAGTAGACAGTTGCTTCATCACCGTTTTCTTCACTCTTGAGAATCTCAACAGTTCCAGAAGTTTCGGTGGCGCCATCAGGAGCAAGGCTGGCAGCCTGTTCCATCATGTCCAGCATGCTTGCTGAAGCTTTGGTTGCATATTTTTTAGCACCGGAAAAGTCAGCGTCGGCGATTTCTTCGAGAAAGGCTTTGGCTACACTTTCAGGCGTATTGGCACTTCCACCACCACAGGCAGTGAAAAACAGCATGCTTGCTGCAAGTATTCCGAAAAAGGAAAGTTTTTTTAGCATCTTTTGATTCTGTTAAAGGTAATAGCTGCTTTAAAATCAGCTCGTGCAAATAACGTAAAAAAAAGGAAACTTCAAGCAGCCATATCTTCATTTGAAATTTGATCTTCAAGGGCCTCAAAGTAGTCGACTCCAAAAGATGTTTCAGAATGTTGCTCATCTGAATTGCTGACCCCGATTCCCATACAAATCTCACAATCCAGGCCGGGGGCAAGCAGGTTGCGGTTGGCACAGGTGCAAGAGGAAGTGAAGGAGAATGAAGTGTACATGAGTGCGTTCTGTTAATGTTCTATACAAGTCTACTGGGGCACTTTGACATCTCGTGTCAAAGAATGGAGGCAAAATTCAAATGCTGGGGTATTCTTTGTGAAAAAGGTGAAAAAGAGGGAAGGCCCCGTTAAAGGAGCCTTCCGTGATTGAATTGAACAGAACCACTAATAAAAATTGATTGACTGGAGGTTGACCATTGATTGATTGATAGTTGATTGATGTTCTTCTTAACTGATTGACTCCTGCAAGATGCCACCGACCCTTGACACCTCCCGTCAAGGCAATATTTTTTTTTACATTTGTTCTTTACCAACCCTGATAATAATGAAATCTCTCCTAACCCTCAGCCTGACTATGCTTTGCCTCCTTCTGGTATTTTCCTGTACCAGCAACCCACAAAAGAAAGGTCCGGATGCCACTGCAAGCGCCTTCCTGGATGCTTTGCGGGACGATGATTACGAGAAAGCCAAAACCTTTTGTACGCCTTCCACGGCCAAGAAGCTCAATATGTTCAAAACCTTCACTTCGATTGGTTTCAATCCTTATGGCGGCCCGCATACCATTGTCAGAACCGATGAATCTGGCGACTACGCCAGGGTTTATTATACCCTGGGCGATGACGAAGAAGAGAAATTGCTTAAGCTGAGAAATACCGAAGGGAAATGGGAGGTGATTGCCAGTAAGACGGATCTCAGTGCTTCAGATGAGAAGGACAATAATTCAGGATTGGACTTTGGTGACCTGAACGAAGACCTGGATGACCTGGCCGATGAGATCAGCGGGGGACTCAAGAATTTGGGTGATTCTCTGGACTCACTGGTGACCTCAATTGGGGACGGAGATATCAATATCAACAAGGGGGATGAGGAGGACGATGGCATTCCCACCGGTGAAAAATACCTGGAATTCCGCAAGGGCAAAGATGTCCGGGCCACTGCGACTGCATTTCTGAATGCCCTGAAGTACTCCGACTACGACAATGCTAAGAAATACGCTTCCAAGAGCACAGCTGGTGTACTGGAGATGCAATTCAATACCGGAAAATCGAATGTGAAAGATTTCTCGATCATTGATGTGATAGAAGATGGGGAGTACCGAAGGGTGATCTATATGGAGGAAGGATTAAAGTCAGGGGGAAAAGAACTCAAACTGGGGCCGGATTCAGAAGGGAATTGGGAGGTGATCATGACAAAGTCTGACTTCAACGATCTTGACAAATAGGATACAGACTACATAATCCTTAAGACTGGACTTCAGATCCCCTAAGACAGGTTGATAAAATAATTGGCCTGATTGTAAAAGGATATCAAATAAAAAAAGGAAAGGCGCCGGGGAGGCGCCTTCCTTGATTGACTGATCATTGCTGCTGTTGTGTAGATGGGTCTAGATTGAGAATGGAAATAGCTAGAATCTATTAGTCGCTTTATTATTAAAAGATTGGATACATTGTTGAGAGAGGATTATGCGGCGAAGGTGATGTTCTCATAAAAGTTCTCCAGCGCTTCAAAATACGCTTCATCATACATTTCATCGCCTGCCTCTTGGGTTTTAAACTCCTGTCCGGAAGGATTGACAACCATCCCCATGCACACTTCACAAGTGGAGCCGTTGGTCAGCACTTCCTGGTGTTGGCAAGTGCAAAGGTGGGTAGTCGTGTATGTGTATTGTATCGGGTTCATAACCTCTGTTCCTTTTGGTACAATACAAACATCGGGGCACCCTTTGACATCTCGTGTCAAAGAATTGAGGTTAAGTTTAGAAAAATGTAAAAAATATTGGGGAAATGAATTTGCTCGTTTGCAGTGGAGATAGAATAGTTGCTCGTAGAGTAAACCTACTTCTCCACCCTTCTGTGCTTGATTTTGTCGTCGATATAATCGATCAACTCCGGCGGCCCCACCACCTGGATCTCATCAATCAAACCCAGAATGAACCTGGCCACCGCCACAAAGCTATTAATCTTAGCCTCGAACTTGTAATTCTTAAAGTCCTCTTTGAATACATGGGGACCAGACAGTGGATACTCTTCCTTCAATAGATTCGCCGCCCGCATACTCATGCGCAGGACTACTTCCACCGGTTCACCGCCTGTGATCCCAAAGATGTCCGGCTCACTCAGCTTTTCGTGCCATGCTTCAAACTTCCATTCCTCGCTCAACAGCTCGACACTTTCTATCCGTTCTATTTTATAAGTCTTGTTTACATTTTGCCCATGCTCGAAGCCCTTTAGAAACACCCCGTCGCTCGAAAAAGCAAAGGGCTCTATCCTCCTGTTCTTGATGCTCTGCGAATGCCCGGACCGGTAATTGACCAGGGTAACCTGGCGTTGTTCCCGCATCGCCTTGGACAATTTCTCCATGGTACGGGAAATGTCCGTCCGGATAATCGCCTTCATGACGTCCTCCATCCCCGAAAATGCAAGCATTTTCTCCATGATCTGCCGCTTCATCGGATTGTTGGCCGGGATGGCACCGACGACCTGGGCCATCAGCCCGGCCTCTTCCGCCGTGAACTGGAGGTTTTTTTCAAAACGGTGAACGTCATTGTCCAATCCACGGATCACATACTTGCCTTTGGCGATTTCTTCAGGGTAGAAACCGACCTGTTCCAAAACCTCAAGGTCCCGGTAGATGGTCCGGTAGGTGACCCCCAGTTTTACCTCAAGTTCTTTTATGCTCAGTCCAAAAGGCGTTTTGGTCAACAGCATGATCTCCCGAAAGAGACGGAGTAGTTTGCCTTTGTAACTGGCATCGGTTTTAGTGAGCTCGGCCATGGGGCAAAGATAAGGAGATTTGGGGCTTTGCCTATACGGGTATTTTTAGGCTATTTTGGGAAAACTAATTCAGGAAAGATTTGAAAGACAAAGTCGTCATCATTACAGGGGCCTCCAGCGGAATTGGAAAAGCCCTGGCCTACAAGTATCAAGGTGCCGGAAGCAAGGTCGTGCTGGCTGCCCGGAGTGGGGATAAGCTGGCAGAAATTGCAAAGGACCTTCAGGCGAAAGGTGGGCACGAACCTTTAACGGTTGTAACAGATGTGACCCGAAAAGAAGATTGTTTTGCCTTGGTGGAGCAGGCGGTTGCCAGATTTGGGCGTGTCGACGTGCTGATTAACAATGCCGGAATCTCGATGCGTGCTTTGCTTGAAAACAGCGAGGTTGAGGTGATCGAGCGGGTGATGCAGGTCAATTTCAATGGGACGCTGTATTGTACCAAAGCAGCTTTGAACGAGGTGATCAAAAGCAAAGGCTCCATCGTCAATGTATCTTCCATCGCAGGATTCCGCGGTCTGCCCGGCCGTACCGGTTATTCTGCTTCCAAATTTGCCATTCACGGTTTGATGGAGGCACTGAGAACCGAACTCCTGATGAAAGGCGTTCATGTGTTGATCGCGGCTCCCGGATTCACCGAATCCAATATCCGCAAGACGGCCCTGACCCAGGATGGAAGTCAGCAGGGAGAGACTCCTTTGAAGGAAGACAAATTGATGAGTGCCGAAGAAGTGGCCGACCATATTTACAATGCAGTCGTCAAGCGGAAGCGTACTATTGTCCTAACCCGGCAGGGAAAACTGACCGTCTTTATGAATAAATACTTCCCTAAATTCATGGACAAGGCCGTTTACAAACACTTTAAGAAGGAGCCGGATTCACCCCTGAAATAGCCTCTATGGACCAAGCCAAGGCAACCGGATCACCAGAAACTCCCCGATCAACTATGCGGTCGGACCGGTTGCTGACCCACCGTTCCATCCCGATTGCAGTTCTGGTCCTTACTTTGCATCTTATTCTCCTGACCACTGCCCTGGTCCACAAAAGCTATCTCACCGATGATTCGATTCAGTACCTGACCCTTTCAGAAAACCTGACCCAACACGGAACCTTCAGCCAGTCTTACTTAGCCCCTTACGTCCCTGATCTGCAACGCACTCCGGGATATCCTGTTTTTTTGCTCCTCTGTGGGAATTCCATCCCCTTGGTACTGATCCTGCAACACCTGATGGTGATACTGAGCGGTTTTCTGCTCTTTCGGATGATGAGGCTGTTTTTCGGCTTGCGGACCGCCAGGGTAGGAGCTTGGATCTGGCTTCTCCAGCCATATCCTATCCTGATGGCTTCTATGGTTTTGAGTGAAGTTCCCTTTATTCTGGTTTTCCTGCTGGGAATGTACGGGGTCTTAATGCATTTGCAAGAGAGCAAGCTGGCGCCTTTGAGCTGGGGAATTTCAGGTTTGGTGGTAGCTGTTTATATAAGGCCGGTCGCCCTGCCGGTATTGGTACTGCTGTTGCTGGCGCTCGTGGTTAAGGCAGTTCGGTCTCAGGTAATCGAATCCAGACGTAAAAAACTTCAGGGAAGTAGATCCGTTGGAAAAGGCTCTCAGGCAAAATCGCGTCAACGTCCCTGGTTTTCCCTGGCCATCTTCCTCGTACTGGTTCCTCTGCTGTTAAGCCCCTGGTTGATCCGAAACCATGCGATCAGCGGCAAATGGATGGTCAGTTCGATGGGAGACATGGGAATGTTGCATGGCCGCTTAGGAGGATTGGAGGCGTTTCGACAAGGTGACGGGGTAGGGGAAACCCAATTGTTCCGGTTGGGGGACAGCCTCGCAGTTCAGCAAGATGGCCTCCAGAATTATCGCAGCTACTATTCTGAAAAGCAAAGCCATGAAACGGAACTCTACCGTTCCGGGGCAGCGTCCATTACCATTGGGTATTTTCTGAACCATCCGGTGGATGGAATTCTTTTCCAGGGACAGTCCCTGTTGGCGATGCTCAAAGGGGTAGGGTTTGGCTGGAGCCGGCAAATTACCGGAAGTACAAACGCGGCCTACCTGTTGTCTGGCCTTCAGGCACTCGCCAACCTAGCCATGTACATCGGTATGCTACTCGCGCTGCTGCGCATACGAAGATGGCCTGCACATTTCTGGTTCATCTTTTTGTCCGTGGTAACAATATTGCTGGTTTCCAATGCAGCCTGGGCCGATGGACGCTACCGAATGGTGGTGGACCCATTGATCATAATTGCTTCTGGTTTTTTATGGTCAGTGTATCCTCGGGAGGATAGCTGAATCCACGCAGGTGTATATTTATATCTATATCCGCGTGTATAGCAGTATACTTTGGCGTGTACTCAGATATACTTGAGTGTGTATTCGAATATCCTCTCGAGTATATCCGGATATACTTGTAAGTGTATATCTGTAAACTTGTAAGTGTATCAAAATATCCTTTCGAGTATATTGCTATATACTAGCAAGTGTATTACAGTACACCTCTATGTATATTGGTATATACTTAGGCGTGTATGCAGATATACTTGAGCGTATATCGATATATCCTCATGAGTGTATAGTAATACACTTTGGAGTATATTTGTATCAACTCGAAAGTGGATAGCAATACACTCTTGAGTAGATAGTTATAAACTTAAGAGTAGATAGCTATATACTCTCGAGTGTATATTGACTATAATCTAGAATGCGGAAATGCGGGGAAAGGGAATCAAATTTTGTATAGAAACCAACGTCTAGCTTTGAAATTGGGCTAGTATTTGCCTTTTCTCTCCCATGGAAGAAGCATTCCATAACTTTCTAATGTATGCTTTGCCAGTTGAAGATTTTGATCCATATTCCAGAACAGCGTAAAACGTATGGGGGTTGGATATACTTTCAATGAATTTTTCCAAAGGCCATTTGAAAATGATAAAGCTTTCAAGGATTCCTCTTCTAAGAAAACCGCACTTATCCCAATCCTGAATATTGTGTTCTTCTAACCCGAATAATTTGTTTAAGAATTTTTCTTCTGGTTTTGCAACATGATTTGTGGTCAGGGATGATCCTATGACTTTCCAATTCTGGTTGGTTATGTTTCCATTCCAACATGCATCGTATATAGTCTGGAATGCCAAAGCAATAACTGATGGAGAGTCTGGTAGGAGATTTTGGAATGCACCTGAAGAAACTCTGGAAAGAACTGATAGCTTTTTTTGCAAGTATTTATCATCAATTAGCATAACATTTGACACTATTGCAGACCATGGAATATCCCTCGCAGAAAGGAGCGGTTTTCTATTGAGTTCCAGGGAATGATCAAGTATCTCTAATATGGATGGGTTCAGACTATGAGAGGCTATCCATTTCCATAATTGGAGAGTATTTTCAGAAAAAGCATCAAGCCACTTTGAGGACAATTTGAGGTTTTTGCTCAACACAAATTCCAGAGAGTGGTGTAAGAAGGAGTTGCCGAACTGACGGAGTAAAATACTAGCAAAGATTCCATTATTTTTCAAAAGCATCAATTCCAGAAAGTGGTGGTCAATCAGGTTTTTATTTAGCCCAATATTAAACCAAAGGATTTGAGTCTTTTCCGGAGTTTGCCATATCTCTTCCTCATTAAAAATTTCAGGAAAGTGTTGAATGAGCCCCTCAATATCACTTGTTTCCAACCAATCCAAGTTAATCCATTCAGATGGTTTGACCTTTGCTAAATAATTCCAGGTCGGAATTTCTTTACAATTATGTTCCTTTGATTCCCTTAACAACTCTAGTAGCTCAATGGAACTGATTAAATTTTGGTCCCATATCTTATCCAATGATTGACTTAGACTTTGTGAAAGCACTCCCACCAGTTGGTTATCCTCGGTGGTTATTGACTTTAATAGGAAATAGTATTCCTGTTTTGGAGATATTCTAAAGAGGTAATCAAATAAGTCATTCCTTAGTTTGAGAGCCTCATTATTTTCGGGAAAATACCGTCTCAAAAAGTTTATAATATGGGAGAGGTCCAGATTCAACGGCTTAATTTTCCGAAGGAATTCTTGGGCAAGGAATAAAGGGACATACAATGCCCTTTTGCCACTTACATCCGAACCATATTGGTTCATAAAGGAAACAACTGAGTTAAGATCAGATGCTTGATATGGGGCTGTCCAGCCTTCATTTTTTTCTTTTGACAGCCATTTTTGATCAAGGATTAGGAAATTGTTACTTTCAGTTGGTTGGGAAATCTGTGACAAATACTTACTGGTTACCATTTGAAAATCCAGAGGATTACCATTTATTTTCCTAAGAGATAAGGAACATGTACAAAATGAAAATGACCGTTTTAAACGCGGCCATTGGCGACCCCAAAGGTTCAAAAGGACTTCTTCTGTTTGTTCTACTCCAATTTCAGGCAATAGAATAGCGTTTTCTGGAAACTGGTACAACGCATAAGCCAATTGGAAATATAGATTTAAAGATGATTCTTTTATTTCAGTGGTTTCATACAGTTCATTGTAATCCTCTATTATAGGCTTACTATATGAGGAAAATTCACCAGAAGAAGGTCTGCGAAAATATAGCCTTAAATGTTGGGGGGACCTGATTTTTCCCAACAGGGTTAAATCCAAAAGTAAGGTATGTGTCCAGACACAACCGGATCGTTCCATTTCAGATGCATACCACGTCATCGCAAAAGCATAGTATTTATCTCCAGGGACTGGATATCCGGTGATGTACGGGGGGAGTTTATTGATTGATACTTGTCCAGAAAGATCACTCATGTTGAGTAATACCTTTCTTGTTTCAGATTCCAATTTACAGGAAGATGCCAGCATCCTGTGTCCATTTTGGTAACCGTGCAAAGTTTGATGTATAATCATCTTTGGTTTTAATTCCATTGGTCCATGATCCACTGAAAGGGTATTGAGATATTATTTCCGATTTTATTAATATCATCCATTACGATCTTTATCCTTTCTTCTTGATTATCCTTGGACTGGAGTTCCTGTAAGTCCTCTTCCTTTTCATAGTCTCCTCCCTGTGCACTCACCCCGGCAACTTCATAGTTTATCCTTTCTTCATTGGCAGAGAGGTACTGTTTTAAAAGTGGTAGGTTGGTATGTAGCCATTCTTTTGGCGAAATAGAATGTTCTTTATTCAGCTGTTCATCCCATGCGGAAAGAATAAAAAAGATTGAAAGTGGGTTCGCAGATGAGATTTTTTCAGAATGTAATTGCAGGATTTCAATTACATTAACCTGGGTTGGTACATTTGAAACATTCCAATCAATTAAATCCAAATTGGTCCTATTAATATCTTCCTGATCCTCTTCTTTTGGTGAGAAAAACTCGTCATCTGATGGGACATCACCCATAAGATTATGCTGCATTAATTTTGCTGGGTGGATGAAGAAGAAAATACCTGCTGCCATTTCGACTTGTTCTTGGTATTCTTTGGTCCATTGGCGGTGTTCCAATTGCTCTTCAAATGCTTCTCCTTTGATGTCGGGAACATTAAGTATAAATTCTTGGTCTTTGCGTATATCCTTTAAATACATTGAGACACTAAGACCTTCTCCTTCGGCTTGGATAGTCCTGTTCTGTGATTTACAGTCAAGCCACCTTTCCTCAATTGAATTCAGGTATACTTCATCAGGACTTAGTCGGACTTTTTGCAAAATGGAATTCTTCGGATGGGTTCCAAGGTAATGATGAAGTGCAGCCAAAAAGGATGTTTTCCCTGTGGCTGGAAGCCCAATTAGTAATACTCGCTTATTCATTTTTAGTACCTGAATGAATGAAATACTCTGTTACTTTGGTTCATTTTTGAATGGATACTAATACTTTCAGAATCGCTAGGTTCCAAAAGCCAAAGTAGCCACTGATCCATTCCTTCACCTTCTCGAATCCTTGGGTTTTTGACTGAACGTGAAGCTATATAATGGACCCGCTTGATATATCCCTTAAATTTTTCTGCCATGGGATCTATAAAGAACTTTTTGATGGAATCTTTTTGTCGATCACATTGGTCTAGCCTTGAGATTAAGACAGAGATTGGTTTATCCTTTGAAACCATATTGCATTCAATTCCTCTTTCAAGGAACTTCTTAAATCTATTCTTTATCCTTTGCCTTTTTCCATTTTCAGTAAGTGACTCTCCATCGAGCAAATAGCATATATGATCAGCCCTCCTTAAAAGGGAAAAGTTCTCCATTTCCTTGCTTTGTCCTTGGATTTGTTCATACAGTTCCCCTGAAACGTCAGTGAAAATGAGGTGTTTTGAGTCGATGCTGTTGCCCTTTTTCCTTAAACAAAGATGAAGATAAACAGGGTTCATTACAGAGGTCCTATCTGTATCGGGAGTAGCTCCAACAATACCTGAGTATCTTGCTTTGTGACACCTCCTTTCAAAACCGTAGATGGTCTTGGAACCAGCAAAATTATACCCTGCGACTGGATTTTTTTGAAATTGATCAAAAAGAGAAGCAAGCAATGTTGTTTTACCACTATTGGGAGCTCCAAGCAACAAGACCAATTGAATCGGAACATCGTGAGTTATTAGGCTTAGTTCATGCTCTTCAAAGTGTTTTCCACTTCTTAAGTAAACTACTTCATCTTCCTCAGAATAGACTTGTTCAAAATCCTTGGAAGAGGAGGGAGTGTCAACCTCTTGAATTATTGAATGGGAGCATTCTCCAGGTTCAAGGGATTCCAGACAAAGCCCAGTCTCATGAACCGTGCAAGCTGCCTGTTTGCATGTATAAGTTATTTGGCTCATCCGGAGATTTCATTGAATGCTTTAATAAACATGCTCTCTTTGTAAATTTGGAAAATGATTTCAAAGGCTTCAATTTTACAACCAGCCTTGATTCCAGTTCGCATAAGGATGGTGGTTTCTTGAATGTCTTCCTCTGCGTCGAGATCTTGGAGATTATTGAAACCTTGTGTTATCGGAAGAAATTCTAAGATTCTTTTATCTAATTTGTCTGTTATGGTAGACTGAGTCTTACTGTGAGTTTTCCGAATAACCTTTGTGATCGAAAATTTGTTATCTGGTTCAATTCCTAATTGGGAAATTGCTTTGTGAATAAGGCTTTTGATACTAGGTATCCCTGGAATAATGGCTGTTAGATCCGCTAATTCTTTTCCAATTTGAATCAGAACGCTATGGGATTCAAATTTGGAGAGAGGTTTCTGGAGGTCATGACTATAGCCTCCAAAAACCCACCAAAGAATATTGCATTCCTCAGACAGGATTTTTATTGATTGAGGGAGAGATTCCATTTTCTTTAACCTCCTGACAATTGTATTCAAGTCTTGATAAATGGTAGAAAGTGTGTCTTTCAATACCTGGACATTACTACTTTCTACCAATGATTCATCCTTAAGGAATGAATCCACTGGCTTTTTAGTTTTTAAGCTTTCATTTATTACAAAATCATTTGGTATTTCGCGATTGGAATGGCAGGCATGAACCCAAGCTTCCATTGTGAACTGAGTGAGTCCTGATACTGGATATTCAAGTTTTTTTCCTCCAAATCCAAGGCAAAGCAAGCCAAGAACTAATGTTGCACTTAAAAAGGAGTCCGCTGCATCGATCTTTTGTGCAATAGTGCATCCCATCAAGACCTTAATTTGATGGTCATTCCCAGTTGTAGGAAAGTGAGGGTTAACTTCTTTGAAGTGGTCATAGAAAATTGTTTTAGAGTCAGAATTGTTCTTCCTTTTACCTGAGTAAAAAGCTAAGAGGTCAAGCCAAAAGAAAGTGTCTTTTTCTTTTAGTACTTTTTCAATTGACTCTTGGAGAACATCTAAATCTTCTCCTGTTATCTCAATCTTTAATGATTTTCGATACCATTCTGCAAATAATTCCTTTGCCGTATAGTTTTTCATATAGTATTTATTTGAATGGATTGGGGTCATCGGATTCTGGAAATAGTAAAAGCCATAACTCTGCAAGGTGTCCTTTCTCCCTTGCCCTGATCAATATCTCCTTGCTCAATAAATCTGGTCTGGGTTGATGAATACCCTCCCCAGCCTCCAAAACATGGAGCTTTTTTCCAATTTCGATCCTATCAGATAATGGCAAGGAGTAAAAGGCTTGAACAATTTTTGGACCAGCTTTCATTTTTGTTAGTATTTCTATGAATACCTCATTATCAGGTTCTTTTGACTGATCGTTTTCGTTTGAAGATTGATCTTGGGAATCAAATTTTGAAGATTGTTCATTAAGTGATGGAATACCGATTCTTATACCTATTTCTTCCAGATTCCATTCGTCACTTAATTGAATGATATCCATATCTTGGTAATTGACTGGTAATAGAGGGATTGGATTATTAGATCGAGAAGCCAGAATTATCTTTGAAGGGTCTATTCCATATTTTATGAAATCTGATCCTAGAACCACATTCAAATTAATACTGGCAGAAATTCCATTTGATTTCCAATCTTCTTTTAATAGTTCCACATAATTTTCAGATAGAATCATTAAAATAAAATCTGAACCATATGCTTTTCTACAAATCCAGTCATGCCACCCATTTTCTGGAGGCCTTCCTTCTAGAATTTGGTCGATCCAACAGTCAATGTTCAACCCGTTCAACAAACAAGAGAGCTCATATACCCATGATTGGTGAGCAGAAGAATCAGGTGTATAGGAAATAATAATTTTAGGGTTGTAGGGAAATGCAGCTTGAATTAAATCTGGTCTTTCATCTTGGATATTGTCAGCTAGGTCCAAGATATCACAGATTAATCGGCTTTTTTGAATATTCAAATCATCTGGTTTCATAGTTGACATGAAACCATCTTTCTTTATTCTACTGTACCTTGAGGACAGGATTATTGCATATTTTGAAAAACGAGTTCCTTTGGTAAAAACCCTTAATTGGGCCAACGGACCTTCAATATCTCCTTGAGCCAATTTATCCCTTAGATTCATGAATCAGTTAGTATCTAATTACAGTTTCTGCCAATCAATGTGGAAATGTAAGTACAACTGGAGGGTAAAACGACAACCTTTATAAAATGACCAGTTTACTTTGTTCCATCATAACCTAAGTGGCAATGTATGGTTGCCTTTCCGTAAATAATAAATACACGGTCCATCAGGATTGGTTTTGGGATGAAATCATAATGAGATTTGTTCCATCTAAACTTTAAATTTGACCACAACTTTCCCAACCACATGACTGGTCTCCACCAAACGATGCGCCTCTTTCATTTCTTCGAGGGGTAATTCTACAGAAATGTGCGGCTTCAAATTCCCCGATTCCACCCTTTCCGCCAGGAAATCCAACTCCGGGATGCGCGTCTTTACCATGATGAACCTGAAGCGGGGTTTGGCGAACAAATACCGTATGGCAAACAGAGGATTGGGGATCAGGGTGATATAAGTTCCCGAGCGCTTCAAAATCTGTTTAGCCTTCCCATAATAAACCCCCTGCTTGGAGAAGACCTGGAAGAAGACATCGTATTTCCGATCTCCCTCAAATGGGTCACCTTTGTCATAAGCAATGAACTCATCCGCTCCCTGCTCCCGGCAGTAGGCTTCATTGCGGGAATTGCTGACCGCGGTGACTTTTGCTCCAAATGATTTGGCGAGTTGCATCACCGCAGTTCCCACTCCGCCGGAGGCCCCGTAAACGAGGACTTCCTGGCCTGGTTTGAGATTGGCCTTGTCACGCAATCCCTGAAGTGCGGTCAGGTAGGCACACCCGAGCGTAGCAGCGGAGGCGTGGTCTATGCCATCCGGTTTGAAGGTCAGGTATTTTTGGGGTAATGTGATGTATTCAGCAGACATGCCCGTTTTGAGGCCTTGTGCATAACCAAATACTGCATCCCCCTTTCTGAACCGATTGACCCCGCTCCCTACCGCCTCTACAATTCCGGACACATCCGATCCTGTCAACTTCGGGAATTTTGAACCCGATAAGAATTTAAGTGCTCCCTGGCGGATGGCGATATCACGCGGGTTCATGCTGATCGCAACCGGACGAACCAGAACTTCATCCCGCCCAGGCGATGGCAGGGGAAGCTCGGCCATTTCCAGTTCTTCACGGCTTCCGTACTTATTGTAAACAATTGCTTTCATTGATTGTATAAGCCATTTCTTCAAAAAAGGTTGTGACCTGAATAATCTGTTGCCCTGTCTTTTCAGAGAAGGGCTTGCAGTAGTGCTTGGATTGACTCCCAACTGTACCCTTTGATGACAACTCCTGCATTTCCCGGCTGAAAAGCATCTGATTTTGTTAGCTTTGAGGTTAGGTAAATTAATGGCTGATTTGAAAGCATCCACACTTATCCAACTGATCGTTCTATTTCTGATCGCTGTTCCGGGAATGTCCCAGAACAGCTACCAGTTTGGGTTGCGCGATGAAAGCGACTTGCACGGGATTGAAGGAGCGGTGATCGAGGTGAGCGTGGCGTTGCCCGATTCATCTGAGAATGGGGGCAAGTTTTCTTATGAGGTGGTCGATTGGAAGCGGGGAAATTATGCTTTGAAGCTTAGCCGGGAGGTTGCAATTGAGGAAATTCGTTTTTCTGCCGGAGGCTATAAGGATTTAAGCCTGTCAGGAAATGAATTCAAAACCCAACTACCTACCATATTCTTAAAGCGCAATTCCTTTGAGGTGGATGAAGTGGTTCAAATTGTGGACCGTATTGGTGAATCAAAAGAAAAGGTTGCCGGGACGTTCATCGAGATATCTTCCCGGGAGATTAGTCTGATGAACGCACAAACTTCTGCTGATTTGTTGCAAAATTCAGGAGAGGTATTCGTGCAAAAGAGTCAGATGGGAGGAGGAAGTCCCAATATCCGGGGCTTTGAGGCCAATAAGGTCTTGATCGTGGTGGATGGGGTAAGGATGAACAATGCCATCTTCAGGGGTGGACATTTACAAAACGTAATCTCCATTGATCAGAATATGCTTGAAAAAGTGGAGGTCTTGTACGGTCCTGGTTCGGTGATGTATGGGAGCGATGCCCTGGGGGGCGTGATGCATTTCTATACCCGTAAGCCTGAATTCAGTGGAGGTTTGGTAGAGGGAAATGCATTTTTGAGAACGGCCAGTGCCAACTTTGAAAAGACGGGTCACCTGGACTTCAATATAGGGGGGAAGCGAGTGGCATCCCTTACCAGTATCACCGCAAGCGATTACGATGATCTGCTGAGTGGAAAGAATCACCCCAAGGATTATCCGGACTTTGGCAAACGGTTTCTTTATGCTGATCGCATCAATGGGCAGGACACCGCGATCACGAATGAGAATATCCATCGGCAGCGAATCTCAGGGTATAGCCAGCTGGACGTACTGCAAAAGTTTCTTTTTCAGCAAAAGAACCCTGCTTTTACCCATGGCCTCAACCTTCAACTGAGCACTTCTACTGATGTCCCTCGTTACGATCGTTTGTCTGAGTACGACGGAAATGAGCTGAAATATGCAGCTTGGTATTACGGCCCGCAAAAGCGTATGGCTGTCACCTACCAGGGTGCGATGCGAAATGTAGAAGGTCAAAGAGGTTTGAATTCATTGAACTGGACCCTTGCCTACCAAAACCTGGAGGAAAGCAGGTTTACCCGTAGGTTTGGCAACAGTTCGCTGCGGAGCCGGACGGAAAATGTAAAGGTTTACTCGGCCAATATTGATGGTCAGACCCGCTTCAATCCACGGCACAAATTATCCTATGGGGTAGAAGCGGTGTACAACGATGTTTCTTCCTCTGCTTACCAAGAGGACATTGAAACGGGTGATCGTACCACAGCATCCACCCGCTACCCGGATGGGGGATCTTCCATGCTGCTCTTGGCGGGTTACGTTTGGGACAGTTACGATTTAGTCAAGGACCGACTGACTTTTTCGGGTGGCTTTCGTATGAATCAGATCGGGTTACAGGCGCAGTTCTCAGATAAAAGTTTCTTTTCTTTTCTTCCTGATCAGGTTTCCCAAAACTCCTTTGCACCTTCTGGCTCTGCCGGCTTGGCCTACCGTCCGACCGACAAGTGGAATTTTCGCACTGTTCTCGCAACGGGGTTCCGGGCTCCCAATGTTGACGACGTTGCGAAAACCTTTGATTCGGAACCCGGTACGGTGATTGTCCCCAATGCTGACCTCAGGCCCGAATATACCTATAACCTTGACCTCGGGGTTCGGCGACGTTTGGGCGATGGCCTGGAAGTTGAGTTGACAGGCTTTGGCTCCGTTTTTGACAATGCACTCCAGGTGCGTGACTTTACCGTTGAAGGGCAGGACTCCATTCTCTACGATGGAATTTTATCCAGGGTGCAAGCCCTGCAAAATGTCAAGCAGGCTCTGATGGGGGGCTTCAATTTCCGGGTAAACTGGGAGGTGACAGATCGGATTGAGTTTCGCCATACGGTGTCCTGGATCCGGGCCAGAGAAACGGAAACCGGCATCCCGTTGGACCATATTCCTCCTTTATTTGGCCGGACCGAGGTACGCTACCAGCAAAAGCGTCTGCTGGTCCAGCTTTTTGCCCAGTACAATGGCTGGAAGCGGTTGGAGAGCTACAGTCCCAGCGGTGAGGACAATCTGAAATTTGCCACTGTCGATGGTACTCCGGCCTGGTATACCCTTAACCTGAAAGGTTCCTTCGCCATCCATAAGAACCTCCAGGTTCAAGGAGGAATTGAAAATATTCTGGATCGCCACTACCGGGTATTCGCTTCCGGGATCAGCGCTCCGGGCCGCAATTTTATGTTGACCTTGAGGTCCAGTTTTTAGGCTGCTCATGCAACTGGGTTCAACAAACAGTTTTTAGACCGTTTTACACGTTAGTTCAGCAAACAGATTTGTCTTTTCAATTGAAAAAACATTTCTTTCCCATTGTAGTCAATTCTAGTAAAGTGGTTTGATTATATAAAGAATTACGATGCTCACAATTATATCTCCTGCTAAAACTCTCGATTTTGAAAGTCCCTCCGTCACTTCGGCCTTCACACAACCCGACTATCTGGATGATTCCGAAAAACTGATCCGGAAGTTGCGAACACTTTCGCGGAAGAAGATCGGAGAGTTGATGGGGATCAGCAAAGACCTGGCCCAACTCAATTATGAACGGTATATTTCGTGGAATGCAGACTTCAATCCTGACAATGCCAAGCAGGCAGTGCTTGCTTTCAAAGGCGATGTCTACCTGGGCCTGGAAGCGGAGACATTTACTGAAGAAGATTTCCAATTTGCTCAGGATCATTTGAGAATCCTTTCCGGTTTGTACGGCTTGCTCAGGCCACTGGACCTGATTCAACCCTATCGTTTGGAAATGGGAACCAAACTACCTGTTCGCCGCAAAAAGAACCTCTATGATTTTTGGGGAAGCCGGTTGACAGAGGATCTCAATCAAATTCTGGAGTCACAAGAAGAGCGGGTATTGCTTAACCTGGCTTCTAAAGAGTATTTCAGTGCAATTCAACCAGAGGAAACCAAAGGAACGATCATCAATCCTGTCTTTAAAGATTGGAAAAACGGTGAGTATAAGATATTGAGCTTCTTTGCGAAAAAGGCCCGGGGCCGTATGTCAAGTTGGATCATCCGTCACAGGATTGACCGGGTGGAGGAGATCAAAGGCTTTGATCTGGATGGTTATGGATTCAATGAATCCTTATCGAGTTCTCATGACTGGGTATTTACAAGAAAACTGGAATGAGGTACTGGACACCATTTCTCCTGTTATTTGTCGCCGTAATAGGCTTTTCCTCCTGTGATGGAGATATGGATATCCTTGATGAAGACAAAGAAGCGCCCATTCGCCTGTCCAATCCGGTCATCAACGAGGTGCGCCGCGGTCCTGAACTGGGGCTCCGCATCAGGACAAGGCTGACTGGCTACGGAGCTGGCAATCCTCCGTGCGTGATCCGCTGTACCGTAAAGGATGAGAACGATATTGTCCTCGACAACCCGACGATGCTTGAGACCAGGCAAGTTTCCCAACACCTGGACTCATTGGGCGTGTCGGAAACACATATAGACTCTACCTTTGTCACTGAGAAAGCGATCCTTTTTGGCTGGCCTTTGGGAAATGGGAATGATCCGGTAGTCGAAGTGTTCATTCCCTATCACTATCTTAAGCTGGTTTCCGGTGACCAGGAGGTCAGGATGGAGTTGGAGGTATTGGAGGGCGAAATTCCCGACCTGGATCACAATGATTTGCCAATGGTGATCCGGGAATGCAAAGATTTAAGAAGAGTTGGTTATAAGAAAATCGCCTACCGCTTTTATTACCCTGACCTGCACAGCATTCGGATTTGGGTGCAATCCTTTGCACTCGATACCACGAAGTTTGATCCCCATACCTCCGATTTTTCCCTCTTTAAATTGAGGTCTGACCATGGATATCCGGATGTATGCTGGACCCTGGGGGTTGATTATGAGATCGTATTTCAGTCCGACCATTTCAAGAACAGCCTGGAAGGAAACTGGAATGCTCCTTCGGATCCAATTTATGTAGATGGACTGACAGAAAAGGTGAGGGTATGTGTAATGGATTGGGATGATGAGCGGTTCTTTAAGAACCAGAACGATGCCCTTGCCTGCTGGGAAGGTAGAATCATGGCCTTGTCAGATAATCCTGAGGAGCCTACCGTTATGAGTTTTGATATGGTTACTGATTTGAAGGTGGCCGTTTTATGGGATGGCGCTTCGGCTACATTGAATTGAATTTTTGTTTAACTTGTGCGGAGATTATTAACCAACGCCTATTTCTAATGAAAAAAGTACTTTCCGCTGCCGCATTTTTGTTCCTTCTGGGATTTTCTGCTTCAGGTTTGAAGGCCCAAAAGGTGTATAAGGTAGATTATGAAAGCCGAGCTGATGTAAAAGTCTTTGTCGTAGACTATGAAAGCCGTGCCGATCTATGTGTCTACAAAGTAGATTACGAAAGCCGAGCCAATGGCAACGATGGTAAATGGTTTTTTGTCGACTATGAATCAAGGGCTGACAAATCTATTTTCTTCGTGGATTATGAGAGCCGTGCAGACGTCAAAATCTATTATGTCGATTATGAGTCCCGTGCTGGCTGGAAGTCAAAGTCCAAGTCTCACCTGTTTGAATAGGTGGGAAAGCGAGGATAGTACATTTTTATCGACAATCATTCTCTTAATGGTGTATGAAAGGTCTCCCTTGATGTAGAAGGCTTGCTTACCTTGCTACTTCAGATGGAGTTGACTGAACACGCACAGAAATTTCTGGTCCAGGAAGTCCTGGACGGTCAAGAGGGAGAGCCGGGGCAACTGGTTCATGCCCTTTTCGATTGGATTGCCCGAGTGGTAGCCGAGAAGGATCAGCAGATTGAACCAACGGCTGATTTGGAGCGGATGCAAAGGAAATTTCGAGACCTCATGCTTTCCCGGCGCTTTTTCCCATCCTTCGAATGGTTGAAGTACTTCGGGCAGGGTAAGGGGTTGATGACAGATACTCCTCTGGATCATTTAGGAAAATCAGGAATTGCCCGTTCTTCTCTTTCCAATTCAGATGTCCTCAGCCATCTGGATAGCACGAACCCCTATTTAATAGATGTTCCGGGCACCTTCCTGAGGGTGCTGGATAAGAAAGGCGCCTGGCCCATCAGTTATCGCCATGAACCATTTGCTTCGGGAGAAGTGCCCTCTGTTCAGTTGTGGGAGGCTTTAGCGAGTCAAATGATGAAGACGGGTTATCCGGTTATGCATTTTCCGGAAGCGGCCCGTACCGAAACCCAAATGGCCAATCCTCCGGGGCGAATGGTGCGGGGAGTTTTGAACCTGGCCGAGATGGTGGGAATGCGGGATGGGAAGGCCTATTTGGATTGGAATCGTATTGTCGAGACCATCGTACATGGTGTCAGAATGTTGGACGCGCTCGTTGATGTTGCGGAATCCCAAACGGGTGATGGCTACATGAGAACGGTGAGAAGGATAGGGGTTGGTATGATTGGGTGGGGAGAATTACTCCTTCGACTGGAGACTCCTTATGCAAGCGAAGAGGCCCTTGATCTTGCCCGCCGTCTCATGAAATTTATCCAAGCCGCTGTCCAGGAAGCTACTTCAGCGATGGTACAATATCGGCCTGCAGTAGAGGGAGCTTATGTCAGAATTCGTGGTTTTGAAGAACCCGTACGGAATCTTAGCCGCCTGTACGTCCTGCCTGAGCCTGAATTGGCTTTTATAGCCGGGACCAGCCCAGGGATTGAACCATTGCCGGGATTAGCAGGAAGATACCATGGCTTCCTGAAAGGCAAGAGTGTGATGATCGTCAATCCTTTGGTCATGTCTATGCTCCAATCCCGGGACTTGATGAGCGAAGAGGTAATGGATCAATTGTTGGATGAAGGGGTACTCGACGATGAGTCAAACATTCCGGAAGATATTTTGGAGTTATTCGAAACGATTACCGAAATATCTCCTTTTCAAATGCTGGAACATCAACTTGCCTTCCAGGGTTTTTGTGAAGATTTAGTAGTACAGCGAATTCAGATAGGTAGAGCCTTTTCACAGGAGGATATCTACAAGTGTTTTAGCATTGCATTGCGCCGAAGAGCCAGGGCCCTATGGATAGGTCCTGTCAATAAAATGGGTAAGTCCTATTACACCCAAGGCTCTTCCCCAAACTCCTGATTTCATTTCAAAAAAAAGGAGCTCCATCTGGAACTCCGGTTTCTCTATTGATTGAAAGGATTGATTCTTTTTTAAGCCTTTGATTAAAAAAAAATAGGTTGGAGCCTCAAAATATTGACTATCTCCAACCTATTTGTTTTAAACAAAGAACGCGCTATAATTACCCGTAAAGCTATTAGGTGTTTAACTATATCGAAGATAGTAACTGTCAATCCGCTTGCCAATCCATCTTTGCGGGATTATTTGGTTTAATAGGGACTAAAAAGCTCATTTCATCGGGTTATTAGGTTGATATAGAGATAGTTGTGATGGGTCTTGATGGGGAAGATAAGGTGGTATTTGGGATTTTTGTACCATTATTTAGAAGAATCGCTGAGGTTTTGGGGTAGGTAGGTAGGTAAAGGATTCAACCAGGTTACTAAAAAAAATCAGAGCCTCGGGAGAGGCTCTGATTAATTCTGCAAACCAACTAAAAAATATAAAAAACCAACTAAACTAAACTTACTTTTTATATGTAATACCCATTGCTGGGATTGATATTTCAAAAGAGGCAGGAAGAAGGTTTGGAATACTATTCCGACCCTTCAACCTGCATTAAATTTTTAAACAAAGAACGCGCTATAATTTACCCGTAAAGCTATTTGATGTTTAACTGAGCTCAATTTACCATTGAACCAGTTTGAGTTAAACCCTAATTCAATGGTTTCTTTGGAAATCAAAAAGGATTTTAGTCGGCTAAATTGATTTAAGTTATTGATAAAGAGGTTCTTGGGGAAGTGGACTCTTTGGTACTTGAAGGGAAATAGTGATCATTTTATCAGCCCTGTCTGGTTCCATGTGCATAATTTGTGTTTTGTCGCCAGGGATGTTCAGTCTTTAGGAATGCCATGGATGTTCAGTCGCAAGGGATTCTAAAATAAATGTCCGGTATCGGCAAGGAGGAGGATAAAAAAATCACCGTTCCTTTTTCAAGAACGGTGACACTCTGCTAACTAAAAATATTCAAAACCAATTAAACCAGATTTTTGCTATCAGTTCAACTGATGTAGCGTCAGAAATACGTGCAGGCTGAGAAACTTCAAAACTCCTCAACCTGCACTAAAAGATTGTTACAAAGAACGCGCTATATTTACCCGTAAAGCTATTTAGATGTTTAACTGTCGTAAAGATATCATTTGCTTCTGCACGTCATAACCCTTTATCACTGCGCTTATTTGGATTTCAAAGGCTTTAAAGCGTATTTATTGAGGATGTAAATAATTGATAGTAAGGTTATTGTGTTGAAATACTGATTTGGAAGAAAGAGGAGATTTCTCCTTTTATTAATCCAGAAGATTGCATTTTATTTTTATTTAAAGGGATTCAATCTTCAGAAGGAGAGGGGAGGTATCGTTGATTTTATTCCGATCGCTAGAAGTGGAAAAGTTGTTGATTGAATGGTGCATAAGAGACCCCGAATTGGTTTGACATTCATAGGTATGATTACTACCTTACAGTTGAATTATTTGTCAATCAGGCAAAGCTCACAAGGCGGTATGCTCTACCTAAATTTTTGCAGGAAGATTTGTTGGGAAGGAATAGTAGAGATTGGAACTCATAGAGATTACTTGAATTCCTGCGCATAACCGTTTCAATAGGATTCTGAACCGTATGAAAAAGAACGATGCGGTATTTCAGCTGATTAAGTCGCTTACCCGAGGGGAGAAGCGCAATTTCCGTATGTTAGCACAGCTAACCTCCGGAGATAAGAAATACCTTCAGTTATTTGATACGATGGATAACCTCGTCGACTACGATGAGGCCAAAATCCTTAAGAAGTTCAAGAAGGATCCTTCGTTTGAAAAGCAGTTTGCTTACAACAAAAATTACCTATACAACTCTATTCTCAATTCTCTGGCTTACTTCCATAAAGGAGCAGACTCTGAATTGTCTGCATTGACTATCCAGGTCAAAATCCTTTCTGAGAAAAGCCTTTTTCATCAAGCCAAGAAATTACTGCGTAAGGTCAAAGAGAAAGTTATTCTCCAAGAGCGTTTTGAAGAACTTTTGAAGTTGCTGACACTTGAAATCGAAGTTCTTATTCGAACCGAGAACATTAAGATTCTCCGAGATTCTCTTCGGAATGTGGAGTTTGAAGAACGTTTGACCTTAGAAAAAATAGAGAATCTCATTGGTTATCGAAAGCTCAAAACCCGTGTTCTTATTCTTCGGAAGACATTTTATATGGCCCGGAGCGACAACGAGTTGAAGCTGATGCAGGAGATAACCTCAACTGATCTTTTGGAAGATGAGAACAAAGCTCTGTCCACCCGGGCCAAGTTCTATTACCACGAGATCATGGAGAATATCGCCACTTATAAAGGCGAGGAGGAGCTTGCACTTCAACATGCCGACAAGGCTCTTAGCATACTCGAATCAGTCCCTGAAATCTTGCGGGACATGCAGAAGGACTACCTGATGTTGTTGGCTGGCAAAGCGCGACACCAGTTGGTCGTCCATGGAAAAGAGGCTGCGCTCCCAACCTTAATGAAGATACGGGATGTAAAACCTCAAACGCCCTTCGAGCGCATATTCCGTTTCGCAAAATTCTATATCCTTTTCTTTGCACTTCACCTGGATACAGGAGATGAGATTCCTACCGAAATTCAGGAAGAGATGGAAAAGGAGATGAAGGCATTGAAAAATGACCTCTCTGACAACGTAAAGCTAACTACCTTCTTTACATTGGCAGTTTATAATTTCTATCATGAACGTCATAACACTGCTCTTGAATGGATAAATAGATTTCTCAACCACCGAAAGAGTGAAGCCAGAACCGATCTTCAGGTAATGGCCAGGTTGATCAATATGCTTATTCACTATGAGTTGGGTAATTTCGATCTGATAGAATATAATATCAAGTCAACCTATCGGTTTGCTTACAAGAAGGAGAAGATGAATCGCTACGAACGTAGTTTACTCGGATTCCTCCGTAAAGCGATCAATGTAACCGATCAGGATGAGTTGATGCTCACCCTGAATAAATTCCGAGCTGATTTGGTTGAAATATTCCAGGATAAGCTTGAGCGTCGTGCGGATGATCTCTTCAAGAATTTTGTCTGGATTGATTCCAAAATTACCGGTAAGCCTATGTTGGAATTAATCAGAGAGTCAGCTGCAAGAGGCCTGAGAAATGATCTTGAAGTGGATGGCGATAAGAAGGCGGATATGGATTCTTCAGAGATGCATTCTCAGCCCAGGCAAGTAAAAAAACAGGAGAACTAATTATCCTCTGATAATACAAGAAAAGGAAACCGGAACTCAGGTTTCCTTTTCTTTTTTACCGGCCCTTTTAACCATCCCTTGAATTTTGATTTCATAAGTATTCCTGTCTATTGGCCGTCTTCTGGCTGTCGGTGAAAGGTTACCCAAAAGAAAACCGGCCTAAAATTGAAATTCAGGCCGGTTTTTTATTTGAGAAAGAGGGCTGTATGGTAACCTCTTTTTTAGCTTCAATAACTTCCTATTAAAGTTCAGTGTCCAAGGCACAGATAGCACACCCTTCGAATGTCAGCGTGTAAAGAATCGCGCCACTGGTCAAAGGAGTTACTTCAATGTTGAGAAATCCTTTTTCGTAGGCAGTACACATGTCCTGATAAGTAACCTGGAACTCAGATGAACCGAACTTCATAAGGAGATCCAGGGTCACAGGATCAATGCAGCTACATGTTTCTTCTTCAAGATCAATTAGGAGCTCTGAGCCATGAGTATTCGTGGTACAGTTTGAGGTCGGGGAGGCTTGCATCACTATGCATAAGCAAGATGCAATTGCAAATATTCCAATGTATTTAAGCATGACTAAACCGATTATGTGATAAATAAAATGTCCCAGTAGCTGTATAACGAACGCAGCAATGATAAAAATAGCTACCAGATAGTCGATGGTAAGATAGTAAAAATGTAAGAAATATAATGGCTTTTCCTCTCGAATTTAAGTCTGAAGCATCAAAGAGGTAGCAAATAGATTACAAAAAGGGCAATTAAGACCGTCCTGAAAAGGTACTTAATTGCCCTTTTTCTATCAACTTATTTTATTGTTTGATGAATCTGACGTGGTCCTCTTCTCTGGTGTTTCGTTTCCGAAGGATAACGATATACATTCCTGAAGTGATTGTATTCAGGTCAAATTTGTGAGAACTGATTCCTTTGCTTATTTCAATGGTCTTTTCCATTGCCGTTTTTCCATAGATGTCCACGAGTAGAACTTCGTAGACGTCATCCTCCAAAACATAAACTTCGAGATTCACCGCTTCACGCGCAGGGTTTGGATAAAGACCCACGATCTGCATGGCTGCATCCGCTTCGAAATACAAATCAATGGCATCGGAGTAATTCACCTCACCATTCTGGTCTACAAATCTCAGGCGGTAGAAGTTATGTCCGGGTACAGGTTCTGCATCGGTAAATCCATATTCGTAGCTTGTGCTTGAACTTCCACCCTGTGCTCCTCCGGATTGGAATTCTGATCCATTAACCATCCCAATACGGGAGAAGTTTTCGCCATCTAAGCTGCGTTCTACCTCAAAATGTCCTGATAGGTTTCCATCTGAAGTTACGGCCCATTCCAATTCGTGGACCTCGTCTACCCGGTATCCATCAAAGTGCTCGTATGCAATGGGGAGGGGACAATCGATCCTGATTTGTCCATTGTTGTTCCCGGTGAAATCGAATCCATCGATCTGGATAATGTGGGTTGTTCCAATCGGTGCTGAATATCCCCGGCTGAAGAAGTATGTCGTTCCCAGACAGGCATCTGTTTGTTCACAATCGAGGAGATTGTCAGGATTGTTATCACAGGGGGTGGCATCCTGGTAAATGGCGATTGAAATACCATCGGTTGGTTGACTGAGAATACAACTCCCACCAATCGTTCCTGTAACAGTTACGACAAAGTTTTCGCAAGTATTGGTATAGGAAAAATAGACTGAGTGTCCAGGGTCAGTACCATCTCCACATTCGAAGTAACCGGGGTCAGCTGGCGGATTCTCACCACCGGCATTGTCGGTATCCCAGCAATACCAAATACCTTCTTGCATTGGGGTGGCTGTATTGCAACTGTCAGATCCACAACGGTCGGTGAGGCACAAACCGAAATCTTCGTTGATATCGTCACCACCGTCGTCAAATACTTGGAGGTAATAGGTTTGTCCCGGAGTCCCGGTGACATAATAGGTAGGATCATTTAAGAAACCACCTTGGTCGCAATCAATAGGGGTCAGGTTGCTGCAGGGACCTTCCCAGGCCGCAACAGTCAATTCGGAATTGTTAGTTCCAAGGAAGCCATAGTCGTCGTTGCCTTCCATGAGCACATTACCACTTTGTGGCATGGTGAAGGAGTACCAGATGTCACCGCAATTGGCTCCGCAGGACTGGCTATTGGTGGATACGGTGGGGTCACCATAATTGAAAACATTCCAGGCACCACTTCCCTGGCATGGCTCGGTGCCAATTGGGAGAGGGATGGCGCCACCACAGTCGTCATTGCTGGGACCAGTATAGGTGGGTTGAGGATCGGTTATGGTGATTTCAAAGTCTCCATAATCGCCCAGGATGTCTACCCCATCAATCTGAACATAGTAAGTATCACCTGGGATGATACAATCTTCGGTAAAGTCAGCGTCAAAGCTGAGAAGATTGTTGTGGTTATTGCCTACCTGATCCAGGCTGTCAAAGTCACAGGTACCACTGCTGTGGTACAGGTTAAAGTTGACGTCGATACCTTGTATGCTGTTGATATCAATGGTGGCCTGCCCGGAAGGTGGCGCAACAAATGAGTACCAAACAGTCTCGTCGTTGTTGCCAGCATTGGGCTCGTTGGGTTCAGTGGTAGCGCAATCGTTGGTGCCGGCGGTTGGGCCGAGGGTGCCGGTTCCAAGGTCACCCATGAAGATGGTCGCGCATATATTGTCATTGGATGGGGAACTGGTGGGGATACCATTGTCGGTTACCGTAATATCAAAGGTACCGTAGTCCCCAATGATGTCCAGTCCATCTACCTGTATATAGTAGGTCGTATTGGGAAGGAGGCATGGCTCAACCAAAGTTACATCACTGCTCAGCAGGTTGTCCGCACTTGAAATCTGGACATGGTCGGCAAAGTTGCAGGTAACTGGTGGAGGAGCCATGTAGAGGTTGATCCCGGCATCAATTCCAACTGTATTGGTAATTGCGATGGTGATCTCACCCACTGTTCCACTGGTGGTGAATTCAAACCAAACTGTTTCGTCACATGTAAGTGCACTAACTGTATTGCAGTTGTCGACGTTGGGTTCGTTGGGTTCAGTGGTGGCGCAGAAGTTATTGGAACTAATGGTAGGAGAGGAGCCTCCCGCCGGAATGGTACCCAGGGAAGTCGCATTGCATATACTATCGTTCACAGGATAACTGTTGAGACTTCCGTCATCAGAAACCTGGATGTCAAAAGTTCCAATGTCACCAATGACGTCTAATCCATCTACCTGAATGTAGTAAGTGGTATTGGGAGTCAGGCATGGAATTGAAACAGATACATCAGAGCTTACCAAATTGTCTGCATTTTCGATCAGGGTTAGATCGCTGAAATTACAACTACCTTGAGGAGCAACTGCATAGATATTCATGTTGGCATCGATGCCGGAAGTATTTGTGATATCTATGGTGGTCAATCCGGGAGTAGCTGGTGTGGTGAAGGTGTACCAGACTGTTTCATCACAGAATGGATTGCTCAGCACATTGCAGGTACTAACATTGGGTTCCCCGGATTCGGTGGTAGCACAGAAGTTGAAGGTGTTGAGGACGGGGGTTGAGCCTCCGACGGGCACATTTCCAATATTCGTCGCATTGCAAATGTCGTCGTTGGGAGAAAATGTGTTGGGGTTGCCATCGTCCGTTACCTGAATATCAAAAATTCCATCGTCACCGATGATATCTACTCCGTCGAGTTGGATGAGGTAGGTCGTATTGGGTTGCAGACAGGCCTCAGAAAGTGATATGCTTTGGTTGGCAATGATTGCAGTGGTGTTATCGAGTTCGGTGATGTCGGAAAATGAACAACTTGGTGGATTGTCTGCCCGGTAAATTGTAATGGCAGGAGCCAGCCCACCTGATACATTGAACACGTCAACTGTAACAAGTCCCGGAGTGGCGGAAGTGGTGAAAGCAAACCAAACGGTTTCATCATAGAGGATATCTGTGATGTCTGCGAGTCCACTCACATTTAGCTCCAGGGGTTCCTCGCCAGCGCAAAGGTTATTGCCGCTGAAGGCTACCGTGGAGCCGCCTGAGGGTACAATGCCGAGATTTTGTGCTGCACAAATACTGTCATAAGCGACTTGTGGCTGTGGAACAGCATCGTCTGTTACCTGAATGTCAAAGGTTCCAAAGTTCCCCAGGAGGTCACCTCCATCAACTTGTACATAGTATAGGGAGTTTGGATCAAGGCATGGAAGATCCAGACTGACATCAAAACTGATCAGGTTGTCAGCGTCACCCAAGAACTGCAGGTCGTTGAAGTCACAAGTGATTCCACCTGGCGCAGCGTAGACCGAGATATTGGCATCAATCCCTGAGGCATTGAGTATGTCTACGGTGATAGTGCCAGGATTATTATTGGTAGTGAAAGTAAACCAGACGGTTTCATCACAGATGAAATTGAAGAAGGAAGTGCACTGGTCTACGGCAGGTTCTCCGGTTTCAGTAGTAGCGCAGAAGTTGGACGTGCTCACGGTTGGAGTTGCGAGACCTGTGGGGACGACACCCAGAGCAACGGGATTACAAAGGCTGTCATTGGTAGGCATGGGGACAAAGGCAGGATCCTCTGAGATCGTCAAGTCAAAGTACCCTTCCACCCAGACTGAAGGGAGTGGGGGGGGAGGTAACAGGGAGCCATCTACCTGGACATAATAGATTCGACCGGGATCAAGGCAAGTGACGGTAAGGTCTTCGTCGAAAATGATGGGGTCGTAATCACTGTCTGCCTCTTCCAGGATACCAGTACAGGTATTGTTGTCAGATGCATAGACCGCTACCTGGAGATCAATATCATCTCCACGGTTCAGTGGGTCGGTATTCAGATCGAGGGTTACATTTCCGGACGGTGGGGCAACAAAGGTGTACCAGACTGTTTGGTCAAGACCAAAGGCATTTGGTACAGGTTCACCAGGATCTACCGTCGCACAGAAATTATGCTGTTCACCGGAGGTGACGGAGCCGGAAGCCGGAACAGGTCCCAAAGCAGTGGCTCCGCAGATGGAATCGTTGGTGATTGGAGGAGGCCCTGGTTCTTCTGTAACAGTGAGGTTAAAGAAGCCATCGACTTCGTCAGGATCGTCGGATCCGTCAATCATGATCCAGTAGGGGCGTCCTGGTTCAAGGCATTCAACCAGCACATCTTCATCTCTGCTCAAGGGTGGGAATTCAAGCAGGTCATTGTAATCACAGCCCACTTCGGTAAGTGCTCCGGAGCAGGTGTTACCGGCAGCCGCAAATACAGCGATCTGAAGGTCAATATAATCCCCTACATTGAGAGGGTCGCTGGTTGCGGAAATAGTTACCCGTCCGGTTGAAGGGGCAATAAACTGGTACCAGACCGTCATGTTGGTTCCGAAACAGGAAGGGATTGGCTCAGATATATTATTGGCGCAAAAATTCGTTTGGACACCTGTTGCTGAAACCGAACCTCCGGTTGGATCCCCAAGTGGAATTGCATTGCAGATAGAATCATTAGGGGCAGCAGTGACACCGTAGTCATCAACAGTCAGATCGAATATTCCCTCGTCAAATGGAAATAGATTGATGAAGTCAGTCAATCCATCCACCTGAATGAAATACGTCCTGGATGTATCCAGGCATTTCAGACGCATGGACTGAGGTCCATCGATGCTGAAGGAAAGTGGATCGTCGTAGCTTTCCACCTCCGCAAAAAAACCATTGCAACTGTCGTTGGACGTTTCCCATACCGATAGTTGAAGATCTATATCATCTGATCCGGTGTTCAACAATTGGATTTCAACAGATCCGGATGGTGGCGGGGTGAACGAATACCAGACTGTTTTTTCTACTCCATGGGACAATGGGATTGGTTCATTGGTTTCAACTCCAGCACAGTAATTGTTTTGGTTGTTACGTACAACACCACCAGCGGCAGGAATGGTACCCAAGGAGTCTGCATTGCAGACAAGATCATTGGTAGCTCTCGGCACGCCGTCATCGGTGACTGTAAGACCTATAAAGCCCTCAATATTGATAAAGGCGCCATCGAGTTGCACGAAGTAGGTAGTATTAGGCTGAAGACATTCGACAACGAGATCTTCCCCTTCCAGAATCAATGGAATATCAGGGTCGTAATCGCATCCAATTTCAGTCAGTGTTCCTGAACAGGTGCCATTGCTGGAACTGTAGATTGCAACTTGCAGGTCAACATTGTCATTCAGGTTGAGTGGGTCAGTGGTTGCATTGAGGGTCATTTCCCATCCCACGCTGGCCCCGGTCGTAAATTGTACCCAAATGGTTTGGTCTATTCCGTACAAACATCCTGGGGCATTGGGCTCACCAGTTTGGATGGTTGCACAGAAGTTATTCATGTTGTTGTTGTTCTGTGAACCTCCGAATGGAATGGTACCAAGGTTCAAGGCGTTACAGATATCATCATTGGTCGGTTGAGAGATTCCATTGTCAGATATCTGGACTCCAAAGTAGCCTTCTGTATTCAGCCCGGAACCATCCACCTGGACAAAATAAGTGGTATTCGGCTGAAGGCAACCAACCGTCATGTCTACACCAAAGGTTATATCATCCTGGGAGTCTATTTCACTGAATGATCCCGTACAAGTTCCATTAGAAGATTCCCAAAGGGCAATCTGAAGGTCAATTTGGTCTCCATTGTTCAGAGGGTCATTCAATCCGCTGATAGTGGTTTCAGTACCGATGGATGCTCCGGTTGTGAAGGTATACCATTGGGTTTGATCGATTCCAAATGCGCTTGGATTGGGTTCACCAGGTTGGGTGCCTGAGCAAAAATTATTGAAATTGTTATTCTGGAGATTGCCACCAATGTTGATCGTGCCCAGGTTGATCGCATTGCAAATGTCATCTGCGGCACCCGCCTGAACATTGTTGTCATCAATGATGACATTGAATGTTCCTGAAGCACCGGTTACATCAAGACCATCTACCTGTATCCAATAGGTGGTATTGGGTTGTGGGCAGGTAATATCTACCGTGACATCGGATTGACCAAAGGCGTTGGGAAAGGCAGATCCGTCATTGATCAGGACCAGGTCATTCAACGTATTGCAGTTGCCTGGATCGGTATAAATTCCACAGTAGGCATCTAATCCTCCACCGGTAGCATCGATTTCAACTGAAATGGTCTGCGCGACTGTCGCACCAGTGGTAAATCGGTACCAGACGGATGGGTCATTGGAACAATTAGGCTCTCCGCCCTGGCAATCATCACAAGCACTTTGGTTACTTTGGCCATTTAAGTTTAAGCTACTTCCAAATGGCAGGGTTCCCAAGTTTCCGGCATTGCACATGTCATTGTTGTAATCCTCAGGAATAAAACTGCCTGAAACTTCCCAGCGTCCACGGTAAAAATAGGTCACACAACCGCAGTCGCCTCCACCGCCCAAACTTTGTTGTGGCTGATTGAAATTTCCATTGGTAGTTCCGGGAAAAGCATAACTCTGACCGGCACTGTTGTCAGAACAAGTAAGAGCTCCAAAGGTGCAGGTGCAGAGACCATCAGATTCATCGACGTACCAGGTGAATCCCAGGTTGCCAGATGGCCAATCTCCGGTACAATTGTACGTTTCGTCGAACAATACTTCATTTACGGGATCAACGAATGGTGGATTGGTATTGCCATTGTCATTGTTGCACCTGTTGGTAATACTGCCGCCTTCCCACGAGAAAAAGTGGTCGTTTGGGCTTCCAAAAAAACCAGGATCACAGCCGCTACATCCAGTGACCGATATTTCATACACGACGAATCGAAGTCTTTTTTGTGCCTGGGCTTTATTCGAGAATACTACCGAAGCCAGAAAGATGAGAGAGAGAGCAGCAATAAAAGGATTGGAAGCTTTCATATTGCCTTTAATTTGGAAGGAAAATGGATTAACGGTTCTCTTCGGTAATAATCGAAGGCTTTTTGACAGGTTCTTCCTTTTTTTGAGGCGGGGGCTGGGCCGCAAAGCCTAATTCCTCCTCTGCTTCCTTCTGGAAGCGGGCCAGCATGGCCTCTAATTCATTTTTGTCACCTGAATTAATGGGTTGAAGAGATTGTTTCTCGTAGGCAACGATCTTATAATGAACCGCGACATTGATTTTGTCTTCCTTTTTCTCGGAATTCTCTATCCCTGCGGGTAATTGTATGTTATTGTAGTAGAACTCAGAGGGGTGATAACCATTGATGAGTTGTTCTGTGGGGTTTTCTTTGGTTTCCTGGAGGTTTTGGCCTTTAACTTGTAACCCGGCTATCATAAATAGCAACAGCAGAAATGGACCAGCTAGTATTTCCTTCATAGTCAGAATTTTCAGCATTTAAGGCCTCATATATATTCTGGAACCCTTTGATCTCAAGGGGAAAAGGCCTTCTTATACAGCAACTAACCTTCAATATAAGTGAAAAAATGGTTTGATTCTATTCAGGTGGATAAATTCGTGCATTTGTAAACCAGGTCAGGGGAACCTATGGTGTGGATAAGTAGGATTGTGGGATAGCCTTTTCGGCAATTATGTCTATTATTTTGTTGGGGTGATTTTGCTCCTTCCATCTTTTGATTTGAATATGATATAGATCTTTGAATCCCAGACAGAACTTTATGGGGATCGGTGTTCTTTCTTTTTTTATTCATTGATTTGTCATGTTGTAAACAGAAATTGTGGTAATATCCTCTGATATTCCGATATATTGAAGAGCATGAGCAGGGTTATTTCTATCGCAATTCTTTCCTTACTTCTGTTGACTTTATTGTCTGCATGTAAGCCAGTCGATCCTGATCCAAGAGTAGAAGTCAATCCTGCCAATGATGGCCTTTTTACCTTGATAGAGGACGATATAGATGGAGTTCCAATCGTTGTGGCTGGCTCCAAATCCTACAATTTGTATGTTTCCTTCTATAGGAATTTACCAAACGGTGATGAATTGGTCTTCCTTCCTTCCGGACAGTCTTTGCCTGTGGTAATGGAGGATACTGAAGGCAATCAGTGGAATGCCTTCGGTGAGGCAATTGCCGGTCCCCGGATTGGACAACAGTTGCTCCCAACCCATTCGATGATGGCCTATTGGTTTGCAATTTCTGCCATGTACCCAGGAATGGATATTTACAATGGGCCTTCCTCGAATTTGATGCCATTGCCCTTGAATGATCCAGACTGGACCATTCCGACAGATAGTCTGGGTTCTGGTTCGATTTGGGATGGGATCCAAGCCATTGACAATCCTGATTTCCTGGCGTATGAAGCGCGTAATTTCTTGCAAAACCCTTTCTATGCATCAGAACGGAGCTTGGTGATGGGAGTAAAGAACGGTGATGAAATCAAGGCTTATCCGCATCTGATATTGAACTGGCACGAGGTAATTAATGATCAAATCGGAGGGGAAGATGTAACGATAGGCTTTTGTCCGTTGGTTGGGTCGGGAACGATTTGGAGTCAGGGTGGGGGAGGGGGAGGTTTTGCAGTTGCAGGATTACTTTACAACAATAACCTTACGATGTTTGACCGGGATACGGAAAGTATTTGGTCACAGGTAAAGGGAGAGTGTGTTTATGGAGCGCGGAGGGGCGAAAAGGTGACTCCTGTGCAAATGATTGAAACTACCTGGAACACATGGCGTCAAATTGTGAAAGAACCTATTTCGGTAATGTCCGAGAATACCGGTGTAAATCGTGATTATACCGAGGACATCTTTGAATATTACCGCAATACTGAGCCTTATATTTTCTATCCCCGTGATGTTTGGGATAATCGTCTGTCTGAAAAAGAGCGTATTCATGTGGTCATCCAAGGGGGGACTGCCAAAGCTTATCGTTTATCCAGCTTCTGATTTTAATGGTCTTTCCGGTTCGCATTTCTTTTTGCCTTACCAGTTATTTTGATTCTGACGCCTATTACTGGTGAGGCTTAGATGAATGACTTGTGCTTGAAGTAATTAATGGTTGAATAAGTCAAAAAAATACGGTGGACTGTTAGAGGAGAGACTCAAAACAAAAAGCCGACCACGATTCCTCGTGGTCGGCTTTTGTATTTTCAGACTAAATAGTCTGAAGGAGATTCATATCAGTTGACATCCCACCATACTTTTCCGAAAAGTCCGGAAACGTCGATGCCTTGACCTGAGATAGCGGCACTTTGATTAGTACCATTGGTCAGGCTTTCAGTTGAGGCATAGGGGAAACGGTTAGGTACACCTCGTCCGGGATATACGGAGTTAGGTACTTCAACAATATTGTTGGGATAGTCAAGACGACGCCATTCAGCGAAGGCCTCAACACCATTGCCATACAAAGCAATCCACTTTTGCTGTCCAAGGGCCTGGGCTGCATCAGCATCCCATGCTGCGTCAGCATCAGCGAGGTAAGTATTGTCTGCGGCAGCACCAACTTGACCGTGAGAAGCGGCAATTCCGTCCAGATACATTTGCTTGCTGCTATTTGCTTCAGCGGCAAAGAAGAGGATTTCAGCATAGCTCATTATGTATACCGGAGCAGTTGGGGTATCACGGAAGGCATCACCTATCCGAGATATATCGCCAAAGCTAGAAGGCTCAACGGTACCGTTGGGCTGTCCATTGTAGACTCCATTATCATTCACATTTGCATAAATAGGCAAACGTGGGTCCATGACAGATGAGAATCCACCAGCATTCATCAAGTCGGTCAGTGTAAGAGAAACAGCGTGGTCATCACGACCATCAAAGTTTTTGTTCTCAAACAATGGGTTGGAGTAGATAGCATCTCCAATGAAATCAATTTTTGCATTTTCGGCGTTGTCAGAAATGACATCACCAGCATTAATGATCGCAAGGGCAGTTGCAACATTAGCAGGTACACGGTCTGAGGTACGCATCAAGTAGCGGACTCTCAATGAGTTGGCAAGTTTTCTCCAAAGGGTTACATCACTGTTATAAATGATATCCCCTTGTCCGAGGTCATCAGCACTAGCATCAAACATGCCAGCAGCTTCAGCCAACATCGCATCAAGACCTGCGTAAATTACGTCCTGGCCGTCATAAGCAGGAGTCAATTCCTCGTTACCCAGAAGAGCTTCTGAGAAAGGAACATCGCCCCAGCAGTCTGCAATTACACCCATGTAATAGGCCTTAAGGACCATTGCAGCAGCTTTCATGTTAGGAGTCTCATCGGTGGCACGGTTGATGATGTCCTGCAGGTCAAAGAGAGGGCCTGCATACAAACCGGTCCAGTGAGCATCCATTGCGTCTGCACGGTAGCTGTAATTGTCTTCGTCAATGTACTGGATTTTGGCGTAGTGTTGTACCCAAAGTCCTGCGTAAGTCATATTCATGCTTGCACCTTGTACCCGGTTCAATCCGGAGGTGATAGCAGAGAGGAGAACGTTTGTTGCCGGTACTTCGACAGGATCGTTCGGATTCGTATTGATTTCTTCAAAGTTCCGCTCGCAACCTGTGATCGCGATTATAACGGCAAGAAATAAGAATATCTTTTTCATAGTGATATTGATGTTCTAATTAGAAGCTTGTGCGGAGGGTAAAGCCAATGGTACGTGCTGAAGGCAATGCACCGAATTCAAATCCTTGAACTGCGAGTTGGTTACCAAATGCAGTTTCAGGATCGATATGAGGAACATTGCTGTAAAGGATAGCCAGGTTACGGCCATAAACACCGATTTCGAGGTCACCAATAAAGTTATTGTCGAAAAGGCTTGAAGGGAGCTTGTAACCTATGGAAACTTCACGGAGCTTAACGAATGTAGCATCAAAGATGCTGAGATCGTGTCCACCCAAGCTACGCCAGTGGTAGAGGTTGTAAATTTCTGCGTCTACAGGAACATCATTTGCAACGAGGTTGGAATCCCCATCGTACATCATTCCTTCATAAACATATCCGTTAGCTACTTCATCAGCAGTCATACGACCTTCGCTTGATTCCTCAATAACACCAGCATAACGACCAAACATGTAGGTTACGCTAAACAGGTCAGAACCTTTACGAATGTCAATAAGGGTGTTGATGGTAACGCCTTTGAAGGAGAAACCATTGGATACACCAAGGGTGAAGTCAGGCTGAATGGTACCAAGCACCTTGTCGGATGAATTGGGGTCAATTTGAGGAAGACCACCATCAAGGATAAGGTTACCAGCATCATCACGAAGAGCTGACAAACCACGGAATGAACCGAAAGGCTGGCCAACGGCAGCTTCAAGGTCAAGAGCCCAGTAGCGACCCAAACGGATAGCTTCAACGTCGTCAGCCAATTCAACAACTTCAGAGTTGTTCTTAGCAAAGTTCAGACCGAGGGTCCAGGTAAATGACTTGGTTTTGACTGGGGCGGCTTGTACCATAATCTCAAAACCTTTGTTCCTTACAGAACCAGCATTTGTCACCTTGGCAGTTGCACCGGTAGAAGGAGCAACGTCAATTTGGATGATCTGATCTTTGGTCAGAGCGTTGTAGTAGGTGAAGTCAGCAGACAGGCGATTCTTGAACATGGTCACTTCGAAGCCTGCTTCAATAGAACTGGTTCTCTCAGGAACGAGAGAAGCATTAGGAAGAAGTGCAGGAACGATGAAGGTAGGAGTACCTCCCCAAGGATCAAGAGTGCCGTAGCTTGAATTCAACTGGTAGGGATCGGTATCACTACCAACCTGTGCCCAACCAGCGCGAACTTTCAACATGTCAAATACGCTGGGAAGTTCAACAGCTTCAGAGATAACTACTGTACCGGTAACGGATGGGTAGAAATATGAATTGTTGTCTGCAGGAAGAGTAGAAGACCAGTCGTTACGTCCGGTTACGTCTACATACAGGAAGTTGTCGTAGCCAAATGAAGCAGCTGCATAGATGGAGTTGATGGCTTTTTGCTGATTGAAATCAGTAACCAAAGGAGAGCCATCAGAGTTTCCTACGTTGTAAACTCCAGGAACAACCAGCGCAGGAACGAGAACGGTAGTGTTCTTTGATCCACGGGTCATCCTGTTTCCACCAATGCTTGCATTGATGTCGAATTTGTCACCGAGGCGCTTGGTAGCAGTCAAAAGAATGTCTGCATTGGTCTCCTGAAGGTTGATCAGGTTCTCAGTAAACTCGCCATTTGGATGGTCTTTGGTTTCAACTGAGAAAATCCGGCGCCGGGTTTCATTGTAAAAATCAGTACCAACACGGCCACTTGCGGTCAACCAATCGGTCAACTTGTAGTTCACCCGGAAGTAACCGAGTACGCGGTCACGTGCCATTGGCTTGGTATTGTACTCGAGGGTACGGTAGGGATTGTTCTGGTACGCTTGGTTCCAGTTCAGATAATTTCCAAATGGGTCACGGGTTTCAACATTGTCTTTGAGGTAATCAAAGTCAACCTGACGACCAGCCCAGATAGTCTGCTGGAGAACGTTGTCACCTGCATAACCAACACCAGGACGGTTATCAGAGTCAGTACGGATATACTTAACGTTTGCGTCCATGGAAAGCTTGCTGCTCATGTTGCCACCGAAACTAGCGTCAAAGGAGTTGCGCTTGTAATCAGTGTTAGGCACCATACCAGTTTGATTCATGTTGGTATAGGAGAAGCGTGCGTAAGAGTTATCGCCACGTGCTGAAATAGCAATGTTGTTAGTAACAGATACTCCTGTTTGGAACAAGCTTCTGACGTTGTCAGGACGTGCAACCCAAGGTTCAGCGTTGTATCCTTCTTCACCGGGCTCATCAACAGTTCCGTCGTAGTTGTTGTCGAAACCATCGCTGTCATAAACACCCCAGGTTCCAGTGAACTGGGGAATGTTTGAACCTTCACCAGCTTCGTCAATAGTACCGTCACCATCGTTGTCGATGCCGTCGCCTTCATTGATTGCTGGGTTGAATGCAGGACCCCAGGATTCGTCAATACCGTCAGCAAGACCACCATTGTTACCATCATAGTAACCGAACTGACTGCCTGAGCCTTGTCCGTGGGTGTTCTGGAAATCGGGGAGACGAAGTGGGGTTGAGAAACCAGCATTCAAGCTGTATGAAACGCCGAGGCCTTTCTTACCACCTGGGCTGTTACCGCTTTTGGTAGTGATCAAAACGACACCATTTGCAGCACGGGAGCCATAAAGGGCAGCTGCATTAGGGCCTTTCAGAACGGTGATGTTCTCAATGTCTTCAGGGTTAATGTCAGAAATAACATTTCCATAGTCAACATCTTCTCCACCTGAAGTGGTGTTGTTTGAGCCATTGTCAACGGGAACACCGTTGATAACGAACAGTGGTTGGTTGTTACCTGTGATAGACGAGTTACCACGAATAACAATACGTGAGGATGAACCTACGTTGCCTGAAGAACCTACAATGTTAACACCAGCCACACGGCCGGAGAGGTTGTTCACAACGTTTGCATCGCGGGCTTGGTTCAATTCTTCCCCGCTTACATTCTGGACTGAGTACCCAAGTGCTTTTTTGTCACGGGATACGCCCAGTGCGGTCACGACGACGTCATCCAGTTGGAGAACGTCTTCTTCCATGGCCAAATCGCCACCACCTACAATTTCACGTGAGGCGTAGCCAATCAGCCGGAATACAATCACAGCATCAGAGGGGGCTTCAAGTTTGTACTTACCATCTTCGCCCGTGAAGGTTCCGTTGGTAGTACCTTTTTCAAAAACAGTTACGCCGGATAGGGAGGTTCCCGATTCGGCATCTGTAACAGTTCCTGAGATCACATTCTGCGCGTGAACACCGAGTGCAGTAACTGCAATCATGAACACGAGAGTGAATAATCTTCTCATACTCCTTGTTTTAGGTTTAACTTCTGGTAATCTAAACCACCTTTCGATCCATTTAAAAGGCAGTCATCAACACAAATATATAATTTAAATTAACATAACCTTCCATTTTCCTTAATTCGACCCTTCTGGGTAATGTAGCACTGGATTGATTCAGCGTACATATTTCAGGGTTGAAGTTGGTGAGTTTCCTAAGTTCTGAGGCAGGTTGGGGCAAGCTATCTAATACGTTAAACCCTTAATTTTTGTAGGGTTTTGTCAGGAATGTTGGCCGGAATTGATAAGATCATTTTCATATCTTTGTCAAGATTTGAAACCAATCAAAATATTGCAGGTTACGAACCGAATTCCATGGCCTTTAAACGACGGAGGGAACCTTGCAACTTATTACGTCACTAAGTACCTGGGAGATCTTGGGCATCAAATGATCCTTGCCTCCCTGAACACTCAAAAGCATCATCAAGACCCTGCCTTAATTGAAGATATTGCCAAGGTATACGCTTGTGAGATAGATACATCAATCCGGCCTGTAGCACTTTTTAAGGCCCTGTTTTCCAAATTGCCTTACAATATAAAAAGGTTTGTTTCTCCAGAATTCTCGGATCTCCTTCAAGAAATAATCATTGAAAATCAACCAGATATCATCCAATTGGAAGGAAGTTACCAGGCGATATTCATTCCAGCCATTCGGAAAGTGAGTAAGTCCCCACTTATCCTCAGGTCTCATAATGTCGAATGGAGAATTTGGAAGCGACTGGCTGAAAATCAGAGAAATCCCTTTAAGCGGTTTTATTTGAATCATCTGTGTCAAAAAATAGAAAGGTTTGAGATTGAAACTTTACCCCTTTTTGATGGAATCGTTGCCATCACTGAAAAGGATGAGCAATGGTACCGGGACCAGGGTTACGAAAAGGTTTTGAGAACGATCAATGCCGGTGTCAATTTTTCAGAAATTCCTCCTTATAAGACTAACCGATTCTTGAACCGAATTGGGTTTATTGGGAGCCTGGAGTGGAAACCCAATATAGAGGGCTTAAAATGGTTTATCGAAAATGTTTGGTCTAGAGTAAACGAAGATTTTCCAGATGCCGAACTCCATATCGCAGGTAAGAATCCTCCGGACTGGATGTCGGATTGGAAAGTCCCAGCTATGAAGTTTCATGGTATGGTCCCCGATTCCAATGCTTTTTTGGACAATGTCCACATATTCATAGTTCCGCTTCTTTCTGGTTCTGGAATGCGCCTCAAGGTTGTGGAGGCAATGGCAAGAGGGAAATGTGTAGTGAGTACTCTCGTCGGTGCAGAAGGAATTCATGTAGAGAACGGCAAAGATATTTTATTGGAAAGTGATCCTGATCGAATGGCGGAATTATTAATCGAAATGTTAAGAAACCCAGAGAGAAGTACTGAGATCGCTGAAAACGGCAGGAAAACAGCCCGGTCAAAGTATGATTGGCGAAACCTGATTCGTAAATTTGAGGAAGTTTACGAAGCGACCTTATGAAGATACTGGTGGCATTGTCGAGATTTCCGTGGCCACTTGAAAAGGGGGATAAGCTTCGTGCATTCTATCAAATTAAAGGTCTGAGTGAAAATAATGAAATTCATCTTGTCTGTCTGTCCGATGAGAAGATCCCTACAGAAAGTCTGAAAGAGCTGAGCTTTTGTGAGAGTATTCATATTATTCCTCATGGAAGGTCAAAAAGAAATCTGAATCTATTAAGGGGTGTTTTTAATAGGCTTCCATTCCAGGTAAACTATTTTCGTTCACCTGCAATGAAGGAAAAAATTCAGGTAGTGATCAAGGAGAAGTCAATTGATGTCGTAATGGTTCAATTGATTCGATTGGGGTTGAATCTCCCTTCGAGCTCATTTGTTGAAAGGGAGCCGGGATGGTTTCTTGATTATATGGATTGCTTCAGTATTGGGATGGAAAACAGGATTTCAAAGTCTCAATGGCCGGTAAAACCCATGGTTCGTATTGAGGCTAAACGCCTCAAAGCCTATGAACAGCAGATTGCCGCCAGGTTTGATGAATATTCCATCATTTCTAAACGGGATGCGGACGGACTGGCTGATCATCTTCGGGAGTTCGCCCATATCCTGCCCAATGGGGTAGGAGAGCATTTTTTTTCGGTTCCTTCCGTGACCCCAGAAAAGCGTTACGATTTGATTTTTTTCGGAAACATGGGTTATCAACCGAATGTGGAAAGTGCTAAATACCTGGTTGAGGAGGTAATGCCCTTGTTAAGGAATCTTGGTGTTGATGCAAAATTGTGTATTGCCGGGGCGAGGCCAGCCAAATCCATACTTGCTTACAGTGGCTCCCAAATTGAAGTGACTGGTTTTGTAGATGACATTAAGCAATACGTTTTGGCTTCTCGATTGGCTATTGCACCCGTTATTGGGGGGCAAGGACTTCAAAATAAATTGATCGAATCCATGGCACTGGGGATTCCTACCTTAACTACTCCTTATGCACACCAAGCTTTGGGAGCTCATGAAGGGAAAGAGATTGTTGTCTGTGAAGATGCTGCTTCATTTGCTCAGCAGATCAAGTATTATCTGGAGCATAGAGAAGAGGCAGAGGAAATCGGGCAGGCAGGAAGAAGTTTTGTTGAAAGAAATTACAGATGGGGAGCAAAGAACAAGCAATTGGAAGATATCTTATTGCGTATTTTGTAAGAATTTTCAGTATTCCAAAACAGGAGATTACAAATTGGGTTAAGCCTAATAATCAAGAACAGTTATCTTTAAGGTATGAGTGACATCAAAGTAGATTCCATTGAATCAGCCATAGAAGACATTCGGAATGGAAAGCTTATCATTGTCGTAGACGACGAAGACCGTGAGAATGAAGGCGATTTCATTGTTGCTGCGGAGTTTGTAACCCCTGAAGCGGTTAACTTTATGGCTACTCATGGCCGGGGGCTGATTTGCATGGCTTTACCAGAGAAGAGGTGTGAGGAGCTTGATCTGGGCTTGATGGTAGGAAATAACTCTTCTTTGCATGCTACTCCTTTCACCGTTTCGGTTGATTACTTGAAGGATGGCGTTACAACTGGTATTTCTGCTTCTGACCGTGCCAAGACCATTAAGGCATTGATTGAACCAGGAGCCAGAGCAGAAGATTTTGGGAGGCCGGGTCATATTTTTCCACTCAAGGCAAAAGCTGAGGGTGTATTGAGGAGAGCAGGTCATACAGAGGCTACCATTGATTTTGCCAGGCTTGCCGGGCTTGACCCTTCAGGTGCATTGGTCGAGATAATGAATGAGGATGGGTCTATGGCAAGGCTCCCTCAATTACGTGCAATTGCCGACAGGTTTGATCTGAAACTGGTTACGATTGCAGATCTCATTGAATATCGCCTGAAGCATGATAGCTTAATTTCCCGCGAAATTGGGGTGGAGATGCCTACCCAAATGGGGGATTTTGAGTTGATCGCTTTTCGTCAGACCTCTACTGATATGATCCACCTTGCATTGCTTAAAGGATCTTGGGAGCCTGATGAGCCAGTTCTGGTCAGGGTGCACTCTTCATGTGTCACAGGAGATATATTTGGCTCCTGCCGTTGTGATTGTGGTGAACAGTTGGAAAAGGCTATGGAAATGGTCGAGAAGGAGGGAAAAGGGGTAATTATATATATGAACCAGGAAGGGCGAGGAATCGGTCTGCTGAATAAATTGAAAGCCTACAAATTGCAAGAGCAGGGAATGGATACTGTCCAAGCCAATTTGGCTTTGGGCTTCAAGATGGATGAAAGAGATTATGGGGTAGGAGCTCAAATTCTGAGAGACTTGGGGGTGAGCAAAATGAGGTTGATGACAAATAACCCCAAGAAGCGTTCCGGTTTGATCGGGTATGGTCTTGAAATTGTCGAAGAAGTTCCTATAGCTGTTCCTCCAAATCCACATAATTTTGAATACCTGAAGACGAAACAAGATAAAATGGGGCACGACCTCCACATCCGATAGTTTTTTTGATTTTGAACTTGGTTTTGGAATGATATTTGCACTGGTTTCCTAAAACCAGGCCTATGTTTCGCTCATCACTTATTTTAGTCATACTTCTTGCACCCCTTTTTTCTACTGGGCAGGTGGTAGATGGGATCAAAAGTTCATCTGACCGCTATGAAGCAGCCAGAAGTGAAGAATACTCGAACCCGACCACCACGTATTTTTCGAATACTCCTACTAATCCTTCGGCTCCAGTGTCTGATTATCCAAACTCTTCATCCGGAAATTTGGGTTCCGATATCCCATTTTATGGAATCGATGATCAATTTGGTGCCTCGAATTCTAATATTATTCTTCCCGTGGAGATTTCTGATCCTGAAGATTCGTATAAATCAAGAGAGTGTGGCTATCAGGCAAAGGGAGCTTCTCAGCCAGAGAGTGATTGGGCACTTTACAGTGATCAGATAAGGGATTTGGAAAAAGAGGAGTTTACAGCCTATCTACTGGAGGAGTCCAAGCGGGGGCGGCACAGGAGGTTTTTTGCTGAGTTTCGTGCACAGAGCGCGGTGAGAACCGAGTACGGTATCCTATTGCCTCGGGCGCAATCAGGATATGGAGTCTTTTCCACAGATCTGAGAATGAATCAAATCATTGAGGTAGGGAATTCATTTGTTTCGACTTACAGGACTTGGGATTGGCAGGTTTTGAAGGCTAGAATCATTGATTGGAAGCACTGTTCTTTTTCTCTTGGGGGAGGAATGGTTTTCGAACAATACAACAATAATATTTTTGGTGAAGCGACAGCCGAATTTGCATTCAACTTTTTTAAGGGTCGGCTTTACATTCCTCTGGAAGGAAGAATGGCGATAAATGAGGGTATTGTTATCAGAACGGAAATGTCAGCCATTGGGAATTGGCTTATACATGGAGGGGCGCATAATTCGATTTTTTTCTCCGCCGGGTATGCTCAGCAGAATTATTTCCAGGAGGTCCGGACAAATGGAATTGTCCTGGGAATTCATTGTAAATTCTTTTGATCTATGGGCTTTCTGCCGGAGCACTCTAGGACTTCACTGGCCCATTTCCGCCATTTCCTTTCCTTGATAATAAATTCGATTGACTCGGCTTTTTGACATTCCCTGCAAGTTTTATCTGCAAAGGCTTTGTAGACTTTACTGTGAGGGAAATTTGGTGCATGTAGAATTTCATTGGCTAAATTCACCAAGTAAAAAGTCTTAATTTCTCCGTCTAAGGATAATTCTTCTTGTCCTTCTGTATTAATGCAGTGCGTACTCTCTTTGTGGGTAATTATGAGAAGAGAGCTTTGTTGCTTGCTGTATATGCTCCAGGACAAATAGGACGGCCACAGATAAAAGGTATGCAGAAGTGGTAGTATGCCAAAAAGGAGGATGATCAAACTGTGAAATTCTCTTTTTATTCGAAATCGTTTGGGTTGCCACTCTTTTTCTTTGTGAAACAGTACCAGTAGGTTGACCAACATAACAACGTTCCATGGCCATACCACTGCATTGTAATTCCTTCCCAATGGGCCCAAAGCGAGGAGTATAAATATATGCATGGAGACCAAGCCAAGGATGGCTATTTTTCGGGTTTTAATGAAGACGAGTCCGAGGCCCATTCCGGCTTCCAAAAAAGGAACCAAATAACACGTATTCCTGATCCATGAGTTGGCTAATTCTGGCCCGATAATTCCCTCCAATAAATATGGCCAGGATTGTTCGAAAAAGTTGAGGTTCCATTTGTGGAAACCACTCCAGAAGTAAATGAAAATGGTCAGAATACGCAGTGTATTTAGAAAACTTAAGTCTCTTTGTTTAGATAATGCTATTGCAATAAAAGAAAGGGTAAAGTACCATGTCCATGGGTGTGCTCTGTTGATGTCCTCGAACATTGCTATCAGGGAAATAGCTGCAATGAAACCGGTGGTAAAATTCCTTCTCGGAATAAACAATGAAAGAAAGCATGTCCCGATTAGTAAAACTAGAATGGTCTTATGTGGGAGGGGTAGTGTCCAGTTTTCTCCCAATAAGGGTACGATTGGAAAATCCCGGTTACTGGTCCAAAGAGGAATACTTAGAAACAGGGTAAAAATGAATCCCACTGAGATTACCAGATGAAAGATGTTCTTCCTCTGGGTAGGGGTTGGGTTATTTTGCCTGGCGAGATTGGTCAGTGCAAAAAGAGATGCCAGGATTGGGGTGTTCAAAGTCCGGAAATCTTGTGATGGATGTCTTTAAGGATTTGTGTATCCATATGATGGCCTCCTTCAAAACTTAACCACTCCATGGTAGGGTGAATTTTTTGAAGATTCTCACGGTGTTTTTTAGCCTGTTCCTGGGAGATATACTGATCTTTATTCCCGATGACAGTATAAAATCCCATCCTTTTGAATTTTTCTACCCACTCTTCAGGGAATTCTTCGGGTACTGATCCAGCCCATAGGATGAAATTGTCTGGGTTGATTTGACTGGTTTTCATCCATCTCCATGCAGTTGCTACTCCTTGGGAAAACCCAAGAATAGTAAAACTTATGGTGGAACTGGCTGTTTCCTCCTTTACCCTATTGTGAAGAAGATCCAGGTATGCTTTTTGATCTACTATTTCATCTAATCGGTCAACTTTGGTCATCCAACTTGCACCCACTCGTCCAAAAACACCATCCAGGTAGAACCTAGAGATTCCTTCGGGAGCAATAATTATGGTTTCTTCATCAAGAATAGGCTCGAAATGCTTGATGAAATATTCAGCTAGTTGACCATATCCATGGAAAACATACCACACATGCCTCGTTCGTTCAGAAAAAGTTCCCAGTTGGAAATACCTTGCTGTTTTCGGAACCTCGATTTTATTAAGTGATGCATCTCTACCCATACTTGTGCAAAAATAGGGGGATTATAATAGCACTCAAACGCATTCTGTTTGATTCTGGAATTCGAAGTACTAATTTCGAATTTGAAGAATGGCAAGATGCCATGCAGAGTAGCTATATAAGAAAGTATCTGAATGAAAAGAATTTTTGTGATCGGGGCTGGGCGCTCCACGACAACTATGATCCAATATTTACTGGATCATGCGGAAATGGAAGATTGGATGGTGAAAGTTGGTGATATCGATCTTTCGGCAGCTGAGGAAAAAGTAAATGGACACCCAAGGGGGATTGCGGTCTTGTTTGATGCTTTTGACAGGGATCACCGGCGCAAACTGATCGAGGAAGCAGATTTGGTAATCTCTCTCCTTCCGCCAAAGCTTCATATTATCGCCGCTGAAGATTGTCTTGATCTGGATACTAACTTAGTGACAGCTTCCTACGTTTCCCCAGATATGGAGATGATGGATGAAGCTGTCCGTGCTGGAGGATTGATCTTCTTAAACGAAGTAGGAGCTGATCCTGGGATTGACCATATGAGTGCGATGGATATGATCCACAGAGTCAAAGAAAGAGGGGGGAAAGTCACCGCATTCAGGTCTTATTGCGGGGCAGTCATCGCACCGGAGTCCAGCAACTTATGGGGGTATAAATTTACTTGGGCACCCAGGAATATCATCTTGGCTGGTCAAGGGATTGCTCAATACCGGCGGAATGGAAAGATCAAATATCTGCCCTATCACCATCTTTTCCGCCGCTATGATGAGGTGGATATCCCAGGATATGGGAAGTTCGAAGCCTATGCCAATCGGAATTCCTTGTCTTATATACCCCTTTATGAATTGGAGGATGCTAAGACCATTTACAGAGCGACATTACGCCATGCAGGATTTTGTGATATGTGGCAGGCCTTTGTCGAGATTGGCCTGACGGACAATAGTATGAAGTTGTCCAATAGCCAGGGGATTACTTACAGGGACTTCATATTCTCCTTCATAAATGAGGTTCCTGGAAAGTCTGACCTGGAAAGTCTTGCTTTATTTTTAAAACGGTCCTCCGATGATCTTGTTGTTCAGAAAATAGTAGCCCTTGGACTATTGAGCGATGAAGTCTACCCGAATGACGGGGCCTCTCCAGCAGACATCCTTCAGTATGTATTGATGAAGCACTGGGAATTCAAGGAAGATGACACTGATATGTTGGTCATGCAGCACAAGCTGGATTATGAGCTAAATGGCCAGATTCACCAGATGACTTCCTCGATGGTTGACAAAGGCCTGGACCATGATCATACTGCTATTTCCAGAACTGTTGGCCTGCCAGCTGCAATGGCGGCAAAATTGATATTGAGAGGGGAGATTCCTGAAACGGGGGTTCTAATCCCTAAATACAAGTCTATCTATGCTCCAATCTTGAAAGAATTGGAAGATTACAACATTTCTTTTCACGAGGAGGATAAGATTCTAAGCACAACAGCCTGAAATACTGGTGGAAACGAAACTATTCTCTGCTTTAAGGGTCATTCCTAAAGGTTCTGTATTGGGGACTCATTGAGTTAATATGTTCCATCATCTGTGTAAATTCAATTTGTGAAAGCACTCGCTGTCCTTAATAAATACATTTGGAAGTACAAAAAGCTTCTTATTGGAGGTTTTATTTTTGTAGTGATTTCTAATGTTTTTGGGATTTACCCTCCTCAAATCGTTCGGAATGCGATAGACATGGTGAGTGATTTGATTAAGGTCAACTCACTTCATGAGGGCTTTGAAGTAAACGCTCACATAGGTTCAATGATTGCTGCCAGTCTCTTGGTTTTTGGAGGCTTGGTGATTGTCTTTGCCCTGTTAAGGGGAGTCTTTTTATTTCTTACCCGCCAGACTCTTATTGCAATGTCCCGTAAGGTCGAATATGATCTTCGAAATGATATCTACAATCATTATCAAAGATTGTCTCTGTCTTTTTATCGCCGGAACCGGACAGGTGATCTGATGGCGAGGATTACGGAAGATATTTCAAGGGTACGGATGTATCTGGGGCCGGGGATAATGTATACGATCAATACGGTTTCCCTTGCTGTTGTAGTGATATCTGCGATGTTGGTGGTAAACGTGGAATTAACTCTTTATACTATCATACCTCTTCCAATTCTAAGCCTCTTAATTTATTTTGTTGAAAGTAAGGTCTTAAGTCGATCTGATTATATTCAGCGGCAACTTTCCAAGTTGACTGCATTTACCCAGGAGATTTTTTCAGGCATTCGGGTCACCAAGGCATATGTTAGAGAAAAAGATATTGCTGATAAATTCAGTGGAGAGAGTACTGAATACAAGCGTCGCTCAATGAGTTTAATCCGTTTGAATTCTTTGTTCTTTCCCTTGGTGATGTTGTTGGTAGGTTTAAGTACAGCGATCACAATTTGGATTGGTGCTGAAAAAGTAATCGCTGGTAGTTTATCAATCGGCAATATAGCTGAGTTTATTATTTACGTAAACATGCTGACTTGGCCGATCATCTCTATTGGTTGGGTAAGTAGCCTTATCCAGAGGGCCGCCGCAAGTCAGGAACGATTAAATGAACTCCTACGAGAACAGCCTGAAATTATCTTTCCCGAGGATAGTAAATTTAAAGTCAAGACCGCTAGAATTACTTTTCGAAATGTTTCATTTACCTATGAGTCAACTGGAATCGAAGCATTGAAGAATGTCTCCTTTCAGTTGGACGCGGGTAAAAAGCTAGGTATTCTAGGAGCCACAGGTTCAGGAAAGTCCACGTTATGTAATTTAATCCCAAGGTTATTTGACCCTGAAGATGGTGAGATTATTCTGGACGATGTACCCTTGTTGGGGTATTCTCGAGATGAACTGCGCAAAGCGGTTGGGTACGCTCCGCAAGATGTATTCCTGTTCTCCGACACCGTAGGTGATAATGTTGCTTTTGGTATGCCTGGAGCTTCTCCTGAGCAGATTATTGAAGCCACGAAACTAGCAGGGGTTTACCAGAATGTCGCTGGTTTTCCGAAGCAATTTGATACTATGGTAGGGGAAAGAGGAGTGACCTTATCTGGAGGTCAAAAGCAAAGATTGGCCTTGGCTCGGGCCTGGATTCGAAAACCCAAGTTGTTGATTCTTGATGATTCATTATCGGCTGTCGACACCAAAACTGAAGAATTGATCTTGGGCAACTTACGCACTGCGAGGGAGGAGGATCCTGATATGTCAGTGATTATGGTAAGTCATCGGGTATCCACTATTCTGGATTCTGACCAGATTATTGTGCTGAAGGACGGAAGGGTAATAGAGCATGGTACTCATTCCAGCCTGGTCAAGAAAAATGGCTACTACTCTTCTATCTTTAACAAACAATTGCTGGAAGAACAATATTCGCAAAGGTAATGTAATATTCTGGCTGCTATGCTCATTTCGTTTTGCTACAATTATTAGAGCGGGTTCATCGTTGCTATTTTTGCAAACTGTAAATTTGGCAGGCTATTTGCATAGATTGATGAAAAGACTTGTGCTATGAAAACAAAGATGATTTTATTCGGAATGCTTATAGTAGGGGTTGCGGTTACTGGATTTGCAGCTCAACTGGTTGATTTAAATAAAGGCCCTGACCACTCCAAGGAGAAGGAACAGACTTCTAGCCAAGCATTCGGACTGGGGGAATATCTTGAGTACAGGGTTCACTATGGCGCAGTTACGGCCGGTATTGCCAAACTTTATGTTGAGGATAACCCGGTTAAAGTTGAGGGACATGACTGCTACCACATGGTCGGGCAAGGTATATCTTCAAAAGCTTTTAGTGTTTTCTTTCGTGTAAACGACCGGTATGAAACCTTTGTTGATATGGAAAATCTAGCTCCATGGAAATTCAAGCGTAGAATTGAGGAAGGGAGTTTCAAGGCTTATACTGAGGTAAAGTTTGATCAGCCGAACAATAAAGCCTATGAGCGAAAAAGTGGGCGGGAAGGTGTTGCAGCATACGATGTGCCTATTGGTATTCAGGATGTAATGAGTGCATTTTATTTTGCCAGGACAAAGGATTATTCAAAGGCAAAACCTGGAGATATTACTCATTTTAAAAACTTTATAGACCGAGCTGTACATGATTTGGATGTCGAATTTGTAGGGCGCGAAGTGATCGATGTAGGAGGTATAAAATACAGTACGGTCAAATTGAAGCCTTTGGTTCAAGAGGGAGGAATCTTTCAACACGAAGGTGATATGTACCTTTGGATTTCTGATGACGAGAACCGCATTCCTGTTCGTATAGAGGCAGGCTTGGTTATAGGTTCGATTCAGGTTGACTTGAAAAAAGCCAAAGGATTGGCAAATCCAATGACCAGTCGTGTCAGGTGATTGAAAATTTATCCTTATTTTTAAAGGGATGAATCTCCGGTGTATCACTTTATGCCTATTCGGGTCTCTTATGCTAGCATCTTGTCTGAAAACAAGAGAGGTAGAGCCACCTGATGTTGGTTCGTCAGACTGGATCAGCCCTTCCAACTATAGTATTTTATTGGAAAACCTTCGTTTGGCTGTCGGCCAGAAGAACGTTCAGAATTATTTGCGCTGTTTCAGGCAGGAGGGACTGGTTTTTACCCCGTCTACTCCAGTCTACACTGGCAATGAAATTCTTTGGGAAAATTGGTCATGGCAGGATGAGAACAATTGGTTTAATAATGTAATTCAGGATTTGGGGATTACTACGGGAAATCAGATTGTTTTTGAGGAAGTCGATCTTCAATCGTTTTCCGGAGATTCTCTCCGCTATATTGGGGAATATGATATGATTATGAATCATAGGGACACTTCCTTGACCGTACGCTTCAAGGGACAATTAGAATTTCTTATGAGGGTGAATGCCTTCAATGAATGGGAGATTACTAGTTGGATAGACTATGAGACAAGCCCCGATTCGAGTATTAGTCGGTTAAAACTCAATTATGTTCAGTAGATGGTATATTATCGCAATTTTTGTTTTAGCGGTATTTACCTCTTGTAATCCCTTTGCGCCCTCGTTTGATGAAAATGGATTATCGGAGCAAAGTTTGCTTGGAGATCGAACTTCTATTGATGGGCTTTTCGAGTATTTTAAAAATTCATATGAGATTCGGGATACCAGTCTTTATGGTCAATTGTTCTCGAATGATTTTACTTTTGTCTACTATGATTTTGATCAGGCAGCTGAACTGACATGGGATAAGGGGCAGGAGATGGCATCGGCATATAATTTATTCCGAAATGTTCGACAAATAACCTTGGATTGGAATTTTTACGTTGAGCAGACTTATTTCGGTGACTCAGCTACGGTGATCCGAAACTTCAACCTGACCATTGTTGAAAATGAAAACACAACTTATTCAGGTACTGGAAGAGCCAAACTTAAAATGCGAAGAATAGCAGAGGGGGAACCTTGGAAGATTTACTATTGGTTCGACGATTCAGATTTTTAATCTCATTGCGGTTTGCCCTGATTACAGTAATGTTATCTTTAAACCGTGAGTACTGAATTCAAGTTTAAATGGGGCTACACCAAAGGCTATTTTGGTGTTATGCTAATCTTTTGGTTGATCTCATTGACAATATGGGTATTGTGGGGATATAGAGATAGCTTTCAAATTCTAAACGAGTATCATTGGGGTGTTCATGATTCCGC
>CAYGRE010000025.1:0-74195 GCA_964352215.1 uncultured Bacteroidia bacterium
TTATCAATGAGCTCCGTGGGTCTTTGATCTCCCATTTATCAAATGAGAATGTTGCTGCTATGGAGTCGCCCCCAAGGATGACAAACTGGTTTAAATCCTGCTCAGGGATGTATACCTGTGTAAACAGGCTGAACCCCGGTCCAGTTGTAAAACGCCGGGCTTCCCTGTTTATTTCCAAGGATTCTGCTTCCAGTTGAAATCCCTCTCCCAAATCCAGCACGACCCCTTTTTGGAACTTGAAATCGTGGTTGGGCAACAGAAGGCCTTCATTGGCGGTGAGGACCCATATCGAAGTATCGGCCAGACTAAATGCCTCGATCCGAACTGAATTGCGCAAGTACACATCGAAATGGCCGGTACCCTGAAGCTCTGAGACTTCTACCCGGTTGACGTCTACCACCACTTTTCCCTTGCCCGATGGAGCGGGGTAGATATGATGAAATGCCTCTTTCTCCCAATAAAAGGGTGCCTTTTCTTCCAACATCCTGGCCACTGTGTCCAGCGGGGTGCGCTCTTCCTGAGAACATCCAGCGATAAAAGAAGCCCATGTCAGGAGAAAGAAGAGACAAGAGATTGATTTCATGGTCCGAAAATTACGGAAATTAGCATGGCCCTCAAATCATTGGAAAATTTACGAGGTGGCTTATTCCGGTGCACAAACCCGTCCTGGGAGGATCGTATGCAAAGAATTCCGATATTTACCCAAAAGAATCCTGTTCTATGGACCTGAAAACATCTTTGCGACAACGCTCTCAGGAAATACACGGTGAAGTAATCGACTTGAGGCGCACCATTCATGCCAATCCTGAATTGGCATTTGAAGAATATGAAACCTCAGCTTTGGTCAAGCGCCAGTTGGAAGCGTTGGGGATTGAATACGACGACCAGGTGGCCAAAACAGGTGTAGTCGGCTATATCAAGGGCAAGGGTGCAGGAAAGGTCATTGCTTTGCGGGCGGATATGGATGCACTTCCCATTGTTGAAGACAACAACAAGCCCTACCGGTCCAGGCATACCGGCAAGATGCATGCCTGCGGACATGATGTCCATACCTCCTCCCTCCTGGGAACTGCCAAGCTCCTCCAGGAACACAGGGACCAGTTTGATGGGACCATCAAGTTGATCTTTCAACCCTCAGAAGAGAAGTTGCCGGGTGGTGCGAGTGTCATGATCAGGGAAGGCGTTTTGCAAAACCCAGCTGTGGAGTCCATCATGGGGCAACACGTGCAACCATTTCTGGATGCCGGGAAGATAGGCGTACGCAAGGGTATGTACATGGCCTCCGCCGACGAAATATACCTGACCATCAAGGGAAAAGGGGGACACGCAGCCCAGCCTCAGTCTTTTGTCGACCCTGTAATTATCATGGCGCAGATTTTAAATGCGCTTCAAACCGTCGTCAGCCGCATGGCTGATCCCCGGATACCCTCTGTGCTCAGCTTTGGCAAGATCACTGCAGCCGGTGCCACCAATGTCATCCCCAACGAGGTCCACCTCGAAGGGACTTACCGCACCATGGATGAAGCCCAGCGTGGCCAGGCCCACAAAATGATCGAAGACATCGTGATGGGTACGGCCCGGGCCATGGGAGGAGATGCCGATCTCCGGATCGTCAAAGGATACCCAGTGTTGTACAACGATGAGGCATTGGCTACCCGCAGCCGGGGCTGGATCTCAGAATACGTAGGGGAAGAAAATGTCGTGGACATCGATATTTGGTTGGCAGCAGAAGACTTTGCCTGGTACACCCAGGAAGTTCCCGGCCATTTCTACCGCCTGGGAACCCGAAACGAAGCCCAGGGGATCATTCACGGAGTGCACACCCCCAAGTTCGACATAGATGAGAGTGCACTTGGCTTGTCCACCGGCCTGATGGCCTGGTTGGCCATTCAGGAACTGAACCAGGGTTGAAGAAAATCCTGATCATACAAACGGCATTTCTGGGAGATGTGGTCCTGGCGACTCCTCTGATTGAGAAGGTAAATGCGCTGTGGCCAGCGGCAGAAATCGACTTTTTGTTGCGTAAAGGGAATGAAAGTCTGCTGGAAAACCATCCCTTGCTGCGAAAAGTGATCATTCGAAACAAGGCAGAGGGAAAATGGAAAAGCCTGCGGAAAGTGATGCGGGAAGTCCGGCGGGAAAGGTATGACCTCGTCATCAATGTCCACCGCTTTCTCTCCTCAGGGCTGGTTGCCGGGTTTTCCAGGGGAAAGCATATCTGCGGATTTGACAAGAACCCCCTTTCCTGGCTTTACCATCATAAAAGTCCACATATTATCAGTGAAAGTGAACCCGGGGTCCACGAGGTCGAGCGCAATTTATCTCTCCTCCAGCACTTGACGGAAGACACATCCGGGGCTCCGATGCGTTTATACCCATCTGAGGAAGATTTCAGGTCGGTTGTAGTTCCAGGTCGCTATGTCTGTATTGCACCCACATCGGTCTGGTTTTCCAAGCAGTGGCCAGCGGCCAGGTGGGTGGGCTTGATTGAAACTCTCGACAAGAACCTCACGGTTTTTCTATTGGGAGCACCTTCTGACCGCAAGGCCTGTGAGGCAATTGCCCAAAAAGCAAATCATCCGCAGATCGAAGTAAAGGCAGGGGAATTGAGTTTGTTGCAATCAGCTGCGCTGATGAAAGGGGCGGCGATGAATTATGTCAATGATTCGGCACCCATGCATTTGGCATCCTCGGTGGATGCACCGGTGACGTCAGTATTTCTATCTACGGTACCCAGATTTGGTTTTGGCCCCAGAAGCAGCCGGAGCTATACGGTTGAAACTCCACAAAGCCTGACATGCAGACCTTGCGGCTTGCATGGCTTCAAAGAATGTCCCCAGGGTCATTTCCGTTGTACGGAGATTCCCTTGGATGCATTTCCCAAGCCATAGCATATTCAGGCCCCTGTTTTGAACAGGGGATCCGATAAAGATAAAGTGCAAATGATCAGGTGGTGGCGGTTTCAAGGAGTCCGCTTTCATGGTTGCGGACCAGTACCTTGAGGCGTAAAAGGGCATCCTGGGATGCACTTTGTTCGGCCACTTTCTTCTTCTTCCCTTCTCCGGTGCCAAGCACCTTGTTTCCAATCTTGACCTGTACCCGGAAAAACTTGTCGTTTCCTTCGCCTCTTTCGCTGACCAGTTCATAGGCGAGTGCATCCATCTTTTCTTTTTGTACATGCTCGAGAAGCATGGATTTAAAGTTGATGATGGTGTCCTCTACCTCTGTCAGGTCAATGTGCTCCAACAGGATTTTTTGAATGACAAATCTACGGGTGCGTTTGTAACCGCGGTCCATGTACGTCGCTCCTATGAAAGCTTCCAGTGCATCGCCGTACATAGACTTGTTGACCTGTCCCTTCCGCGACGTGTTGTACTGAACCAGAGAGTCCAGTTTAATCTTTTTACAGATGTCATTGAGGGATCGACGGTTAACGATCTTTGCCCGCATCTCAGTCAAAAAACCTTCAGGCTGAGAGGGAAACAGTTTAAACAGGTACTCGGATACTACCGAGTCCAGAATGGTATCGCCGAGGAATTCGAGCCGTTCGTTGCACTCCATGTGACTGTATTTTCGGGTAGTCACGAGAGAGCTGTGGCTCAAAGCCAGGCGATACAAGAAGGGGCCACGAGGAAGGAAACCGGTTATGGATTTTACCTGCCTCATGAATTTGCGATCTTTACCTAAGTAGAGGTGGTAAAGTGCTCGTATCAAACCAAAAGAAATTAGTTTCAATAAACGTGTTCCCAAAAGGGAGAGACTTTATGCGTCGTATTTCTTCAATACCAGAGAGGCATTGTGTCCACCAAACCCGAAGGTGTTGCTGATGGCTGCACGGACCTCGCGCTTTTGCGCGGTATTGAAAGTGTAATTGAGATCACATTCCGGATCATCCGTAAAGTGATTGATCGTTGGGGGAACAATTCCATTCTTGATGGCCAGGGTGGTTGCAATTGCTTCGATCGCACCTGCGGCACCCAGCAAATGGCCAGTCATAGACTTGGTTGAGCTGATATTCAATTTGGAAGCATGGTCCCCAAAGACTGATTTGATAGCTTTGGTTTCTGCGATGTCTCCAAGTGGAGTAGAAGTACCATGGACATTGACATAGTCGATGTCCGAAGGATGGAGATTGGCCCTTTCCAGGCACTGCCTCATGACATTGATTGCGCCAAGGCCTTCCGGGTGGGGGGCGGTAATGTGGTGTGCATCCGCCGTCATTCCTACACCGACGATCTCTGCATAAATTTTTGCCCCTCTTGCAACGGCATGTTCATGCAATTCCAAAATGAGGGCTCCGCCACCTTCACCCAATACAAATCCATCGCGGTCGACATCAAACGGCCTGCTGGCCGTAAGGTAATCGTCATTACGGGTAGAAAGTGCCTTCATGGCATTGAAACCACCGACACCTCCAGCCGTCACAGCTGCTTCAGAACCTCCTGCAATCATCAGGTCGGCAAAGCCATTCTGGATCAGCATAAAGGCATCTGCGATGCAGTTGGACGAAGTTGCACAGGCACTTACAGTACTGTAATTGGGACCGCGCAACCCGTATTTAATGGAGATATGTCCGGGGACAATATCAATGATCATTTTGGGAATGAAGAAGGGGTTGAAACGAGGAGTACCATTACCCGTGTAATAGTTTTTCATTTCTTCCTCAAAGGTGGTGATCCCACCAATGCCAGAACCCATAAGGACGCCGAAACGGTCGAGATCGACCTTTTCGACGTCCAATCCTGAGTCTTGAATAGCTTCGTCAGAAGCTACCACTCCATAATGGCAGAAGGGGTCCATTTTACGGGCCTCCTTCTTATGCATGTAATCAGTAATGTCGAAGTCGCTTACCTCACAAGCAAAACGCGTCTTAAACTCGGTGGCATCAAATTTTGTAATAGGATTGGCACCACTTTTTCCATTTATCAGGCCTTCCCAATATGCTGGAATGTCGTTTCCAATCGGTGTTACTGCTCCCAGCCCGGTAATGACAACTCTCCGTTCCGCCATGTAAAGTTACTTCTGATTGATTACTGGATTTACTTTGAATTTGCTGTGAGGTATGTGATCGCATCACCAACGGTGACGATCTTTTCCGCATCTTCGTCGGGAATGCTGAGTTCAAATTCTTTTTCGAATTCCATGATCAGCTCCACCGTGTCGAGGGAGTCTGCGCCCAGATCGTTGGCGAAACTGGCTTCATGGGTGACTTCGCTGTCTTCAACCCCCAGTTTATCAACGATGATACCCGTTACTTTTTTTGCGATTTCCGACATTTTCGTGATCGTTATTATTTATTGATACAGTGGCTAGGAGGGAGACCCAACTAGCCGAAAAACAGCGCAAATATAATACTTTTTCATTTGTTGCAACCCTTAAGCCTCAAGCAATTGAATACGACACCCGGAAAAGGCACCCACAATTAGTGGAAATCATACCCTGTTCTATGTGTTAAGAACACCTTATCTTTGTTGAAACATTCTACCCTTTGGTAGTAATTGTCATATTGACACGTTATATTTAATGTTCGCTTACTGAATTTGGTTCGTGGCCAGAAAAAACCTTATCAAGCTCGATTTTGATTCCCCTACTTCCGTGTTGGGCATTGCGTCCAATGAGAAAATCTGGAAACTTTGCTGGGGGATCAATCAGGAGCTCAACTTGAATCTTTCATCCGCAGAGGAGCGGTTGGCTGAAGTTGAAGGAAATGTTAATTACACCGATTTTGAGTCCAGCTCTGACTTTGATTTTTTTCTCATTGAAAACAATTTCCCAGGCAAGAAGGTATCAAAGTTGGCGAAAAAGTTTCGTTATTGGTTAGTGATCAGGCAAGTAAGGGAAGAACAGCCCGAGTTGCCAGAGCTGCTGACTCAATTGGCCCGGGTAGAGGCCATTTCTTTGGCCCTCGACCTCTCAGAAGAAAAGGACATTAAAAAGTTATTACCTTGAGTCTCATTAATTTCAACCGGACCAAAGTGGTCTGCACCATAGGCCCCGCCTGCAGTTCTGAAGAAGTCTTAACCGACATGATCAAAGCGGGAATGGACGTTGCCCGTCTCAATTTCTCTCATGGAAGCCATGAGGTACACGCCGAAATCGTCAAGCGTATCAGGAGAATCAGCAAAGAGCTGGAAACTCCAGTGATGGTTCTCCAGGACCTTCAGGGCCCCAAGATCAGGATTGGTATTCTGGAAGAGGCCTTTCCAGTAAAGCCGGGAGATCGCATTTTCCTCAATACTGTGGTCAATGAACAAAAGGGAAATATCATCCCCATCCAGTATGAAACCTTTGCCCGCGATGTCCGGGTGGATGACCTGCTCTTGGCGGACGATGGGAAAGTGACCATGAAAGTCATAGCGACGGACAAGAAGGAACAGGTGGAACTTGAGATCGTCTATGGAGACAATATTGGTTCGCGTAAGGGAGTCAACCTTCCTTTTACCAACATTACCATGCCTTCCCTAACCGAGAAGGACATTGCCGACCTTGAATTTGGCTTGTCACAGAACGTGGATTGGGTTGCGTTGTCGTTTGTGAGGACTGCCCAGGAGGTTCGTGACCTGAAGCGAAGGATCAAGGAGTTGGGCAGTGATGCCCTGGTAATTTCGAAAATCGAGAAACCGGAAGCACTCAAGAATATTGACGAAATCATCAAGGAAAGCGATGGAATCATGGTAGCCAGAGGAGATCTGGGTGTAGAGATTCCTTTGGAGGAAGTACCCATCTGGCAAAAGAAGATCATCCGCAAAGCCAACCTGGCTGCCAAGCCTGTGATCGTAGCCACTCAGATGATGGAATCCATGATTGATTCCCGCCGTCCGACCCGGGCTGAGGCCAATGATGTGGCCAATGCGGTTACTGATGGGGCGGATGCTGTCATGCTCAGTGGTGAAACCTCGGTGGGTAAATACCCGGTGGAAACTGTTCAGAGCATGAACAAAATCCTGGAAATTGTTGAAGAGGGGATGGAGGAAATCTATTACCCGAATGAGAACATGATGGTTGATCACGGGTCGCCGACCTATATCCACGACTCGATCATCGTCAGCGCCTGCAAACTTGCAAAGCATACCAAGGCCACAGCCATCGTAGGGATGACTGCCTCCGGATACACGGCCTTCAAAATCGCGAAGTGCAGACCCAAGGCAAACATCTTCATCTTTACCCACGACCGCAGAATTCTCAATGTGCTGAACCTCGTTTGGGGAGTCAGGGCATTTTATTACGACAGTTATGAATCTACGGACAAGACCATAGATGACACGACTGATATTCTGAAGCTGAAACAATTGGTCGGCAGAGACGATGTCCTCATCCACTGTGCCAGTACTCCCTTGCACAAAAGGCAGCGGACAAATATGGTGAAGATCAGCTTTGTAGAATAATTCACAGAGCAAAGCCGGGTTTTGGTCGAAATAACCAGACACCTCAACCAATTCCCCTTAGTTTTACGTCAATACTTTTAAACACGATACTAACAATGAATTTACTTGACATAATCAAAGCCAAAGTAGGCGAGGAAAATGTAAACCGCTTGAGCAATAACCTGGGCGAAGACCAGGGAAGTACCCTTGACGCGATTTCTAAAGCAGTTCCCTTGCTGGTAAGTGCGATGGCCCGCAATACCCGTTCCGAAGACGGAGCCAATGCATTGGCTGGTGCACTTGACCGTGACCACGATGGGAGCATCCTCGAGAACCTGGGTGGCTTGATTGACCGTCCTGAAGAATCAGATGGTCAAGGTATCCTGAAGCACGTATTGGGTGGTAAGCGTGAAGTTGCAGAGAAAGCGGTTGCAGAGAAGAGTGGAATCAGCATGGAATCAGCCATGAAGATTTTCCAGGTTGCCGCACCTATCGTAATGGGTATGCTCGGAAAGAAGAAGAAAGAAGAAAACCTAAGTGGTGGTGGATTGGCCAGTATTCTCGGTTCTATGGCTTCAAGCCAGGAAAGCGACAGTGGCGAAAGCGGAAGTGGAAGTGGAATTGGCAGCATGATCACAGGTCTACTGGACCGTGACGGTGATGGAAGCGTAATGGATGACATCGGTGGAATGATCGGTGGTTTCCTCAGCAACCGGAGCTAAATAGAACGAAATATCATAAAAGCCGTTCCTGAAAGCAGGAACGGCTTTTTTTCATATCTTTGGGATTCTAATAATCTGATTAATGGCCGTAAATCTTAAAAATCCCAATCTCTACTTCAATCGGGAACTCAGCTGGTTAAAGTTCAACGAAAGGGTTCTGGAAGAGGCGATGGACACCTCTCACCCACTTCTTGAACGTATGAAGTTCCTTTCCATATTCAGTTCTAATCTGGACGAATTTTTCATGATCCGGGTAGCAGGACTTAAGGAACAGATTGCTGCGGATATCCACGAGCTTCCGGCTGACGGGATGCGCCCGGAGGAGGTATTGGAAGAGATCGGGAAGAAGGTTCACCACGATGTCAGCAAGCAGAGTCGCATTTTGCTGGAAGACGTACTGCCGAAGCTTAGAAAGAAGGGCATACGAATCCGTTATTACAATACGCTGACAGCTTCTCAAAAAGAAGAACTTCGGATCTATTTCAAGGAAAAGATTTTCCCGGTACTTACCCCGCTGGCCATAGACCCCTCTCACCCATTTCCAGCCCTGCGTAGCTTGGGGCTCAATATTTTCATTGAGTTGAGAGACCCCCTGCAACGCAAGGAACCCAAGGTGGCCGTTCTTCCCATTCCTGCCATTCTTCCCCGTTTCATTCCTTTACCGGGAAAGAATCCAGGCGACCACCTCCTCCTCGAGGACCTGATCAAGCCCCACCTGGAGATGCTTTTTCCCAACATGAAAATCCTCAATGCCAATATTTTCCGCATTACCCGGAATGCCGACTTCGACCTTTCCGAGGCAGAGGCAGACGATTTGCTGAAATTGATCGAGAAAGAATTGCGGAAAAGGCGCCTGGGAACCGTGATCAGATTGGAAGTGTCTGATAAGATCCAGCCAGAGAGCAGAAATTTTCTTCAGGAAATTACCGGTTTAAGCGAACGTGGGATATTTGATATCTCTGGTCCTCTGGATCTGGCCGCATTTATGTACCTCATGGGTCAGGACAATCCCAGCCTCAAGGATGCGCCCTTTACCCCAGCCCTGAACCACCATATCACCAAGTCCTCCAATATTTTTTCAGCGATCAGAAAGCGGGATATCATGTTGTATCACCCTTATGATAGCTTTCACCATGTGGTCGATCTGATTCAGGAGGCAGCCAAAGACCGCAAGGTATTGGCCATCAAGATCACTTTGTACCGGACCTCGGGAAAATCTCCGATTGTTGCCGCGATGAAAGAAGCCGCAGCGAGTGGTAAGCAGGTAACGGCACTGATTGAGCTTAAAGCCAGATTTGACGAAGAGAACAATATCGTTTGGGCAAAACAACTCGAAAGAGAAGGGGTCAATGTCGTTTATGGGCTCCTCGGTCTGAAGACCCATTGCAAAATCCTGATGATCGTACGCCAGGAGGAGGGAATGATCAGGCGCTACATCCACATGTCCACCGGTAATTACAACGACAAAACCGCAAAGCTCTATACAGATATCGGCTTTATGACCTGCAATGAAGACATCGGAAAGGATGCTTCTGATCTCTTCAATTTGTTGACCGGCTATTCCCGCCAAAGCGAATGGCGGAAACTTTTTCTGGCCCCCCACAGCTTGCGGTCCAACCTGGTCCGCTTGATCCAGGAAACGATTGCCCATCATACCAAAGCCAATCCGAGTCAGATTCGAATGGTCATGAACTCCTTGGTGGACCCGGGCATGATCCAGTGGTTGTACAAAGCATCCATGAAAGGGGTAAAGGTTGATCTGGTTGTTCGTGGAATCTGTTGTCTGAAACCTCAGGTCAAAGGGATATCAGAGAATATTACGGTAAGGAGTATCGTGGGTCGCTTCCTGGAGCACCCCAGAATCTTCCATTTCAAATATGGGGAGACGGAGAAAATCTATATGGGAAGTGCTGACCTGATGCAAAGGAACCTGAATCGGAGAGTGGAAACAGTATTTCCGATAGAAGACCCGGAGCTAATGGTAAAGACCAATTCTATCCTGGATGCGATGCTGGCAGACAATGTAAAAGCGAGGAACCTGAGTGAGGATGGCACCTACAGCCGGGTGGAGATTGGTAAGAAACAAGAACGGCTCAATGTCCAGGAATACTTTTTGACAATGGCCAAAGAGCAGACCCAGCAGATCGACACGATTTCATAAAAGAATTTACGATCTTTAGTATGGCGGGTACTGAATAAAACAGGTCCGCAGACGGGGAGAAAATTTAGGATGCAGCAACCTTTTTGGTGATACAGGCATCCATTCTAATGAAGCTTGTCAGAGTGTATTAATTTTACCCCATGATATCTCCCTTGATGTATTTATCATTGCTATGAACCCTGAACCATTTCGACACCATGCGCAATAAATTTCTTCTTTTCGCCCTGCTTTGTTCCGTTGTTCTGTCCTCCTGCCGAACGGAAGACCCTCTTCCGGCCGCCCCCCCTGGAACCATACTGTTTGGTGAAGAGCAGGATGAAATAGCTGCTGACATTATTGAAATGGCAGATGGCAATTTTTTGATTGTAGGAGGAAAAGAGGACAAGAAGTCGGGTGAGTACGATATCATGCTCATCAAGGTAGATTCCGACGGAGGAGAGCTTTGGACCCGTATTCTTGAAGACGAAAGCCGGAATGCCTATGGCCGGTTCATCCGCAGGACGACCGAAGGGTATGCGATCATCGTGTTGGAATCCAATAGTCTTAACTACGGGACATCCAATATGTATTTGGAGCGTTACACGGAGGATTTTGGGTTGATCCGACGCACCCAGGTTACCAGCCCGGATGGTTATTATTACGGTGGCAGCGATCCTGTCGCAAGCTTTCATATCACTTCAACCGGATCATTCCTGGTGGAGACAAGGACCTACGACAGAATCGGAATTCAGAAATTTTCATCTGACGGGGTACCAGAGCAGCCTGTTGAGTTAGCCAATACAGACAATGGATCCCGGTATGCTTCAGTAATTGCGCCTAACCCAGCTGGTGGGTATGTCGCAGCTCATGTCCCGCAATACAATTCCACCAGCCTGTTTTTAGCCTATTTTGATGGCGATGGAAACCAGGTGGGAACCTCCAACGCTTATAACCTGAGCGAACCTGGACAGGTCACTGGAGTCGGCTTTTTATCGGACAGTACTATTTTGGTATCCACCTACAGCTATTCTTATGAAGGTGGAGGTGCTATCGCTCAATTGGATTTGAATGGAACCGTACTTCAACAGGTAGGTCTCGACAACCTGGCCTACTATTCCAGTATTCTTTCAGATCCGGATGGCAGTTTTCATCTTTTTGGAAACGGGCTTGAAAACTATACGAATAGCGGAACCCTGCAATCCGGCTATGTTGTGCTCTCGATGGAAAGTATTCAAGGCACAGAACAGGCAACCAATTTTGGCGGAACAGGTGGAGATGGATTGAGAGGGGTGATCCGGACCTCAGATGGGCGCTATGCCATGGTCGGATATACACGTAGTTACGGTGCTGGTGGATCTGATGCCACGCTGATTTTTTATCAACCTTAAAGAAAACCTACAATCATGAAAAAAATATCATTCATTCTCTTCTTTGCTGTCCTGTGTTTTGGCTCCACCCAGGCACAGACCCCAATGCTTGAAATCGACACCGTGGTCGTATATGAGTACGAACCCGTCAAGAACATGCTCCGCCTCAGCCCTTTTCATTTTGCGGATGGGACTTTCCACCTGACCTATGAGCGATTTCTTGGGGAGACCTCCAGCATCGCAATCAGTGGCGGTGTGACCAGCCGTCAGCGCTGGTACCAGGAAGAACCAGATTTTGGGTTCCAGGAAGAATTACAATTCCGCTATTACCTGCTTCCTCCCAGCAATATTGGGTCCAATGGGAAGAATTTCTTTTTCTTCAAAGGTCTGTACGCAGGGCCCTATGTTACCCACCGCTTCCGGCAGCAATCCGTTCAGGAATGGGACTGGGTTACCCAGCAAAACGTGAACGTATTCGAAAATGTAAACGAATTTTCTGGTGGGGTTCTGCTCGGAGTCCAGATGGCATTTGGAAATGTACTCTTCGTCGATGTTTTCACGGGTGGCGGAATCAAGCGGAGCACCGGCGCAAGCGCCAATCAGCAATTCCGCACCGTATTCTCTCCCGGCTTCAATGGGGTGCTTCCCAAAGCAGGACTTCAGCTTGGGATCGGATTCTGATTGGTCTGAAAACAAGGAGACTCCGGATAGAAATCTTAACCTGGGATCACCCCTCGGTTTCAGGATTCCAACCCAATATCTCATCAATGGTCCCGGCCGATACCGAATGGTAATTGGGCCGGGCCTTTTGATAAATATCCAAAGCCATTTCCAGGCCCGATTCCGTTTTGGACAAGGCTGTATAGATCGGTTTGAGAAACTTCCTGCGCCCGACCTGCATCAGGAATGCTTCCAGAGCCGGATAAGCCGCTTCATAGTCATGGCGGATGACATGGTCAAACCATGCCGCCTGAATCTCTGAATTGCCGGATTGAGTGAATTTGAATTCATCGTCCAAGGCGGTCATTTGCTCAAGGGTGAGTTCGTCGGATAGGGTGCGGAGGAAATGCAGCCATTCGTGGGTGGTCCAATCTCCCGTCCCGGCCAAGACTCCTGGCTGAGTGCCTTGTTCGAACAATTCCACCTGTTGACCAACTTTCTCAAACCGGTCTGATTTGGGCTTGACCATGTCGTCCGGTACGCCCGGACCATAAATCCAGGTTTCTATTTTAAGCTTGTCTGCTAGTTCCTTGTCCCCTTTGATTAACTCTGCATTCAGGTAGTCCACAAATTGCTCCGTGGTCATGGTCTTGAAAGCATTGGTGTCGAAGTATTGCTTCAGGAACGCATCCATCTTTTCGCGGCCAATAGCCTGCTCGATATTGACCAGAAAGAAATTTCCTTTTTCATAGGCGATATCAGTCATGCCGTCATCGGGATCACGGCCCGCCAGATTCAGATGCAGGTGGGTATCTTCTGTACCGGGGCCAAGTTCTTCCAAGGTGTTTTCAAGGTCCTGGTAGCCGAGTAGAGACAGCATGCGGGCGTAAGACTCGCCATAAAGTGCCTCCATGATCCGCCGTTCGAAGTAGACGGTGAAGCCCTCATTGAGCCAGAAGTCGTCCCAGGTTGCATTGGTGACCAGATTACCGGACCAACTGTGGGCCAGTTCATGGGCGATCAGTGAGGTCAGAGAGCGGTCACCCGCCAGAATGGTTGGGGTTGCAAAGGTCAGACGGGGATTTTCCATTCCGCCAAAGGGGAAGCTGGGTGGAAGGACAATCACGTCATAGCGGTCCCAGCGGTAATCTCCATAGAGTTCTTCGGCAGCGACCAGCATCTTTTCCATATCACCGAATTCGTAGGCCGAAGCTTCCAGCATCGAGGGTTCGGCATAGACACCGGTTCGATCTCCAATGGGGGTGAATTCGAGATCACCTACGGATAGGGCCATCAGATAAGCCGGAATGGGCTGCTTCATTTCAAAGAAGTAGCTCCCCTCGGAATTTTTGGCAGTTGGATTGGTGGCACTCATCAGCGGCAAGAGGTCCTTGGGTACGTTGACGGTTGCGGTATAGGTAAACCGGATGCCGGGACTGTCCTGGCAGGGGAGCCAGGTACGGGTGAGGATGGCTTGTCCCTGGGTAAACAGGAAGGGATGCTCCTTGCCGGCGGTCTGCACCGGGTCGAGCCATTGGAGTGCATCCGCACCTTCTGTGGTGCTGAACTGGATCGCAACGAGGCGGGTATCATCCCCCAATTCTACTGTCAGAGGTTGTCCCAGTGTTGGGTACTCGTCTCCGAGCTTAAAAGCCAGCGGATTGTTAAAGGCATCCCGGCAAGCCTTGATGTTCAGGTTCCGGGTGTCGAAGACAATCTCCTTGGCCCCGGTCTTGTTTTTGATGTCGTAATAAGCCGTACCCTCGATGAGCTTACCCTTGAAGTCAACGTTGATTTCGAGGTTGAGGTGGGTGATCACGACCTGGTCAGGTTGTGAAAAGCTGTGCTTGTCGGGTCCGACAGGAGGGGGAGGAGTGGGGATCATAACGCTGGTGTCAGTAGAATTATCAGTGGATTCGGTGTTGTCGCAAGCCATGAACAAAATGGCAGGAATCAACAAAAGGGCAAATGCGACAGCGCGTGGGATAGACATGTACTTCATAAAGATTTATTCTCGATTGAATATAGTAAGCATATCGATTCTTGCCACATTTTTCCTACTTTCAGGAAAAATGAATACCATGAAAGCTAAAATAATCCAAACCCTCTTCCTCCTGTTTGCTGCGACCATCCTTACCGCAGCCTCTTGCCGCAACGGCGGAGATAAACCAGATGGCCAGGTTCCTTCTACGCTGGTAGAGCGGTTTTCCAATGGGGAGATCAGCCTGTGCACCCTGGATGGCAATGAAGTCTACCATTGCCGGCTCAATGCCAACGATGCAGGATCAGAGATTTACAACTTAGCTGCTGAGAAGATCGCCACCTGCAATGCGTCTTGGGGACAAAATCCAGACCCGGAATGTAGCCGCCTGCAAAACTGCGACGTCCTCTACCGGATCGAAAATAATATCTGGGGACTGGAGCCGATCAACAAATTGGAATAAGGATTTATCCCGCGCTCCTTCCGCTGAGCCAGGATCCTTCCCGCGTGCGTTCCGCTGCATCAGAACGTTGCCTCAAGAAAAATGTTAGCCCACGACATACTGAGTAATTATGTCAAGCGGAGATGAACCCATTCTCCAACCCCTCCGTATTGTAAAATATCTTTTGAAATCTTATGGAATTTCGAGAGACAGGCATCTAGTATATTGTAAATGCCTTATTAGTGCTACTTTTTTTTAACAACCTACACTCTGAACGAAACAAGCTCATGGAACACTATCTTGAACTAGAACTTCTAATCGTCTTCTCTGCCCTCATTCTCACCATTGGTGGGATCATCGTATACAAGGACCGCGCCAATGCCCGTAAGGCAGAGGCAGAAGCCAAAAACCTGAGCTACAATATCAGGAAAGCAGGTGTTCGCAAAACCCAACGTAGCCGCAGCCATGCCGAAAGGCAGCGAATGGCGCGTCGTCGGGTTGCGCAGCAGCAGATGAAAAGGCAAGAGGCCTGAAGCAAAACCCTGCACAAAGCAAAGCCGCGGATCTCTTTGATCCGCGGCTTTGTCATTTTCATGCTACTATATCGATAAAGGTCACTTCAGAATCTGGCGGGAAATCACGATCTGTTGGATCTCGCTGGTTCCTTCGTAAATCTCGGTGATCTTCGCATCGCGGTACATCCGCTCTACGTGGTAATCCTTGACATATCCATTTCCGCCATGGACCTGAACTGCTTCGGCAGTCACCTTCATGGCCACTTTGGAAGCATAGTATTTGGCCATGGCACCACTGAAGTCATAATTGCCTCCGGTGTCCTTGTCATAAGCGGATTTCAGGACCAGGAGACGTGCTGCTTCAATTTCGGTGGCCATATTGGCCAACTTGAACTGGATGGCCTGGTGGTGCATGATCTCTTTACCAAAAGCCTTGCGAATCTTGGCGTATTCCCGGGCCAGGTCGTAAGCTCCACCCGCGATGCCGAGTGCCTGAGCCGCGATTCCGATACGTCCCCCGGCCAGTGTCTTCATGGCAAATTTGAACCCGAATCCGTCGTCACCAATCCGGTTTTCCTTGGGAACGATGACATCGTTAAAGTTCAGGGTGTGGGTATCGGAACTGCGAATACCCAGTTTATTTTCTTTGGGGCCTACTTCAAAGCCCTTCATTCCTTTTTCTACAATCAGGCAGTTGATACCGCGGTGGCCCTTCTCCTTGTCCGTCTGGGCCATGACCAGGTAAGTAGAAGCTGAGTTGCCATTGGTAATCCAGTTTTTGGTGCCATTGAGGACATAGTGGTCACCCATGTCAATAGCAGTCGTACGCTGTTGGGTGGCATCCGAACCAGCTTCAGGCTCAGAAAGGCAGAATGCTCCAATCTTTTGGCCCGTGGCCAGTGGAACCAGGTATTTCTGCTTTTGCTCCTCAGTACCGAAGGTTTCCAGGCCCCAATTGACCAGAGAGTTCTGTACCGAAACAACCACTGCGGCCGCGGCATCCTTTTTGGAAAACTCATCCATAGCGAGAACATAGGATACGGTATCCATGCCGCTACCACCATATTTGGGATCCACCATCATACCCAGAAATCCGAGCTCCCCCATCTTTTTAATTTGCTCTGTGGGGAAACGTTGTGCTTCATCCCGTTCAATCACATCGGGCCACAGCTCATTGACGGCAAAGTCGCGTGCCGAGTCGCGGATCAACAGATGCTCTTCTGACAGTTCGAAATTCATGGGTATACTTGAATTGATGTATTCACACTATTATAAAACTTCCTATAACCCTAAGATTGGGGTTACAAAATTAATAGAAACTCAGCAGAGACACACTCCCATAAATACTTTTCTTCGGGTATTGTTGAGAGTTGGCATGATTGGGGCTTTAGGCTTAGCTTTTGAGACGGTTGAATAATCCTCCCAAAAAGCCCTTCTTCTTTTTTGCCTCTTCTTCCATAATCCTGGAGATGGCTACATAAACCTTTTTGGCAACGTCTTTATCTTTCACAATAAATTCATAGGCACCAGCTTCCATACAAGCTTTGATAATCTCAGGCTTTTCAATTCCGGAAAGGAAGAGAACCCGAGCGGTATGTTTCATCTTCTGGATTTCCTTCAGCGTTTCCAATCCACTGATTCCGGGAAGTCCGAAGTCAAGGATTACAACATCGATGTCTGAATTTTTCTGTAGATGCTCAAGGGCCGACTCGCCTGTCGCAAAAGTGGAAACAAAGAAATTCCCAAAGACTTTAAGTTTCTGGGCCAGGATCATGGAGTAAATCTCATCATCCTCTACCAAAAATACCTTTAAGTTCTGCATGCTTCCTTCCTTTCCTTGAACGTAAACATAAGCGAAAGATAAATGGCTTTCATGTAAATGGCCTGGTTTTCCAAACCGTTCGTATAGGGAACGGTCATTGGGCCACAGCAGCGCCGAACAACTCTATTAATTTATCATGCACTTTTTGTGCAACCTTTGCGTCTTTCTGGATGAAGTCTTCCGCTCCTGCCTCCATGCATTCATTCACCACCTGATCCCATTCAAGGCCGGAAAGCATCACGACCCTGGTTTCAGAGTTGAACGCTTTGACCTTTTTCAGGACTTCAAGTCCATCCATTATCGGCAGCGAATAGTCCAGAAATATGATATCCGGGTTTTCACCCAATCGATCAAGCATATCCTGCCCCAGTCCGAAAGAATGCGCTTCCACGCCTCCCATCTTTTGCAACCGATTCTCCACCAAAAAGGTGAATATTTCGTCGTCTTCAACAATGAAGACTTTCTTTTTATCCTCCATTACCTTACTAAACTCGGAAAATCAAAAATCCAAATGTGCTAACTAGCTCGAATTTAGAAAAAAAATTCTGTTTTCCACTCTTTTGTAAACCGAAGCCGGGCATCGAAGGATTTTCCACTTCGACTGGTAAACCCCTTGACATGCTTGGTCGTTTCTCCTGCGCGGATCAACTCCTCCAGGTGCTCTTTCTCAACGAATTTGCCAGCTATATACGGCTTGACAGTAAAATCACACCCTTCGCTGTACCTGGAGCAACCAAACGCACGCTTCCCTTTCAGAATATCCCCTTCTCCGCATTTGGGGCATTTCAGGCCTTCCAGTTTGTAGGGAGGCATGGTCGGTGGCGGCGGCCTTATCCCCTTGACCTCGTTGATAATGGCGGCCGTGTACCGTCTGACCTCGTTCATGAATTTGACATGGTCGTACTGACCTTTGGCAATTTTATTGAGGCGGGATTCCCATTCTCCGGTCAGGTCGGGGCTGGCGATCGGGCGGGTGCGAACCAAATCGATCAGAGCCAACCCGCGTTCGGTTGGTAGCAGTTTCTTCTTGTCCCGTTGGATATAATTGCGCTGAATCAACCGCTCGATCATTCCGGCACGGGTCGCCGGAGTTCCTAAACCTCGGTCCTTCATCGCTTCCCGCAACTCCTCGTCCTCCATTTCTTTGCCACAAGTTTCCATGAGGGCGAGGATGCTGGATTCAGTATGGATGGCAGGCGCTTTGGTCCGCTTTTTCGGCATTTTCTTCTCCTTGATGTCCAGGATTTCCCCGACATCGACGTACGGCAATTCTTCTTCTTCCTTTTTCCCGCTTCCCTTTTTCCCGCTGCTCTTTTTCCGTTTGCTCAAGGCCTGGTCCAGGCTGAAATATACCTGGCGCCAGCCCGCATCTTTGATCATGGTTCCTTTGGAACGAAAGCGTTCGCCAGCCCCTTCAAAGACAATCTCAGAGAGTTCTTTCTGGCAGATGCCCATAAATGCACCCAGCATCCGGCGAACCACCAGGTCATAGATCATATAATGCTCTTTGGGCATCCCCGAGGAAGCTGGGGGCGTTTCCGTAGGTATGATCGCATGGTGATCTGTGACCTTGCTGTCATTGAAAAACCGGCTATCTTTTTTGAGGCCCAGTTTTCGGATGATGTCGATAAATGGAGCGTAAGCCCCAACTGAGGACAGATTCTTCAACAGTCCCGGTATTTGAGGGTAGAGGTCATCAGACAGGTAGCGGGAATCGGTACGGGGGTAGGTGAGGGTTTTGTATTTTTCATACAATTCCTGGGCCAGGTCAAGTGTCTTTTGGGCCGAGAAATTGTACCGTTTGTTGGCATCTTTTTGCAGAGAAGTCAGGTCGTAGAGCAAAGGGGGGTATTCCTGTTTGGGTTTTTTATTGGCCGATTCCACCACGACCTTGTCCCCCAGCTTCTCAAAGACCTCTTTGGCCTTGGCTTCTTCCAAAAAGCGATCCGCTTCTTCCGTAAACCACTTGGCTTCGAATTGCTGACCATCTTTTTCCAGGTTGAGGATCAACTCCCAATAAGTTTCCGGGGTGAAGGCTTCCACTTCCAGGTACCGGTCCACCAGCAGTTTCAGGATCGGGGTTTGCACCCTTCCCAGAGAGACAGGTTGCTTCCGCTTCTGACCCTCGGAGGTAAAGGGCTTTTGCTGGCCATATTTCAGGGTAAAGGCCTGGGTGGCATTGATCCCGACCAACCAATCTGCCTCGGAGCGACAACGGGCCGCATGGTAAAGATTGTCATAATCGGTACCCGGCTTGAGCTTCGCAAACCCTTCTTTAAGGGCCTTGTCGGTCTGAGAAGAAACCCAAAGACGGGTAAATGGAGCGGTACAACCCGATTGGAGGTAGATATAGCGGAAAATGAGTTCCCCTTCCCGCCCGGCATCCGTCGCACAGATAATTTCATCTGCATCCTTGAACAGGTGCTCAATGACCTTGAATTGCCGGGCTCTGCCCTGGTCTTCTGTAACCTTTGTTTTGAAAGATTTCGGCACAATAGGCAAGGTAGACAATGACCAAAAGGGATATCCATAATCCTTTGTGTCCGACAAGGATACCAAGTGGCCAATGGCGTAGGTAACCTGGTATCCATTCCCTTCGAAATAACCCTCCAGCCGTGTTTTGGCACCCAGTACCCTGGCCAATTCACGCGCGACAGACGGTTTCTCTGCAATCACCACTTTCATATCCCAAATATACAACCTTGAATTTTTTCTTTCTCAGTGCAAGTATTCCACGGGGAGGACATCCAAATGTTCAGGAAATGGATCCGTTGCTGGGACAACAGTCGTTTAGGGAGGATCAGGTTGCGGATATCATCGCCTTCATGGTCGCACTCAGCGATGACAATTTCGACCGGCGGATTCCCGAAAGGGTTTCAGGTGGCCTGACCGTAGGCGGGTTGATACAAGTAGGATTATGAGAAAATGGATATAAATACTGGGAGGATTCCCGGTAAAGAATTGGGTTTACAATGAGGTGTTTGCACAGACCCCTTCCCGCACTGGGACTGGGGTCTGTTTTTTTTTATGCGAGGGCAGGCATGTTTTGTGGACGGGCCTGCTTGCACTTTCCTGGCATCTGAACACATACGATATTTGGGTTGCCGTGCCTGACGATTGTGTGTATGATATTTTGCTTTTCCATCTTATCTCCCGTATTAAATAAGTGTACTCCGATCCAGTTTTACGAAGCGTCTGCCCGTATGGGGTTGAAACGCATTCGAAGAATTGCCAAACTCCGGCCTTTCTTGTTTAATTAAAACTACGCCCCCCATAAACAAAATACAAGGGGAGACTCAACCTTTTGTAAGAAAGAGGACAAAAGTAGGAGGGCTCAAAGGCTCAAATCCTTGAAATTGGGGCCGAGGGGCCGTTTTGGGCTATTGTTAAAAATGGTTAAGTTTTTGACACAAACATCTTTACACAAAATGTCAGGGCCCTTTTTGGATTAAAGCCTCATCAGGTTAAGTCTGACCCATTTCGAAACATCCTTAGATTTGTTATTTTGAAGGATGGCAAATCGACCATTTGAATACGATGCTTTTTGCGTCATTTTCTTGTTGCTTTTTGGTATTTCCTCCTGTGGTGAAAGCTCAGAGAAGGCATGGGAAAGGCAACCAGATATTGTAGTTGCGAAAACCTCGCAGTATCCGCTTGCCAGTAATTACCGCCCCGTATTGAACGATGGCTTTTTCTTTGTCGTCGAACTGGGTATGGAATATGGTCAGCCGCTGTTGTCCATTGAAGGAAACAGCCTTGCATTGGTGGAATGCCCCGATTCCCCTGGCGCTTATGATGTTCCCAACCTGTTCAAATTGTACCAGGAAAGGAAAGAAAGGGAAGGGGGGCATGCAGACATCGTTTTGGCAGCCCATCCAGAGGTGCCTATGAAGCTGATCAGCTTTATCCTTCGCCAATTTCGACTGCGGGGAGTCTTCGACTTCTATTTTCAGGTCAGTCCGGCAGATGGCGCAGAGATTGAAATGGCGCTTATGCAACAGGAGTGGGGTCCTTACTCGGCAGACCAGTTGGAATTTCCTTCTGCGAACCCCATTTGTAATTTAAGTAATTCCGATCCCTCGCAGTCCAGCGAAACTTCAACGTCCGAGGAGCCAAATAATACCTCCCCGCCGGGGGTCAGCCATTCCCCTTTCTCCAATCACAAACCAAGCGAATGGGATACGGTCGCCAATGGTGGTGAAGGGCGGATTCCCCAATTGCTTGCATATCCGGAGGAAAACGACATCCTGGTCCTGTCCGATGGAAGGACATCCATGAACCAAGACACCTTCAGTCTGAGTGCGTTGGGCAATCACCTCCGCAGGCTGCAGGAATTGTCTGAAACCCCGGTCCGGGCATTGGTTACTGTATCCGACCAGGCTCGGTTTGACAAGCTGATCTCTACGATGGACCAATTGATCATGTCCGGCTTGAGTTCCGCGGTTTTGGTTTCTGAATGGGAAATGAGCCATTTGAACGAGCTCCGCCACCCCCGGCAACAAATAAGCCCAGGGCAATAAGTAAAAACTCATATTTTAAAATCTATCATACTTCTTCTAAATCAGTTTAATCCCCATGAAGTACCTGGCATTTTTATTGGTCTTGTTCGTCGGATTGACCGCCTGCAAGGAAGATGTACCCAAGAATCCGGTTGTCAACCAGGTTGAGACCCCTGTCCTGAAGTACCTGGCGCTCGGGGATTCTTACACCATTGGGGAGAGCGTGCCTGAAGAAGAGCGGTGGCCTGTAGTCCTGACCGAACGCTTGCGGGCCGACGGAGGAGCGTTAGAAGATGCTGAGATCATTGCCACTACGGGCTGGACCACCGGGAACCTGATCAGCGCCATCGATTTCCAGGAACCAAGTGAGGATTATGATCTGGTATCCTTACTGATCGGGGTCAACAACGAGTTTCAGGGCCGGACCCTGGATGAATACCGCACCGAGTTTGAAGAATTGCTGAACACCTCTATTCGACTGGCCAAAGGGGATACCTCAAGGGTATTTGTCGTATCCATTCCCGACTATGGCTATACGCCCTTTGGACAATCCAACCAGCCCGCCATCAGTGCATCTATCGATCAATTCAATGCCGCGAACCTGGAGATTACCAATGCTTACGGCATTCGCTATTTCGACATTACCCCCATTTCCCGGGATGCCTTCAATGGGCCTGGCTATGTCGCGAGCGATGGGCTCCATCCTTCAGGCTATCAGTACAGTTTATGGGTGGATTTGATGTATGATGGTGTGAAAGAGATGTTGCTGCCTTGAGAGGGTATCGACCCGATCCTACTCTTGAAGTGCTTTTATCAATGATCCCGGATCTCTGCTGGTGTGGAATAGATAAACAATGATTATCTCTTTGTCGGCAACTTCATAAACTTTCTCGTTACCAATTTTCCAATTCTTTTTCCATGGCTTCCTGACTAATGAAATCTCCCGCCTTCACCCGATCACTGGCATCTTTTACCTTCGTAAGCAATTCGCTTTTTGTGATAGGCTCACCTTTTGATGAAAATCCTATAACCTTCTCTGAACTTGAATTTACCTTCTGAAATAAACCCAAAATTGTTTCCAGAGCGGCAATGATTGACTCATCGTCAACATTTTCAAGCTCCCGCTGTATTTTTGATATTCTAAGTTGAAGTTCCAAAGAATTGGTATTTGTATCCTATCATCAAATATAACGAATTTTAATGCGAATTATTGGTGCATGGTCTTCACTTACCTCATGTTTGATGGTATGAAGGGAATGTTGCTGCCTTGAGGGAAATGAACTTTACTCTCTAAGAATAGAAAAAGTAAATTTGTTGCTTATTCAGAATAACTTTTTCAACCCGTAGACAATGAGAGAAACTCCCCAAGTCTTCGAGATTGAAACGAGACGAAAATTCGAGTGCCTGATTCACCTTCCGGAAAATTATGAGGAGGAAGATCGGAGTTATCCGCTGCTGATATTTTTTCACGGTGGTGGAGAACGTGGGGACTCCATTCAAGAGATCAGCCAACAGTTCCCCAAAAAGAAGGGCCGACCCATCGGCCAGCCCTGTATTCAATCGGATAGTGTAAAAAGTCGGTTATTGTACGATTAGCTTGCTGGTCTTAGAGCCATGGGTTCCGGTATTCAAGCGTACCAAGTAGACACCTGGACTGAGGTTCGGATCAAGTTCGAGTAGATGGTCGCCGGCATAAGTATCATCTTGTGTTGGGATGTCCATGATGAGTTTACCAGAGAGGTCATAGATGCCGACACTGAATTCATCTGCAGATGGCAGATTGAACCGGAGGCTGAGTTTGTCAGAAGAGTTGGCGGGGTTTGGGCCGACTTGAAGTGTCAGTTCTGCACCTGGTTCAGCCACAACAGTCTTCCAACTTCCAGATTGCCATGTGTAAACACAGCCAGTTACGAGATCATTTGCAAGCAGGTAAACATGGGGGTTGCTACCCCGATAGATAAAGGTAAATGTGTTCCCAAATGCCCAATTTGGTGACCCTGGTCCACTCCAATTGTAAACAACACTACCTGACCCACCTGTAAGGGAGGCGTTATAAGTATACTCATTGGTATAGCCGATGAAGTTGCCAAACTTATCGTACCTAGGCACCAGGCTGACGAAGCCAATGGCATCTAGTTCGCCGCAGGCATAGTAGGTGAAACAGTCAGTCGTACCGATCGTGCAGTTCACAGAAGATCCGTCCAGGGGGGTCTTCGAGCATTGCAGGCTGCCATTGACCTCAACGAAACCATTGATGGTAGGAGAGAGGTTGTTCAGTTGCATTCTGAACCGGACTTTGATCCGCTTCTGACCAGAGGAAATATTGGCATTGATCAAATCCAGGATACCGATATTGTAGTTGATGCTGGAAGACCCAGAGGTAATACCCCCCTGAAGAATCCGGAATTACCTTTCGCCATGCTCCACGGACCATGATTTCCCAACGTGTAGAATCTTTTTCTAACCGTGTAAATCGCCACCTAAGCCTGCTGAACCACTTTAAGGCATTTGATAAAGTCGGCCTTTCGCCGTGCAGCCAAAGGGAGGGAAACCTCATTTATCAGGTGGACATTTCCCGTTCTTCCCGGATCAACCAGTTTCCTTTATTGATTTCGGCAATGAGGTCGTTCCCAGCAAACTGAACAATGTTGTCCTTTTCCAGGTAGCTGAGTTTACCATCCAGGGTCAGGAACCAGAGTTCTCCATTGGGCCCACGACGAATTTCCAAAACACAGTTATTGGGCAGTCCTTCTTTGGTAGTATATACTTTGAATTCATAGCCATTGTAGACACACAGTCCCCGGTCTGTGGGAAACCACGCCCGGCCCTGATGATCGAACTCCACATCATAGACTTCCGAACTGGGAAGCCCATTTTCTGTATTGAATTCAATATGATAGGGAGTCTGTGCGCTGGTAGGGAGCCATTGCAGAGGGATGAGCAGAACAAGTAAAAAGGTCAGTCGTCTCAACGGTATATCGATTCTCTATTTTATGAGTAGTTCCAATTCAGCAAAGAGGTCCTCAGGTGCTCCGATTGCCTTCAGATTGTCCCCTGATTTGACATCGGTCAGGACTATGTCATAGATCATGCTGCCATGGTTGAAAGCGAGCATGGCTCCGTTTTCCAGGGGCGCCCATTCCTCCCAGGTAAATTCAAGCCCTCCAATCGGAATCAATTGCACCCACATTTGCCAGGATATCGGTCTGCCATTTTCGTCCAATTTCCAGAGATACGAGTCGCCTGGGGTGTCACCTCCAGTGTTATAAGTGACCAGCAATCCTTTACCCTCGTCTTCAAGATCAACCACTTTGCGGGTGGTCCCGGGGTCTTTTACCTTGGTAAAGGCAGCCAACCAAAATGAATCGTTCCAGAAAAATGACCGGGCCTTTTTCACCATTTCTTTCCCTGCTTCTCCTTCGAGCTTTTTTCCACCCTTGTAGGCTACCCCTTGACCACTTTCGGGTGCTAACAGCACCCGGTTCGCATCCCACCTTACCTCGACCAGGTTCCGCTTCCGGTCCCAGATGAAATCATGCCCCCTGGGAAAGCTCCACTTGATCACATTGATCTCTTCCCAGGCATCTGCATTGACCGCTTCCAGCATCTTTTCCGTCAATGCTTCGGCTTCAGGGCCTTCTTGTCCTTCAGGGAGACTCTTGTTGAGGACCAGATAGGCAACCAAGCCCAGTACAACAAAGACGAGGAGGACAACCCCCAGGAATCGAAACAGTTTGCGGAATATTTTTCTGCCCATTGATAGCGTGTTTCGGGAAAATTAATCAATAATTGCTGACTGGGACGAAATTGATTGCCAAATTTGCCGAATGAAAGGATATCAACTCAGGCGGGCAGGCTCTCCCCAGGTTTTGAAATTGACAGAAATTCCTGATCTCCCGGCTCCTGGTCCAGGCCAGGTGCAGATTAGAACCAAAGCCATCGGCCTGAATTATGCGGAGGTTTTGTCGCGGAAAGGGCAATACAGTTGGGCCCCTAAGAAGCCCTATACCATTGGCATGGAAGCTTTTGGAGAGGTAGTTGCCGTAGGAGAGGGAGTGACCAATGTCAGGGTCGGGGATCTGGTGATGACCGGTGGGCAATACGGTGCCTATGCAGAATATGTCAATGTACCTTCCTTTCTTGCCTTCCCCGCATTTCCCGACTTTACGGATGCAGAGAATGCGGCTGTATTGGTCAATTATATGACGGCCTGGATCGCGCTCTTTTGCCAGGCCCGGGTTGAGCCTGGGGAAACCGTACTCGTACAGGCCGCAGCGGGAGGAGTTGGAACCGCAGCCGTACAATTACTCAAAGCCCATGGTTGTACCGTGATCGCGATGGCCAGCAAACTCGAGAAGATCGAACTCTTGAACCGTCTCGGTGCAGACCTGACCATCAACTATGCCAAAGAGGACTTCTATGAGGTCATTTTGCAAAAAGATATGCGGCCGGATATCGTACTGGAACTTGTCGGTGGTGATGTCTTCAAGAAAAGTTATGCCTTGCTCAAGCCCTTTGGCCGCATGGTCGTGGCTGGATTTGCCAGCATTCCATTGGTGAAATGGAACCCCTTTTCCTGGATTAAAACCTTACGCATGGCCCCGAAGGCCAAAGTCATGGACATGGCCAAGCGGTCGATCGGAATGTATGCCACCCACATCGGTTACCTGATCGAAAACCCCGAATTGGTGGTGGAGAATTTTGAGGATGGCCGCCAGTTCATGCTCAAGCATGGCATTCGGCCCATCGTCGGGAAGGAATTCAACTTTGATCAGATCCCGGAAGCCCATGTCTTTATGGAAAGCCGGGCCAGTTATGGAAAAGTCGTCATCAACGTATCTGGCTGATCCAGGGCCTTGAGAAGCCCCCGGATGGCGATTTCGACCTTTTCGTCGTGGTTCAGTTGGTAGTAATTTTCCCAAATGTCAATCAATTCGATGGTCAGGACTTCCTTCCCTTTTGGGACGAGGTTGGGAATATGGTCTTCAATGGAAGAGTACAGGGCCTGGAAAATCTTGGCATCGTGGAGAAAGAAGCGGAGCACCGCAATCACCTCTTCCAGGGAAAGGTTTGAGAACCCTTTTTCCAATACAACTTTCAGGAGGTAGCTTTCATCTGGACCAACTTTGGAAGCCCATTTCTCAAAAGCGAGGGCAAAGGATGGGAAAAGTACCGGATTGTCTACCATCAGGAATCCAGCGACCACCAAATTGAATTTTTGCCGGTTGGGGAGAAAGCTACGCCCGTCTTCCTGGTTACAATAGACGCCCAGGGCATGGAAATTGGTATAGAGGGAGCGAACTTCATGGGAAACCAGCTCGGGAGGCTCGAGGCCATCCAGATCCCGCAATTGGTGGATGCCCTTGTCCCCCACCAGCAACAGCAAGCCTTGGTCGGAGCATTTCTTCAGCCGTTCGATACACTGCACACCTAAATGAGGAATCAGAACGTGGCTGTTGGTGAGGACACTCCGGTAGTGTTCTACCAGGGGTTTCAATTCGGGAAGGAAGGAGCTTTCATCAAACAGGTCGTAGCTAAACCTGACCTGGGTGCGTTGCAGGAGTTTCTCCTGGTCTTCTTCGGGTTTGGGGTCGATCAGGCCCATGGTCACCTGATAGGTTTGTCCCGATTCAAAATAGAGGAGTTCCTGTGGGATGGTGTCGAAGAAGTAATTGCCCATCACGATCAGGGGTTGCTGACAACTGCCCGGACCCAAGCGAATGCCCTGGTAGGTCAGATAGATGCTGTCATCTTTCTCTGCATCAAACCGGGCTACGTCGAGCAGGCCCAGACGGAAATATTGCTGGAGCCGGGGATGGGTCTGCCAGAAGTCCAGGGTAGCCTGAGAAATATCGGTGAGAACATAGCAGAAGGGGGGGATAGAATCGGGGCCCGGGGCAAGGTACCTGCTGAAATACTGGAGGATATGAAAGCAAAGCTGTCCGGTGCCAGCTCCCAATTCTACCAGGTAGACCGTTTCCTGGTCCCGGCCCTGCCGCCCAAGGTCCCGCAAAAACCCATAGATCAACTCTGCGTAGCTGCGGGCTGTCTGAGGACTGTTGGTAATATAATTGGGGATTTTATGGCTGGAAAAGGGTTCCACACCATGCTTGTCGTAATATGCTTTCTGCATTTCCCACAACCGGCTTTCGGAAAAGGGACGCATTGGGTCGTAAAGGGTTTCTGTCTGCTCCATAACTCATTGACAAAATACTGGATTGGTACCAGAGATGCCAATATGATTCTGGTCGCATCGGTTCGGTGTTGATTGCGCAAGGTCCGGAAATGCTATTCCCAATCTTGATATGTTTCCTTCTACCGATCGGGGGTCGGCAGCCTCTCAGGTGCGCCTCTCCACCCTCGTCGTTGCGCCTCTGCACCCTCGCCGATGCGCCTCGGAGGTCGAAGGCCTTCCGCTAGTGAACACATACTTTTTGATAGTATTGCTATCATTCTTGAGGGTATTACCCTGCAACTTTCCACCCTGATCCCCGCAGCCGTTCACTTTTGGATGCGCATGATTGCGACCTAACCACCCTCTCAGTCGAACCTCTCAAGGCGCAGACTCCCGACGTATATCCCTCAAGATTGACAGTATCGGTTTAAAACAGTTTGTTATGCTTTCCACTACTTCTAACAGTCCGACTGTCAAACCTAACAGCGCTACTGTAGAAGCCGGTACTGTTTGACCACAATCGGTTGGCAGGAAAATCCTTAATAAGTTTGGAATTTGAACTGAACCTCATTGTAAGTATTGTCCGCTGCATAGTACATCACCGTACACCGGACTTTCAGTTTTTGCTCGGGCATGTGCATGATTCCGACGACTTCACCTGCGTCATCTACCCGGAATTCGTGGGTCGCCCAGCGAATACCAGCCTTTTTGATCTTGATGCTGACTTGAGAATTCGGCTTGATCCCGGTTGCTTCCAGGTAAACCGTATCGTCCCGCTCGAATTTGAGCACATCTTCCGGGGAAATCTCCTGCCCATCAATTTTTACAACTGCTTCGTTGCCACTTGGGGCGAACCCACTGTTTACCAGAAAGACAAAACCGAAGAACAGGAGCAGAGAATGCTTGATTAACTTTTTCATAACAACAACCCAAATTAATTCCGTAAAAATGAACACGAATCACCTAACATGAAGATCGGGTTTCGGGACTTGAAATTGAAGTCAAAAGCAGGCGATGACTTACAGGTCCATGGGCTTCTTAATAAGACCGGGTACCTTTTCCTTCTACGTAATTGATGTAAGCTTGGTTGACCACTCTGTTGCCACCTGGTGTGGGATAGTCTCCTGAGAAGTACCAATCACCCAGGTGGTTGGGGATGGCTTTGGCCAGGTTGGCCAGGGGTTGATAGACGATCTCAACCTTGCAATCCAGATCGGCAGGTTTAAGCAGATCGGCTATTTTCCTTGAAATCTGGTCCTCGGTGAACAGGTCGTAGATGGCCTTGACCGCATTGCGGGTATGTAGCAGATCGTTGTCCTTCAGGGCTACGCATTCCCGGTAAACCTGGTGAATGATTCCGTGCATGCCACGCTCGTTGAGCAGGGCGATGGCCGCCTGGAAAGCAGCAAACCGGCCGATCTGGGACATGTCGATGCCATAACAATCGGGGTACCTGATCTGAGGTGCCGAGGAGACAATGATGATTTTCTTGGGTTGGAGACGCCCCAAAATGCGGAGGATACTTTGCTTCAGGGTGGTTCCCCGAACGATGGAGTCGTCTATACAGACCAGATTGTCTACATTGGGAGTAATTATTCCCTGGGTAACATCATATACGTGGGCCACGAGGTCGTCCCTGGCATTGTCGTCGGTGATAAAGGTGCGCAACTTGATGTCCTTCAGGATCACTTTTTCCACCCTGGGGCGGGCGTTCAGGACCCTGGATAAATCCTCCTCGGTTGCTTTTCCATTCAGCTCCCGGATTTGGCGGATTTTCTCCTGATTCATATAGGTTTCGACCCCTTTGATCATTCCCCAAAAGGCAGTTTCTGCGGTATTGGGGATGTAACCAAAGACCGTATGTTCGAGGTCATTGTTGACGTGTTCCAGGATCTTTGGTACGAGGATGTCACCCAAAGCCATCCTTTCCCGGTAGATGTCCGGATCATTGCCCCGTGAGAAATAGATCCGTTCAAAGGAACAGCTTTTCTTTTCCTGAGGTTCGGTAAATGCCTTGATGGAGAAGTCTCCATTTCGCTTGATGGTGATCATGTGACCAGGCTCGAGTTCCTTGATGTCGTCGTAGGCAACATCGAAAACCGTGGAGATTGCAGGCCGTTCTGAGGCGACCACGATCACATCATCGTTTTCGTAGTAGTAGCAAGGACGAATCCCATTGGGGTCGCGGGCTACCCATCCAATCCCACAGCCGATCAGCCCTCCCATCACATAGCCCCCATCCCAGCGCTTGGCCGATTGTTGGATGATCTTGCGGGTATCCAGGTTTTCAGCAATCAGATCTGAAATCTCTTGCTTGCTTTTGCCTTGTTGCTTGAACTTGGCATGGAGATCTTCATTTTCCTCATCCAGGAAGTGTCCGATACGTTCGAGGACAGTTTCTGTATCAGAGATATAGCGGGGATGCTGCCCCAACTCGACCAGGTACTGGAACAGGTCGTGGACATTGGTAAGGTTAAAGTTACCCGCGATGGCCAGGGTCCGGGAACGCCAATTGTTGGAGCGAACCACCGGGTGACAAGCATCAATATTGTAGGAACCATGGGTGCCATAGCGGAGGTGACCCAGCAAGAGCTCACCCGCAAATGCAAAGTGCTCATTTAGCAAATCTTCATCCTGCTCAATACCAGGATATGTTTGCTTGAGCAAATCCATTTTCTCACTGATCTCTTTGAAGAGCGCTCCCCAGGGAGAATTCTGGTTGTTCCGCATCCTTTTCAGATAGGGACTCCCAGGCGGCACATCCAATTTGATGCTGGCCAGGCCAGCACCATCCTGGCCGCGGTTGTGCTGCTTTTCCATCAACAAGTACATCTTGTTCAGACCCCATAAGGGCGTACCGTACTTGTCCTTGTAATATTTTAGGGGTTTTTTGAGGCGAATCATGCCGATTCCGCACTCGTGTTTGATTTGATCGGACAACTTGTATCCTTTTTATTAGGTGCTACTAACCTGCAAAGCTCAAATTTAACCTTAATTTTTTTTAAATGTTTCACCCGAAGAGATTTTTGGGTTAGTTTCAGTCTTTGAACCTCATAAGGCCCCTTTCATGAACGAAGTCAAGGTACTTGACAAAGAATTCACCATTCTTATCCCAGAGCCCGAATTGCAAAACCGGATCAATTCATTGGCCCAGACCCTGAACGAATCTTATGCCGGACGTGACCCTTTGGTGGTCAGCGTACTGAATGGATCATTTTTATTCACCGCTGATTTGGTGAGACACCTCGATTGGGATCCTGAAATTCAGTTTATCCGGGTTTCTTCCTACAAAGGAGGGATGACCAGTTCCGGAGAGATGCAGATCCTGCTGGATTTAAAGACCCCCATCGAAGGGAAAGACATCATTCTGGTCGAAGATATTGTAGATACGGGCAATACCCTGGAATGGCTCCGCCGTTACATGATGAATCGGGGAGCTGCTTCGGTCAGGCTGGTTACGCTGCTGTTCAAGGAGGAGGCCTTCCGGGCCAAGACCCCTCCGGAATTTATCGGGTTCAGTATTCCCAATGCATTTGTGGTGGGTTATGGGATGGATTATGCCGAGCATGGCCGCAGTCTCCCCTCCGTTTACCAACTGAAAAGTTAAAGTGGCTTCCCGTAAGAAATCTAAAAGGAAGATACCGCTCTTCCTGAAGGTGATCCTGCTCCCCTTTTGGTTTATTGCGGTGGTGATATTGCCATTTGTCTTGCTGATCAGGGTTTCCGTCTTCATGTATGCTCAATTTGACCTTAACCCTTGGCTTTGCCTGGTGATCGGGGCGGTGCCGACATTTGTCCTGACCTTTATTTATTTGAACCGTATCACAAAGGCCTTTGTCAAAAAGAAAAAGTCTATTGAGGGAGCCAGAAAGGTCAATCTTCGTTTGGCAATTGTAGTGGTCGGAGGGTTTGTGGCTTATACTGTATTCTTCCTTTCGGGGAACAATGCCAAAACAACCCAAGTAAAAGGGGAGTACCACTCTGTTCATCCCTTGTTACGCACCACGGTGGGTACGCTGGCGGTTTTTGACCGCGACCTGGTCATCACTGACATGTCCCGCCTTCCTGAGGATTATCAGGACATGGGTCTTGCGACCAAGGGGAGGTCGCTTCATTATCCGCAATCAGATGGGTATGTTCACGCCTTGGATTTACGGACCAATGACCGCCCGGAATGGCGCAACACAGTATTACTCTGGTATTTTGAATTGATGGGTTTCAATACTTTGAGGCATGTCGGCTCAGGGGATCACCTCCACATCTCCCTGTTTATCCATGAACGTCCTGGGGCATTGTAACCTTGGTTTCGGCTCCGACTTGGCTTCTCAGTGATAAGGGATTACCTTTGCACTCTTAATTTAATAACAGAAGCGGCATGTTCAATATACTTCTTTTCGGCCCTCCCGGTGTAGGGAAAGGCACACAATCCAATCTGATCAAGGAAAAATACGACCTGGAACACCTCTCTACCGGAGATATGCTCCGAGCGGCCCGCAAGTCCGGGACTGAGCTTGGGAACCGGGTTGCTGCCATCATGGATGCAGGAACTCTGGTTTCTGACGAGATCGTTAACGAACTGGTTCAGGAGCGGGTGACCATAGGTACCGATAAGCAAGGATTTATTTTTGATGGCTATCCCCGTACTGTTGCTCAGGCACAATACCTCGACGCTATTCTTCAGAAGGCGGGTGCTCCCCTCGCTGCAGTTGTATTCCTGGAAGCTCCTGACGATGAGTTGATCGAGCGGTTGCTGAAGCGAGCCCAGGACCAGGGACGTGCTGATGATACCAGGGAGGTCATTGCCGCCCGCATTGTCAATTACAATGCCCAGACACTTCCCGTTGCTGAGCATTACCAGCCCCAGGGAAAGGTTTCCAGGGTCAATGGTGTCGGCACCATTGAAGAGATTTCAAACCGCGTCCAAGCTGTTTTGGAAAGCGCCAAGACTGCCAAGGCCTGATTTATGCCTCCACATCCATTTGTTGATCACGTTCGTATCTACTTCCGCAGTGGAAGTGGTGGTCGGGGAGTCATTTCCTGGCGCAGGGAGAAGTATGTAGACAAGGGGGGTCCTGATGGTGGTGACGGAGGAAAAGGAGGGGACATCATCCTCGAAGGTAGTGGGCAACTCTGGACCTTGCTGGACCTTAAGTACCGGAAACATATCCATGCAGAAGATGCTGCTGCCGGGGAAGGCAACCGCAAGACCGGAAAATCCGGAAAGGATCGGATTGTCAAGGTTCCATTGGGGACGGTGGTCACGAATGAAGAAACCGGAGAAGAACTTGGAGAAATCAAGGAAGAGGGGGAGCGTATGACACTTCTCACCGGAGGCCACGGGGGAAAAGGAAATTGGCATTTTCGCTCTCCTTCTAACCAGGCTCCGGAATACTCCTCTGAAGGTGGACCTGGGAAAGAAATGGTGGCCGTCCTGGAATTGAAGGTGCTCGCAGATGTCGGCTTGGTTGGTTTCCCCAATGCGGGAAAGTCCACCCTGTTGTCGGTCGTCACCGCTGCCAAGCCCAAGATAGCCGATTATGCCTTTACCACTTTGGTTCCCAATCTGGGGATTGTCAAGTATAAAGATTATCAGAGCTTTGTCATCGCTGACATTCCCGGTATCATAGAGGGGGCCAGCGAGGGAAAAGGCTTGGGAACACGCTTTCTTAGACATATTGAGCGCAATTCGGTGCTCTTGTTCATGATTTCAGTGGAAAGTGATGACATCATCGCAGAGTATGAAACCCTGGTCAATGAATTGAGGGCTTATGACCCCGAATTGGTCCACAAGGACCGGTTTCTGGCCATTACCAAGACGGACCTTCTCGGAGAGGTAGAGTTGGAACAACTGAAGGCGGATCTCCCCGATGTCCCTTGGATTTACATCTCGTCGGTTACCCAAAAGGGCCTTTCTGAACTCAAGGATCAACTATGGCGGATGTTAAACCCGGCTAAGACCAAAGAGTTCTGGGAAGAATAATCCGATCCATTTCCTCAGAATATTGTTGGCACAGGTTATGTTTCGCTGTTCGTAATATTTCTTGCATGAACCAATAGAATCACTTAAATTAGATTTCTGCGACGGAAACGAAATGTAAAGGTAAGACTTCTATCCGCGCCGTTTTTTCTTAGCTGTCATACAATATTCCAACTGAAACTAAGCTAGTAAACCAGCCACTGACCTTGTAGTGCAATAAAAATCACACGAATAAGTGTTGGTTATGGAAACGCCGAAAAGAATCCGTACGTACTTTTTAAAACTCCTCATCCTGTTTGCCGGGGTGGCGTTGGCTCAGTCCGCAGAGGCGCAGATACCGGCCAACTACTGTTTCGGCGGGACAAAGATTGGGGACATTACACCTACCATTCCGTGGCAGGTGTGGCCTTGTGTAAGAGGCGGAGAATATTTGGAATTCAATGCTGTTGCAGGCAATCAATACATATTTACATTCTGTTTTGCCGGTGGAGCTGCTACCTGGGATACGCAATTGAGCATCTCGGACAGTGCTGGCAATTTTCCCGCGGGTTACAATCCGGGGACTTCTGACATTGACAGTGTCCGAAACGATGACTTCTGCTACTTGCAATCCTATCTGGTTTTCCCCTGCCGAGTCAGCGGAACTTATAGGATACTTACCAGCTTCTATGACGGTATTCTTGGTCCCTGCCAGACTTCAAATCAGTGTGGAGCCCTGGCATATAAAGTTGAGCCTCCCAGGGGAGGAGTTGGAGACAATTGTGCCAACCCTCACGTAATCCCCTCATTGCCCTTTACTGCTGGTGGATTGACCACCAGAGACTTCGCCAATGATTACAACCAAACTCATGCGTGTAATTCGACCTATATGAATGGGCTGGATTACGTATTTTCTTACAATGGAACCGCAGGAGAGTGTATTTCTATCTTTACCCAGAACACCTTTACCTACTCCGGGCTTTTCCTTTTAGACGGTTGTCCTGATGATCTTTCCACCAATTGTGTCGCATTTACGGAAGCAGGATCTGGAAATCCCTTTCTGAGCAACATCACCCTTGATTCTACAAAGACATATTATATCGTTATATCCAGTATTTCCGGGTTGCCCTATATGCCCTTCGATATCAATGTCACCAATTGTGTCGCGGTAGGAATAGGCAATACCTGTGCGAATCCATTTCCGATACCGGGTCTGCCATACAGTCAACAAGGCTTTACAACCTGCGGATTTGGAGACGACTACGACAATACGAACTCTTGCCCCAGCCCTTATATGAATGGAGAAGACTTTGTCTTCAGGTATACCTCACCGGGAAATGAATGTATTCGCATTGATTTGAGGAATACGGACCTGTATACAGGCTTCTTTGTCTATGAAGGTTGCCCCACTACCACCAATTGTGTAGCGGAGCAAACAGAACTGGGCGGAAACCCACGATTGAGAAGGATAGACCTGGTCAATGCAGGAGACTATTATATTGTAGTCTCTACCCAACCCAACCCGAATTGTACTCCCTTCGACATAGAAATTTCGCAATGTCCCCCAGAGTGCAATTCCAATCCGAATGGTTCAGATCTCTGCTCCCAGGCCACTTTGGTGTCCCTTGGTCCTAATGATACCGTATGTGGCTTTACCAATGAGTTGTATGGAGCAGATGCCAGTATAGACCTCCTCAATGATTTCTGTGGAACCATTGAAAATAATACATGGTTTACTTTTGTGGCTGATTCCACCACCATGACCTTTGTTGCAGAAGCCGGGAACTGCCTTTCGGGATTTGGAATTCAGGCGGAAGTCTTCTTTTCCTCTGATTGCATCAACTTTACTTCTGTCTCTGATTGCTGGAATCCAATGCTGGCAACTACGGGTATATTCCAGGCAAATAACCTTATCGTTGGCAATTCTTATTATCTGATGCTGGATGGTTATGCCGGAGACGACTGCGAGTTTTTGCTTTATCGCAGGCAAGGCCCCCTTCCGATTGAGTTTGGACCCTTTACCGCCAACCTGAACGGTTCGGCTGCCACTTTGAATTGGGAGACTTTCATGGAATCCAATAACCGTGGCTTTGTAATTGAACGTGGACAGCAGGACGGTTTGGGTGAAACCGACCACATCCTCTGGGAAGACATCTCTTTTGTAAAAGGACTGGGTGACACTGAAGATGGGCATATCTATTCTTACGTTGACGAGATCGCCTTCAACGGCAGGCCCTATTTTTACCGGCTTCGCCAGTTAGACTACAATGGACAGGCAACCTTTTCAGAGATTCGGTCTGTGAATCCCGAGGGACCAAACGACAGCAGGCTGCTGGCGCTCTACCCGAATCCAGTAAAGGACTGGGTCAATCTGACCTATTTTTCTCACCACGGCGGAGCCGTCAGCTTCCAACTTGTAGACCTCAAGGGGCAACTTGTGATGGAACAGGCATTTGAAGAAAATACCCCCGGAGTATATGAACATAGAATCCACCTGAGTCAACTGGCACAGGGGCTGTACCTTTTCAACTTCCAAGTGGGCGCCGAGAGGTTTACCCGAAAAATCAATATCTCACGATGATTCTTGCGTACAGATACAGGATTTGGCCATCATTTACAGGTGGCCATTTTTCTTTTAAGGACTTTTGGGAAAGGTTTTCACCAGATTTCTTACTCCGCATCTTTTAATTAACTTTGTGCTCCCTAAAAACTTTGGTACTCCCACAAAATGAGAGGCTGGAAAGTCATAGCGAGTATTATCCTCAGGCAAAGAATTCCCATACTGGTTGTGGTAATTCTGGCTACTGCATTTATGTGGTCGGTCCGGGGTACGGAGCGGATGCATGACTTTGGCAAGATTGTTCCGCCCTCAGATCCGGATTTTATTGAATACCAGGAGTTCCGTGCAGAGTTTGGCGCGGATGGCAATGGAATGGTGATTGGTTTTGAGGGGGATATTTTCAACCTGAAATTCTTCAATGAAATCTTCGACCTGACAGAAGCGCTGAAGAAGGTGGATGGGGTTACGTCTGTATTGTCAATTGCCAATGCTTCCCGGATCGTTGCGGATTATGAGACCGAGAGCTTTCAAATGCAACGGGTTGCGGAAAGGCCGGCCGCCAATGAGGCGGAAATGGACTCATTGAGAAAAATCTTAACAGCCCTCCCTTTTTATGAGGGCTTACTTGTTAATAAAGACAAGACTGTCACCTTGTTGCTGGTCACGATTGACAACAAGCGGCTGGACACATCTGAGAAAACGGCAATTGTAGGGGACATCTCCAAGGCAACTTTGGCTGCACAGGAGAAGATCGGGGTGGAGGCTCACCTTTCCGGCTTGCCCTATATCCGGACCTTTGTCAATCGGTTTATTCTGGAGGAGATGATTCTGTTCCTGGGCCTGGCAGTGCTGGTCATGGGGATTGCATTGTTCTTTACTTTCAGGTCATTTTCTGCGGTCATATTTCCAATGCTGGTCATTGGGATCGTCATTGTCTGGTCGGTGGGCATGATGGGTTTGCTAGGGTACAAGATTACCATTTTGACAGGCATTCTCCCCGCTCTGGTCGCGGTGATTGGGGTCCCGAACTCCATCTATTTGTTGACCAAATACCACTTTGAGTTCAAGCGGACCGGCAATAAAATGCGGGCCCTGGTAAATGTTATTCAGAAGATCGGGATCGTTACGGTAATGACCAATGCTACCACCGCGGTAGGTTTTGGGGTGCTGTACTTTACCCGAATACAGATGTTGAAGGAGTTTGGCATCCTGGCCGGCTTGAGTGTGGTGGTAACCTTCTTCATCTCTCTCCTGCTGATCCCGATTATTTTCAGCTTTTTGCCGCCCCCCTCTTCGCGTCATGTGAAGCATACCGAGCGGAAGTTGTTGAGGGGAGCCATTAAGTTCCTCGATTCTACGGTGCAGAAGCGTCGGTGGGCAGTCTATGGGATCAGTGTCCTTTTGGCGGGGGTAGCCGTATTGGGTATGACCCAATTGGAGCCACGGGCCCGGGTCGTAGATGACCTTCCCAACGACGAAAAAGTAATCTCTGATCTGAGATTCTTTGAAAAGGAATTTGGCGGAGTGATGCCCTTTGAAATCGTGATCAACACCCACCGAAAGCAAGGCATTACCAGAAGATCAACCCTCAAGCGCCTCGATGAATTCCAGGCCATTATGGCTGGGTTTCCGGAAATTTCCCGGGCCATCTCTATCCTTGACCTGGTCAAATTCGGGAGGCAGGCATTTTTGAGCAACGTGCCGGAAGAGTATCAGTTGCCAAGCTCAGAAGAATATCTGGCCATCCAGACCTTTACCAAGAACAGCAAGATGGATTCTCTCTTCAGTGAGGCGACCATTTTTGATACGGCCTTTTCCAAAGTCAGGATCAAAGCCAGCGTACAGGATGTTGGTGCCAAGCGGCTGAGTCCCATCATTGATTCGTTGCAGCAGGACCTGATAGACATCTTCGTCGTCAACCAGAAGCCGGATCGCCTCAAAGAGGGAGAAAAGTACAAGATATGGGAAGGGAAAGACTCATTTCAAATTAAGTACGGAAGTGAGGTATATCTACCCGGAGACATCTTTACCGCCGGTGATACTTCCCTTAAATATGAAGTCCTTCAGGGTGAGGGTAAAATCGATTTCGCGGACAAAGTGATTATCACCGGAACCACTAAGATATTTATTAAGAGCAATGATTACCTGATCCGTAACCTGTTCCAGAGCTTGATGATCGCTTTCCTGGTGATTGCGGTCCTGATGGCATTGCTGTTTGGCTCTCTGAAAATGGTGATCATCGCCCTGATACCCAACTTCCTGCCTTTGGTTTTGACCGCGGGAATCATGGGTATGCTGAATATACCGATCAAACCATCTACTGCCTTGATCTTTTCGGTTGCTTTTGGAATCGCAGTAGACGATACGATACACTATCTGGCCCGTTATCGCCTGGCCCGTAAGACAGGAGATGGTGTGGCAAAAGCCGTTTCCAATTCCTTCCAGGATACCGGGGTCAGTATGATCTACACGTCGATCATTTTGTTCTTCGGATTTGTTATTTTTGCCTTCTCGTCTTACGGAGGAACGGTGGCCCTTGGGCAATTGACCTCCCTAACCTTATTGATCGCTCTCTTTACCAATCTATTGCTTCTTCCCTCCCTGTTGATTTCACTCAACAAAGACGAGGAGCAGTTTGCAGATGGCTGGATCGATTACGAGGAGGAGCAGGACGAAGTGGAAATGATACAAGACTTCATGAAAGGAGATGATGGATAATACCACAAAAAAATCAACGAAAGCTTATCCGGAAGATAGGCTCGTGTCCTTACCAGACCTGGATCAAGAAGTTCTGAAGTGGTGGAAAGAGAACGACATTTTTAAAAAGAGCATTGAGATGCGGGAAGGAAGCCCGCAATTTGTTTTTTTTGAAGGTCCCCCTTCCGCCAACGGTATGCCTGGCATTCACCACGTAATTGCGCGTACCATCAAAGATATGTATTGCCGATACAAGACCCTCAAGGGTTTTCAGGTCAAGCGCAAGGCAGGATGGGATACCCACGGCCTTCCGGTAGAGCTGAAGGTGGAAAAGGAGCTGGGCATCAGCAAGATCGATATTGGGAAGAAGATTTCCATTGAAGAATACAACAAGGCATGCCGGGAAGCGGTCATGCGGTTCAAAGATGAGTGGAACCAGCTGACTGAGGAGATGGGCTACTGGGTGGATTTGGAACATCCTTATATCACCTTCAGCAACGACTACATAGAATCCTGTTGGGCATTGCTGAAGCAACTCCACAGCAAGGACCTTTTGTACAAAGGCTATTCTATCCAGCCATATTCTCCTGCGGCTGGTACCGGCCTGAGTTCCCATGAGCTCAACCAGCCCGGTTGCTACCGGGATGTGACCGACAATACGGTGACCGCTCAGTTCAAGGCCATCCGGAATGCCGCTTCAGAGGCCTTGTTTGCCGCTGCAGCCCATCAGGTCTATTTCCTGGCCTGGACCACGACTCCCTGGACCCTCCCCTCCAATACCGCGCTCGGTGTAGGCAAGGGAATCCGTTACGCGCTGGTAGACACAGAAAATCCTTATACCGGTGAAGCTGCTTCGGTCGTGATGGCCATGGATCTCGTCACCCAAATCATGGGGGTCAAAGGCAAATTTGACGCAGCGGTCGGCGCAGAAGGAAAAGGAAAGATCGGAGGGAAAGAACTTCCCTTTAAGATCGTGGCTCAATTCAAGGGTTCTGACCTTGCCGGGATCAACTACGAGCAATTGTTGCCCTATGTCGCTCCACAAGGCGATGCTTTCCGGGTCGTGATTGGTGATTTTATCACCACGTCGGATGGTACGGGTATCGTTCACCTCGCCCCGACTTTCGGTGCCGATGACTTCAGGGTCGCCAAGCAAAATGGAATCTCTGCGGTGCAGGTAAGCTTGGAAGACGGGTCTTTGGGACCGCTGGTGGACAAGGAAGGGAAGTTTGTGCAGGAAATCCAGGATGAGCGGTTTGGATTTGGTGGGGAGGCAGTCAAACGGGAATACCTGAATGAAGAGGAAATCCAGGCGGCCTACGAATTGCAAAATGAGCAATTGAAAGACATCATCCCGAATCTGAAGGGTTACCTGAGTGTTGACGAACGGATCGCCTTGAAACTCAAGCTGGAGAGCCTGGCTTTCAAGATTGAAAAATACGAGCACAGCTATCCCCATTGCTGGCGGACAGACAAGCCCGTATTGTACTATCCGCTCGATAACTGGTTTATCAGAACGACTGCGGTCAAAGACCGGATGGTTGAATTGAATAAGACCATCAATTGGAAGCCTGCCGCAACCGGAGAAGGTCGCTTTGGCAACTGGTTGGAAAATATGGTCGACTGGAACCTGAGTCGGTCCCGCTACTGGGGAACCCCACTTCCGGTTTGGCGTACCGAGGATGGCAGTCAAGAAAAGTGCATCGGTTCTATTGCAGAATTGAGGTCAGAAGCGGAAAAAGCAGTGGCTGCTGGCTTGATGGACAAAGCCACCTGGACCCGGTTTGAGGAGGCTGATGACCTGCACCGCCCCTACGTGGATGAGCTGGTTCTGGTCAGCGATGACGGCCAACCCATGAACCGCGAGACTGACTTGATTGATGTCTGGTTTGATTCAGGAGCCATGCCTTATGCCCAATGGCACTACCCATTGGAGAACGAAGACATTTTCAAGGCAAGTTTCCCCGCGGATTTCATCGCGGAAGGTGTTGACCAAACGCGTGGTTGGTTCTATACCCTTCATGCCTTGGGCGTGATGCTTCACGACAGCGTAGCCTATAAGAATGTGGTTTCCAACGGATTTGTCCTGGATGAAAAGGGCCGTAAAATGTCCAAGAGCCTTGGCAATGTGATCTCTCCAGCCGAAATCCTCCCTGTCTACGGTGCGGATGCTGCACGCTGGTACATGGTCGGGAACGCCGCACCCTGGGAAAATCTGAAATTCGGAAAGAAGTTCCTGGAAGAATCCAAGCGGGTATTTTTCGGAACCCTCTTCAATACCTACTTCTTTTTTGCCCAATACGCCAATATTGACGGATTTGATTATTCGGGAACCCGTATCCCCATGCAGGACCGGTCTGAACTGGACCGCTGGATCATTTCCCGCCTGAATCAACTCATCAAAGAGGTGGACGGGTTCATGGGAGACTATGAACCCCACCGCGCCATCAAGGCGATGGAATCTTTCCTGGACCAATTGTCCAACTGGTATGTGCGCCTCAGCCGCCGCGTTTTCTGGAAATCAGAAATGGGGCAGGAGAAGGAAGCCGCTTTCCAGACCCTTTACGAATGCCTGCTCACCATCTCCAAACTGATGAGTCCGGTGGCACCCTTTTACAGTGAAAAACTCTACCGCGACCTCAATGAGGTTTGTGGTTTGGATCATGCCGAATCAGTTCACCTGTCTGACTTTCCGAAAGTCAAGGCAGCAGAGATTGATGAAGCTTTGGAATACCGGATGGAACTGGCCCAGGCAGCCACCTCTCTGGTGCACTCTATCCGCAAGAATGAGCGCATCAAGGTGCGCCAGCCCCTGCAGAAAGTCCTGATTCCCGTACTCAACGAGGAAATGCGGACTTCTTTGCGGGAAATGGAGCAGGTGATCCTCCGCGAGGTGAATGCCAAAGAAATGGAACTTGTTTCCGCAGACGAGGATACTACGATTGTGAAGAAGGCGAAGCCTAACTTCAAGGCGCTGGGACCAAAGCTGGGGAAAAACGTAAAAGCAGCAGCCGGAGTGATAGGAGCATTTACCAATCATGAGATCGGCATACTGGAGGCAGCAGGTGAGATCGAAGTGGAAATTGCCGGTGCCCCAATTACGCTTACCCTTTCAGAAGTTGAGATAAGAACCGAGGACGTTCCGGGATGGAAAGTTGCTTCCAATGCGACTTTGACCGTCGCTTTGGATGTGACGATCACCGATACCCTCAAGCGGGAAGGTCTGGCCCGGGACATGGTCAACCGGATTCAAAACCTCCGGAAGGATCTGGATTTTGATGTGATGGACCGCATCCACATCGAGATCGAAGCCGATGAAAGTTGGCATGCCGCCATCCAAGCGCACAGTGACTTCATTTGCAAGGAAACTCTGGGCCTTGATCTGAAAACCGTTGAGAACCTCAGCGCAGGACAAACGATAGACATTGACGGAGTGGAAGGCAAAATCCACATTTACCGGTAACCAATTTATAAAAGCGGGCATGTAACCCCCAATTGATGCAGGAAGACCTCAGCTCACCAACCGGATCTATCCGAAAGGTTCTGAAGGATTACAAATTCTTCTGGTATGCTTTTGGTGTGGTTTTGGTGGACCAACTGGTCAAGTTGATCGTCAAGTTTACCATGCAGCCGGGGCAAGATGTTCCTGTGGTCGGAGATGCCTTCCGAATAAATTTTATCGAGAACAGGGGGGCTGCCTTCGGCCTGACTATCGCCGACCTTTTCAATAAAGTCGGAGTGGAAATGACCGAAGAGACGGCCAAACTACTATTGACCATTTTTTCAATCGGGGCAGTAATGGTGATCGCCTACCTGCTGTCCCAGGTTCGGAACCACCGTTCAGCTCTGCCCTATTTTCTCGCCCTGATCCTGGGAGGCGCACTGGGAAATATCATCGATCGCGTTTTTTACGGGGTCTGGTTCTCAGGTATGAATTGGTACGAAGGAGGGCTTTTTGAAGGGAGGGTGGTCGATATGTTCTACCTCGATTTCTACCAGGGAGAGTTTCTGGGGATCGATATGAACCTGTTGCCCGTATTTAACCTGGCCGATCTGGCGATTTCGATTGGTATTGTGGCCGTGATCCTGTTCCAGCGGCGCTTTATGAGAATACACCAGGAGCGGGGCCAGGAATTGGAGAATCAGCAGCCTGAGGAGGGTGCATCCGAAGCATCGGAAGTTACCTGATCTAAACAAGGCTGTTCCTGGCTTGTTATAATTGAAATTATACCCCTTACGGGTTCTTTTATAGGAAATCTTTCCTAACTTTATTTCCTGAAACAAGGCAAAAAGAGCTTATCAGATGCAGAACTGGCGAGAATACAATAAAGTCCTTCTTCCGGACATCGAGAACTACAACCAGATCGATGTTTACATGAAACATGGGGGCTATGGCGCCCTCAAGGAAGTGGTAACCACCGACAAGTGGGATCAAAAGAAAGTCATCGATGAAGTTAAGGCAGCCAATATCCGCGGTCGCGGTGGTGCGGGCTTTAACGCTGGGTTGAAATGGTCTTTCATGCCCCCCAAGCAGGAGGGCGTGCCCCGCTACCTGGCTTGCAACGGTGACGAATCAGAACCGGGTACCTTCAAGGACCGCCGGCTCTACGAATTCAATCCCCATCAGTTCATTGAGGGTGCATTGATCGCCTGCTACGCCATGGACATGGAGGCAGCTTATGTCTACATTCGTGGCGAGTACATTGATTGGATCGATATCATGCAAGATGCAGTTGACCAGGCTTATGCCAAAGGTGCAGCTGGTAAGAATATCTTTGGCTCAAATTTCAATTGTGATGTAATTGTACACACGGGTGCTGGCGCTTATATCTGCGGTGAAGAAACCTCACTGATGGAATCATTGGAAGGTAACCGTGCTTATCCGCGTTCCAAGCCACCATTTCCTGCTCAGAAAGGGTTGTGGGGCAAGCCAACCACCATCAACAATATTGAAACGCTGGCCAACGTACCACTGGTGATCAAAAATGGTGCAACCTGGTTCAACACCCAGGGAGCGCAGAATCACCCCGGACCACTTCTTTATGGAATTTCCGGTCATGTCAATCGTCCCGGTGTTTACGAATACCCCACAGGCATGCTCATGAAAGATATGATCTATGAGGTTGCAGGTGGTATGCGCAATGGTAAAAAGCTCAAGGCAGTCAGCCCCGGTGGTTCTTCTTGTCCATTGGTAACTGCCGAAGAGGTAATGTCCGGCCTCACTATGGACTCCGATTCACTGCGCAGTGTGGGATCTGTACTTGGTACGGCTGGTATGTGCGTATTGGACGAAGATACCGACATGGTGAAGTTCACCCTGCGCATCGCAAAATTCTATGACCACGAGTCATGTGGTCAATGTACTCCTTGTCGTGAGGGAACTGGTTGGTTTGTCAAGATTTTGAATCGTTTCCACCAAAATGAAGCGACTAACAAGGACATCGATAAACTACTTGAGCTTTGTGACACCATGGAAGGACGTACGGTATGCGCCTTGGCGGATGCAACGGCTTGGCCGGTTCGTTCTGCACTTCTGAAGTTCCGTGGCGACTTCGAGGCCAGAATTATTCATAAAGAGGCTGTATCCATGGCCTGACTGCCACTCGTTTCATGCTGAAAGCAAAACAAAATGTCTGCTTCATATTCCTATCTGAGCAACGCTCACCCCGAATTCATAGATTCACAGTACCAATCGTATCTGGAAAACCCTGAGTCGGTGGATTATGGATGGCAAAAATTCTTTGAAGGATTTGATTTCGCCAACACCACCCGCCCTGAAGGTTCCATAGAGATTGGTAACCTGAAAGAAATATATGTACTCAACCTGATCGATGGCTACCGTACCCGGGGCCATCTTTTCACGAAGAGCAATCCCGTCAGGGAACGCCGCCAGTATTCTCCCACCCTTGATTTGGAGAACTATGAATTGTCCGATCAGGATTTGGATACCGTTTTCCAGGCCGGGGTTGAGATCGGCCTCGGCCCAGCCAAATTAAGGGACATCGTTGCCAAACTGCAAAAGACTTATTGCCAGTCCATCGGTGCAGAATACCGCTATATTCGGGAGGTGGAGATGCACGATTGGCTGCGGGACAGGATGGAAAAAGATCTCAACACCGGAGATTATCCCATCGAAGAGAAACAACACATTCTCCACAAGCTCAACCAGGCTGTCGTATTTGAGAAGTTCCTGGGAACTAAATACGTTGGCCAGAAGCGCTTCTCTATTGAAGGTGCCGAATCTTTGATTCCGGCCCTGGACGAATTGATTGAATTTGGTTCAGACGATGGTGTAGAAGAATATGTGATTGGAATGGCTCACCGGGGACGTCTCAATGTCCTGGTGAACATCCTGAATAAATCCTACTCTGATGTCTTCTCTGAATTCGAAGAATACTACAATCCAGAGGACGATAGTTTCTATGGGGATGTAAAATATCACCATGGTTACTCTGTAGATGTAAAATCCGAAAAGGGGAAGAAAATTCACCTTTCTCTTTGCCCCAATCCGTCGCACCTTGAATCGGTAGGACCGGTAGCAGTCGGTAAGGCCCGGGCCAAGATCGACGGAAAATACGACAGGGACCACAACCGTCTTGCGACGCTGCTGATCCATGGAGATGCTTCCATTGCTGGTCAGGGTGTCGTTTACGAAACTTTGCAAATGTCTGAGTTGGAAGCTTATGAGACCGGAGGAACGGTCCATATCGTTATCAACAACCAGGTTGGGTTTACCACCAATTACGTTGATGCAAGGTCTTCCACCTATTGTACCGATGTGGCCAAGGTGACAGGTTCCCCTGTCTTCCATGTCAATGGAGACGATGTGGAGGCGGTCGTATATGTGTCACGTCTGGCCATGGAATTCCGGCAGAGGTTCAACCGGGATGTATTTATCGACCTCCTGTGTTACCGTCGTCACGGCCACAATGAGGGAGATGAGCCCAGGTTTACCCAACCAAAGCTTTACGATACGATCGCAAAGCATGCCAATCCCCGCGACATCTACTTTGCAAAGCTGACTCAATCAGGTTCTGTAGAGGCCACTTTGGCCAAGAAGATGGAGAAAGAGTTCAAAAAGACTTTGCAGGGACTCTTGAATGAAGTCAAGGAAGCGGAAAGGGCAGTTCAATATGAATTTGGGAATTCTAACTGGAAGGACCTGAAGGAGAATGGTGCCATTGACTGGGATCGGTCACCGGATACAGCTGTTCCGGAAAAAGTACTTCGCCCATTGGCTGATAAAATGCTCGAGCTTCCGGAAGGAAAGAACTTCTTTGACAAAATGGTCAAGATTTTCGAGCAACGGAAAGTAATGCTGGAGACAGATCGTCTGGATTGGTCGATGGGAGAGTTGCTGGCTTATGCCAGTCTGCTGGCGGAAGGTAATCCGGTTCGGATGTCTGGTCAGGATGTTGAGCGTGGTACTTTCGGTCATCGGCATGCTGTCCTCAAGGACGCAGAGACGGAGGAAGAATATGTTCCTCTTAACCACTTGGTTGAAGGGCAGCAGCAGATGGAGATTTACAACTCCCACCTGAGTGAGTTTGCGGTGTTGGGATTTGAATATGGCTATTCCTGGTCAGCACCCTATACCCTGACGATTTGGGAAGCCCAATTTGGTGATTTTGTCAATGGTGCAATGACCATCATTGACCAGTACATCTCCAGTGCAGAGCAGAAATGGCGCCGTTACAGCGGTTTGGTTATGCTGCTGCCCCATGGCTATGAAGGCCAGGGACCAGAGCACAGCTCAGCACGAATGGAACGGTTTCTGGAGCTGTCAGCAAGCAACAATTGGCAGATCGCCAATCCAACCACGCCCGCGCAGATATTCCATTTGCTGCGACGTCAACTCCACCGGAATTTCCGCAAGCCCCTGATCGTATTCACACCCAAATCTCTGCTGAGACTTCCTGAGGCAACCAGCACATTTTCTGACCTGACCGATGGACGCTTTCAGGAGATCATTGATGATTCATACGTCAAGGCGAAAGATGTCAGGCGGGTATTGATCTGCAGTGGAAAGGTCTATTATGATCTGTTAGGGGCACAGCAAGAGGGGAGCCATAAGGATGTGGCCGTGGTTCGTCTTGAGCAGATTTATCCATTTGCTGAAAAGCAGCTTGCTGCTTTAAAGAATAAATACAAACAAGTGAAGGAGTGGTTTTGGGTTCAGGAAGAGCCCGAAAACATGGGGGCCTGGCCATTCATGTTACGCCATTCCCGTAAGGTTGGTTTGCAGGAATTGGAGCTCATCTCCCGTCCCGAAAGCTCCAGCCCCGCTACCGGATATAAGAAAAGACACCGGGAGGAGCAGGCCAGCATTGTGGAGAGATCCTTCGCTCCTGTTAATTCAAAAGAAAAAAAACTGGTTAGTAAAGCCCAATAAATCAGTATGATAGTTGAAATTAAAGTTGTCAGCCCAGGCGAATCGATCACCGAAGTAGAACTCGGAGCCTGGTTGGTTGAAGATGGAGACATCGTCGATATGGACGACCTGTTGGTCGAGATCAATTCTGATAAGGCAACCCTTGAACTTCCAGCTGAGAAGGCTGGAAAGGTTGAGATCGTAGCACAGGAAGGTGATGTTCTTCCCATCGGGGGATTGATCGCGCGGCTAGATACCAGCTTTGCTCCATCCGACGATGCAGCGGAGGCAGCACCAGTTGCGGAAACCAGTTCCAAAGAGGCCGCTTCTTCATCTGGAGAAGAGACTTATGCCACTGGCGTTCCCAGCCCATCAGCTGAGAAACTGATGAAGGACAAGGGTGTTTCTTCGGGTTCTGTGACCGGTTCCGGCCGGGATGGCCGCATCACCAAAGGCGATGTCGTCGATGCCCTGAAGGATAAGCCAGCGACCAACGGGCAATCCAAGGCAGAGCCCAGCACGGAAACGCCACCACCTGCTGCACTACCAACCATCGGAGGAACCAGGGAAACCAGCCGTAAGCGCATGACCCCATTGCGGCGTTCCATTGCCAAGCGACTGGTATCGGTCAAGAATGAGACCGCGATGTTGACTACCTTCAATGAAGTGGATATGTCAGCGATCAAGGATCTGCGTACCAAGTACAAAGAGAAATTCAAAGAGAAATACGGGATCGGACTTGGCTTCATGGGCTTTTTCTGCAAAGCTGTTACCGAGGCGATGAAGGACTTCCCAGGTGTCAACTCTCAGATTGATGGAGATGATATCATCAGCCATGATTATATAGATATCGGTATTGCTGTGTCTACCCCTCGTGGTTTGGTCGTCCCCAATATCCGTAACGCGGAGAGCATGTCGATCCTTGAGATCGAGCAGGCCATTCGTCATTATGCACTCAAGGCCCGGGACAATAAGATTACCCTGGAGGACATGACTGGCGGTACCTTCTCCATCACCAATGGGGGGATATTTGGCTCCATGTTGTCCACCCCGATCATCAATCCTCCTCAAAGTGCAATTCTCGGAATGCACAATATCGTTGACCGGCCGGTCGCCATCAACGGACAGGTAGAGATTCGCCCCATCATGTATGTGGCACTGTCCTACGATCACCGGATTGTGGATGGAAAGGAAGCGGTAAGCTTCCTCTTCAAAGTCCGCGAGTACCTCGAGGATCCTACCCGACTTCTGTTCGGCGTATAATTGCAGCAAGAAACAGCCTTCGGTCTGAGGTTCTGAACAAGGAATTCGATGTGGAACGCTGTACACTGTCTCATAACTGAAGAGGCTGTCTCAAAAGGGCAGCCTCTTTTCAATTACAATTTGAACCACCATTTTTTCGTAACTTCTTTTAAAAAACAGGAGGAGTTTATGCGTCAGTTAAATGAGAACTGGTTTATTGAGGGATTACAGGACTTCGAATACAAGAAATACCACCTGCTGAGTTACCTGCAAGGTGTCCAGGAGCGGTTCAATCAAACCCATCTTTATCCGGCATTTTCGGACCTCATTTACCACTACCGCAACCTGGTCGAATTTCAGGACAGCAAACGGTCGTTCTTAGATAAAATGCAGAAGACCTTCAAAGGAATTGATCTCGAGAACCTGAGACTGGAATACGAATCCGCCAAAGAAGATGAAAGGATGGAGGAGGTAATTGAGGTAGTGGAGTATGCACTCCCGTTGGTACGCCGTTCGCTTGAAGAGGGCAAGGAGATTTATGAGTTCATTGATGAAAATATAAAGATTGATTCGGTAGGTGTGGTACCCCTGAAAAAACATGAAGGGTACTTTCTCCTTCAATCCGGCAATACTTCAGAAGTAACTGCCTACGAATACCGGATAACCATCTTCCAGGGGAGCGATGAACGGTACCGGGGACTTCAAACCACTCCAGTGGGGACCTTCCCTGTTTCCTTGGTCAACACCCTTGAATCCATCAAGCTGCAACTGATCCGCCAAAGAGATAAATTGCCTAATCCGGCCACATTCGCCATCGTATCCAAAATTCAGTTTCCGGTGCAAGAAGCCTTGGTCCCGGTCGCCAAGCGCAAATTTATGCGCCATTTGGCTGACTTTGCCGCCTAGCCCACTTATCATCGAAAAAGCGAAGCCGTTTCATAAATGCCAATGCATTCCGGTAGCTCAGGTCTTTGAGCTCATCTTCGGTCATGAATTCTGAGAGCCGCTCCAGAATCTTCGGATAAACACTGGCATCGTTGTATTCGGGGAAGAAGTATCCATTGGGGTTGATGAATTCCGGAGGCATGGTAGCAGGGGCAAAGAAGTCTCCGGCAAAAGCCATTCTGGCACCCATTTTCTGACCGTGGCGGAAATGGGTATAGAGCATATCAGAATCCTCGCCGACAAAGTCCTTGATAAAATTAATCCCCTGAATACCATCTTTTTGCATCAGGTACTCGACGTATGGATCAGGAAGGTTTCGTACGTGCGGGGTAATGGCCTGAAAATTGGAATGGCTGGCGATCAGAGGAATCTCCAGTTTTCTTGCGGAAATGTATTTAAACACCTGGTGGGCCAGCAGTGCTGAGGTATGGGAAAGGTCTACGGCAATGTCTCTTTTGTCGAGGTATTCCAGGAGAAGTCCCCCATCTGGCTCCAGACCGATATTGGTCAGGTTCCCGCCTCCAAAGCGGTTGGCAGAATGGTGGGTCAGGCTGATGTACAGCGGCTTTCCAATTTTACCCATGAGGAGCTCCAGCCGGTACAATGCTTTTTCGGGTCGCTCTTCTTCTTCCGAAAATACGGAAGCACTTTCGATGGCCGGGACTACATAGATCGCATCATCCGCCAAGACCTTCTCCCAGGTGGTATTCCGCATTTCCCATGGTTTGAACTCCCCACTCGCCACCAGTTCCTGGAAAATATCCCCTTGTCGCATCCCCTTCTCACTGGAGCCTGGCCTGGTCGCAGCATACAAAGCACAAACCTGCAGCTTTACCCCGCCGGCTTTCAGGTGAGGCAGGGCGCAACCGATCCCCTCTGTATCATTGAAGGTACTACCCTCAACGGCTTCCAGGTAACTTAATAGGTCGCAATGCAGATCGATGATGGGATACATGGAGGAAATTTAGTAAGAATCCGTATCTTTAATATCCTCTTTTCAAGTTATGAATATGAATCCAGCTAAATATGTCCTGCCACTTTTTGTGGGATGCTTTCTCTTATTGTTGAGTACGGGTGCCCTACTTGCGCAGCCATGTTATGGCGGAAGTTGCTATGGAGGGAGTGCCATCCCCAGCAATGAGCTTGGAGTTCGTGTAGGAAGTCTTACCGATGCCAGTACCGTTGGTGGGGCATATTCGGGCAATGCAGCCACCCATATTGGCTTTTTGAATGGAATCCATTATAAACGATACCAATCCCGGGGAGCATTTCGCTTACAGGTGGGCTACACCCGCTATGAGATTGATGAGATCACCGACTGCCCCAATTGCTTCCGTACCGATGGATTGGTGCAGCAAGTCATGTTCAAGGCGGGCTATGAATGGTTTACCTTCTTTGGTCCGCTGGAACCCTATGCCGGCCTCGACTTTGCTGTAGGCTTAGGAAAATACGAAGGAGAAACCTTTACCTACGGAACCAATCCATCCGATTTCATGGAATATACCGACCAGCGGAAAAAGCGCGGATTTGGGTTTGCTCCTGTCATTGGAATGCGGTTTTACCTCAGCTCCTATCTTAGCCTGGGTGCAGAAACCACTTTCGAAGCGATGCTTTACAACCGGGATGTAAATATTTCCAACCTCAACACCGATAATTCCTCCATTCGTGCGCAACGCAATAAGTGGGAAGGGGTTTACCACCCAGTCAGTTGGATTTCCCTGAACGTACTTTTCTAATCAAGGAATTACAATATCTTTTCCGAAACGTTTGTCAGCTGTGGTCGCCAGGATCGTATACCTTCCTGAAGTCAGGCGACGCGATACCTTTAACAAATTGGGCCGGCGAGCAAACACATAATCATCGAATAAAATTGCCACCTCAGCCAGGTGCTCATTGAGTAATTTGATTTGTACATTCTGAGAATACTCAGAAGAAAAACGGAGGTTGAGCTCGGTTTCGTTACCATACGGTAGGAGAATAACTTCCATCTCGAATTCGGAAACGCCATCTTCAGACTTGATACTCCTAATCTGAGAGTAGACTTCATTTCCCAGTCCATCTACCCCCTTGATCCGGTATGAATAGGCCTTTCCCGATTCGATCTCTTTGTCAAAGAAGGGGTAGAACTGGTATTCATCGCTGTTTCCCTTAGAGATGACTTGCCCAATTCGGACAAAGTTTTCCTGGTCTTCACTCCTTTCCACCGCATGACTGATAACATCTTTTTCGAAAGTGGTCGACCACTTCAGGGTCACAATTCCATCAAAATACCGGGCAGAAAAGTCGTTGTATGAGGTTAGGGGAGTGTTGGGGGTTCCATTTGTGGAGAGCTGCCATTTCCCGAGACGCTGGAAAAAGCTGATTCCCGGATCGTCTCCATAACTGAGATACTTCCAGACTCCCCGGTTTTCGGGAGGGAGGTAAAATGGGATTTTGGTTCCAGAAAAGGTAATCAGCGTGTCCCGGTCCGGCAAAAACGGCACATTTGGACGGGGTGAATGGTAGAAGGCATCGATGATTTTGCCCTTCGGGTCCAGCAGGCCGACATAATTGCCTTCATCGCCAATCAGGTTGAATCGGATAAGAAAGTCGTCGGTACGGGATAGTTCAATGTCAAAAGATTGGGTTTCTGAGGAGCGCTTCCCAATCCTGAGCAATCCTCTCGATGGAATTTGGGTACCTGCCGGCAGCCGTACAGAATAATTCCTGGTCACGATCAGGTAACCCCCGATATCTGTGCTTGAAGCAGCCGGGTTTCCAAGTTCAACACAATGAAGGTTGTCGGAGAGGTAATTTCCCGGGGTGAATTTTGAAATAAAGACTCCCTGACCTCTCAAAAGGGTACCAGAAAGCACGAGGATGATTGTGAAAATGAGCCACCGCATGGTGAACTCAATTTACAAATACGAGGAAGTGCTTCTTCTTTCCCTTGTTGATCAGTATAAATTGATCGTTGATCAGGTCACCGGACCCGACGACATACTCGGGATCATTGGTTTTATTCTTGTTGAGGGAGATCGACTGGTCCTTTGTGAGTGCGCGTCGGGCTTCTCCTTTGGATGTGGTCACCCCCTGATCCGAAAGGAAATCAATGATGTTCACACCTGCATCCAGAGCCGTTCTGTCAATGCTGGATTGAGGAACTCCCTCAAAAATACTATCCAGTTCCCTGCGGCTAAGAGCCCTGAGGTCATCAATCCCTCCTTTGTTGAACATGAGTCTGGTGGCGCTTAGCGCGGTATTCAGTGCCTTTTCCCCGTGAATGCGCAGGGTCATTTCTTCAGCAAGATTGCGCTGGAGGGTGCCGGGACGTTCTGCATTCTCAGCAATGAGAGCTTCCAGTTCGGGGATCGGCTTCAGGCTGAATATCTTTGCGAGGGTAACGATGTCCTCGTCTCCCTGTTGGATGAAGAATTGGTAAAACTCATAGGGGGAGGTCATCTCAGCGTCGATGAAGATATTTCCCTTCTCTGATTTACCGAATTTTTTACCCTCAGAATTTGTAATCAGGGGCCAGGTAAATGCAAATACATCTTCGTTGGGGCCCATCATCCGTCGGATCAGTTCTGTGCCTGCGGTGATATTTCCCCACTGATCAGAACCACCGAACTGCATGTGGCAGCCGGATTCTTTATGGAGGTGGTAAAAGTCATACCCCTGCATCAGTTGGTAGGAGAATTCTGTAAATGAGATTCCCGAGCCCGCATCCATTCGGCTCTTAACCGAATCTTTCGACATCATATAATTCACGGTGAGGTGCTTGCCCACTTCCCTCATAAAATCAAGAAATCCCATATCCTTGAACCAATCGTAATTGTTCATGATGATGGCCGGGTTTTCAGAAGTCTCAAAGTCCAGGAAGTGGCCAAGCTGTTCACGGAAGCGATCCATATTGTGGGTAATGGTTTCTTCATCCAGAAGGTTCCGTTCGGCAGATTTTCCGGAGGGGTCTCCTATTCGACCAGTGGCGCCACCGATCAAGGCAATAGGTGTATGGCCATACCGTTGGAAATGTACCAATAGCATCAATGGGACAAGGTTTCCGATCCCCAAAGAGGGGGCGGTAGGATCAAATCCCACATATCCGATGGCCTTGTTATTATTCAGAAATTCCTCGGTTCCGGGAATGATGTCCTGGATGAATCCCCGCCATGTCAACTCTTCAATTAATCCCATAATATTTCTTATATTTACGCTCTTGCATGTAAAAATAGAAGATGCCGTACTTTAATGAAAGCTGACGAGTTGAATCATTTGTAGAAACCACTATTTCCTGCAATCATGGGGAATTTGGAATTTGCTCGATTTAATTGGTGGCATTAGAGAAATTTGATATTTTTACTTGAAAGCAATCTAAGAGATCAAGTCTTACTTGTTTAAAAGCAAATAGGGGAAAGTAAGCGATCGCACTGAAAGAATCTATTATGAGGGCTCACACAACCAAGTACCTTTTCCTCCTTGTCTTCCTTACATCCTGTTTTATCGGGGTGAAGGCTCAGAATCCGGGGAAAGCAGCTTACATGCAAGCCGAAAATCTCCGCAAGGGTAAGCGCTACCAAGAAGCTATTGCCAAGTACGAAGAAGCAATTCGCCTGGAAGACTCCAACTACAGGTATTTCTTCTCTCGTGGTAAGTGCTACTATGCGATGAAGGATTTCGACCTGGCTTTATCTTCTTTTGAAGAGACCGTAGAGTTGAAGAAAGATTTTGTATTTGCCTACACCCTGATCGCGAAAATTTATCGCAAGAAGGATGACAATGCGAATGCGGTTTACTACTACGACATGGCATCCAAGGCTGAGGGGGATCCCAAGCGGAAGGTTGGCTACAAAATGGAGGCTGTCAAGCTACTTCTGCGGGACAACAAAACAGAAGAAGCCCAGGATCACCTTGCAGAGGCGAAGCAATTTGCCCCCAATGACCTGAACATCCTTTACTTTGATGCCAAGATCAGCAATCAGAATGGAGACCATGAGCGCGCGCGTGACAACATGCTTACCGCTACTGCTCAGGTAGCCAATGAGCCTCCCGCTACTTCAGCAAAGTATTTTTACGAATTGGGTTATGCCTATAACAAGCTTGATGACTACAACGGTGCTCAGCAGGCATGGGAGAAAGCATACTTTGGTCCTTATAAGCCTGCCATTGACCGTGAACGGTCTAAGAACAGCCCAGCTTATTTTTACAGGATTGCAATCTCATATTATACTACCGGTCAGTATCAGGAATCCCGTACCCAAATTGACAAAGCACTTGAGTTGCAAAACAATTTTGGCGCAGCTTATACCTTAATGGGTAAAATGGCAAAGAAAGAAGGGAACTTCAACTCAGCCATTGACAACTACCGGACTGCTGCTAATTTTGAGCAGGATCCCAATAAGAAGATGCGGATTCAAATGATGATGACCTCTCTTCAGGTTGATGCACAGGATTACAGTGGTGCCATCAGTTCTGCCAATGAAATCCTCTCAAAGCAGCCAGACAATTCGAAAGTCATGTACTACAAGGCATTGTCCCAGTACCATGTGGGAGAGTATGGAGGCTCGATTTCAACGCTTGAAAACCTCCTCGCCAATACCAACGATAGTAAGTCAAAAGCACGCTACAATTTCATCCTAGGTATGGCAGCCAAGAACACAGATACTGAGCGGGCTAAAGAAGCCTTCCGTTCTGCAATGTTCGGCCCCTACAAGCCAGCTGCCAAAATTGAATATGATAAATTGAACGGTGACGCTGGATAAGACAATAGCATATTAACGAATGCTCCCAAAAAAGGGATTCAACTGAAGTTGAATCCCTTTTTTCATCCACCTAGACTGCGCTACGCCTGGTAATTGAATGTGCCGGCAGTCGACTTAATCGTGAGAGAAGTGCCTTCAGATGCTTCTACATAACCGATAATTTGGGCCTCTACGGCAAATTCATTACAGATATCCTTGATTCCATTGGCGGTCTGTTCATCTGTATAGATCTCCAGCCGGTGCCCCATGTTAAATACCCGGTACATTTCTTCCCAGGAGGTTCCTGAGTGTTTCTGTATAAGTTCAAAGAGGCGGGGAGTCTCAAAGAGGTTGTCTTTGACTATGTGGACCTGGTCTACGAATTTCAGACATTTGGTTTGCGCACCGCCGGAGCAATGAATCATTCCATGAATTTGGCTTCTGTATTCTGCCAACACCTTAACCAAAATGGGGAGGTAGGTTCTGGTGGGGCTAAGGACCATTTTTCCAACCGGAATTCCTAAAACCGGATCGATATCGGTCACTTGGTAGGGTCCTGCAAATACAAGTTCAGTTGGCATCTCCGGATCATACGCCTCGGGGTAACGGTCTGCATAGATCTGATTGAACATATCGTGGCGTGCACTGGTAAGGCCATTGCTACCCATGCCAGCGTTGTATTCAGTCTCGTAGGTGGCCTGGCCGTGGCTGGCGATACCCAGGATGACGTCTCCGGCACGAACAGAAGTCTCTATTACATCTGAGCGCTTCATCCGGCAGAACACCGTAGAGTCCACGATGATGCTCCGCACCAGGTCCCCTACGTCAGCAGTCTCTCCTCCGGTACTCCGGATATCTACTCCATGGTCACGTAGCAGTTCAAGAAACTCCTCGGAGCCTTCGATGATCGCGGACAGGACCTCGCCGGGAATCCGGTACTTATTTCGCCCAATTGTGCTGGACATCAGGATGCCAGAAGTTGCTCCAACACACATTAGGTCATCTGTATTCATGGCGATGGCATCCTGAGCAATACCCTTCCAGACACTGACATCCCCTGTTTCACGCCAGTAAATATAGGCCAGAGACGATTTCGTGCCCGCCCCATCCGCGTGCATAATATTGCAATAGTCAGGATTGCCACCCACCGTGTCTTCAACGATTTTACAAAATGCATTTGGAAAGAGACCCTTATCCAGTTTCTTGATCGCAGCGTGTACATCTTCCTTTCCAGAGGAAACACCGCGGCTGGCATATTTATCTTGGCTCATATTTTGTATTCCATTGTGAATGAGGTGGCAAATAAAAAAAAAGCGCGGGCAAATTCATCATTTGCCCGCGCTCTTAATGAGAATATAATCTGATTTCTATTCGGGAACGTAGTCAATGGAGAGGATGCGGAACTCGGTACGACGGTTCAACTGCTCCTCCTCATCGTTCTTCTCCGGATAGAACAGAAGCTCTGATTCACCATATCCAAACCATTCAAGGCGTTGAGGGGTGATACCATTTTCAATCAGGAAGGTAACCACTGACTTGGCCCGGTTTTCTGAGAGCGTCTTATTATAAGGCTCAGAACCATTGGAGTCCGTATGGGATCCGATTTGGATGGTAATATTACCGTTTTGGTTGAGTAACTGGGTGAGACGCTCCAATTCCGTAACAGAAACATCGCGCAGGTCATACTTGTCAAAATCGTAATAGATATTGTTAAGCGTGATCGGCTTTTCGATGATGATGCGTTCCAGTTCGATGTCGATATTGACTTCAAAGTCCATGGATTCATCCATGCCTTTGGTAGTCAGTTCTACTTCGTTGGCCAGGTATTCAGGCGCATTTCCCAGAATCTTATAGTCGGCATCTTTTTCCAATTGGAAGTTGTAAGAGGCAGACTGGTCAGTGCGGAAGGTGTCAATCGGAATCAAATCACCTTCAAAGTCCTTCTCGAACAGGATAACAATTGCGAATGGAATCGGCTGCTTGGTTTTCTCATCAAGTACGAGACCGTGAACTGCAAATTCAAGAGGGAGTGCTTCCACCTTCTTTCCCCAGTAGATATCATCCCGGCCTTGACAATCGAGACGGTTAGAGCTGAAATAAGCTGAACTATCGTCATCGCTCCAGAATCCCGCAAAGTCATCGTAAGATGAATTGAAAGGAGCGCCCATATTTTCAGGTGTGCCGAAGTTTCCAACTCCCCCCATAACCTGGAACATATCAAATCCACCGAAGCCTATGCGGCCATTGGAAGAGAAGTAAAGGGTATTGTTGTCCCTGCTCAGGAAGGGAGAGATATCGTCAAAAGGAGTGTTGATGGTTGGTCCGGCATTGATAGGCTCAGACCATTCACCTTCCCCATAGCTGGTAGCGTACCAGATATCCAGGCGACCTTCTCCACCATCCCGGTCAGAGACAAAGAAGATCGTATTGCCGTCTTCGGAGAGGCTGGGGTGGACATCATAGGTAGGAACCTTCTTGATCTTACCCCTGGAGTTGACCACGACCTCTTTCTTGCCCTGCAGTGATTCGATCACCTTTGGCTTTCCCCACTTCTTTTTGCGGGGATCGTACTTGGAGTAGTAGATCGAACAACCATAACCAAGCTTGCCCTGGTTACAGATGGAGAAGTACATGGTCATACCATCGGGAGAAAAGGTTGGGTTACCATCATTGGCAGAAGTATTGATCTTCTTGCCCATGGATTCACTTGGTCCGAATGTGGTATCGTCTTCGATCTTGGCGAAGTAGATATCGGAATAGCCTTCGTTGTAACCTTCGAAAATGTCTTTACCCTTATCAGCGGTTGCTGAGGTGGTATAAACCAGGAATTTTTCCTCTTCGGTTTGTTGAAGAATCGCTGGGAAGTTGTCACCCGTGGGTGAGTTGATCCCATCCAGACACTTTATGCGCCACAAAGGATCGAGAGAGCGTTGTTCTTCAACATACTTACACCCCTCAATTTCCAGTTTTACCCGACGCGCATAGTCGTCTTTTTCTTTCCAACGCTTACGGAATTCAGTGAAAACCTCGAGCGCGTCATTTTGACGATCAAGAACCCGGTAGGTAATCCCTAATTCAAAAGGGACAGTATCATTACCAGTGGGATCTATTTCCATCGCACTTTCATAGAATCGTGCAGCGTCATCGTATTCCTGAATGAAGTAGCTACATTTCGCCGTACGGACGGTAGCCAGGAAATTCTCCGGGTCTTTTTTAAGTACCTCGATATAAGCCTCTTTCGCCTTTGAGAAACGCTGAAGGGCGTAAAGGCGGTTGGCTTCTTGCATGATCTTCTCAGGGCTGCCCTTAAATTCTGAGGTTTGGGCTGAGGAGTCATGGAAGGCGAGGAATACGAATGCCAGACCCAAAAGAAGAGTGCTAACAGCAAAGCGGTTCGCTACCATAGTGATATTTTGAATGGAGGATTTGCAAGATCCTTGCGTAAAACTAGCATTAAGAACAACAAACATAGAAAATTCGACACTTCCGACAAAACATTTAGAACAAAATTAGCCACAGGAAAAAGTCTCCTATGAGTATAAAAATGGCCGAAAGTACAAAGGATGAGATGGTGGAACGGCCCACTCCCCTGGCTCCTCCAGAGGTCGACAAACCCTTGTAGCAACCAATCAGGCTGATCAGCATTCCAAAAAACAATGATTTTATCAGTCCTCCGGTCAAGTCTTTCATTTCAAAAAATGTTTTGATAGAGTCCAGGAACGTCTCCTGAGAGATGTCCAAAAAATAGCTCGATACTACAAAGCAGCCAAAAATCCCGACGAAATTAGAGAAGAGTGTAAGTACGGGCATCATCAGGCTGAGGCCAAGGAATCTGGGAAGTACAATGTATCGAACAGGGTCCATAGCCATGGTGCGCAGTGCATCAACCTGCTCTGTGACTTTCATGGTGCCGATCTCAGCGGTCATAGACGCTCCGATACGACCCGCAATCACCAAGGCAGTCAACACCGGACCCATTTCCATCACAATGATCCTGGCCGACTGGCCCCCAAGAACGTCAAGTGAAACCATTCCCTGAAACTGGTACGCACCTTGCCAGGCAATGATGGCGCCGGCAAAAAAACCAACCAGCATAACTAAGGGGATGGAGTTCACGCCAACATGATCCATCTGGAAAGCCAATCGCTTGCGATCCCGAAAGGAATAGCGTAACGATAAGGTGACCTGATAGGCCATGTAACCAAACTCCCCGAGTGCCGTTATTGCATTCATCGGGAAAATTTAGGTTCCTTTTAATGAAAGACCAAAAGATAAACCTATAGTTGCAGGACCATCAGGAAAATAAATTACCCTAAAATGAGAAAGGCCGCACCCAAATCCCTCAATTTGAATGCGGCACAAACTCTATATAAAAAAACTACCTCAATGAAATGTTAAAAGAGCGTTTGTTGTCAGCAGAAGCAGACCTTAGGAAATGATAATCTCGCGGGCAGGCTTCTCAACAGCTTCTTCTCGCTTAGGAAGATTTACCGAAAGAACTCCGTTGTCATACTTTGCGACAATATTATCTTCGGAAATTGTTTCCGGAAGGCGGAATGATCTCTCAAAAGAAGAGTAGCTGAATTCTTTGCGGTGCCACTTCTGGTCTTCGTCCTCACTGGAAACCTCTTTTGCAACCTTAATGGTCAGTAGGTCTTTTTCCAGATTGAGTTGAAAATCTTCTTTTGCAAGGCCGGGAGCAGCTACTTCAATGACAAATGCTTCAGGATGCTCAATGATGTTGACAGCCGGGCTTACGACTGGAAAGGTCTTGTTCCAGGTGTCTCTGATGATATTGTCGTTGAAGAAGTTATCGCTGAAGAAGCGGTCCAGGGTATTGGTTGGTAAACTCAGGCCGCGGTTAAATTTTACGTGTTTCATGTCTGTAAGTATTTAAGTTTTTGATTTCAAGTTTTTGAGTACACACCACTCCTTTCAATTGCTGTGCCAATGCAGGTTTGTGCCATTATGGCACCATTCTGTATGCGAGCCCAATATGCGTGATGCCAAACTGTCATTGCGGGCCAATTGGCTTGTGCCATTTTGGCGGCCGGGCCAGCTCGACAAGCACACTGGGCAAGTAGGTTTGCTTGCTTCGTCTCTGATTTCAAATGTTTGAGGATTTATTTACTTTGAAATGCTACTTTGACAGCACCTGCTCTTTCCTCTTGGGCGGTACTTAATGCAAAGACAGATGAGGCTGCTTAAAAACAAAACGCGAATTCCCAAACCACTTTTGTACAAACTATAGATTTGATGAACCGATTATTTTCACTTTTCCTGACCCTGCTGCTTGTCTGTTCCAGTTCGATTTATGCGCAAACAGAGGCGGAGGGGATTTCTGAGGTGCTGATCTTCCAGGAAAATGAAGGGACACAAACCGTAGAAATTAAGCCTGGAGATAAAATAAAAATCCATCAAAATGAGGATTCCCGGAATGATGTAATGGCCGATGTTACTTCAGTTCATGAGAATTCCCTGGAGATTTATGTCAGAAGCAAAAAGTCCAATTACATAGTTGATTTGCGGAAGATTTCCGGAATTTCCTCCCAAGGAGCCTTCAATGATGGGCAGAGCGCCCTTATTATAGGTGGGGTGCTGACACCTATCTTCTTATTGGTCTCTCTTCTTATAGCCTCCTCCGGATTCTTTTTCGCGCCCGTTTTGTTTCTATTCACATTTCTCTTTTTTCTCATGGGATTGGCCTTTCTGATGGTCGGTCTGGTAAGGCGTAGAAGAAGGGGGCCGCAGGTATTGCTCAAATTCTGGACCTGGCGGTTGGTCAGGAAGCAGAAAGTCATCGTTAAGAAGAAGGCAGGCTGAGGAAGAAGGGGAGAGAGGAGTGAGTCCTGTTATTAAGTAAGGAGTAGAGTTTACAAAAAGGTAATGCCAGAAGTATTATCTTTGCCGCCGCATGGCAGCGCACTACATCATCGACTTCGATTCAACATTTGTCCAGGTTGAGGCCTTGGAGGAACTGGCAAAAATTGCCCTCAAGGGCAATTCTGACCGACCAAAGATCTTGCAAGAGGTTGAAGACCTGACGAATAAGGGCATTGAAGGCAGCATTTCATTTACGGAGGGTCTGCGAAAGCGGCTGGAATTGATCCAGCCACACAAAGATCATCTGGAACCGTTGGTCACCCGCCTTCGCCGCAAAGTTTCCACTTCAATCAAAAGAAACAGATCTTTTTTCCAGGATCATCAGGAGCAATTGTTCGTAGTCTCGGCAGGCTTCAAAGAGTTTATCGTTCCCATTGTTGCGGAATTTGGCATTCCTGAAGAGCGCGTCTTTGCCAATACATTTGTCTTTGACAAAGAGGGCACCATTGTTGGTTTTGACGATGACAACCTGCTCTCTCTCCCAGATGGTAAACGGTCTCAGCTCAAGGCCATGGGCCTGGAGGGGGAAGTATTTGTGATCGGTGATGGTTACTCCGATTATAAGATGACCGACGGACACGACCAGGTCAAATTCTTTGCCTTTACTGAAAATGTAGAACGTAAAAGCGCCAAGGCCAAAGCGGACCATATTGCTCCCAGCTTTGACGAATTTCTTTACCACAACCGCCTCCCCATGGCTATTTCCTACCCCAAAAACCGGATCAAGGTCCTCCTCCTTGAAAATATCCACCCCGATGCAAAGGCTATCTTCTCTGAGGAAGGTTACCAGGTGGAACTCCTCCCTCACAGTCTTTCCGAAGATGAGCTGTGCGAGAAGATCAAGGATGTATCCATCATTGGAATCCGCTCCAAGACCCAGTTGACCCACAAAGTCATCCAGCATGCCGAGCGGCTGATTGGCGTTGGTTGCTTCTGCATTGGCACCAACCAAGTAGATTTGGAAGCCTGTCTGGAACGCGGTGTCCCGGTATTCAATGCTCCCTACAGCAATACCCGGTCGGTAGTGGAATTGGTGATCGGCGAGATCATTATGCTGATGCGGGGCATTCCGGTCAAGAACCAGAAAATGCACCAGGGAGAATGGGCAAAGACCGCGACCAATAGCAATGAAATCCGGGGGAAATCACTTGGGATCATCGGTTATGGCAATATTGGCTCCCAGTTGTCAGTCCTCGCGGAATCCCTGGGGATGCGTGTTTATTTCTATGACAAGGTTGACAAACTGGCCCTTGGCAATGCTACCCGCTGTAGCAGCATGCGGGAACTCCTCAAGAAATCCGATATCGTTAGCCTCCATGTAGATGGAGACCCCTTGAACCGAAACATCTTCGGGGAAACGGAAATGAAAATGATGAAGAAGGGGGCATTGCTCCTGAATTTGGCACGTGGCTTTGTGGTTGATGTGGAGGCACTGGAGAAATACCTGCGCAATGGACGTATCAGAGGAGCAGCCATTGACGTCTTCCCTTCTGAACCCAAGTCCAATACCGAGCCGTTCAACAGCAATTTGCTGGGACTCGACAACCTGATCCTGACACCCCACATTGGTGGAAGTACCCAGGAAGCCCAGGAAGACATTGCCGCCTTTGTACCAGACAAGCTGATCCGCTACGTCAATACCGGCGATACCTTCGCCAGTGTTAACTTTCCCCATCTTCAACTTCCTGCCCAGAAGGAGGCGCATCGCCTGATTCACATCCACGAAAACGTGCCTGGAATCATGGCCCAGATCGGTCGCGTGGTCTCTGATCACCAATGCAATATTGTCGGGCAATACCTCAAAACGAATGAAACCATCGGTTATGTCATCATGGACATCGACCGCCAGTACGATAAGCAGGTAACCAAAGCCCTGCGTGCCATTAAGCATACCATCAAGTTTCGGGTCTTGTACTGAGCCCATCTACCATGGAAAAGATTTATTTCACTCCCGGACCTTCCCAGCTCTACCCGACTGTCAGGCAACATTTACTCCAGGCATTGAGTGACGGAATCCCCTCGATTTCCCACCGATCCAAAGAGTTCAGGGGTATTTTTGACGAATGTCAGCAGGCCCTCCGTTCCTTGCTCTCTATTCCCGAAGATTACCGGATCTTCTTCTATTCCTCAGCGACGGAAATTTGGGAGCGGCTGGTCCAGTACTTTCCCGGCAAGGGCTTCTTCTTTGTCAATGGCAGTTTCTCCGAGCGGTTTCGCGACTTTGCCGAAACCATGGGGGACGAGATATCTTCCTATGAAGTCCCCTTTGGACAGGGGTTTGACCGTGGAGTAGCCAAATTGCCGGAAGGAACACGGCTCTGCGGTATGGTTGGCAATGAGACCAGCTCTGGAATCTGGAGCCCCCCTGAGGACTACTACCTGGTGGCAGAGCAAAATCCCAACACCTATTGCTTTCTTGACCTGGTCTCAGGATGGCCAGTCTATCCCCTGGACCTGAGCAAACTCGACGGAGCCTACTTTTCGGTTCAGAAAGGATTTGGGCTTCCGGCGGGCCTCGGTGTTTTGGTAATCAGCCCCCGGGCCTATGAGCAGGTGGTAATGGATGAGAAAGCAGGCTTGTACCGCGGGGTATACCGCAGCTTGCTCAGCATGGGCCAGAAAGCTGATGTACAGCAGACTCCCGAAACCCCCAATGTGCTCGGCATTTATTTACTGGCCAAAGTCGCCCGCGACATGGCGGAGCGTGGTCCCGAACTGTATATGGAATCCCAGGAGAAGGCAAATAAGCTGTATACCTTCTTTGATCAGTCCGAAAGGTGGACCCCCCTGGTTGACATTCCCCGTTGGCGATCAGAAACAGTGATCGTGTTGGATACACCCAACAAAGCCAAGGAAATCATTGACGCACTGGCCCAAAAGGGACTGATAATCGCCTCCGGATATGGCCATCGTAAATCAGATCAAGTCCGCATTGCCAATTTCCCCGCGCATTCCATGGCTGACGTTGAGCGCCTGATCCAGGCCTTCACGGAATTTTAGCACATGGAACTCTTCAATACCCTTCCAGAGGACAGGATGCAGGAAGTTGAAGATTTCCTGACCTTTATGCCGATTTACAACAGTAAGCGGAGGGAAAAAGCATACCGCGGACTTTTGAAGCGCTACCAAAAAGAAATCAAAGGTAAGGTGTGTTGTGAAGCGGGAGCCGGAAGGGGTGTTTTTTCTGAATACATGCTGGAATTAGGTGCTGAAAAGGTCTATGCGGTTGAGCGAAGTGATGCGATGCTCAAGGTATTGGAAGCGCATGCGGTCCAAAACCCACAGTTAGAGATCGTGCCGGGCTACATCGAAGACTTTGAACCAGCAGAAAGGATAGAACTCCTCCTCCATGAATTCTATGGCCCCCTCGTCCTGGACGAGACTATTTTCGCTTTGCGCGGCCTTTCCTTCCAACCCGGCACCCTTCTCCCCGATGGGGGACGCCTCTGGGCCATGCCTCTTTCCGAAGCGACCATTCTGGAAAAAGCCTCTCATTACGACCCTTCCTGGAAAGAAGTCCTCTCAGGGGTGCTCATCAGTGAATTCATTGAACCTTTCACCTTTGAACCCCAGTGGCAGGTTTTCGAGTGGGACATCCATTCCAAAGAAGACACCTTCCGTTTCACCCTGCCGGAAGCCTGCGACTACCTCGTTTTTTGTGGCGAGATTACCCATCAGGGAAAATCTGTCCTCAAAATGTGGTGGACCAACAATTGGCCCCTTATCTTCACACCTGTTTGCGGCAAGCATTGTAACTTCCGCTTCGAATACATTGATGGATTTACCGATATCTATTTCGATTGGGAATCCTGAACAATGGCAATGAACCCTTGATACAATGGCAGGGAATCTTGATCCCTGTACAATCTGATTTCGTATGATCGTCCATTTACATCCCCACATCTCCCAGGCGCAAGCAGAAAAGCTGGCCCACGATAGCAAGGCAATTCTCTTTCGGGAAAACGATATTTATGTGCTGGTGACCAGCTCCAAGGTCCAGGAACTTCCTGCGGCCCTCTCTGAAGTTGCTGCCGAACACTGGGCTTTTCCCAATGACCTGCAATTGGGCAGCCGCGCCTACCGAAACGAAACCCGGTCCCTTGACCTTGGAGGAACCATCATCGGTGGTGATTCCATGCATACGGTAATGATGACCGGCCCCTGCTCCGTCGAATCTGAAGAACAACTTGAATCCTCCGCACAACTTTGCGTGGAAATGGGAATCAAGATTCTCCGGGGAGGAGCCTATAAACCCCGGACCTCACCCTACTCATTTCAGGGACTCGGCCTTGAAGGACTCCAACTGCTCGCGAAGATGCGGGACAAATACGGCCTCCAGATCATTTCTGAAGTCCGGGATGCTACCCATGTTGATGCGGTCATTGAGCACGTCGACATCATCCAGGTAGGGGCCAAAGCAATGTACGACCAGGGCATCTTGCGCCGGTGTGGAGAGGCCCGCAAGCCTGTCCTTATCAAGCGAGGATTCGGCTCCACCCTCCAGGAGTTTTTACAAGCTGCGGAGTTCGTGCTTTCTGGTGGCAATGACCAGGTGATCCTTTGCGAACGCGGCATCCGCACCTTCGAGACAAATACCCGTTTCACCCTCGACCTCTGCGGGGTAGCTTACCTCAAGGCTCACAGCAACCTTCCCGTCATCCTCGATCCAAGCCATGCCATGGGCCATGCCTATGGTGTCCCGGACCTTACCCGTGCCTGTGTTGCCCTGGGGGTCGATGGCCTCCTCATCGAATCCCACCCGAATCCCAAAGTGGCACTTTCTGATGCAGCACAGCAACTGGACTACGACACATTCCGTAGTCTTTACAAGAGCCTGCCGCCAATTGCAGCTGCAGTGGGTAGAACCATCGTATAGATTAACATGCTCTTTACTGAAAATATGAAGCGCCTCATGGAATGGCGCAACTGGACGCCAGCAGAATTGGCGGAGCAGTCTTACCTGTCTCGGGAACGAATCAAGGCCCTGCTGGCAGGCGAAGAGGCAGTCGGTTCCGAATTGGTCACCCTGTGCCGGACTTTAGGGGTCAGCATCGACCGAATGTTGACCAGGGTGGTGCAGCCAGTCGAACGGCACGCCATCAAATTGCTGGTGCTGGACGTCGATGGGGTCATGACCGATGGCGGCATGTACGTCCTGGAGGATGGCAACGAGATGAAGAAATTCCATACCCGTGATGGGCGTGGCATCAAGAACTTGCAACAGGCTGGTACCCCGGTGGCTTTCCTGAGTGGAAGTTTCAACGGAGATGCGATCCGGAAGCGGGCGGAGCGATTGGGGATCGACCGGGTATTTGCGGGTCGGCAGCCCAAGACAGGGGTGCTGGAAAACTGGATGGCAGAACTGAGCATCAGCTATGCAGAAGTCGCCTACATCGGTGACGACCTCAACGACCTCGAAGTGATCGGGCTGGCCGGGTTGACGGCTTGTCCGGCAGATGCGATTGAGGAAGTAAAGGAAAAGGTGGACATAGTCCTGAAGACCCCCGGCGGCGGCGGCTGTGTCAGAGAATTTATTGATACCTATCTGCTTTGAAGTGTGGAGGGAACATAGCTTCGAATCATTCACTGCTCAATCGCCGCATGAACCTCAAGTGGCTCCTGCTACCCATCCTCTTCCTCTCATTCCTATTGCCTGCCTTTTCCCTCTCAGCCCAGGACACCATTTTCCTCAAAGGCGATACCATTCGCGTCGGAGAATTGGAATGGGACATGGAAAAGGACTATGAATCCAAGGGGGTGATCATCAGCAAGAATGAGGAATTGTACGGGAAAAATGTCCGCATATTCCTCGAGTACCATTCCAACCGGGAAGTGAGCCAGATTGTATTTGGTTACATCGACGCGGAAATGTTCATTCCCCATGGCCCGGCCCGCTACTATTATCCCAGCGGTCACCTACTGGGCAAGCGGTATTTCAATGAAGGGTTGCTGATCGGCAAGGCGGAGGACTTTTACAAAGACGGTACGGTTCAGATGCGGTCCTATTTTGAAAATGACACCTTGAATGGCCCCTATACTGTCTTTCACGAAGATGGAAAACCCAATATGAAGGGATATTTCCGAAAAGGTTTGTTCTTCGGAGCCCTCAGATCCTACTACGAAACCGGAAAACAGGAATTCGTAGAGTACTACGATTCTACCGGAGTAAAACAGGGCTGGGATTCCACCTTCTATGAAACCGGCACCCTGGAGAGCGAATTCTATTTCAAGAACGGCATCGAAGACAGTACAGCCAGGTTCTACCACCGCAATGGCCGCATCTGGACGGAGCGCTTCTATGTAGAGGGGCGCTTGCAAACGGTTTCCTTCATCAAGGATAAGAAGGGGAAAGACCTGGACATTGGCAGTTTCGACAATGGCTTCGGCTGGCTGTTCATCTACAACGACGATGGCATTCTTCAATCCCGATCGAAGTACCGGTACGGCTTGCTGAAGAAGACAAAACCTTTCAAGAAATAAACTGCACTGCAAGTGCACCCTTGAAACCTGGAAATAAACAGAAGCCGCCCCGATAAGGAGGCGGCTTCATGGTTTGTTATTAATTAGTGTCTCAGATGATTATTTTCGCGGGGTTGAGCTGGTTTTCAGGAAGACATTGACGAGATGAAACCCAGGCTCAAAATCCATCTTGACGACATACAAACCATCTGGTTGGCCGGCCATATCCAAATCATAAGACCTGGATCCGTCAGCAGCGGCATACGTAACCGCACTGCCATTTCCACCGGAGAAGATACCGATCCTACGCAGTTGGTTGCTTTGATCAATGGTACCCAAGCCAACCGTTACCTTGTCTTCCGGTCCTTTTCCTACCACTGAAATATTCCAGCTTTGAGGATAGTTCGTCAAGCCAATGACGGGTGCATTGTTGGGGTCTGCGTACTGCTGCCGTTCGTCTGATACGTACTGAGTCCAGCCACCCCAGGTGCCATTGGTTCCACCGGTACCATTCCCACTTCCGGTAGTGGTCGTCCAGCCACCAGAAAAGGGAGTATTGAAGAGATTCGAAGCGAGGTAAGTAGGTGAGCTGTTACAGGCAGCTCCTCCGGCAGGTCCACCTGTGTAGGCGGAAAGGATCGAAGTACTTCCAGTCGTGATCAATTGGATGCCACTGGAATCGAAATCGCATTCACAGTCACCGGTGATCAACTGAACCGGGTAGGCACCTTGAGGGAAATTGCCATCCGGGACATTGGGTTTGAACTCGAAGGCTATCAGGCATTGATTCATGCCAAAAGTATTGGATTGAGCGCAGCAAAGCAGTTGCAGGGGGTTGTCCGTGTCCATAGCAGGAGTGGCCTGGGTATCCATCTCTGCAAGAATCCCCTCTTGTTGGCTGCAGGATGCAAGAAACAAGAGGCAAAGGAAGGGCAGGAAGAGAAATCTGTTTTTAAGCTTTTTCATAATCTAATTGTTGTTTAGTGTTTTATCATTGAAACAGTAGCAAGATGCCAGCTTGGCCCCAGGAGCGGATGAACAGGAACTTTCGATCTTGGCGGTCACGAGGAAGGGCAAAAGCGTAAATGACATCAATTGATTCCCTGGTTAGCTTAAGCAGGTGCTCTCAGAGGGCAGAGAGGCGGGTTTGCGAGAGAACACCATCCCCATATTTGGGCATTATTCTTCACCGGAATAATGCGTTATTTTTAGATTCGTTTAATCAATGGTATGCAAGGCCGCAAAATCTACCACTTACTGGAGCTCTTAAGCGAGGAGGATCAGGAACAATTCACTTTGTACCTCGACTCTCCTTACCACAATTCCAGTAAGATCCTTTCGGTATTTTGGAATCAATGGTTGAAAAAGGTTATCCGTTCAGACCAAGGTGCTGAGTTGACCGCGGAAGAGTTTGTAAAAGGGAGTAGCTTAAAGATCAGTCGATTTGACAAGCTCTGTTCTCAGCTTTATACCAGGGCCAAAGATTTCCTCCTCCTGAGAGCTTTTGAAGAAAAGACCATTTTGAAGGAAATCATGTTCTCTTCCGCGGTATTGGACCGGGACCAGAATCTGGACACCGCGATGGGGTTGGCAAAGAAAACAAGTGGGTACCTCAACAAGCAATTGGAATCCCCGGAAAAGTATTTGGCTCAGCTGTACCACAGTTTAGAGATTGCTTCGGCTCAGATCAGAACCCGAAAACCGGCCGGAGAATTCCAGTCTGAGTTCAGTGGAATGCTGGATTTGCTAGATCAATTTGCAGAAAGCAAGGGGATGCAATTGAGTGTTGCCGCGCTGAATATCGGTCGCATCATCCAGCAAAAGGACAATTCGATCAATGAATTGCTGGAAGCAAGGATCAAGATCGAAGAACGGGAAGAACCCAGGAACATCCTGGCAAAGATCTATTTCTTGATCCTACGTCTTCAATTGAATTACAAAACCTCAGAAGCCTTGTCTCAGTTCCTTGCGATCATGGAATCGAATTGGCAGAAGATCGAAGAGGATGTCGTGAACGACGTCTATAATTTTACCTTGAATTTCTGTATCAGGAGGTTGAACGAAGGGGACAAGTCTTTCCTGAATCATTCCTTTGAGCTCTATGTCCAGTTGTTGGGCAATGGGCTCCTCCTGGAGCAGGGGAAGTTGTATCCTCAGCAATACAAGAACATGGTGGTGGCTGGGTGCCGGGCTGGAGAATTAGAATGGGTGGAGAATTTCATTGCCGGATGGGCGGATCTCCTCACGGATGACCATGACGGGATTGCCCGGACTTACAACCAGGCTATTCTGCTTTTTCACCAAACCAGGTACCGCGAGGCGATCCATAAGTTTAAGGAGGTGATCCAGGGAGGGAGTCACGATATCTTCTATGGGATGGATGCCCGAATGTACCTGTGGAAGGCTTATTTCGAGTACCTGGAACACCTTTCCCCTGAAGAGATTGATGAAATGTACAAACTGTACGATTCGGTACGCTTGTACATTGACAGGCATAAAAAAATTTCGACACAGCATAAGACGCTGTACCGAAATTTTGTAAGGCTATTCAAACGGTTTATGTTCTTACTCCTCGATCAGGGGGTTGGTCGAAGTTCAGATGACCTTCGGGATTTCCATGCTGAGCTTTTGGCTGCTGAAGACATGCCCAACAAGGCTTGGTTTGTGCTTAAGGTCGAGGAGGTAATTGCCACCTGATAGATCATTTTCCACCCGTTCCAGCTCCGGGGTTGAACTGGGTAACCCATCTCCCGGCACTGAGATTTTTGCCAGGGATGAAATAAGACTGACCAATGACCTCGCCTTTGGGATTGTATTCCAATTCACGGTAGGGGCCGGGACCAGTGTATCCATTTGGATTGTCTATGTTGTCAATCATGCAAATACCACCAGCGGAGATCAATTCAGGTTTCGGGTTCTGATTGTCATCAATGACAATAAAGATATCACTGGAAATTCCGCTATGATCGATTACCAACCAGGGATTGCCATTGGAAGGGTTGTAACTTGCGATCGAATTAACGATCTCTCCCTCAGCATCTATCAGGTACAAGTCGGTCGAAAGGGCTGGAAGAAAGTCAAATTCCAAAATGTAATTCTCTACCCGGCAGGCGCAATCAGAATAGTCATAGGGTGCATAAAATTCAATCGAAGTACCACCTTCAATCGAAAATCCAGGGTTAATATTATTGCTGTTTTGCGGTGCCGGCGTGGTATTCCTTAATTCAAGATCAAAGTCAAACTCACTGTTTTCAGTACAGGGTTCGAGAACATCTGACAACAAAGTCGCTTCTACAGATTCGTTTTCCAAGGTTCCGACCTGGCAGGAGGAAATGACACCAGCAAGGATCAGTAAGAGAGAGAGTTTTAAGATATGCTTTTTCATTAATCTATTTTTGAAAGTTGGTTAAGAGAGAATTTGGGTTCTTTTCGTGTTTCCGTGATCGGATTGGCATGATAAGAAAAACTCAGAGAGAACGGCCATACTGAAAAGGCGCTTTCGTTGCTTTGAAAAGATCATCGTACAATATATTTAGGTTAAATCACTTGAGACAATACAATGATACCAATCCAATTTACGCTTTGGATGAACAGGATTTATTGATCTTACCCTTTTCCCGGGAGGGAAGTAGCATAGAAAGGGGCATTTTGAGCTGTTATGCGTGATTTGTTTAGATGTTGATAGGCGTTTGAAGACATGAAAAAAGGCCACCAATGGCAGCCTTTTTCCGATAGACGGTTAGATCCAACACTTAAATTCCAGAAGATATCAGTCAATCACGCGGGTTACTGAGCCAGTCGGGAAACCCACGGAGTTATTGGTCATGTCGTAGCTGGTTCCTACCATGGTTCCAGTTTCAGGAGAGCTTCCGGAAAGTGGCTTGAGGGTAAAGGGAGCAGCACTGTTGTCTGGCACCGGTTCTACGGATACCACGATCGGCATTCCGGTGAGGTCGACGGGGAAGGTGAGGCCATCAGGAGCATTCATGATGAAATCTTCACCGGGGAACGGAGGCGCAGGCGCATCGGTACCACTGAAGTCGCTGAAGTTGTCAGCTGCGGTGCCGTCAAGGAAGGTTCCGGTAGATATGGGAGTACCATTGATCACAGCCCAGCCTTCGTAGGCCCATCCGTCTGCGAGGGTTGGCAGGGTCAGGCCCGCATCACCATTGTTAATGAACCATACGCCGCTCAGGTCGTCGGTCGTAGCAGTGGTGGTAGGCGTGGCGATCAGGAAATATCCGGTTGAGGTGCTGAAATCAGCGATCAAGTCGGTGTTAACGGTCGCAACATCACCGGAAAAGTCCCCGGAGAGCATTTTCACAGCTGATGGAGCAGGATCGGTGTCGTTGGTGGGCTCGATGGAGAGGACAAATGCGGTGGCATTTTCTAAATCCACATCTTCCAGGCTAAACTCAGTCCGGGAAGGGGTTCCATCACCATTGACGGTAAAGGTTCCGGTGCTTACCGGGCTTCCATCAATCATGACCCAACCTTCATATACATAGTCTGCACCCAGGTCTTCCAGGCCATTCAAAGCAAGGTTCAGGCTAGGGTCTTCTTTCTTACAGCCAGTAGCAAACAGGCCAATTGCCAAAGCGAAATAAATGATCTTCTTCATAACGGTATCAATTATATGTCTCAAACTTTTACGGTGAGGGTTGCTGCGCAGGCAAGATTCCCGTGCATCCTCACCCTCTTTATGCCAATACCTGTGCCATAGATTTCCCCTTGTCTCCGCTTTGTGCTCAACTATCTGATAACCAATCGGTTCTTTTTTACCCCTTTGCCAATACACGACACGATTCCCGAAAAATATTCACGATATTTCGTGAATTCCTGAAAACACCAGACCCTGAAGCCATGCTAGACCCTGCCGAATTAACCGAACACTTTGCAAATAGAGAACAGAATGGAGTCCCCTTAAAAGATCTCTCGTCGCCTGCTTTAGTCTTTGGCCTTAGGACCAAGATTCATTATGTGAATCAGGCAACGATGGATGCCATCGGATATTCCCAGGACGAGTTCATTCACCTCCAGGGGTTTGACATCAGTCCGGACCTCAACCTGTCCAATTGGGAAAGCATCCTTGATCCTGAAAATGAGACCACCATTCACTTTAGAAAGAAGGACTGGACCCTCATCGAGACCCGTACCCAAACCATTGAAGTCACCCATTTGGATCAAGTATTCCGGATTCTGATCTGGCACCACTTTACCGATGAGCTGAGCGGGTCAGACCAACTCAAACAGTTTCACCACGATCTCTCTCAACCAGAGAAACTGGCCCGTTTGTCCCACTTCACCCTTCAGCGGGCCGGCGATGGTGTGTTTTGGATCAACAGCATCGGCGAGATTACCCATGTCAATGAAGCGGCCTGTCGGAAATTAGGGTATAGCCGGCAAGAATTGACCTCGATGAATATCAGCCAAATCAACAATGAGATCCAGCCCGGCCGACTCGAGGAAGTGTTCAATATTTTACGGGAACAGGGCTCGCTTTTATTTGAATCCACCCACAAAGCCAAGTCAGGGGAAGTGATCCAGGTGGAAATCTCCTCCAATTATATCCACTTCGAAGGAGTCGAATACACCTGCTCGATCGTAAGGGACATCACGCAACGGAAACGCAAAGAGGCGGCCCTCAGGGGAGCGTTGGAAGAAATTCGGGAACTGCGGGAACGGCTGGAAGCAGAAAACAACTACCTCCAGGAAGAGATCAAACTGAGCCACAACTTCGGGGAGATCATCAGCCAGAACAAGTCGATGCGGAAGGTTTTGAAGGAGGTCGAGCAGGTGGCCAATACCCAAACCACGGTTTTGATTACCGGGGAATCCGGCACCGGCAAGGAATTGATCGCCCGCGATCTTCACCGCTTGAGCCCACGGAGTGAACGCCCCATGATCAAGGTGAATTGCGCGGCCTTGCCGACCTACCTGATCGAAAGCGAATTGTTTGGCCATGAGAAGGGAGCCTTTACCGGAGCAGTGAACCGGAAGTTGGGGCGATTCGAGTTGGCAGATAAGGGGACCCTCTTCCTGGATGAAATTGGCGAGATGCCGGTCGAACTGCAAGCCAAGCTGCTCCGGGTACTTCAGGAAGGAGAGTTTGAACGGCTTGGGGGTACAGAAACCCTTCATGTAGATGCCAGGGTCATCGCCGCCACCAACCGGGATCTGGAGAAGGAAGTTGAAAAGGGAAACTTCAGGCAAGACCTCTACTACCGCCTCAATGTCTTTCCCATTCAATGCCCTCCTTTGAGAGATCGGAAGGAAGACATCCCCCTTCTGGTAAGCCACTTTTGCAAAAAACTGGAACCGAAGGTGGGGAAGAAGATCACCAACATTCCCCAGAAAGTACTGGATCGGCTACAGGAGTACCATTTCCCAGGTAATATCAGGGAGTTGGAGAATATCATTGAACGGGCCGTGATCCTGTCCCGCAATGGAAAACTACAGATCGGAGATTGGAACCCAAGCCAGCGCAAAGCCAAGGTGGAGGAGTCTATTCCTACCCTGGAGCAGCTGAACCGACAGCATATCATCAAGGCCCTGAAGAAGACCAATTGGCGGGTGAGCGGGGAGGAAGGAGCGGCGCGGTTGTTGGGCCTGAAGCCGACGACTTTGGAGTCGCGGATGAAGAAGATGGAGATCCGTCGGAGTAGTGAGGTGGAT
>CAYGRE010000026.1:0-63130 GCA_964352215.1 uncultured Bacteroidia bacterium
CCCCCCAATCAATCCCCCAGATCGCGCCTCCCAGGAGGAAAAACATCACCGTAACAATCAGAATTCCCAAAAGATTGAACCAAATCCCGGCGCGGATCATTTCCCCGATCGGTACAAAACCGGACCCAAATACAATCGCCTGGGTCGGCGAAGCCACCGGCATCATAAAAGCACAGGAAGCGGAGAAAGTCGCGGGAACCATGAGAATGCGCGGATCGATCCCCATGCTGACGCTGGCCTGGGCCAGAATCGGAAGAACCACATTGGTGGTGGCGGTATTGGAAGTGATTTCGGTGAGGAAGGTGAGAATCACACAGACGACAATGACCAGCAAGACCGGGGGAAGGCCGGCCAGGGCAGTAAAAGAAGATCCGACCATCAGCGAAAGGCCACTCGAACCAAATCCACCCGCAATCGCAAATCCACCGCCGAAGAGCAAAAGAATACCCCAGGGGAGTTTCTTGGCGGTTTCCCAGGTCATCAGGGCTTGGCCGGGGCGGTCTTTGGAAGGAAACATGAACAGCATCACCGCACCCGCAATCGCAACCGCTTCGTCCTTGACCTGAGGCAGATCGAAGATACTGCGCCAACCCCGGACGGTCAGGTCACCCCCCAATTCCAGGTCGGAACCGGTAATCCAGAGCAGGGCGATAACCAGAAAAACCCCACCGGCAATGATTTCATCCTGCCGAACCCGGCCCAATTCGAGGACTTTTTGGCGAATGACTTCGCTGCCCCCCATGAGGGAAGTGCCCCCCAGCCGGAAAACGACCCGTGTCATCAGCAGCCAACCAGAGAAGACGAAGATGATCGAGAGGGGAAAGCCAAAACTCATCCAGGAAAGGAAGCCCAATTCAGGGGCTGCGGGAAAAGTAGATTGAAAAATTTCCTTGTAAACGATATTGGGGGGCGTACCGATTTGGGTGGCCATGCCGCCCATGTCGGCAGCATAAGCAATGCCGAGCATCAGAGCAATGGCAAATTGCTTCATCCGCCTCGGGTCCTTGGCCGATCCACCCGCCTGTTCGACGATGGACAGGGCGATGGGAAGCATCACCATCACCGTCGCCGTATTGGAAATCCACATGCTGAGGAACCAGGTGGCGAGCATAAAGCCGAGCACGAGGCGACGGGGGGCAGAACCGATGGCTCCGACGATGGTCAGGGCGATGCGGCGGTGGAGCCCCGTTTCCTGAAGACCCAGGGCGAGAATAAATCCGCCGAGAAAGAGGAAAATGGTGGATTTGCCATAGAATGCACCCGCAGTGGCCATGTCGCTGATCCCGAAGAGGGGGAAGAGCACCAGGGGAAGAATAGATGTCACGGGAATGGGCACGGCCTCCAGGACCCACCAGATTCCCATCAAGGTCACGATGGCGGCCATGGCCGGCGCTTGCGGGTAGGCCTCTCCGGGGACCAGAAAGTACACCAATACCGCGAGGGCGACACCCAGGATGCGATAAACGTAGAGAGAAAGGGAAGAGGAGGACGCAGCCATGGCTCAATCTAAACAATTTTTTATACCTTTATTTGCGATCAATCGACTCTTTCTTATCCGCTAATTTCCGAACGGGTTCCATGAGAAAATTACTACTGTTTCTTTGTATCTGCTCTTCTTTTGGCTTGGTAAAAGGTCAAATCTTCCTGAATGAAACCTTTAACAATGGCATCGACACCACCGCGGGTGGCTGGACCATCGTAAGTGGCGGCAATACCAACGATACCTGGTACGGAACGGTCGGCGGATTCCTGGCCCAGTACCTGGACGGAACCGAATTTGCCTTTGTCAACAGCGATGCCGCCGGGAGTGGACCTATTTACCTGCATGAAGAACTGATCTCCCCGGTGGTAAATACAGCTGGCGCTCCCCTGTTAACCCTGGAATTTGACCAATACTTCCGCCACGTTTCATCTACTGATTCCGGCTTTGTAGAAGTTTATGACGGTGCCCAATGGGTGGGCGTCGACACCTTTGCTGCCTCAGAAGGAACCTTTGGGGCACCTGCACAAAAATCCTATGACATTACCGCCTACGCGAATGCCAACCTCCAGGTACGTTTTGTCTACGACGACGATACGACCTGGGCCTGGTACTGGGCGGTAGACAATGTGAAAATATCTACCCCGGCTTCTCTGGACGCAGAAATAACAGGATTTGCCGACCCTATCTACAACGGTCGGATCAACACCTCCAATGCCCTCTCCGCAGCCCAGAACATCTCGGTCATCCTCAACAACAATGGCCTGGACACCCTCTTCAATGTCCCGCTTGCCTATACCGTCAACAATGGCCCCCCGGTTCTGGACTCATTTGCCGGTCCCTTGCTTCCGGGGAATTCAACCACCTTCACCTTTACCCAAACCGCAAATCTATCCGCCCTTGGGAATTACCAGTTGGAGGCTTGGTGTGCGGTTCCGACCGACCTCGACCCCACCAACGACTCCACCCAACTGGAAGTGATCCAATTGCCCAACGACCCCGTCACCCTTCCCTTCTGTCAGAACTTTGAAACGGCAGTGGACACCACCATCATTGGGAATTATATCGGGATTCCGGGGATCAGAGAAATGGACTTCGAGACTGCGGATCAGAATTCGGGGCGCTTGCGGACCGGGACCGGATTCAGCAATTCCGGCACCAAAGCCATCACCCTGGACCGGAATCCGAGCGGGGCCACCATTGTCAATTATGCAATCGCGACCTACAATATGTCCGCCTACAGTGTGTTTTCGAACCAGGTGACCATGGACCTGGGCATCAATGAACACGGTGACGAACCCAGCCCCAACGACAGCGTCTGGGTGCGGGGATGTGATACCTGCAACTGGATCGGAGTGGTCGGTTGGAATTCACTGACCGGCAATAACAATGGCGCCTATTATTTCCTCACCGGATTTGATGTGAGCACTCCCCTGCTCCTTGCCGGCCAGAATTTCTCCAATTCCTTTCAGGTCCGGGTCGGTCAGGAAGACAATTTCCCGGCCACTTCCCCGACCGGTTCGGATGGCATGAGCTTCGATGACCTTTGCTTTGATATCGTGCTCGATTCGAATGCGGCCATGTCGGATGTCGTCACCCCGCAACCCTTTGCTTGTGGAGACAGTGCCATGACCCTGGCCCTGGAAATCGCCAATCTTGGCACCAATACCCTCGTCAACATTCCCGTAGAGGCCCAACTTTCCGGACTCGTCACCGCGACCCTGAACGGCGTTCTGGCCGGCCCCCTGGCACCGGGAGCCGTGGACACGGTCACCCTTTCCGGTACCTTCAACAGTTATGCCGGTGGCCAACTGGATATCCTGGCTTATACCCAACTGAGCAGTGACCAGTTGAATTCCGATGACACCTTGTCGACCTCGATTATGATCACCGCGATTCCCGGCCCACCTCAGATTTCCGGGGACACCATCGTTTGTATCGGCAACGCCCCCACCCTTACCATTGCCAACCCACTGGCCAATACCGCTTATTCCTGGTACGACAGCCTGGGGGGACCTGTGATTGCCAATGGGAATTCGGTCACCTTCGGACCCGTTTTCACCCCGACCACCTACTATGCAAATGCAGCCGGATTGGCGCTCAATACCCTGGGTCCCCTCGACAATACAGACGGCACCGGGGCGCAATATTCCAATTATATAGATGGCTTGATATTTGACGTCTTCCGGGAAATGACCATCGATTCAGTTGACGTCTACCCAGCCGATACCGGTGACGTGGTCATCGTCGTATTTGATGACCTCAGCAATGTGGTTGACAGCGTGCGGATTGCGGTTGCTCCCGCCACCGCCGGGGAGAAAACCACGGTTCCGGTAGGGATACAAGTCCCCCCCGGAACCGACTATTCCATCACCGCGGATGGCTCCACCGTCTCAGGACTTTACCGGAACAGTGGTGGCTATAATTACCCCTACAACGCCCAAAACGTCGCTGAGATTACCGCCTCGGTCAATGGATTGCATACCTCGGGCTATTATTATTTCTTCTACAACTGGAAGATTTCTTCTGCCTCCTGCTTTGGTGACTTCACCACCATTTTGGTTGACACCACCGCCTACACCACGACCACAGCTGGTTTCACCAATTCCCCCTCCGGCCTCGCGGTTACTTTTGCCGATGCCTCCACCAATGCCCTCGCTCAGGACTGGGATTTTGGAGACGGCACCACCGGAACCGGAGCCAACCCCAGCCATCAGTATTCGGCGCCCGGCACCTACCAGGTTTGCCTCATCGCCAACGGCCCCTGTGAATCCGACACCTTCTGTGACTCCATTGCCGTCACCTGCATCCCCCTGGTTTCAGGATTCGGAACGACCGTGAACCAGCTCACCGTAGACTTTACCGAAACCAATCCAGAATCCAGCGCCTGGTCCTGGGATTTCGGAGACAGCAATACCGATTCCACCCAGAACCCCAGCCATACCTATTCGACCGACGGCAATTACCCGGTCTGCCTCACAGTGAGCAATCCCTGCGGGCAAAGTCTCCAAACCTGTGACACCCTGACCGTTTGTGGTCCCCTGAGCGCGGGCTTCAACTTCAACCAGAACGGGTCGGCCTGGTTGGGCTATGACTTCTTCGATGCCTCTTCCGGGGTTCCGGTCGCCTGGCACTGGGACTTTGGCGACGGTGACACCTCCAATCTCCAGAACCCAAGCCATATCTATCCGGCTTTCGGAAACTACACCGTGACCTTTACCGCCGTCAATCTGTGCGGCGATACCTCGATTGCCTTCCAGACTTTGTTGGTGACGCGTCTGGAAGATGCATTGGGGGCTGCGCTTTCAGTTTACCCAAATCCATCCTCAGGAGAATTCCACGTTTCTCTGGGGAACCTGCCGGTCGAGTCAGCAAAATTGCGGATCGTGACCTTGCAGGGGCAGGCCGTCTGGACCCGCAACCTGGAAGGAGTCGGACGTCTGGAAGAAGTCCTGAAGCCCCAACTTTCCGCAGGAACCTATTTGCTCCATGTAGATGCGGATGGGAAAAGAGCGGTTCGAAGGCTGGTAATTCAGTAGAAATTTCCCGATTGCGGCACAATTTACACGTGGTTGAGTACAAATTGCGCGGGGTGATCAGAACTTTTTCGGTCGGTGGGTGTTAGTCAAACAGCCACACCTCAAATGCCTGAGTATGAAGAAGGCAGTTAAAGAAACGACCGACGAAGCAGAATAATGGATTTAGATTACCACGATATATTCCAGGTAGCGGGTGCCCATCACAGCGATGGTGATCACCGAAAAGCTTTTGCAGAATTGCGGAAGTTGCTGGAATATCCCGGTGAGATGAATGGCGAAGACAGCTGGGCTGACGTTTGGCAGTTGTTCGGGTCCATTGCGGGTGCGATGGGATTTGAAAAGCTGAGCCATCTGGCGATCAAAGCCGGTGATGAACCCCACGATGCGCAACTCCTGTACAGTCTTGGTTATGAATTGATCGAGGTAAATCTGCCTTTGATCGCCGCGACTCCCCTGAACCAGGCTCACCTGATGCTGCCTGACAACGAGGCGATCCTCTCTGAGCTTTCTACCGCATTTGAAAACGCTGGTCACTATGACCTGGCCTATATGCACCTCTCCTGTGCATCCCAGGTTTTGAAGGAGAGCTTTATGTGCCGCTATTTGCTGGCATTCAACGGGATCATGTCCGGGCATTTGGAAGAGGGAAGAGAAATTTATCCAAGTCTTTCTTCACCGCCGGATGAAAATTTCGAATTCATGCGTGACCGGATCGGCAATTTCCTGGAACGCGCCGACAGGTTGGCCGAGATTACAGATCTGGGGCACCACGACCTCCGGGGCTGGCACTATGTCCTGACCGGAGGGATGTTGTTGCACCTGTCACCTTATGGATTTGACGAGCCGATGCGGGGAAGGTACTGTTATGTGCAGGACTCCTACGGCCTGGTGCGTGAAGGCGTGGAAAGGTTGCGGGCAAGTCTGCATACCTGGGGCATACGACCTGAATCGGTGCTTTATTATCCGGACAAGAACAGTGAAGTTTTGGCGCGGGTAGTTGCACGCCTGGAAGATGTAGATATACAGGCTTGGTCCGAGGGGCAGGAAATTCCCGAAGGTCCTACCTTGATCATTGCCTATGACCTGGGGCATACTTCAGGAGAATTTATCCGGGCCTTTCTGGAGCGCAAGCCCAATCAGTTCCTCTGGGCCCATGCCCTCCATTGGGTTGAAGATTTTCCCATCACGGCAGACTTTTGCACCTTCATGTACGAGTTCAACCTGGCTCCCTGGGAAGGTGGCGGTGCCTCGATCGACCCGGTCACACAAGCACAAACGGTGACGGAAGACGATCCGGCTCCAGCAAGTGAACTGGCGGAACGGGTCCTGATAGCTGAGATCGAAGACAATCCTGTCGATGAAATGGAAGAATTCCTCTCCTTCATCCATGCCGTCGGCCAACCCGCTTCAGGTGACCGCCGTGAGAAATATTTCCAAGGTTCTCCGGTCAAAAGCAACCGGATGAATTAATACCCACTGTGTAATCTCCGACCATTTTTAAGGTTTTATTAGTCCGGCAAATTTTGCTCTTTTCTGATATGAACAGGTTCCTGACCTTATTTACCCTGCTTTTTCTGACGGCTTCCTTTGCGACCGGACAAGTCGCGGATTCACTTCCTGAAGCCCCGATCCATAATTTTGGCATACGAGTCGGTTACAGCTTGCAATTGCCTTCGGAGAATATCTACAACGGGCAGGAGTACCTTCTGTTGGAAGCGGGACATGAGATCAATTACGGTGCCTATCTGGTCGCCAAACTCGATCGCACCGTTCAGTTTATGCCATATATTGGACTTCAGCACGTCTTCTGGCCCAAGAGCCTGGGCTATTCAAACGATTGTACCCAGGACAGTTTCCCGACCTTCCTGTCCGCCAACGATACCATTCCGGGACGGGACATCCAGTTGTTCAACCTGGTATTTGAACCCGCCATCAGGATCTATATTCCCAAAGCGACCTTTTTCCTGAAATTTCAACCCCATTTTGCCCTGAACCTTCGTAACCAGTTCGAAAATTACCAATATGGTTGTGACGGACAGCTGGACCAGGGACCGGTGGAATTCGAAGAATCTTATAACCAGGTGATGAGCAAAGTCAACGTCGGCCTGGGTATGGGGATCGTGAAAGAAGTCAATTTCGGGGGAGATGCGGGCATCTCCATAGAACCGGGGGTGAGGTTCATGCTGTCATCGGCCTTTACAGTCCGGGACGAGCACCCCGATGGGCCTTCTTTTTCCTTGTATCCCTGGGGATTTTACCTCAACCTGAGTGTGTTCAGATGAGTCCGGAAGCGTAAAGGACGGTTTCAGAATACGGAATCAGGCGTCGATGCCAAAGTGGCGAATCAGGCGTTGATGCCAAAGTGGCGATCAGCGTTGATGCCAAAGAGGCGATCAGAGTTGATGCCAAAGAGGCGATCAGGCGTTGATGCCAAAGTGGCGAACCAGCGCCGGCAACCCATCTGAGAATCCCATTCCCACTGCCTTGAATTTCCACTCACCATTGCGGCGGTACATTTCAGCGACAATCAGAGAGGTTTCGATGGAGAAATCTTCTGAGAGGTCATAGCGAATGATCTCTTCGTTTTTAGCTTTGTCTACCAGGCGGATGAAGGCATTTTTGACCTGGCCAAAGTTCTGGTTGCGGGCCTTTCCTTCATGGATATTGACTGTGAAAACGACCTTGGCGACTTCGGAAGAAATCTTGTCGAGGTGGACATTGACGACTTCATCGTCGCCATCACCTTCACCCGTCAGGTTGTCACCGGTATGTTCGACCGATCCGTCGGGAGACTTGAGGTTGTTGAAAAAGATGAAGTGGGAGTCAGAAACGACTTTATCATTTTCCCCCAGCATGAATACCATCACGTCGAGGTCGAAGTCTGCGCCTGCAAATTGCTGTACATCCCAGCCCAGGCCGGCATGGATGGAATTCATTCCGGGAGCCTGCTGGTTGAGGCTTACATTTTGGCCTTTTTGTAAGTTAATCGCCATGTGTCAGAGTTTGATTAGATATATGTTACAGGCAAATATAATCAATCCGGTTCCATGATGCAGATTTCAACTATATTTGACCTTGTCAAACTTTAACCACGATTTTACTGTGGAGACCTAGCCGATCCGCCATTGAATTTACAAATCTCAGAATGCCCCCTTTCGCAGCACGGTCCTTTTCCTGTGGATCGTTTGGCCCGGTTTTGGTTGGATTCCAAATCTGACCTGCCTGCTTATGAATCCCAGTTGTACAGCCGGATGAAGTATGGAGACCCGGTCGCTACCTGGCGCATCGCTGCGGATACTTATGGATTTCTCCGGGAACAGTTGCTCTGGGAGGAACTGACCTCCTCCGGTGAAGGTTTGGTTTTGACTTCTTCGGCCTTTGGTGCAGTTCCCACTGCCTCGTATTGGGTTGCCGAAAGTCTGGGAGACCTGATCGAAGGGGAGGGGATGGCTGTTCAACGCATAAAGTTTGAGCGGGAAGGTGGCTTCGGATGTCACAATTACAGTCAGCTTGACTTTGATGAACGGCTGAAAGTCCTGGAAGAGCGGAAAATATGGCTGGCCGGCGGGGAAGATTTGCAAGGAAAGACAGTGATCGTCTTTGATGACCTCCGTTCTACCGGCGCACATGAAGAAAGTCTCCGGGAAGTGCTGGAGGCACAGGTGGGGATTCGCAGGGTAGTATTTCTCTACTATGTCGGATTCAATACCAGCCTGGCCAAGACCCAACCACAAGAAGAGGATGTCTTGAACCACGTTGACATCCGGGATTTAAACGATTTGTACCGTTTGTCTCAGCAAGCACCGGCCCCGCTGCTGATGAATGCCCGATTGGTCAAGTTTTTCCTCAAGGGGGGTGCCTCCGATCCGGATCAGTTTACAGCAGCCCTCTCCCGCTTCCCTCAGGAGTTTTTGTTGGCAATTTCAGAAGCGGCCCAGTCCCGCGATGGCTATGCCAACCGCCCTCCTTACCAATCCTTTTTTGAGGTGCTTCAATCCCACCTTTTCCCCACGGTCCAATGAATTTCGAGATGCTCCATGCCCAAAACCGTTCGGCGGGTAAGACGGTCCGGTATGTTCTGGGGCAGGATGAACAGGGAAATTTTTTCGATCTGGCCAATGGGGTTGGTTTGGAAAAGGAAATCCGGACTTACAGCCGCATGAAGTTCGGTGATGTCCCTTCTGTGCAATGGTGGGGACAGGAAATGAGCAAAACCCTGGTTGCCGATCTGGCATCGGGAGGGGTTCTGCGGGACCTGTTCGAATCTGCCCGGCAGAAGGGTGAGTATATATACCTGACCGCACCGGGGGTGCGCAATGTCATCTCTGCTTCGAACCAATTGTTGTTGGAGGTCGGGCAACGGGTGAATGTATGGCTGAGCCAGCAGGGCTTGCCGACCGTGATTTGCCGGCAGATTGCCCGGCTGGGTTCAGGTCGGGCCAACTATGCGGAGTTGAGTGCGGACGACCGCAAGGGACGCACCAAGTCCACGAAATCACTGATACCGGCGAGTGATTACGCTGAGTTCCCGATTCATGTCCTGTTCCTCGACGATGTCGAGGTGACGGGGGCCACCGTAGAGCGGGCCCGCCGCAAAAGCCTGGAAGCCGGTGCCCTCAGCTTCCATTCCATATTTGCCCTTCAGGTTCAACCTGATCTGGCTGCGGCCCACCCCGGCATTGAGCACACGCTCAACCAGTTTGAAGTGAGCGGGAGCCTGGACCCCATCCTGGGAGAAATACTCTCCGACCCTGACTACCAACCGGTGCAGCGCATGCTGAGGCTGCTCCTGCATCCGCGCAACCGCAACGGGCTTACGGAATTTCTGGAAGGTGTACCTCCCAGGGTATTGCTTCGCCTTTACACCGGTGCCATGGCCAACGATTACCTCTGGATCAACGAAGATCCGGCAGAAAAGGGCCCCCTATACTGGAAATCATTGGAATTATTCTCCGATTTTCTTCGCTCTAAAGGGCTGCTTAACCCCGACGGATTCACCTATTAGTCGATTATTCTCAAAAAAAGGGGTAACATTTTCGGATTCTGGGAATGAACCATTGAACTTTAAATATTTAATGGATCAAGATCATGAAGACGATTACCCTCATTGCAACCAACTTTTCGCAGCGTTTACTATTCAGTATTTTTCTTTCAATCCTCTTCCCGGCATTCGGATTTACCCAGGACGGGTCACTCAAAATGACGGATGATGACCGGGTAGAATTTGTGGGTGAAGGTGGCAGTGTCCACAGCGACATTGAAGTCAACCGGGTATTGCAGAACAGTACGCTTTCCAACCCAGGTACAGGCATGCTCAGGACCAATTCCTGCCCATCGGCCTTCATCATGAATACCCCTTACAATAACAACAATGGTCAGCGGGGATGTATGTTTGATGTAACCGCTACCAATACAATTACCATCCGCTGCTTTGAATCGAGTTTATACGCAGGCACGACTGCCAATTATGAGATTTACTACCGGGCCGGTACCCACGTCGGCAATGAAAACAACTCCGGTGCCTGGATTTTCCTGGGAGGAGCAACCGGGATCACCTCAGCCGGCAACAACCTACCCACTGCCCTGCCCATTCCCATCAATGTCACCATACCGGCCGGGCAGACCTATGCTTTCTATATCACCAATGATTTTGGTGGTGGCACTTCCTATACCGATGGAACCGCAGTAGGCAATTTCCTGGCTTCAGACGCGAACCTTACCGTTTACGAAGGGGTCGGCAAATCTTACCCTTTTGGCCTGACCTTTACCGTCCGGAATTTCAACGGGCATATCTTCTACGATCTGGGATCAGTTTTGGATGGTGAAGAAGCGACCCTGACCGGCACCACCCACGGAGACCTGGTCCAATTGGCCTGGGAATTGCCCACCAACCATGCCTACCAGGGAATGCAACTTGAGCGTTCTGTGGACGGCATGAGGTTTTCAAGCCTGACCGATCTGCCGGTTGCAAGTACCGGCAACTGGGAAGACAAGACCACCGGACTTGCTACCACCCTGTATTACCGTTTGAGATTGACTGATGGAGAAGGCGCCCGGCACTATTCCAATACCATTCAATTGAGTTTGGCTCCCGAGGAAGTTTTCGCAGTTCACCAGGTATATCCGAATCCGTTTGCCTCGGAGTTGAACCTTGATCTGGTGCATCTGGAAGGGGGAATGGTGCAAGTCAGCGTACATGATCAAATGGGAAAGGTGGTCTTTGCAAAGGAAGTGCTTATAGAGCGGGGCAGTCAGCAATTGAATTTGAATCTCCCCTCTCTGCCAGGCGGGTTTTATATCCTCCGGTGCCTCAGTGCAGGAAAAAGCCAGGCCTTCCGATTGGCGCATTAATAATTTAAGACCAGGGCAAGTAGTGCAGGAATTCCTGCCAGGGTTGGAGATTGGGGTAGTACTCCCGGCGCAGTTCCTGCATCCGCTGGGAATAGTCTTCCGCGCCCAATTTAGCACACCACTTTTCCCCGAGGATCAAATGTTGTAATGTGAGAGGAACCGATCGGAAAGCATCCAAAAGTATATCCAGGCTTTGTTCACTCTGGTTGCGGTGGAGGTGCCAGGCAATCCTCGCAAAGAGGTAAAGGCTGGAGTTGGGGGCCGATTTGCGCAGAAGATGGAGCAATTTGCGGGTGGTGCGGCCATGCTCGCCCCGCGTCAGCCCTTCTTCCAAGCGAATTTCCAGGTTCAGGGCCAGGGTGAAGGGATCGTTCGGATAGGCCTCCCTGGCGTACAGGATGGTGTTCCTGCGTTCATGAAGCTTTCCTGTTTTGGCCAGGCAGGCCTGGTAGAGGAGCCTTCCCAGAAGAAGGGCATTTTTTTCAAGGTGAATACCAGCTTTTTCCCATTCTCCCATTGCCATCAGGTTTTCAGCCAGCAACAATTGACAAACCGGAATTGGAGCTTTCAGACATGCTTGCTCAAAGGAACGGTTTGCGGCTGGAAATTGACCCTGCAAAGAGAGGAGCTTTCCCTTTATAATAAATATCCATGCATTTTCGGGGGCAAAAGACAAGCCTCTTTCCAGCAGTTGAATGGCTTCCGGAATTCTTTCCATCCACTGCATCCAGCGTGCGGCCTGCAACAGCGTGTCGATTTGGTAGGGTTGCTTTTGCAGCACGACTTCCAGTTCCTCGGTGGCGTCAAAGACTCTGCCTTGAAGAGCGAGCAACAGCGCTCTTTCCCGCCTTCTGGTCCAGCCCCGTGGGTGCCGTAGAATGTACCGTTCAGCAGCTTCCAACTTCTGGCTGATCCGAATCGGACGTTGGAAAGTAGCTATGGGGAGCTCGATCCGCCGGTGAAAGTCGAGGTTGGCAATTACGGGTTGAGAAATGGGCTCCATCTGAAAGGAGGTCCCGGGAAAGCGGACCAGTTCATCTTCAGCCGCCTTGCGTTCCGAACGCGGGGAATTCTGGCTGGGGTCCGCCATACGTTGCCTGAAAGCGGGGTCTTCTGCATTTGCATCCAGGTTGGTGCGGACCTTTTCCCTTGCTTCCTGCACCCTCTTCCTGGCATTGGCGGGGGAAATGTCGAGGAGTTTCGCAATCTCTTTGTAGGGCATGTCCTGGTATGCGCGGAGGATAAGCACCGATCTGAGTCGGTCGGGAAGAGCTTCTACAACTGCCTTGAGGCGGTCATAACCTTCATTGTCGACCATGCCCCGCTCCGGGGACAAACCTTCACCCTGGAGAGCCTGGTCCAGCGATTGGATCATCAGGTCGAAGTCAAAGGAAAGGACCGGATGCCGGGCCCGCTTGCGGTACCGGTCAATGCAGTGGTTTCTCAGCAGGCGAACCAGCCAAGCCTTTGGATTCTGGATGTACTGATCCGACTTGGAAAGATGGTCCAGCGCCAGCATCATGACATTGCTCAATATTTCACGCGCATCCGTATCATTTCCCTTGACCCAGCGGAGGCACTGTCCATAGAGAAAGTCATAGTTATCTGCCCAGACCATCCAGAAATTAGTTGTTTCCCGGATGTCCAGTTCGTGGGCATTTTCTTGTAATGGGGCGGTATGAAGCGTCTTTGTATTGCCGGATCTCATTTTGGTACCGGAAAGTAATCCAATCGGTTGGCAAAATATAATGGTAAAGAGGGCAATCAAATAAAAAATAATGCTTTTCTTTTGCAGATCAGGATCCAATACGGAATTGACAGATGAGCAAAGTGTGGTTGCATAGAGGTGTCTACCTGCTGCTTCTCGCCCTTGGCGTGGGGTTAACCATTTGGGTTTTTTCCGATCAGGATCTGAATCTATTGGGTAAGATTTTGTGGAATACGCGTTGGGAATGGGTCTTGTTCTCACTCATTGCCACCGTTTTCGGGCATTGGGTTCGCGCCCGGCGCTGGGCCCTGCTCCTGCGGGGGAGTGGAGAGGCACCCAAAACAAAGGAGACCTTCGTGGCTTTGATGACGGGCTATTTTGTGAATCTGGGTGTTCCCCGCCTGGGGGAAGCGACCCGCTGCCTTTCCCTGAACCGCCTGACTGGGATTCCGGTGATGACCTCAGCAGGGACTGTCCTGGTGGAAAGGCTCGTGGATATGATCTGCCTGTTCCTAATCGTGGTTGGTACCGCCTTTGCCGCCCGCGGCGAGGTAGAGTCCTTTTTCCGTGGACAAATATGGGAACCAATGCTGGGAAAGGTGGAAGGGAAGGAGTTGTTCTTGGTGGTGGGTGGGGTAGCATTGCTCCTGATGGCGACTGGTCTTTACTTCTTTCTCAGGATGAAATTGGGGAAGAAATGGTTGGAGTGGATACAGAAACAAGCTGCTAAAATGAGAGATGGGTTGCTGGCGATCTTTTATATGCCCGGCAAGCTCCGTTTCCTGTTCTATACATTTTTCATCTGGATCAGCTATTTCTCGGCCCCTTTCTTCTCGCTCTATGCCTTGGGGTTGAACAATGACAAAGCTATCCTGGTAGGTTTTGTAGTCTTTGTGGTGGGAAGTGTAGCCCGTACCCTTCCTGTCCCGGCTGGTGGACTTGGACCGTACCACTGGTTCGTTGTACAAGCCATGCTGGTAATGGGATTTTCATCAGAAGAGGGCCTTTCATTGGCTACCCTCAACTTCACGGTGCAGACCCTGTTTTATGTCCTCTTTGGTATCCTGGCTTTCATTTTGCTGGGGATTTGGGGCCGGAAAAGGATCTGAAACAACAGACTGGGTGAAGAAAAATTTCCAGAAAAAGATCAATTCAAATCAGGTTTGGCACGCAGTTTGTCTGAGTAACTATATAAAATCCTACACCCTCTCAATTTTTAAGATTCGATTGGTTATGAATAAGCTCAAGAAATTTTCGATACTACCTCTGCTCTTTGGTTTGATGATCATCTTAGGTGCAAACGAACTACATGCTCAAAAATACAAAGTAGCGGCTGGTTGGCGAGCCGGTGGAGGTCCCAATGGAATAACCCTGAAATTGGTGCCCGTAAAAGGGTTTGCCATTGAGGGTATCTATGGAGTGTATCCCTTCGGTGAAAGCGTTACCGTGATGCTGCAACGTAGCCGGCCCATTTTCTGCATACAGGCTTTACAGCTTTATACCGGGGTAGGAGCGCACCGTCGATTTAACTATCGGAGTGGTCTGTACAGCGATCCTATCAACGGAACCTTTGAAGCGATTGCCCCCCCCGGATCAAGTGGATGGGGCGTTGATGCAGTCGCGGGAATAGAACTCAAGATTCCACTGCTGCCCATTGCGGTCAGCGCAGAAGTGAAACCCATGGTTGAATGGACCAACGCCGGTGCCATCATGTATGGCCTTGACCCGGCACTCGGGCTAAAATTAGCCTTCTAAATAACGGAGTTTAGTGTTTTTTATATCGTTGGAAAGGGAGACCCACGTTCACGGGCTCCCTTTCTTTTTTGCTTAAAAACCGCTAGCTTTATACGCTGCATGCAGAGTATTTTTGTATAAAGAAGTGTCCCATGGAAACCACCGCCCCAACGGCCCCACGCGCCAAGTTTGAATTCGATGAAGCCAAGATCCGGTACATCGAAGATAATTTTTCGAATCCGTTTAAGTTCCGGTTGATGATGGCCAAGATCCTCCCGATGGGATTCCTCACGGGGATGCGGATCAAGACCCTCACCCGGGAACGCTGTGAGGTCACGGTCAGGTACAAGTGGCTCAATAAAAACCCTTTCCGCTCTACCTTTTGGGCGGTGCTCGGGATGGCAGCGGAGATGAGTTCCGGGGCCCTGCTGACTATGTTTACCCATGGTCAAAGACCCTCTATTGCCACCCTTGTGGTTCACCAGGAAGGCCGCTTTATGAAGAAGGCGGTCGGTACCATCACTTTTGTCTGTGAGTCCGGTGCGGATATCAAAGCCGCCATCGAAGAGACGGCTGCGACCGGTGAGCCGGTTACTGTAGTATGCCCTATGTCTGGTTTCGATGAAGCTGGTGACGTAGTTGCAGAATTTGCTTTCACCTGGTCCTTTAAAGCCCGATTGAAGAAATAATGTCGCATCCCTATCCCAATTTATTCAAGCCTCTCCAACTCGGAAATATAGAGGTTCGGAACCGCATTATTATGGGTTCCATGCACACAGGTCTCGAAGAGGCGAAGCAGGGGTATGAAAAAATGGCTGCCTACTTTGGTGAACGTGCCAAAGGCGGAGTTGGCCTGATCATCACCGGTGGGGTCGCTCCCAATATAGCTGGCTGGGTAGGACCATTTTCCATCCGTCTTACCAACAAGCGGCAGGCCCGCAAGCACAAGCTGATCACAGATGCAGTCCACCGCGAAGGCGGACTGATTTGTATGCAAATTCTCCATGCAGGCCGTTATGGATACCACCCTCTGAATGTTGCTCCCTCCGCGATCAAGGCACCCATCGGGATGTTCAAGCCTTTCAAGTTGAGCCGTTGGGGGATCAAACGTACCATTCGCCATTTTGTGCGTTGTGCCCGGCTGGCCAAAGAGGCTGGCTACGATGGGGTGGAGATCATGGGCTCCGAAGGTTACCTGATCAATCAGTTCATAGCCAAGCGGACCAATAAGCGGACCGATGAATGGGGTGGCTCTTATGAGAACCGCATCCGGTTTGCGCTGGAGATCGTTCGCCAGACCCGCGAAGCGGTGGGTGAGGATTTTATCATCGTCTATCGCCTCAGCATGCTGGACCTGGTGGATGAAGGCAGCAGTTGGGAAGAGATCGAATTGCTGGCCAGGAAGGTGGAGGAAGCAGGTGCTTCCGTGATCAATACCGGGATCGGTTGGCACGAAGCCCGGGTTCCGACCATAGCCACCATGGTGCCACGCGGTGGATTCAGCTGGGTCACCAAGCGCCTCATGGGCAAGGTCAATATCCCGCTGATCACGGTTAACCGGATCAATACCCCCGAAAAAGCTGAGGAAATTCTCTCGGAGGGCCATGCGGACATGGTTTGCCTGGCCCGGCCATTCCTGGCCGACCCTGAATTTCCCAAAAAGGCCCAGGAGAACCGGGCCGACGAAATCAATACCTGCATTGCCTGTAACCAGGCTTGTCTGGACCATATCTTTTCCCGGAAGACTGCTTCATGTCTGGTCAATCCGATGGCATGCCACGAAACCACATTGGTGATCGAGCCTGCTAAGCAGCAGAAAAGGATAGGGGTGATCGGAGCCGGACCTGCCGGTTTGAGCTTTGCCTGTACCGCCGCGGAACGAGGGCACGAGGTCGTTCTCTTCGAGGCCGCCAGTGAAATCGGCGGTCAGTTTAACATGGCCAAGGAAGTTCCCGGCAAGGAAGAATTCCATGAGACATTGCGTTATTTCCGTCGCCGGCTGGAAACATCCGGGGTGGACTTAAGATTGAATACGCGGGTGGGGGCCGATCAATTGATCGGCGAGCAATTTGACGAGGTGATCCTGGCGACCGGGGTCAAGCCCCGCATTACCGGGATTCCCGGTGAAGACCACCCGAAGGCATTGACCTATATTGAGGTGCTACGGGAGAAGAAGCCGGTTGGGAAAAAGGTGGCCGTAATTGGCGCCGGGGGCATCGGTTTCGATGTCTCAGAATACCTGACGGCAGAGGATCCGGATGAGGAGCCACAAGTGGCGGCCTTCATGGCGGAGTGGGGGGTCGATACCAGCTATCAATCTCCTGGAGGCTTGATGAAGCCGGTGCATGAGCGATCCCCGCGGGAGATTTTTCTCCTGCAACGTACGGAAGGCAAGTTGGGGAAGCGGCTGGGCAAGACGACGGGGTGGATTCACCGTGCGAGTCTCAAGAAAAAGGGCGTCAAGATGATCGGCGGATGTGCTTACCACAAGATTGATGACAAAGGGCTTCATTTGTCGGTCAATGGGGAAGCGCAAGTGATGGAAGTGGATCATGTAATCATCTGCGCCGGGCAGGTGGTGATGCGTGAATTGCAGGCGCCGCTGGAGGCGGCGGGAGTGGCAGTGCATTTGATCGGCGGAGCCGATGTGGCGGCTGAATTGGACGCCAAGCGAGCCATCGACCAGGGCACAAGGCTGGCAGCAAGGCTATAAACATGTGTGCCAGAGGCTTTAGGCATCTAAATAAGAGGCTTTACGCATCTATGCCAGAGACTTTACTTACTTACAGCCAGAGGGTTTAGGCATTCTACACCAGATGCTGTACGCATTCTACACCAGATGCTGTACGCATTCTACACCAGATGCTGTACGCATTCTACACCAGATGCTGTACGCATCTGCACCAATAAAAGTCCTTATTGAGTCATAATAATAGCTAATTGGCTTAGGGAAAAGGCCTTTTCTTGCACCGATATTTTCTTTTATCTATCTTAGTGTTAATGCCACACTTAGGGGTGTGGCAGGTAGCTATACACTATTTTAGAGAACACATTATTCAAGCTATGAAGAAAATTTACGCACTACTTATTGCTATGGTGGCAATGTCCGTGACCGCTTTTGGTCAGTTCAATGTTACCTTTCAGGTTGACATGTCGAATTCCGCACCTGTCGCCGACACCGTATCTGTTGCTGGTAGCTTTCAGGCTGCAGCTGGATTTCCGAGTGACTGGACTCCCGGTGCAACCATTTTGACCGATGGCAACAACGATGATATTTATGACATTACCGTTCAGCTTCCTGCCGGTTCTTACGAGTACAAATTCCTCAATGGCGCTGCCTGGGGTACCGATGAAAGTGTTCCTGGTGCTTGTGCCGTCAATGGCAACCGTGGTATCACGGTAAGTGCTGACACTACCATCGATGTCGTTTGTTTCGGTACTTGTGCCGCTTGCCCAACTGTAGTTGACACCGTTATGGTTACTTTCCAGGTTGATATGGCCAACGAAACCGTTGCCGATTCTGTGACCCTTGCCGGTTCCGTACAGGGAGCCGCAGTAGGTCAGGGATGGAATGACTGGACACCTGGTACTACAGTGTTGACCGATCCTGATATGGATGGAGTTTACAGCATTTCATTCATGCTTCCCGAAGGTACTTACCAGTACAAGTACCTGAATGGTACTGCATGGGGAACTGATGAGGCTGTTCCTTCAGCTTGTGCTTCCAGCAACAACCGTGAAGTTGTAGTTGCTGGTCCCGGCCCCCTCGTAATTCCAGTGCACTGTTTCGCTTCCTGCGATACCTGTGTTCCTCCACTTCCAGCCGTTAACGTCACCTTCCGGGTTGACATGAGCAACGCCATCATCAGCTCCAATGGTCTGACCGTTGCCGGTAACTTCCAGAACCCTGCCTGGGAAAAGGATTCACTGCCAATGATGGACCCTGATGCGGACAACATCTATGAGCACACTGAATCTATCGTTCCTGGTGAATACCAGTACAAGTACTTCAACGGTGGCTCTATGGACCCGGACGATGGTGAATTTGCCGCTGGTAACCCCGGTAACTGTGCCGTTGACAATGGACTTGGCGGATTCAACCGTCTCCTCAACATCGTTGGCCTGACCAACGATACCATCCTTCCTGTATACGAGTTCAATACTTGTAATACCGTTGCCACTGATGTCGCGGAAGCATTTGACAACCAGTACGGTGTCATCGTATTCCCGAATCCAATGAGCCAGTCTGCAACCGTACAGTTGGTAGATTACGACTTCAAGTCCTACGACCTGAAAGTTGTAAACATGATTGGTCAGACTGTGGTAAGCCAGAATGACATCCGCAATGAGAGCGTTGAGTTCTCACGTGAAGGTCTGAACGCAGGTGTTTACTTCCTGGAAATCCGCAAAGATGACCAGAAGATCGTCCGCAAGATCATCATCGAGTAAAATATATTGATCAAGGGAAGAGGCTGTCCTTATGGGGCAGCCTCTTCAATTTCAGGAATGAAAGCCAGATGCCTATTGTCTGGGTCCGAAAAACCACTTTTCATTCCATATAGTAGCCTGAGCTCTAAACACTGTCCCGTCCTGGATGTAGAAGAGGCTCATGGAACAGCTTTCTTTATCCGAACTATTTTTTAAAATATGAGAAATATTCTGCTCCCCCTTTTACTGCTTTTCCCATTGCTCAGCCAGGCCCAGGTTGTAAGTGTTGACCCTGTCTTCCCACAGCAAAATGACACTGTTACCATTACTTTTGACGCCTCTCAGGGCAATGGTGCTTTGGATGGTGTCTCGCCTGTATTTGCGCATACCGGGGTCATTACCAATTTGAGTTCAAATCCTACCGATTGGCGGAATGTCCAAGGCAATTGGGGGACCAATGATCCGAATGTCGCCATGACTTCTCTGGGGAACAACCTGCATGAGATCAAGTACCACCTCAATTCATTTTATGGTGCCCAGGCAGAGACGGTAACCGCAATGGCTTTTGTCTTTCGGAATACGGATGGCTCCATCGTCGGTCGTGCAGCAGATGGTTCGGATATTTTCTACACTGTTTATCAACCCGGTCAGCTCAATACCTCGATTATTTCTCCGGCTGCCGCGAATACCCTGACTTCAATTGGCAGCAATATTCAGATCGAAGGTGCTGCCTCAGATTCCGCCACCCTTACCCTGACGGACAACGGAACGCAAATCTACACCGTCAACGGGAAGACCTTGAGCTATAACCTGAACGTAACTACCGGTGGGAACCATGAAGTGATCCTGACCGCTGACAATGGTTCAGCTGTAGTCAGAGATACGATCTACTACACCGTTAATCCTGCCGTCAACTTTGTCAACGTTCCCAGTGGCACAGAATTGGGCATCAACTACACCAGCCCCTCCTCGGTTCGCCTTTACCTTTATTCACCTGGTAAAACCTTTGCTTATGTAATGGGTGACTTCAACAATTACCAGGTGAATACCGATTACTTCATGAACCGTACCCCGGACAACAGCGCATTCTGGATCGACATCACGGGTTTGACCCCCGGTCAGGAATACACCTTCCAGTACTTTATCGACGGCGAAATCACCACCGCAGATCCCTTCAGCGAGTTGGTGCTTGATCCCAATAATGACCAGTACATTCCGGCCGTCACTTACCCCAATCTCCCCCCTTACCCCACCGGCAAAACCACTGGAATCGTTACCGTGATTCAGCCCGGAGCACCGTCCTATCAATGGCAGACCAACAACTGGACCCGTCCCGCCAAAGAAAACCTGGTGGTGTATGAATTGCTGGTACGTGACTTTGTCGCCCGCCATGACTACCAGACCATCATTGACTCACTCGATTACCTGGAACGTCTGGGAGTTAACGCGATCGAATTGATGCCGGTCAATGAGTTCGAAGGAAATGAGAGCTGGGGTTACAATCCCTCTTTCCACATGGCGCTGGACAAGTACTATGGAAGCAAGGACGATTTCAAAGCATTTGTAGATGAATGTCACAGCCGTGGGATCGCGGTCATCATCGACGTAGTCTACAACCACGCCTTCAGCCAGAGCCCCCTCTGTCAAATGTGGTGGGATGCCGCCAATTTCAAGCCTTCACCCAGCAATCCATATTTGAACCCCGATGCCCGGCACCCCTTCAATGTGGGATATGATTTCAACCACGAAGCATTTGCAACCCAGGAGTGGTTCAAGCGGGTCAACAAATACTGGATGGAAGAATACCGGGTCGATGGTTTCCGCTTCGACCTGTCCAAGGGATTCACCCAGACCAACAGCGGAATGGATGTCGGCTTTTGGAATACGTACGATGGCTCCCGTATTGCGCTCTGGAAAAGCTATGCGGATTATCTGCGCACCATCGATCCCAATGTCTACCTGGTGCTGGAGCATTTTGCCAACAACGACGAAGAAACCGAATTGGCCAATTATGATTTCATGCTCTGGGGAAACCATGTCCATGAATACAATGAAGCCACCATGGGATATGTAAGTACATCCAATTTTGATTGGATCGACTACCAGCGCCGTGGGTGGCAAAACCCAAGGGTATTTGGCTACCTCGAGTCCCACGATGAAGAGCGCCTGATGTTCAAGAACCTTGAGTTTGGAAATTCGAATGGTCCCTACAATATCAGAACCCTGGGTACTGCCCTGGACCGGATGGAATTGGCAGGTGCATTTTTCTTCACCATTCCCGGGCCTAAGATGTTCCAGCAGTTCGCAGAACTGGGCTATGAAGTCAGCATCGACGATCCTTGCCGGGTTTGTCCCAAGCCGATTCGCTGGGGATATTACCAGGACCAGGACCGCCGGAACCTCTTTGACACCTGGGCTGCCCTGATTAACCTCCGGACCAGCAATTCTACTTTCCTGACCACCAATTATGTGCTCAACCTGGCAGGTGATGTCAAGACGATCTACCTCAACGACAACAATATGAATGTCGTGGTAGTGGGTAATTTTGATGTGACCCCTAAGCTACCCAATGTTGGCTTCCAACAGGATGGATGGTGGTACGAGTACTTCACGGGTGATTCCATCCAGGTTTCCAATAACAACCGGGTGATCCCACTGGATGAGGGAGATTATCGTCTCTATACAGATGTAAAACTCCCCTCGCCCTTCTTTTCCGTTCCTACCGATATGGAAGAGGCAATGAATGACCACGGAAGTCTTCCCATGTTGCTTTGGCCTAATCCCAACCAAGGTACGGCCCAACTTTCTTTCAATTTGGACGGGGCTTCAGAGGTTCATATCCAGGTGTTTGATCTTTCAGGCCGGCAGGTTGCCGACCTGAATGAAGGAAGAAAGGGACCGGGTACCCATACCGTGGATCTGAATGGATCCAATTGGGGAGCCGGACGCTATGTTGTCCGGGTAAACGCCGGTGCGCAGCAGGGCTGGAAGTTCATGGATATTAAATAGAATTCAAGGATCGGTATCCTGCCGAGATATTATTTTCGATCAATACCTGAGGGTTGGTGAGTCAGTCACAAGACTTACCAACCCTTATTGCGTCGAAAACGTCGCAGGAGAAGGAAGCCGACCAATGAAAGTACGATACCGGAACCAACCCCGCCCCAAAAGCTGGCCTTCCTGAATTGAGCCAGCATCCAATTTTCGCTTGTCGTTTCATCGACCTGCTCCACCCCCCTGCTCTTCTGCCAGAAAGAGGCGGTAAAGTCTTCTGCCGGCTGGGTACGGCCTTCCGGAAACAGAGGGAGCACCTCGGCGGTAACCTTGCCGTCATAGGAAACCGTGACCTTGGCCACCCGGTCTTCATCCGTATCCCCCACCCCGGTGGCAAGTACATGGCATTCGTTCAGCTCGTCAAAACCGTAGAGTGCAGGCACCGACCAGTGGGTCCCCACATCCCCGGAAAAATTCCAGAATTCCCCGGTGTGTGGGATTGCTTTCAGGGCCTTGAATATCTCACATGCCTCCTCAGGACTGACTTTGCCGGAGAAGGGTTCATTGGCGAGTGCATCCAGAGCACTGAGGTCCGGATTGCAAAGCGGAGCCAGCATCCGGTGGGAAAAGACGAACAGGTGCCGCACCGGTTGTACCCGCTTGGTTGCCTTTTCAGCTTCCCTGGCAATGAAGGAGTTCAGTTTTTCCGCCTTCCCCTCCTTTAGGAACTCCGAATTGAGCAGAACAAAGAGGTCGTCCCGGATAAAAAAGGAAGACTGGAGACTGCCAAATGCTTTCTTATATGCTTGTTCATCATCGAGGTCATGGTTGCCGGGGGCGTTGTAGATGGGAGCTTTGAGCAACTGCCCTGCGGTTCGCCAGCCCTGGGTTGCCAGCGAATCCTTTGCCGAACGCACGATGTCTCCGGTGGCAATGAATACGGTAGGGGATTGCCCGTTGATCATATCGACATTGGCCAGGAAAGACGCTGCCGGATAGATGGAATTCCGGTTTTCATGGGCTCCAAAGAGGTGGCCAGTGGTCATGAAGTTGTAGGACCAGCCGGAATCCGGGAGGGTGATGGCGGCATTGTTGATCGGAGACCGGGGGGGAAATTCAAAGAAACTCAGGTCAAATTGGGCCTTGGCAAAGGAGGGGAGGAGAACCGTTGCACCCAGGAGAGCTACTAGAAAATAGCGTTTGGAGACGAGTCGTAAGTGGCTAAAGAAGACGAAAAGCAATCGGCGATGGAAGACGAGAAGTAAATGGCCATCGGGGAAGAAGAGAGATTTTCTGCGCATCCTGGATCAATTTGCAAATAAGATAGGGTGAAAGGAGGAATTCTCTAGGCTGCCTTAGGAGATTTTCGGTTGAGCAAAGACATCAGAACCTGTAAGAACAGCAACAACTCCAATATGACATAGGGAGCGAGAAAGCGGGGACGGTAGGAAATATAAACCAGGTGAAAGACCATCGGAATACAGAGAAACAGGGCGATAAGGAGCAAGTCTTTTCTGTTTCGTTGCCTGAACCAAAGGAACAGGGCGGCACCGATCGTAAACCAGCAAAGCCACCAGAGGATGGGCAAATAGGTATTCCCAAAAGAAAGGCTGGTCCAAATCGCCGGAATCCGGGATGCATTTTCGGAAAGGTCAAGCTGGTAGTGGGTGGCCATCAGACTGTCCAGGTATTGCCATTCGTGTTCCGGGTGGTAGTAGTGGAGGCCGGGCGTGAAGCGGTAGTCGATATAGCTGAGTTCATGGAGAAAGCGGAAATTGTCCCTGATGAATTGTCTTTCAGACTCCCAGAAATGTTCCTCCATGATCTGGGCTGCAACTGCTCCGAAGATGCTGTCACAGGCATTGACCCCCCGGTTGTGGATGAATCCCCTGGATTCATAATCAGCCACACAATCTTTGTAGCCCAGGTAGCTGAGCTCACGTCTTAATTCCCGGTGGGCGATCAATTGGCCATTGTCCAGGATATAAGGCTCTACATAGCGCTTGAAATCGGCTCCCTCAATTTCTTCAGATTGATAAAGTGCAGAACTGAAATCCCAGCGCACCCGGCCTTCTACGGTATAGAGGTCTCCTTCATTGATGGTCTTCTGGCCGATGTATACGAAAGCATAGCAGAGAATAAAGGGCAAAAGGGCGGTGGTTCCATGTTTGACCGGACCCTGGACGAAGCGCAAGAGGCGGGAAGTAGAGCCTTTGGGGATCGGGTTTTGAAGGAGAAAAACGCCGAAGAGGGGGAGGTGGACCATGGCGCTCAGCTTGCAGAGGAAAGTCAGGCCGATGGCGGCACCAAAGAAGGCGGCATGGGCAAGGGTGGGTCGACGGAGCCAAAGGAGGGCAGCCCCAATGGATAGAAAAGTGAATCCCGTGAAGAAACTCTCGGCAAGCAAAGAAAAATTGTAAAACGTGGTCAGGGGTTCCAGGGCAATGATTACAAAAGCCAGCCAATACCACGCGGAAGATTTCTGGCGGGTGAGGGGGCGGAACCAGACCTCCAACAGAAAAGCCCCACAGAGCGCGTATCCCAGACACTGCACCCCGATGATGAACCAGGCATTGGGCCAGACTTTGCCAAATCCGGCAATGAACAGGTTCATAAATGGATTGTGGTAGATGTCCCAGGTCAGCCCACCTCTGATGAAGGAATTGGTGTCAAGGTCGTAAAGAGGGGTGCTGAGCAACAGGAAAGTGAGCTTGATCAAAAAAATCAAACCAGCCGCGGTGTAGAGACTGCGCCTGCGAAATATCTTCCCCATTGCATCCAAGGGGATAAATATAGTTCTTTTTGTGCGGAGGAAATCGGGGAATGGAAAAGGAAAGTGCTGGCTAGCGCAGGAGCATCAGATCTGCATCCAGGCGGTACTTGTTTTGGGAGGGCATCACCGTGATGTTGGCCTCTATACCACCACCATAACCACGGGTCACCCGGCAGGAATCTACATTGCTTATCTGTCGCAGGGGAACCCCGCGGCTGTACAAATAATTCATGTACTTGTTGTAGGCATCAACGGATGCCTGAGATGAATTGAAAAGCTGTTGGTATTTGACAGAGATGACCTTGCCTCGCCTGATGGCATAGACCACCTTTAAGTCTTTGGCAGTGATCTCAATCCGGTCTCCTGTTTTGACTACGGTTTGTTGGGCAGGGAGATTTTCCAGATAAGCCATCAATTCAACATCGCTACTTCCGATCATCTCGATAAAGGATGTCTGGGCTTTCATACCGGGAGTCAGCACAAACAAAAATAAGACCAGCAGAATGCAGGCGCTGAAAAGGGACTTGATATCCTTATAAGTTAAGTTCATTGGCTAATCGACACGAAGTTTTGGTTCTTGAAGCTTTAACAAAGGTCACCATATTCTTTGCGCCAGTGGGATTAAATCTTGTATGGAATCTTACCCCTTTCTGCTTAACTTATCCCGATGAATCAGAATTTTATCTGTCCTTTAATGGGTTTTGACCGATATATTTTCCGTTGTCTTCTATTCACACTCCTTTTATTTGGGGTTTTTTCTTTCTCCTGCGCTCAGCCGGTTCCGGATTCAGAGGGAGTAGATATTGAATTCGTCCCTCGTACGACAGATGTGCCGGATGAAAAACCAACACCCTTTGATGTCGAGGGGTATGAAGTAGAAGCTCCGGCGTTTGCCATCGCCGGTGTGGAAGAAGACATTGTGATCAAATACACTGGAAAAGTCAAGGCTTACCGCCAGGCAACTCTGGTTGGTTCGGTCAATGGACAGCGGGCGGTTTTTGAATTCACCGATGGTGAAGCATCCCTGGTTCATGACTTTGGCATATCCGAAGCGTTAAAACTGAAATTCACCCACCCTGAACACGATGGAGAATTTACCTTTGAAACCCAGGTTCCTTCTATTCCATTGTGGTTGAGCATCATCCCTCCCTTGCTCGCCATCGTGATGGCTCTAGTCTTCAGAGAAGTAATCACCGCCTTGTTTACCGGGATATTCGTGGGGGGAGCCGTGATCCATGTCTATATATCGGGTGTCCTGGGAGTTCCCAAAGGGCTTCTTTCTGTATTGGATACCTATATTCTAAGTGCGGTTGCGGATACCGACCATGTTTCGGTCATCCTTTTTTCGATGTTGATCGGAGCCATTGTGGCGGTCATCTCCCGGAATGGAGGTATGAAAGGCGTGGTGGACCGGGTAGCCCGGCTGGCAAAAAATGCCCAGACCGGCCAATTTGCCACCTGGTTCCTCGGGGTTGCCATCTTCTTTGATGATTATGCCAACACGCTTGTTGTGGGGAATACCATGCGCCCGGTGACCGACCGGTTGCGCATCTCCAGAGAAAAACTGGCGTATTTAGTAGATTCAACCGCTGCACCGATTTCAGCGATTGCATTTATTACTACCTGGATTGGTGCTGAACTGGGTTATATTGAGGGTGGCCTTGATAAAATTACTGCTGAATACGGTGCCATACCCGGTGACCCGAGCCCCTATGGCGTATTCCTCTCTTCCCTCGAGTACTCATTTTATCCCTTGCTGACATTGCTGTTCATGCTGTTTTTGATCTACAAAAAGCGGGATTTCGGACCGATGCATGCGGCAGAAATCCGGGCCAGAGAAACCGGACAGGTTTCAAAACCAGCTATGCGTGAAGGTATGGACCAGGAGAAGGCCCAGGAACTGGACGATCTGGAACCCGTACGTGGAGCCATCCCCAACCCCTGGAATGCGATCCTTCCGATTGCGGTGGTGATCTTTGGAACCGTGGTTGGACTTTGGTACACCGGCTCATCCAGCTTGTGGTCGAGTTTTGAAACAGACCCGGATGCCGCCCTGAACTACCAAGGGTTGAATCTGGGAGGAAAACTCTCCCTGATCATCGGAGCTGCGGACAGCTATTCTGCTTTGCTCTGGTCGAGCCTCCTGGGATTGGGCACAGCCCTACTCCTGACCCTGACCCAAAAGATCATGAAGCTCGATACTGCGATCGACACCGTGCTGGGTGGCTTCAAGACCATGATGCATGCCATGATCATATTGATCCTCGCCTGGGCCCTTGCGAATGTGACCGAAGACCTGCACACCGCAGAATTTATCACGCAGTTATTGGGCGGATCGGTTCCCCTCTTCATGATACCCGTATTTACTTTCGTGCTCGCTGCATTGGTATCCTTTTCCACCGGCAGTAGCTGGGGAACCATGGCGATATTGTACCCCCTCATCATTCCCGCTTGCTGGAGTGTGGGCATCACCGAAGAATTCCTTCCCGAAGAGATTTTACCAATCCTTTACAATACCGTGGCATGTGTACTGGCGGGGTCCGTATTGGGTGACCATTGCTCTCCAATATCGGATACGACCATCCTCAGTTCATTGGCCAGCAATTGCAACCACATAGACCACGTGAGAACCCAATTGCCTTATGCCCTTACGGTCGGTGTAGTCGGAACCTTGATCGGAACGCTCCCCGCTGCTCTGGGGTGGCCCTTCTGGATAACTTTCCCCTTAGCGCTGGCAGTCCTGTATGGAATTGTACACTTTTTAGGAAAGCCTGTACCCGATATCAAGACAGCTCCCAACCAATAAGGGGAATAAGCTATCGGTTTAGGGGGGCCAACCCCCGCTTTTCTGCCATTTATTTTGCATAAAGTGCTTGCATTTATCCCGCTTATTTCCGACATTCTTCATGATTGTTGATTGATAACAAGGCAGACGCGCTATCGCCCAATACAGCTATTTAGGTACAATCTGAAATCGTTATACTCCTAGTGAGTATCAAAAAGATAGCATAAACTGCCGATTTAGCCGAAGCACCTGGAAAGGTGCTTCGGTCGTTTTTAGACCTTTTGCTGCTTCGTTTTTCAGACGCACAATCCTTTCCCAAACTGATTTTCTTAACTTCGGGGTTCCAAAATGGCAGACAGATGAGTACACAAAAGAAAGTTGTCATCCTGACTGGAGCCGGGATCAGTGCCGAGAGTGGGATCAAGACCTTCCGCGATTCGAATGGGCTCTGGGAAAACCATGATGTGATGGAGGTCGCTTCTCCCTTTGGATGGGAAAGGAATCCTGAATTGGTCTTAGAGTTTTACAACCAGCGGCGAATGCAATTGCTGGAAGTGGAGCCCAACCAAGGCCACCATGCACTGGTGGAACTGGAGCAAAGATTTGAGACGGCAATCATTACCCAGAATGTAGATGATCTCCACGAACGGGCGGGCTCAAAGCATATTCTGCATCTCCATGGGGAGTTGAACAAAGTGCGTTCAGTGACCAATCCGGAGCTGATCTATGACTATGCCGGGAAAGAGGTGCGCCTGGGTGACACTGCGGAGGATGGCGGGCAATTGCGGCCCCATATTGTCTGGTTCGGAGAAGAGGTCCCCGAGATGGAGAGGGCGGCACTTGTCACCGCACAGGCGGATATCCTCCTGATCATCGGAACCTCAATGGCCGTCTATCCAGCCAATACCCTGGTTGACTTCGCTCCACAACATGCAGAAATCTTCTACATCGACCCCAAGCCCCTGAACTATGCCACTGGGCAAGAGGTGATAGAGGTGCGAGCCAACGCTACCATCGGTGTCCCAGCAGTGGTGGAAGACCTTTTGGAACGTTATTGAAGAACATCCATTCAGATCTACAATGGCAAATACCCTGAGGATAGAGACCCACGGACCGGAAGATGTCTTGACAGCCGCTGAAAAAATCCTGCAAGCTTGTCCGACTGATAGAATTTTCGCAATTTATGGCGGTCTGGGTGCGGGGAAAACCACCCTTGTGAAAGGCCTCGCTGAGGTGCTTGGAAGCAAGGATGTGGTGAAGAGCCCTACCTTTTCTATCGTGAACGAATATGACAGCCCACACGGAAGCATTTTCCATTTCGATTTCTACCGTATAGAGCGTTTGGAAGAAGTGTACGACCTGGGTTATGAAGAATACTTTTTCTCCGGCAATTTTTGTTTCATTGAATGGCCGGAACTGATTGAACCATTGGTCCCGGAGGAAGCGGTTTTGATCCGCATCATCAGCACAGGACCATTGGATCGCGTGATCGAATTGACGTTGCAATAGTCTATACATGAGTGGTTCCAAACTGGGGGGAAGTATCCTGAGCGAACTCCACCCTTCATCGTGGGTCGTTCCGGCAGAAATGCCCGTCCGAACTAAAAAATCGAAGAAAAATCTTCGGATCGGCGTTCCTAAAGAAAGTTATTTCTTTGAGAACCGGGTCGCCTTGACCCCGGAAGCGGTTGGCGTCATGGTTGCCAACGGGCACGAGGTTTATGTCCAGAAAGGTGCAGGTGAACCGAGCAGCTATCCCGATGGAGCTTACAACAAGGCAGGTGCACATATTGTGTATTCCCTGGCGGACGTCTATTCCAAAGCAGAGACCATTGTAAAGATCGCCCCGCTGTCTTCCGAGGAACTGGACATGCTGCGCCCCCAGCAAGCCCTGATTTCTGCGGTCAACCTGGGTAGCCTGACCCCACACCACCTGAAGACCCTCATCCGCAAGAATATCCTTGCGGTTGGCTTCGAGTTTTTGGAAGGACAGCGTCGCAACCGCCCCCTCGTACAGATCATGTCCGAGATTGCCGGGATCAACTCGATCCACATCGCGACTGAGCTCCTGAGCGCAGCCACCAATGGCAAAGGAATGTTGCTGGGAGGTGTCACCGGCGTACCGCCGGCCGTCGTCACCATCATCGGTGCCGGCACCGTCGGCTACAATGCCGCACTCACTGCCCTGGGCATGGGCGCCACCATCCAGATCATTGATGAGGACGTATCCCAGCTCCGCCTCCTCGAGGCACGGCTGGGCCGGAAAGTCTACTCCGTCGTCTCCATGCACAACTATATTGAAGAAGCCGTCCGAAACAGCGACGTCGTCATCGGCGCCGCCTTCAAGCCCGGCCACCGTGCCCCCGTCGTCGTGACCGAGGAGATGGTCCTCAACATGAAAGAAGGCTCTGTCATCGTAGACGTAGCCATCGACCAGGGTGGATGTGTCGAGACCAGCAGCCCCACCACCCATGAAAAACCCACCTTCGTCAAGCACGATGTGGTCCACTACTGTGTCCCCAATATCGCAGCCAGGGTGCCGGCAACGGCTTCAGCAGCAGTGTCCAATATCCTTGGACCGATCCTCATCCAGGCGGGAGATTACGGTGGCATCGAACAACTCATGAAGTTTGACGACGGCGTCAAGCAAGGGGTTTATGTTTACAGAAAACATCTTACCAAACGAACCCTTTCCACTTTGTTTGGTATTGATTTTATGGACATCAATTTGTTGGTGGCCAGCGGACTTTGATCATTGATGATATGAGCGAAGAAAAGGGAAACGATTTTGTGCCCTATAAGTACAAAGACCTTAAAATATATGGCTCCACCGAATGGTTGGCAGACGGGAAGAAAAAGTACCGCAGGGTATTTGAAGCTTCGGAAGCCTGCTATATCTATTGTGAGTTTTCATTTTACAACAAACTCTTTGACGAGAAGAAGTGGACCGTTAAGGTAAATCTCAAGTGTTTTGGCTTGGATGAGAATGGCACCCGGGGCAAGGAGATTTGCAATATCAACAAAGACCGGGAAGTCGTGGAGACCGAAAATGTGGTCTATATCCGCGAAGGCTGGGGAAATGTAACCCCTGGTAAATTCTGGCGAAAGGGCCGCTACCTCTGGGAAGCCAGTCTGGATGGAATCGTCGTCGGCAATGCCCCCTTTTACGTCGAAAACCGGGGTGCCGTATCCCCCGTGAGCAATCCCTATTTCAATCTGAAAGGCGTAAAACTCTTTGAAGGAACCAATAAAGTACCCCTGCCGGAGGTACGTAAGTACTATACCCAGTTTGAAAAGCAAAAGACCCGTTACATCTGGTCCGAGCTGACCCTGATGAACCTGGTCCGTGAAGAGGACTGGTGGGGTGAATTTGTCTTTAACTTCTACAATGACTCGCGCCAACTCAAAGGCCGGACCGAAGAATTGATCCATATCCTCAAAGGCCAGGCAGAAATTAATATTCGCTCTGGTTGGGGGTCCGATCATTATGGGACCTGGGGGACCGACAATTACACCCTGGAAGTTGTTTTCATGGAGCGATTGGTCGCAGTGGTACCTTTTGTGGTCGACAATGAATTCATCGAGGGAGAAGCCCAGGCCGTGGTGCCGGGAACCCATGGGGCGACCCTGATCCAACCCGGAACCCTTCCCGACGAGAAGACGCTCGACGAACTGATGTCCGAGATGGATGCCCTGATCGGATTGGAAACCATCAAAGAAAAGGTCAAGGACTATACCCAATACCTCAGCTTCCTCAAGCTCCGGCAGGAAAAAGGATTCGAAGACCCTCAGCGGATCAACCTGCATGCCGTATTTACCGGCAACCCTGGTACGGGTAAGACGACCATGGCCAAGCTCCTGGGCAATATTTACCACAAAATGGGCCTGCTCGAAAAGGGGCATGTACATGAGGTGGACCGCTCGGATCTGGTGGGTGAATTCATCGGTCAAACCGCACCCAAGGTCAAGGAAGCGATCAAGAATGCCGCCGGAGGCATCCTCTTCATCGACGAAGCTTATGCACTGGCCCGCTCCAAAGAAGATCAGAAGGATTACGGGCGGGAAGTGATCGAGATATTGCTCAAGGAAATGTCCGACGGGACCAATGGGATTGCAGTTCTGGTGGCGGGATACCCTGCGGAAATGGAAACCTTCCTGAATTCCAACCCCGGGCTCAAGTCCCGCTTCAATATGAAATACGAGTTCCCGGATTATCTTCCGCAGGAACTGATGGAGATAGCCCTCTACGCCACGGAAAAACGAAGCGTCAGTCTCACCGAGGGGGCAAAGACTTTCCTTTATGAGAACCTCGTGGAGGCTTACCGAAACCGGGACAAGTCATTTGGCAATGCACGTCTGGTCAACTCCCTGATTGACGAAGCCAAGATGAATATGGGGCTGCGGGTGATGCGTTCCAAGAGCGTTGAAGAACTGACCGAAGAGGATCTCAGCCTGATCCAGGTGGAAGACATTCATAAGATTTATGGAAAGTCAGCATCCCGCAAAGCTGATATACCCATTGACCAGGACCTGCTGAACCAGGCCATGACCGAATTGCATGAAATGATCGGTTTGGATTCTGTGAAGTCAGAGATTCAGGAATTGGTCAAGCTGGTCCGTTTTTACCGGGAGATCGGAAAGGATGTAATGAATACCTTTTCGCTGCATACCATCTTTACCGGGAATCCCGGAACCGGTAAAACCACAGTGGCCCGGATTCTCGCCAAGCTCTACAAAGCCCTGGGGATTCTGGAACGTGGGCATATTGTAGAATGTGACCGGGGGGCATTGGTCGGTGGATTCCTCGGGCAAACTGCTATCAAAACGGCTGCCGTCATCGACAGTGCAGTTGGCGGCGTGATGTTCATCGACGAAGCCTATTCCCTGACCCAGGGAAGCGGCAATGATTACGGCCGCGAAGCCGTGGAAACCATTCTCAAGCGGATGGAAGACCAGCGGGGCGAGTTCATCGTGATTGGGGCCGGTTATCCGGACAATATGACCAAGTTTCTCGAGTCCAATCCCGGATTGAAATCCCGCTTCGACAAGCATCTCCACTTCGACGATTTCAAGCCGGATGACTTGTACAAGATCGCTTTGCTGATGTTGAGCAAAGAAGAGATCGAGCCGGACAAGGAAGCAGAAGCGCACCTGAGGACCTTCTTCAAGTATTGCTACGACCACAAGGACCGCTACTTTGGCAACGCCCGTACCGTCCGGAAAGTGATTGAGGAAGCGATTAAGAACCACGACCTGCGCCTGGCGGGTATGGATTCTGCGGACCGGACCCCGGATATGCTGAAAGTGCTGACGTTGTCAGATGTCGAGGAGTTCCATCCAGACCGCGACAAGTTGGTGGGCTCCGGTCAAAACCGGATCGGTTTCAAAGGAAGCCGGGGGGACGATTAGAATCCAAGCTGTTCCCGCATGAACCCAATTGACGCATCCCGTACGATGGGCTTTGATGCCCATTGCCAGTAATACCCTTTGATACGTACTACGATTCTGGTAGCGACATCCCGGACCCGCACGATATAATAGTCTGCAAGGCTGGTCTCTTCTTCACCCGTGTAAGGAAGCATCGTGATGTCGTCAAGGGCTTTTCCCAGATGTGGAATTGCGATATCTCCCAGGCTGATCAGCTGTTCGCTGAGGGGACCCATGGTTCCCGGTTCTATGGGCAAGCCCCAGACATTGCCGGTCAAGCCCTCCAGCGCACCTTGCGGCGCCTTCGTCTCCTTCAGCGCATAAGCAAACGCTTTTGCAACCGCCACCTTGGCTTCATCCGTCTTTGGCTGCCAGTTGTGGGTCATCAGCAGGTTGGCGGCCAGGAATACCGCTGCTGGTTGAGCTTCTTGTTCCAGAAGCAATTTCTCCAGGTCCTCCTGTTGTTTGCCATCATTCCAGATTGCGTTGATCACCGATTCGTCACAGGATACAAAAAGCTTTTCATAGCCGGCTTCGAGGAGTTGGGTATGGAGCTTTTCCCAATCGGAGATTGGGAAAGGAATCAGCGGAACGTCCGGATGAGTCGCCGGATGAATCAGAAGTGCAGCCGGATGGGTCGCCGGAATACCAGATGGCGAAGGTTCTAATGGCATTGCGGCATTAACGGGTAGATTGCCAGGCCCCACCAGGGTAACCAATACCACTACTGAAATCTGAAATACTTTTTTAAGGAAGTGGTCCATAGGTTCAAAGATACATTTTCCTGCTTCTTAACCAGTCAAATTCAACAGGACCGCGCCACTTCTAACCACTTTTTAGAACCAAAAGGAAACCCAGATTCAGGAAAGGAACCTACCGATAAACCGTCACCGTCCCAGCCCGTTTCACCCGTTCCCCGATATGCCCACGCGCCTCGATCACATAGGTATAGACCCCTTCCTGGACCTGCTTCTCTTTGTAAAACCCAGTCCACTGGAAGTCCGGATCAAATGATTCGTAGATCAGCATGCCCCAGCGGTCAAAGATCAGGATGTGGAACTCCTTCACCCCAAACCAGGGCGTAGCAAAATAATCGTTGAGCCCGTCGCCATTGGGGGTAAATGCATTGGGGACGTAGATGGAAAAGTCTGCGCCGACGATGACCCGCGCCCTGGCGGTATCGAAGCAACCATTGCCATTGATCGCGACCAATTCCACCTCGAAGCGGCCGGTATCGGTATAGGTATGGGTGGGTTCAAATTCAAAACTGGTGGCACCGTCTCCGAAGTCCCATCTCCAATCGGTGGAGGCACTCGAAAGGTTGTAGAACTGAGTGGTCAAAGGCACCCAGCCCGAATCGGGATCGGCATAGAAGTCGGCAATGGGGAGGATGTCGTCCACATCCACAAAATGCGAATCCGGAAGACTGGGACAGCCATCCACAAATCCCACCAGGCTGTAATAGGTCGGTACGGTCGGGTCAACCACGATGTGGTCATTTACCGAACCCGTCGACCAGAGGTATTCATTGGCACCCCTGCCCGTCAGGCGCTCACTCCGCCCCAGACAGATCAGGTCTGAACCATCAATGTCCACGACCGGGGTAGGCGTCACCGGAATAATCACCGTTTCATCGTCGTCACAGCCATTGGCCGCGGTCACCGTCACCGTGAAAATAGTGGTGCTGCTCAGGGTTGCGACCGGAGTCGGGGAGGTGGGATCGTCCAGCGGTTGACCCGGGGTCCAGAGGTAGGAGACCCCACCACTGGCAAACAGCTGGATGCTGGAATCCTGACAGATGCGCCCATCCCCGGAAATACTGGCCACCGGAGCAGGGAGCACATTGATGAAGATACTGTCCTCGTTGCGGCAGCCAAAGCCATCGGTTCCTACCACCACATAGGTGATCGGGTTGTCCGGGAAAGCAAAAGGATTGCCAATATTGGGATTGCTGAGGTCACTGGCGGGGGACCAGGAATAGGTGGAAGCCCCGCTGGCTCCCAGTTGGACCGAGTCGTCGTCGCAGAGGATCACCAGGTCAGGCCCGGCTTCGACGATCGGCAAGGGCCGAATGGTAATCACAACACTGTCCAAAGCGGTGCAGCCTAAGGAATTGGTTACCGTGAGGTAATAGGTTGCATCACTGGTCGGATCAGCGGTAGGGTTGGCAATATTGGTCTGGTTCAGATTGGTAGGGGGGAACCAATCGTAAGTGCCCCCTCCGGTTCCATTCAGTTCCACACTGTCTCCGATACAGAGATCAATGTCCGGGCCCGCATTTGCCTGCACCACAGATACCTCTACCTGCACCGTGTCTTCGTCGGTACAGCCGTTGGGGGCGGTAACCGTCACCACATAATTGGTGGTGACACCGGGAAAGGCAGAAGTGCTGCCCTGGTTCGGATTGGTGAGGCTGCCCGCCGGCGACCAGGTATAAGAGCCGCCGCCACCAGCAGAAATATTGACGGTGTCACCGGGACAGATCAGAGTATCTCCCGCCGCCGACGCAGTCGGAGGTTGAAGTACCGTGACATCCACCTCGGTGGTGTCTTCACAACCCGTCCCATTGGAAACGATCACCGAATAAGTGACGTTGGAGGTCGGAGTGGACAGGACCGAAGCACCCGTGGTTTGGTTCAGGTACAAAGGTGGGGACCAAGTGTAGTTCTGCCCTCCGAAAGCAGTCAAAGCGATGGATTCCCCTTCACAGATAACCGTATCCGGGGTCGCCAATGCGACCGGAACCGGGAGGACTTCGATCACCCGGCTCACCGTATCAGCAATATTGCAAGTGGTTGAGTCAACCACCACCAATGTCACCGTATAGGTACCAGGCAGCGGGTAATTATGGCTAGGGCTGAATTGCGTGGAGGTCGTATTGTCTCCAAAGGTCCAGAAGAAAGTATTGCCACCCTCAGATTCGTTGATGAACTGTATGAATTGAGGCGCACAACCGGCGGTATCCGGATCGGGTCGGAAGTCAGCGATCACCCCCTTGTTGTCCAGGTCCAGCTTGAAACAGGCCAGGTTGCAACCAACACTGTTGTTGTTTGAGGAGAAAGCACCCGGAGTGGTCGGAAAGTCAGAATTGCCCTGACAACCCGCACAGACAGACTGGTAAACCTCAGATTTCTTATTGAAACGGCTGGTGCCACCATCAACGTGTTCATTGCTCGCGGTTCCCCCCATGAAAGTCGCGTATTCGATCCCGGCTGCATCAGGCTGCAAGACAAGCAAATAGAGATCGCCGCCATCGGTGGTGCTTTGGAAAGCATTGGCAGAAGTGGGAAGACCATTGGTATTGCCATTGAAATTGGTCGGGCCACCCCAGCCGCTCATGTAGATAAATCCGCAGACATCCACCAGAAAGGCAGTCGGGGAAATATTGGGGAATGAATTGCTGGTGCCGTATACCGTGGAATAGAAATATGTACTCAGGTCGTTGGACAGTTTGGAAATGAATTGACCGCCACCATTGGGAGTCGTCCAGATTCCGCTGGGGAATATATTCCAGGCCCCGGTCTTTTGCCCGAAGACATAGACATTTTCCTCTGCATCCAGCTCCAGGAAATAGCACTGGTTGTAATCGTAGCTGCTGGAGGTGATATAAGTACTGTTGACAAGGGCCTGACCGTTGGAGGTAAAATGGGACACAAACCCATTGATCGCAATCAGGGGAAGCGGTGCCGGGACAACCGAGGGTGAAACTACATTGCCCTGAACCGGAAAGTTGAGGGACTCGGTTCCCCCGGTGACAAAGACTTGCTGCTGGTCGTCCACTTTGAGGGAATACGCAGCATCATCCAGGCTTCCTCCCAGAAAAGTCGACCAATTCAAAGAGCTGAGATCCGTGTCCATTTTGAAGACACAGGCATCCTGGGTGCCACCCATTTGGGTCTGGAAAGAATTCTGAAAAACTGGAAAATCACCGGATTGGGTACAGGTCGCTACATAAACGCCGCCCTGGTTGTCCAGCACAATTTCTCCCCTTGCATCGTCGGCATAGTTGTACTTAATCCCTTGTTGGATATAGGCATTGCTCTTGTTCATGCCATCATTGCCAGCTCCTCCGATATAAGTTGAACCCAACAAATTGGTACCATTGGCACTCAGGCGGGAAACGATGATGTCATAACCTCCGTTGAAAGAGTTGTCATAGGCTCCTGAAGAAGTCGGATAGTCATTTGAAAGGCTTCGGCCATAAATATAAAGGTCTCCCCCCTGGTCCGTAATCATGGAGTGGGGCTGGTCAACAGAATTGCCACCGATATAAGTAGACCAAAGATGGATACCAGTGTCACTGAACTTGGTGATGGATATGTCGATGGTTCCCTGGAATATGGTTTGGAAGGCTCCGGTAGTCACCGGGTATCCCTGGTCATAAGCGATGCCACCGGCCAGTAAATTCCCATCTTCGTCATAAGTCGCAGTAAAACCGAAGTTGTTAGCCGTAGAGCCGGTGAAGGTCGAGAAGATCAGGGTGGGGTCGATACGCAATTCTTCCGTGGCATTGTAGCCGTCCGGAAAAACAAAGCTGGCCGTATTTTCCGTCAGGGCAAAGTCAGTCTTAACCTGTCCGTCGTTTTGAAAACTGACCGGGTGCTCATCAATGATCTTGTTCAGGCTGGTATTGAGGTGCAATTGTCCGGCATGGAGAAATATGCTTTCCAGTCCTTCAAATTCCATCTGAATCAGGTTGGGATCGGCACCGGGGCGCACGATAAAGTCATATTTCAGCCCGTCCTCGGTTCCGTAGAGAATAAAGTCTATTCCGGGGTAGATATCCTGGTACAAGACCGACTCATAAGCGAATGCTTTGGAGGCCCATTTGTTGGGATCGTTTCCATGAAAATAGTTGTAATAGGCATCCTGGGCATCGTTGGGAACCAAGGTCGGTTGGACATTTCCCCCGGTAAATTTCATGGTAAAAGCATGGCATTCGATGGGGAATTCTTCTGACTCACCTGGCTTCCGAAAGAACATCCGGTCGTGGAGTTGGCTCAGGTCGCAAAATGAAAATGTGATCTGGTCTTTTTCGAGGAAAATCCGCCCTCCCGGGATGTCCGCTTCGTATTGGATAAAAACTTCCCACTGCCCTTTGTTCTCGATAAAGCGCACGGGGGAGTCGTCGTCCTCATGGGCGTATGCACCGAGGGACAACAGGCTCACAGCGACAAAGAGCAAGATTCGGAAAAGGAGTTGGTTCATACCCTGCATGCATCGATCATTGGTCTTCCTTCAACCTTCAATTTACGCATGGAATGACTTTTCCACAAGGTTCTGACAGGGAAGCGACCCGCAGATGACAGTTTGGATTGTTCACCCGTCCTTTTCCCTGTTTGAGCTGCCAATAATCCCGTTCCAATTACCTTGTCATTTCCTTCCAGCATCCCGATATTTCCGACAATGAGATCACCACGCTTTTTCTCCCTTGTCTGGTTGCAGTTTCCTGCCTCGAGATTCCAACGCTTTTTCTCACTAGTCTGGTTGCAGTTTCCTGCCTTGAGATTCCCACGCTTGTCTCCTCTGATCTGGCTTTTGCTTCCGACAGTGTTGCTTCTAACCTCCTGCCAGACCACTTATGTCAGCAATCCTGCAAATATTCCCCTGCTCAGTCAGGATGGTGAATTCCAGGGTGGCCTCGGAGTAGGACCCAACGGTTTCAACCTGCAAACTGTATGGGCTCCGGTGGAGCACCTCGCCCTCATGGGAAATGCCTCTACTTATACCATTTCAGATTCCATTCTTGAGCCTGACTTTCGCCGGACCTATGGAGAAATTGGGGCCGGATACTGGACCCGTCTCAACAAATATCTTCGGTTTGAAACCTTCGCCGGCACCGGCTGGGGCATCACCGGAGAATTTCCCCAGCGCGACCTCTACCGCCGCTATTTTTTCCAGCCCAATATTGGCGCCAGCACCCGCTACTATGACCTTGGTTTTTCCCCTCGCTTGTCCATAGTCCGCTTTGTCGAACAACGTGGCGTCGCCACCCCCATCGAAACCGACCGCAGTGGTGTCTTCCTGGAACCGATCATCCAAGGCCGGGTGGGCTATGAAGAATTCAAATTCCAGTTGCAGATCGGACCGACCCTTTCACTTGACGATGCCCAATTCGACTTTCGCCGCTGGAATGTATCCATCGGGGTCAGCCTGACCCTGGGGAAAGATTTTGAGCGGTATTTGTTGACGCCGCAGTAGGGGGGGGGCACCAACTCATATTGGTTGCTTAATAATCGTTTTTCGTCAAGCTATACCTTGACTTTTCCCGTTCCTTCGTCAAGCTATACCTTGACTTTTCCTAATATAAGTCAAGCTATACCTTGACTTTTCCTAATATAAGTCAAGCTATGCCTTTACTTTTTGTTGAAAATGTCAAGTTATACCTTTACTTTAGCGAGGCGTGAAGTTGACCAAACCTTGGTGAAATGAATAAAAGAAAGCTTCAAATAGAGCAAATAGACAATAAAATAGATGGCTTTGCGGCTTTGGCCGATGTGCCTGTTCCTTCTATTGGGTGGATAAAAGCCATTCGGTTGAGCCTGGGAATGACAATGCGTCAACTTGGGGATCGCCTTTCGGTAAGCAAGCAGGGGGTTCAGCAGATAGAACAGCGGGAAGAGGAGGGAACGATTACGATTAATTCACTCAGGGATGCAGCAAATGCCTTGGACATGCGACTGGTTTATGGATTCGTACCCAATGATGGAACTTTGGAGGCCTTGATCCATCGCAAAGCCCATGAGTTGGCGGTAAAGATTGTCTCAAGAACTGCGACTACCATGGAGTTGGAGGACCAGGCGAATTCGGATGAACGGATAAAGAAGGCAGTTGAAGAACGCGTCGCTGCCCTTAAGTATGAAATGCCAAGAATGCTGTGGGATTAGAACTTCAATACGAAGCCGGGCAGACGCCTATTGACGAAGACGAAAAAGAAGGTCTTCGGATTGTTGATGACTTTTGCCCGGTCTTAAGGATGCCGCTTTTAGTTGACATCACACCAGAAACCGCTCTTTTTTCACTCTAATTCTGTGCGTTTTTGACAGATTCTGTCAAAAACTCCCTCTCCCTGAGTCCTCGTTGCGGTGAGTGAATATCAACATTACCCCCCTCAGTTGGCTGGAAAAGAGTTCGGAACTGTGGACAATGAGTTCTTAACTGTGGATAATGAGGTCTTAGCTCCATGGCGGGAGTTAAGACCTGTTGGTGGGTAGGTCGGAGCTTACCAGGTCCGAGCAAAGAACTCGCTCTGTTGGAGCAATGAGCTTTGGTTGAGCATCTTGATTTGTTTCCCAAAAAGTGTATTTAAATGCTTCAGGGGGTGATTGGTGGAATCTTCGGTAAAGCCTATTGTTCACTTATGGGTACATAATTCCAAAGTCTTGATTGGGGCGGGGACAAGTTATCCCTCTTTGGCTTCTGGGTGGTATATTGTGATATATCGAATATGGGTACTTATTCCGCAGCTTTAAGAATAGGCTCATACGGGCAATGAGGCGCTAAATGGTGAATTATGTACCTGTAAAGTGAACAAAAACGTGTAGCTATGACCTCTTTTGAATTAGCCTTTTGCTACACGTCACATAGCAAAAGGCTACGCGAAAAGAGGTCTGAACTCGGAGGTAGTAAGTTCTTTGCTTACTACAAGTGTGTTCGGACCTCTTTGTGACCATGCATTTTACTCTCCTGTAGCCAGCCCCGAACTCTGTGGTTGGGAGCATTTAACTCCCCCGTCGGGAGTCCCGAACTCTGAGGTTGAGAGCATTTTACTCTCCTATTGGGAGGCCCGAACTCAATGGTTGGGAGCATTTAACTCCCCCATTGGGAGTCCCGAACTCCGAGGCCGGGAGTCCCGAACTCGGTGGTGGAAGGTATTCCAATCGTACACGACCAGGTTCGGAATCAACAATGGTAGGCATTCGACTTCCAACCAGCAAGTCACAACCTCAGACCTGGTGGGCATTCGACTCCCAACCAGCAAGTCACAACCTCAGACCTGGTGGGCATTCGACTCCCAACCAGCAAGTCACAACCTCAGACTTGGTGCGCATTTCATTCCCGCCACCCTCGAAACCGACTCTCCGATAAATTGCCCATCAAACTATTTCCCTGAACCTCAATCCTTTCCTGCAACAATGGTTTTTTCCGTATCTTGATGCCAAGTTGCGGAGGTATTCCAAGGCTGCTTTTAACGTCGTTGTCCATGAAGTCGAATAAGAATCAAGAGGTAAATATTCCGGAGAAAAAGCTCAGAACGAGGCTTCCAGGCCCTATTGTGGGGAATATCCTGAAGCGCGGTGCCAATATCAGTTCCAGGATCAATATCAACCGTACCCCGGCCATTCAAAAGCAGAAGGATACCTTCACTAAAATGCTGACCAAGGCCAAGAATACCTCTTTTGGCCGGAACTATAAATTCGCTGAAATCCTCAAATCTGACGATCCCGAGGCAATGTTCAAGGCGACCGTCCCTATGGTGGATTATGACGGCATGCGTCCCTGGTGGCGGCGGGCAGAGATGGGCGAGTTGGATGTGGCCTGGCCCGGCCGGGTCAAGTATTTTGCCCTCAGTTCGGGGACTTCAGGTGCACCTTCCAAGCACATCCCGGTGACCAAGGACATGGTAAAGGCCATTCGCCGTGCCTCGATCCGCCAAATGATCACCCTCAGCAAGTACAACCTTGACCACAATATCTACCAGCGCCAGACCCTGACCCTGTCAGGTTCGACCCAGCTCCAGGACCACGGCAACCACTACCGGGGAGATGTCAGCGGCATCAATGTCAAGCACATGCCCCCATTGGTCCGTGCATTTACCAAACCCCCCAAGAAAATCTCCATGGTTCCGGTTTGGGAAGACCGACTCGCCCTGATGGTCCAGGATGCCCCCAAATGGGACATCGGCATCATAGCCGGGGTGCCAGCCTGGATGAACATCCTCATGGAAAGGATCGAAAAACGTTACCAGGTCGAATCCATTCACGACATTTGGCCCAACCTGCAGGTCTATCTCCACGGTGGGGTTGCGATATCGCCTTATGTGGATACCCTGAACCGGCATTTTCGGAAAAAGGTCCATTATATCGAAACCTACCTCGCATCGGAGGGCTTCATTGCCCAGCAAACTTATCCCGAAGCCAAGGGGATGGAACTCCTGACCAATAACTGGATCTATTTTGAGTTCATACCCTTCGACTCTGCGCATATCGGAGAAGATGGATTGCCGCTTGATCCGCATACCCCAACCCTTTCATTGGAAGAGGTCGAAGTGGGCGTCCGCTATGCGATCGTGATGAGCACCTGTTCGGGTGCCTGGCGCTACCTGATCGGCGACGTGGTAAAATTCATCTCCCTGGATCCGGTGGAGATCATCATTGATGGTAGGACCAAGCACTTCCTGAGCCTGGTGGGAGAGCACCTCTCCGTGGACAATATGACCCAGGGGGTTGTGAATACCGCCCGCGCCTTCGGCCAGCGATTTGATGAATTTACGGTAGCTGGTTTGGCTGAGAACGGCGAATTTGGTCACCATTGGTTCATCGCCTGCGACAACGAAGTCGACCCGGTCAAAGTACAGCAACGCCTGGATGAAGAGATCAATCTCCTCAACGACGATTATGTGGTGGAACGGACCCACGCCCTGAAGCACATGATTGTGACCATGGTCCCGACTGCCTACTTCAACGAATTCCTGTCCCGCAATGGCAAGCAAGGCGGACAGGTCAAATTCCCCCGCGTGATCAAAGGACAGCAATTTGAAGATTGGAAGGAGTTTTTGCGGGGGAAGGGATTGGAGTTTTGAGGCCAGGGTTTCTCGAAGGCCATGATCCAGGTGTAATCGGTGGAGTCAAGGGGGGGATGACATGTTTATTAGAGTAGGTGAACTGCTTCTTAATTTGCTTCTATAACAGCTTCAATCCTGTCTTGTACTTCTGGCTTCTTCGTGTCAATATCTGATTTGCGGATCGGTAAGTTCGTGAAGAAGCAGGATGTAAGGCAATCAATTGGGGTTATTCTTCTGTGGAAATCTGAAATCGAAGAAACAATAGCAATAAACGATTCCAAGGCATCTGGATTCATTGAATCCAATTCAACTGGAAGGTTGTTTATTCCCGAAAATGTTATTTCAATTCTATTGTCCACTGAACTTAATTTTCCCGGATCGTGCCTTTCAAAGTAACTAAAATCGTGAATATGACGCTATCTTTTTTTAGAAAGGGAGCCTGAATTCCGCCCCGTTATTCGTACCTTAAAGGTCTGCTCTGGCCTTTCACTATGTGATCGGACGAGATTAATTGTCAACTGTAACCGACTCAATAATTAAATATATGGGAACCGAAAAGAAGTATACTTGTGAGGAAGCCTTGGCCTGGCTCGACGAGAAGAACAAGTCCTATCCTGAAAGAAAGGAGAAAAACTTTGCCACCGGGAAAATTGAGGATTCGGAGGAAAAGGATTGGCGGGAGCATGGGCACAAACCAATTGTGGCAATTCTAAGCTGTGCAGATGCCAGGGTGATTCCTGAAAAGATATTTGGCGCAAAAAGAAACGAACTCTTTGTGGTCCGGATTGCTGGCAATATTGCAACCGCTGAGACGATCGCGAGCCTTGAGTATGCAATTGGAGTTTTGAATGTTCCCCTGATTGTGGTCCTGGGGCATGAGCGGTGCGGGGCGGTGGAAGAGGCGGCCAAATATATTATGAATATAGGAGGTGAGCTTGGAAATGATCTTCATCGGCTCCTGTCTTATCCTGTTATGGCGATTTCTCCTTCTGCGTTAAAGGATGCCGAGGCCTGGAGAAAGGCAGCGAAAAAGGTTAAAGATGGGAAACTGAAACCTGAGTTCCTGAAACCTCTCATCAACGAGAATACGAAATACGCAAAGGGAACCCTTTGCAATACCGGATTAAAAGGTACGCCTATTTGTACAGCCTATTATTGCTTTGACACTGGTGTACAATGGTTGGAGAAATGTACCTGCGACACCAGTTCATGTAATTGTAATTAAGGCTGCCAATAGTAAGGGTTGCCCAATAGTAAGGGTTGCCCAATTGTAACGGCTGCCCAATAATTGCCCCTACTCAATCAAGGTCCCAATCCCCTCTTCGAGGGAAATCGTCGGTTCCCATCCTGAAAATGCTTTCAGTTTGGAGATGTCCGCCAGCAAATGCAGCCGGTCGGTCTTCCGTACCTTGGCCGGATCGACGTCCACCCGCACTGCTTCCCCCAAGGCTTCGCCAAATGCCTCCGCGACTTCGAGTACGCTGTACTCTATCCCACGACCCAGGTTGAAGACGTCGTAGCCCTCCACGAACCGCTGCAAAAGCGCCGTCACGGCCCGCGCCATGTCATGCGTATGGATAAAATCCCGCTTGGGTTTCTGGTTGCCGAGGCGGAGCACCCGCGCTCCGGCATTGATCTGGTCCGCAATCTCGGGGATCAGGTGGGGGTTGGTCTCGTTGGGACCAAATGCATTGAAGAATCGGCAGGTGACGGCAGGGATGCCGGTCTCCAACTGCCAGCCTTGCATGAGGCGCTCGCCAGTGAGCTTGCTCAGGCCATAAATATCGAGGGGGCCCGTAGGATGGGTCTCCGGAACCGCAATGTCTGCGATCGGGTAGACGGCAGCCGTCGAGGCGAAAAATACACCGCGCAGGTCAGCAGCTCCCTTGGCAGCATCCAACACCCGAATCGTACCGTGGATATTGATGTCAGCCGCTTTATAAGGGTATTTATTGCACCAGGGGATGAAATGAACCGCCGCCAGGTGGATGATCCAATGGGGATTGAAGGCCGCGACTTCGCGATTCAAACGTTCCGCCTCCAGGATGTCGAATTCAAGAAAATGAGAATCTGGAATGTCGATGAAGTCCCGGTTGCCAAAAGAAAGGTTGTCGATGACCAGGATTTCTACATCGTATTGCTGCAACTCCCGGATCACTGCCGAGCCGATAAAGCCAGCACCGCCGGTGATCAATATCCTTTTGATGTCAGAGCCGAGTTGGGGCATAGTTTTTATTTTACCTCCGCAATAAACAGGTACTGCCGGATAAACAGCCGCTTCCACAATCCGAGCGATCCCAGGAAAAACACCTTCTGCTGCCAGTTCATAGTCTTCCAGGTATCTTTTCGGGTGCCGATCTCCCGCATATTGAAGTGCTGTCCGACCATTTTCTTGATGGTATGGGCCGTGAAAAAACGGAGGTGGGTCCGGTCGAGCAATCCTTCTTCGTCGTATTCGAACTGGTCGCGCATCAGCTTCCAGAGGACGTAGAGGTTGCCGGCGTTGGGAATACTGCCAATGAGCAAGCCACCCGGTTTGAGGAGCTTGGAAGTCTCCGCGAGGACCTTCCAGGGGTCGATGAGGTGTTCGAGCACATCGAGGTAGAGAATCAGGTCATAAGGCTTGTCCGGGATCTGGCCGAGCTCACCTTTGGCGATCATGTCTTCGATATTCCCACACTGAACCCAGTCAAGGTTCTTTTCCGCAGCTTTGGCCGCTTCCGGCATCAATTCCAGCCCGGCATAGTATTTCACCCCAAGCTTTTCCTTGATCATAGCTCCCGTACCGCCGCTGCTGCAACCAATCTCCAACGCATGCGAAGGCTGAATTCCCTTTTTGGACAGGTATTTACCCAGGAAATCCACCACATCTCCGCGGGTCAGGCCATAGTAATGGCCCACGTCCGGCTTATCGTACAGATCGGTGACAGTACTCATTTAGGGCGGTAAAGTTTGTGAATTATTCCCTGCATTCCCAGAGGTCGAAGGAGATATTTTGCCAGGCGGTTCTTCCAGGCAATCACCCGTTGAGGCCCCCATTTTGCTTGGAATTTCTGCTGATCGACTTTGAATTTGTCGCTGATCGAGAAGGACGACTTCTTGGAGGTGACATTCGCAAGGTGGGTGACATGGGCATGGGGGACGACGGCGTTGACGAGGTTGTGCTGCCGTAAAGTCATGCAAAAGTCGTCGTCGGCGAAGTAGTAGTCGAAGCGGGTGTCAAATGGACCGGTCGTTTCAAATACGGATCGCTGGACGAGAAAGCACCAACCTGTGAAATGAACCCGAACCAGATAGCCGGGGACTGCTTTTTGACCCGGTGCAAAGGTGCCGGGTGGGGTATGGGGAGCCTCAGGATCGACCGGGCAAAGGGAAACGATGGCGGGTTGTTCCTGCTGTGCTTCGAGCATGGCGCTGATGCAGCCGGGGTGGAAAATGACATCGTTGTTGCTGAAGAGGATCCAGTCGCCGCTGCCGCTTGCCATCCCCAGGTTGTTGAAGCGGTTGAAGTTGAACTTTTCGTCCGGGACGAGGACGGTAACGCCGGGGCCGTATCGGTTTTCCGGTGCACTCTTCTCCTCCAAATCACGGCTACTATCCGCAAAACCCTGCCAATCCGGATTGGATTCCACCACCACTATCCGCAGGTCAAGATCCGGCTCCGCGACCCGCAAACTCTCAATCGCGGCGACATTCATCTCATAGATGGAGGCGTCCAGGGTGTAGGCGAGTATGACGACATCAATGGTCATTCGGGTGAAGTCGGTGATGCAGTCGATGCATTCTGATTGGGCGTCTGGTCGCTTGGCGAGTTGGCCTCCAGGTTGATTGCTGAGCTGCTCTGCTGAGCTGCTGCAGCAAGATGCTTTTCTGCCAGCGCAATAACTTTTTCCGCATTGGCGCGCCAGGTATGGTCGCGGAGCACCTTTTCCTTGAAATGGCTGGCCAGACGCTCCCGCAGCAGCGGCTTGGGAATGATCTTCCGCAAGGCCTGGCTCAGGGCCTCCGGAGTCGGCTCGATGATCAACCCGTCGAGGTCGGGTTCCATCACATCCAATACCGCAGCATGGTTGGAGGCGATGATGGCTTTGCCCATTGCCCCGTATTCAAAGATTTTGATCGGGGAACAGTACCATTTGGTATTGGGAAGCAGACAAAGGTCCATGGCTGCGATATGGGCAAAGACCTTCACGTGCGGCACATAACCGGTAAATACAATCTGCTCGGCGGCTGGACCGCTCCCGGCCAGTGCCTTCATTTCCTCCAGGCTTTCTCCACCTCCCACAATCATCAGGGCGGCTTGTTCACGTTGTGCAAGTGGAAGTTGTGCAAATGCTTCGATCATGGTGGAGATCCCATGCCAGGGTTGAATCGATCCCACCCAGCCGATGACCACTTTGTCTTCAATGCCATATTTCCGGCGCAGATCAGCCACCGTATCTTCCTCTACCAAGAGCTTTTCTGGAGAGATGGCATTGGGTAGAATAGAAAATTTCCCCGGAGCCACCCGATGCTTGTTCAGAAAATAGTCCCGCAAGGAGGAGGAGACGCAGATCACTTCCTGGCTCCGCTTCAATTGTTCCTTTTCCAGGTCATCGGCCCGGGGGAGCAACATCGAGTCACCGTCCAGTTCTTTTTTCTCCTCGGTATAGGGAGAGTTCATTTCCAGAAAATGGACCACCCCGGCTTCATTCGCGGCCCGCACCCCGGAGACTTGCATATAATTGGCCCGTTCGTAAATAAAATCGGGTTTGAACTGAGAGATAGACAAGGCCAATTGGTACTGGGCTTTCTGGTCAAACCGGAGGAGGCGTTTGTCCTTCATGGCTTCCCAGCGGCGGGTGGGGATCAGTTTTTTGGCGATGTTCTTGATCCGGGAATTTTGGGGCGCATTTTGATTGTCACGGGGAACCGTTCCTCCCATGATCAAAGGCAGGACTTCATGCCCCAACTCCCGAAAGGAAGCGATCATTTCCCGAATATGGGTCCCGTAGCCGGCCGGATCGCTCAGGTTCAGATTGGGATGGGGGGAATAATACAGGATACGCATGCATGAAAATATTTACCGATCTCCGGGGACAAAGAAGAAGTTCTGGTTTTGGTGGCGGTTGGGATCATAGTTTTCCAGTTTTCCATTGCTGAGTACCTGGATCGAGAACCCCAGTTGGCGGAAGAGATCAAAGCAATTGTCCCGGTTTTCATTGTCCCAAAGTTCGCAATAGACAATGGGCCGGTCCTCCCGAAGCAGGTTTTCACCGCCTTTGAATACAAAATACTCGAAGTTCTCCACATCAATCTTGATTCCTTTGACCATCCCGAAATCTTTTCTCAGACCGTCGAGGGTATGCATGGGGACGGTGTAAAACTGCCCTTCGTTGTATTCGGTAATGGAGTCGTGGACCGCGTGGCTGAGGCCCTGCATCTTGACATTCTCAACTTCAGGCATGACCATTTTCAACTCACCTGGCTCCACTCCCAAAGCATAATTGTGGAGGCTGACATTGGTGAGGTGGAAGCGTTTGCTGATCGATTGCAAAGTGCTGAAGTTCTCAGGAATAGGCTCTATGGCATGTACATGACCTGCTACACATTTTTTGGCAAGGTGAACCGTCATGATACCGATGTTGGCGCCGATGTCGAGAACAGTTGCATCTGCGGGGAGCAATTCCAGGAAAAAGAAGAAATCTCCTTCCTTCTTATCACGGCGGAGTGTCTTGATCTTAAACCATGAAAAGAGGACGAGGTAGCGACGGAAGCCCAGCAACTTCTGCAATACACTCTGAACGAATTTTTTCATAAATCCGACGCAAGATAACCAAAAGAGTTTGAACCATTCTTCGATTGTGACAGCAATAGCTTTTCTATTTGGCAAAACTTTAGTTTTTTTGTAGTTGCTGAAGTTTGACACTAAAAGAAAAGAGAAGCGATGACGCTGCGCACGATTATTTTCGGATTGCTACTTAGTACGTTTACAATCCTTACTGTGAAAGGGCAGACTCCCTGTGTTGCCAATGCTGGTCCGGATATCAATCTGTGTCTTGGCAATGGTATTACGATTGGGGCAGATTCGATGCTCCCCGGACAGCTTTACAACTGGACTGTAATAGCAGGGGCACCGATCAGTAGCCTTTCCGACCCCACTATTGCCCAGCCTATTGCTTCTCCTGGTACGACCACCATTTACCAGTTGGCCATCAGCAATGCGACCCTGGCCTGTGCTGATACGGATACGGTGATCATTACCGTGACCCAACCCTTTACGGTGAGCACATGGACCGATTCTACGATCTGCCTCGGTGATACGCTTACATTTGGTATCCAGCCCAATCCTGCCGGTGTAGATTATGTCTATGCCTGGGGAGCTTCAAATGGTGACAATTTCAGCAGTCCTTCAGCCCAGAACCCCACCGTAGTTCCTCCCGGTAGCGGATTCTATTCCGTGCAGATCACAGATACTTTTACCAATTGTACCCGATCGGTTGGGATCAATGTTACGGTGATCCCCCTCAATCTGATTGCTACACCACCGGCTGAGATCATCAATCCGGGGCAATGGGTGCAACTCGATGTATTTGCCACCAATGCCAACGGTGAGGTTAATTACACCTGGTCTCCCGATGAATTTATCAATTGCCTCACCTGTGACGATCCTGAAGTTCGCCCGGAAACCAATATCACCTATACTGTAGACGGTGTCGATACTGCTGGCTGCCGTGGTACGGCTCAAGTGACCATCGTCACCGATTCGCTGCTTATTCCCAATGTCTTTTCTCCCAATGGCGATGGCATCAACGATGTCCTGAAGCTCAATTACTATGGCTACGGTGACTACCGCATTCTGGTTTTTGACCGTTGGGGACGCAAAGTCTTCGAAACGAAGGATACCCTGGTATTTTGGGATGGCCGTAACAACAGCGGTCAGGATGTTCCAGAAGGTGTTTACTACCTCGTAGTGAAGATTGCCGGTGACGGAGCCATTCCTGTCAAAGACAAGAACAAGGCTTTCCCGGTCACGCTGGTTCGATGATCACGCTGGTTCGATGATATGATCCAAAAAATTTCTCAGGTCCTCTCGGACTTCCTCCTTGGTTTTCAGCGTAATCCGATGGATGTGCAGGAAACCACGGAATTGCACAAACAATTATTTTCCGCCCTTTACCGTCAGTTCTCCGCCGCCGGGGTCAAGTATGAGTTGGAGCGTTCCCAACTGGGGATGGAGTTCCAACCTGAACGCAAGCAGGTGCGGATCAATCCGGTGCGGACTGCCTATCCTCCTGCGGAGAAGTTTGATATTGCAATCCTGGATATGGGAGGAGCTTCTGGGGAGGCGGGAACCGCCTCCAACAAGGGGGATGCAGCTCAACCAGTGCCCAACACCTACGAGGTCTATTGGCAGCAGCCCCTCGGCTTCGCCCTTAACCTCCACTTCTGCCTGGAAGAAGACCAGGTCCCCAAGTACCTGAAAGCCCAGCAGAAAGACCTGCGCAAGATGGCTGCCTACCGGGAGCAATTGCCTCATCCGGAAAGATTTGTCGGCATATCCCTACTTTTGGTAGATGCTTATCTGGAGGAAGATCCCGGTCCGGAGATCGATTTCAATCTGGAACCGGGGCTGGCTGCTTGGGTGGTTACACCTGACGTCACCTACCGACAAGATTCTCCTTCCTCATGAACAGCGTTGCCGATTGGGTCAAATACCTGAAGTTGGAAGCCCACCCTGAAGGGGGGTATTTTGCAGAGACCTATCGGAGTCAGGGAATGATTCCCCGACAAGCCCTCTCAGAATCATTTTCCGGAGATCGCAACCACAGCACTGCCATCTATTTCCTGCTCGGCCCCGAAGACCGTTCAGCCTTTCACCGGCTCCAGGCCGATGAGGTATGGCACTTCTACGCCGGTGGCCGCCTGGAAATCTCTGTGATCCATCCCGATGGAACCCTCGAGACCCTGGCTCTCGGACCCAATCCCGCCAATGGCGAATCCTTCCAATTGGTGGTGCCAGCCGGAACCTGGTTTGGAGCCCGTCCCGCTTCCGGACAATATACCCTGGCTGGATGTACAATGGCTCCTGGATTTGATTTCGCCGATTTCGAAATGGCCAACCGGGAGCAACTGACCGCCACGTTTCCTCAGCATGTCGAAATCATTAGCCAGTTGACATGAAACTCAATCTCCCGGATCAGAAACCAATGTCAATTCGCCAGGCTCGGATGGTGCAATTTATCAAAACGATCTGAAGCCTATGCTCAAAGTAGTATTCTGTACCGATGGCATATTTCCCCATGAAGTAGGAGGGATGCAGCGGCATTCGCGTTTGTTGGTAGAGGAATTGGCCCGGACCGGGGAGATAGAGTTGGTGGTCATCCATCCGCATCCCGGGGTCGAGGTTTTCGAAGGACTTCCCCATATTCGGGAGATTGCCCTGCCCCCTTTGCCTGGGAAAAAACATTACTTCCTGGAGTTAAGGGACTATTCGAAGCTGGTATTGGCGGAGGTCAAAAAGTTACCCGACCATTTGATCTACAGCCAGGGACTTTCGATCTGGGCGGGAATGCAGGAGGTGGCGGACCGCACCATCATCAACCCCCACGGATTGGAACCCTATCAGACCCTTGACTGGAAAGCCTATCTCAAGACCTGGCCTTATCGGATTGTCTTCAACCGCTTGTTCAGGCGGTGTCGGCACACGATTGCGCTTGGCGGTCGGTTGACCGATATCCTTCGCAAAAGAGTCGCCCGTCCGGATCAGCTCATTGTGCTTCCCAACGCGACCAATCCCGTTCCCCTCCCCAAGGAAGAACTGATCAAGCGCCCAGAGGGAAAAACCAAATTCATGTTTGTGGGACGATTTGCCTACAACAAAGGGATTGATGTACTCCTCAAAGCAGTTCAATCCCTGAATGAAGAAGGGCTTCAGGACCGGTTTGAACTGGACCTCTGCGGAAAAGGGCCTTTGTTTGAAGAGATGAAAGCGACTTTTCCCCTTCCAAATGCGCGTTTTCGCGGTTTTGTCAGCGATGAAGATCTGGACCAGGCCTACCTGGACAACCATGTCTTTGTCCTGCCCACCCTTTTTGAGGGAATGCCCACCGTCGTCCTGGAGGGAATGGCACGGGCCATGCCGGTGATTGTGACCGATGTGGGGGCCACCCTGGAATTGGTCGGCTCGGAAAATGGACTGATCATCCGCAAGAAGGATGTGAAGCACCTCACAGAATCCATGAAATTGATCATCAAAATGGACCAAAGGAATCTGGTAGAACTGTCCAAGCGGTCCCTGGAAAAGTTTCTGGCCCGCTTTACCTGGGAGGCCTTGGCCCGCGAACATTTGAACTTGTTCAAAGGGTTGAGTTGAAGCAGGTGAAGTGCCGGGAAATATTTAACTTGCCCTCTGTTTTTCTTTCAGGTGCCTGAGCGGCCTTGCAGATCATCTTTAAACGATATCGCCTCCTCTTTATATTCTTCCTCCCGGTCTTATTTGTCGCGGGAAACCTGGCTATTCCGCTCAGTGTGATTGTGGTAGCGGTGTTTTTTGGCTATTGTGTGCAAAAGAACCGCCACGATACTATCCTGATGCTGTTCATGGTTATTCTTATCATGGGAGACAGTCGGCAGGGGTGGATGCAGTTTGCCAAGCCGCTCAGGAGTGAAATGCTGATTCTGATAGCTCTCCTGACATTTCTGGAACTCTATCAGGGAAAGTACAGATTCAATGGTCAGTTTCTCTCTCTGGTGCCCTTCCTGATGGTCTCTTTTCTGGCCCTCAGTTTCAGCCCCTTGCTGAACCTCGCAATAACCAAAACCATTTCTTTCAGCCTGCTCTATTTCGTAGTCCTTCACTATTTCGTCAATAAATTCGGCCGCTTTGGCATTCGGTTTCTGGGTGACATCGTCTACCTCTGCCATTTCATTCTGGCGCTGGGGCTGATTCTGCTTCCGATATTGCCTTCAGTGGTCAGCTATGGTGGTATTCGCTTCAATGGACTTCTGGGCAATCCGAATGGTTTGGGCATGTTCATCACCATGGTCACCCCCATGACCATCTACTTTTTTCGCTACCAGCGAGGCATCAGTCAGCGCTATAAAACCCTGGCCTGGTCCCTGATCGTTATCTCGCTGCTCCTGTGCTCCTCCCGCAACGCGATCTTCTGCTTCACCATTTTTGTTGCCCTCTATTATGGTCTGACAGGTGGATTGGTGAGGCGAATCGCCTTTTTATTCGTCCTGATGCCGGCCGCGGCCCTCTTCCTCTTTTTCCTGGATCTGGAGGCACTTGTCCTTTCATTGGGCTTGGAGGAATACTTTCGTTTGAGTGATATCTCGTCGGGGTCGGGAAGGATTTATGCCTGGGGATATGCCTGGGAACTGATTCAGCAACGCCCTCTATTGGGTTGTGGGTTCGCTTGTGAAGAGTACAATTTCCTCTACCGAACGACCTACCAGTTGTGGTCTACCGGACACCAGGGAGGGGTCCACAATTCTTACCTGGCTTTTATCGTCAATACCGGATTCCTGGGCTTTGGCCTGTTTATTCTCTTCTGGGGAAATACACTAAGGAAGGTGAAAAACTATTTCTTTCTCCTTCCATTCCTGGCTACGATCGCCTTTTCCGCCATGTTTGAATCCTGGCTTTTCTCTTCATTGAGTGCCTTTCACATCCTGTTTCTGGTCATCGTCTCACAATTGCTGGCAGACCGCTATCTCCCGGTTCACCGCATGAAACAATGAAGGTTCTGATTCTATATTCTGAAATTGCCGGGTATGTCGTTGCCTGCGTTGAGCGGTATGTCGAACTGTACGGAGGAGAGGTACACATCGTGCGTTGGCCAATCAATCCAGAAGCCCCTTTCAAATTTGACAACCTTCCCGGTATCACCTACCACGAACGGAATGATTTTGACAAGGCGGGGCTGGTAGCATTGGGGAAAAAAATCAACCCGGATGTGGTGTATATCGCGGGCTGGATCGACAAGCCTTACCTGGCCGTGGCCAAGTACTTTTATCACCAGGGGAAGCCTGTGATCGCTGCTTTTGATACCCAATGGTTTGGAACCTGGCGGCAAAAACTGGCGGTGGCCATCAGCCCCTTTATCTTCATGAAACGCTTTACCCATGCCTGGGTACCCGGTATCTGGCAGTACGAATATGCCCGTCGGCTTGGATTCCCAAGGGAACGAATCGAAACCGGGATGTATTCGGCAGATTCTCCCCGGTTTGAAGCGGTCTACGAAGCGGCAATGGCGACCAAGGCGGTCCGGTTTCCCCGGAAATTTCTCTACGTAGGACGCTACCTGGCCCTGAAGGGGGTGCTCGAATTGTACCATGCATTCCGGGAGCTGTGTGAGGAAGGGGATGTCGACTGGACCCTGGAGTTGGTAGGGGCCGGACCTTTGAAAGAAGAACTGGAGGAGACGGATCAGATCAGGTTCCGGGATTTTGTCCAGCCGGATGAATTGCCCGGTTTGGCACTGGAAGCAGGGGTTTTTGTCTTGCCCAGTCGCCGCGATGCCTGGGCGGTGGTGCTGCATGAATTTGCCGCTACCGGGATGCCGCTGGTATCCACCGATGCTGCGGGAGCGACGACCGCGCTGGTCAAGGAAGGCTACAATGGCTGGCAGTTCAAGGCCGGTGACAAAGATTCCCTGAAGGATGTTTTTCGGAAAGTCATGGCCAAAAGCGACGAAGAATTGATGGAAATGGGGCGCCGCAGCCGTGAATTGGCCCAGCTGATTTCACCCACAACCTGGGCGGCTACCCTCGACAAAATCGCTCATTCTCTCTGATATGTGTGGCATCGGCGGCATCATCGACCTCAACCAACGGCAACCGGATCTGATCCGGCAGATGGCAAAAGCCCTGTCTCATCGGGGCCCGGATGCTATGGGTTTGCACGAAGAAGGCCGCATTCACCTTGCTCACCTTCGGTTGTCCATCATCGACACTTCCGAACGTGGGAACCAACCGATGCACAGCGCCGATGGCCGCTATACCATGGTCTTCAACGGGGAAGTCTACAACTACCGCGAGATCAAGCGGGAGTTGCCTTCCCGTGACTGGCAGTCTGAGTCAGATACCGAGGTGGTCCTCGCGGCTTATGACCATTGGGGCAAGGATTGCGTCAGGCACTTCAACGGCATGTTTGCCCTGGCGATCTGGGACCGGAGGAACGAAGAACTGTTCCTGGCCCGGGACCGGATGGGAATTAAGCCCCTCTATTACCATTTTGACGGGGATCATTTTGCCTTTGCTTCCGAAGTGCGGGCTTTGCTGGTCCTCCCCTGGGTACCCAAAGAAATTGACCGGGATGCGCTGGCCAATTACCTGACTTATCAGACCGTTTACGGGACAGGAACCCTGGTCAAAGGGGTTTGTATGATGGGCGCAGGGACACGGGCAGTTTTGAAAATGGGGGAGCGGACTGCGGCGACTTTCGCTGGGAAACGGCCCTTCGAAGAGGAAGCATACTGGGCTCCGGGGAGGCAGGGAGAAGTGTGGCAGGGAGGCCCGGACGAGACCCGGAAGAAGATCCGGTCCTTGCTGCGGGATTCGGTCGAACGCCGTATGATTTCCGATGTACCCTTGGGCGCATTTCTCAGTGGGGGCATCGACAGCAGCGCCATTGTCGCGCTCATGAGCGAAGTCAGCACCCAACCGGTAGATACATTTTCAGTTGTCTTCGAGGAAAAGGAGTTCGATGAATCGACCTATTCGGAGATGATTGCCCGCAAATACAATACCCGGCACCATCCGATTCTGCTCCGTCCCCAGGATTTTCTGGATTCTCTGCGGGATGGGTTGCGGGCCATGGACCACCCTTCCGGCGACGGGATCAACAGTTATGTGGTGTCGCAGGTCACCCGCAGGGAGGGGATCAAGGTGGCTTTGTCCGGTCTGGGGGGCGATGAATTGTTTGCCGGGTATCCGATTTTTACCCAGATCAAAGGGATTCAGCAGAGCCGCGTCTGGAAAATTCCCTACCTGGCTCGTAAGGTGATGGCTGCGGCTTACCTGCAGGTGAAGAGCGGACGTCAGGCCGGGAAGAAAGCAGCTCTGCTGGGACTGCGGAACAATGATTTTTCCAATATCTATCCCGTGTACCGGACCGTTTTTTCTCCGAAAGAGGCTGCTGATTTGGTGATCCCTTCGGGAACCCAGGTAAGAGGGTATTCGGTGGATTATCTGCAAGCGGTCGTCGAAGAAGCAGAAACATATTACCCCGGACTGATCTCGAAAACCTCTTTTGCGGAGATCAAGACTTATACCCACAGTGTGCTGCTACGGGACATGGATCAGATGAGCATGGCCCATGCCTTGGAGGCGCGGGTGCCTTTCTTTGACCATGAACTGGTGGACATGGTGTTCCAGCTTTCCGACGAGGTCAAATGGCCCCATTTTCCCAAGTCTTTACTCGTCGAATCTCTGGGTGATCTTTTGCCCCCTGAATTGGTGCACCGCAAGAAGATGGGCTTTGTGTTCCCTTGGGAGCACTGGTTGCGGCATGACCTGAAGTCTTTTGCAGAGGATCGGATTCGTTCCCTTAAGGATAGGGGCTTAATGGATCGGCATCAGCTTCAGCGCTTATGGGATGAGTTCTTAGCAGGAGACGGGCCCTGGATCTGGCCGCATGTCTGGCTATTGGTAGTCCTGGAAGAGTGGATGCAAAACAATGGATTTTGATGGATAAACCCCGCGTAATGATCTTCATCGATTGGTTCCTGCCCGGTTACAAGGCGGGGGGGCCTATCCGTTCGGTGGCGAATCTGGTGGAAACCCTCCATCACCAATATGCTTTTTCCATTGTCACCACTGACCGGGACCTGGGCGACAGCGAACCCTATCCCGGGATCGAAACGGAGACCTGGATCGAACACGAACACTACCGGGTCTGGTACGCCTCTCCCACCCACCAGAGCTACCGCCACCTCCGGAACCTTGTCTTTAACAATGAATTCGACCTGCTCTATACCCAGAGTATGTTTTCCCTTAAATACACGCTTTTTCCGCTCTGGACATGCCGGGCCTTGCGACCGGAAGCGAAGATGGTTCTGGCTCCGCGGGGCATGTTGCACGAAGGAGCGCTGGGGCTGAAGTCGCGGAAGAAGAAGCTGTTCCTGCGGGTTTTCAAGTTTCTGCGGCTGCACAAGGCGGTGGTTTTCCAGGCTACCGACACGCAGGAGGAAGCTGATATCCGAAAATGGCTGGGAGAAGTGGAGGTCGAACAAGTGAAGAATTTACCGCGTGCGGTTTTGCCTCCGGCGGCGGCTATTGAGAAGGTTTCCGGGGCACTGCGCATGGTTTTTTTCTCGCGGGTTTCGGTGAAGAAAGGGGTGCACCGGGTATTGGAGGATTTGCAGCGGTTGGGGGAATTGGAGGGGGCGGATTCGCGGGTGTCGAATCCGCGAGTTTCGAAATCACGGGACTCGGAGTCGAAGGAGGCGAACCCAGAGGTGTCTGAGGCGAACCCAGAGGTGTCTGAGGCGAACCGGGGCCGGAAAGTACGGATCGAATTTGATATTTACGGAGCGCAGGATGAACCGGAATACTGGACACGATTGGAGCAGATGATTTTAACTCTGCCTGATCATATCACAGTTAGCTACCGCGGTACAGTGCCGCCGGAAGAGACCGCGGCCACCCTGCAACAGTACCACCTCTTCGTTATGCCGACCTTGGGCGAAAACTTCGGCCATGCGATTTTCGAATCCCTGGCGGCGGGCCGGCCGGTTTTGATCAGCGATCAAACCCCCTGGCAAGGCCTGGCCGCCCAGAAGGCCGGTTGGGAATTCCCCTTGCAGGATGCTGACTCCTTTGTCCGGACTATTTCTCAGGTTGCGGAAATGGACCAGAATGAGTGGAATGTATATTCTAAAGGAGCCCGGCAAATGGCCGCAAACTATATCGAAGGATTGGATGCTGAAGCTGCTTACGCCACCTTGTTTTCTCCCCCTAAAAATCTCTAATTTGCCTCTGTGAGTACCCACCCACCTGACAAGTCCCCCCCTGAGCAATCGCCTGTACCAGATGGTCAGGGACGTACCGATCTTTCCCGCTTCAACAACGATTGGTTTGATGAAGGGGCGAGCAAGCTGAAGTGGGGTTTGTGGTTTTTTTTCAATGCTGCTTTTGTCTACAGTCCGTGGAACCCTTTTAACAGTCTCCGTAAATCCGTTCTCCGGTTGTTTGGTGCGCGGATCGGTAAAGGGGTGATCATGAAGCCCCGGGTGCAGGTGAAATTTCCCTGGAACCTTGAGATCGGAGACCACTGCTGGATCGGTGAAGCGGTTTGGATCGAGAACCAGGGAAAAGTAAAAATCGGGAGCAATTGTTGTCTCTCCCAGGGGGCGGTGATCATGACCGGGAATCACAACTACAAAAGTCCCACTTTCGACCTGATCGTGAAGCCGGTGACGCTGGAAGACGGGGTTTGGATCGGTTCTCATGCGATGGTGACCCAGGGGGTGACTTGTGGGAGCCATGCGGTTTTGGCGGTGAAGTCAGTGGCTTCCAAGGATCTGGAGCCTTATACGATTTATGTGGGGCACCCTTGTGAGGCTGTTCGGAAAAGGGAGATTGTGGCTTCGGGCGTTTTCTCTGGTTCTGGTTCTGGTTCTGGATTTTCAAATTCGGAGGGCGGCTCGGTACATCCATCATGAAAATTTCCATCATCACGGTTGCCTACAATGCAGAGAAGACCATCGAGGGGACGATCCAATCGGTGGCCGACCAGGACCATCCGGACATTGAATACCTGATCATCGACGGGGCTTCGAAGGATGGAACCTTAGCGATCTGCGATCGTCACCGCGATACCATCACACAGCTCGTTTCCGAGCCGGACAAAGGCATCTACGATGCCATGAACAAAGGGCTGGCCCGGGCCACCGGTGATTATATCGGCATCCTCAATGCCGACGATTTCTACGCCGACCCAGGGGTGATCTCAGCCTTGGTAGCGAAGTTAAAAGAGACCGGAGCAGACAGCCTCTATGGCGACCTTGTCATGGTCGACCCGGACAACCTGGATAAAATAGTCCGCTATTACAGCGCGAAGAACTTCACCCTGAGCCGATTCGAAAAGGGCGATATGCCACCCCATCCCACTTTCTTCGTACGCCGTTCCATCTATGAGCAGCACGGGAACTTCAAGACCCATTTCAAGATCGGCTCTGACTTCGACCTGATGCTACGCTTTCTCTACATTCAAAAGATCAGCAGTACCTATTTGCCGATGACCATGGTGCGGATGCGGACCGGAGGTGTTTCCTCCGTCGGGATCAAAAGCACGATTCAGATCAACCGGGAGATCAAAGCGGCTCTGAAGGAGAATGGGATTCCCACCAGTATGCTGAAGATCTATTCCAAATACTTTACCAAAGTTTTCCAGTTGATCCGGCGGCCGAAGGGGTGACTTTCCTCACCTTTCGACGAATGGCCCGATCGAAGTTGGCACAATCAGAATCTCCCGACTAAATTTGTGGGATGCAGATAGAAACGCTCGGACATGCAGCCATGCTGCTCCGCGACGACGCCGGAAAACCGCTCCTGATGACCGACCCCTGGTTGATTGGCTCGACCTACTGGCGGAGTTGGTGGCTTCAGAACTACCCCAACCCGGATCAGTTGGCCGAATTGGCGAATGTGAAATATGCTTATATCACCCATGAGCACATGGATCATTTCCATCCGCCGAGCATCCGCAAGCTGGGCAAAGCCCCGCTCTATCTGTCTCCGGCCCTGCCACAGGAGCAGATCGCCAACTTTCTCGGGGAGAAAGGATTCAATACCAAGGTCCTCGAACCTCTGAAATGGCACCAACTCGAAGACGAGTTGAGCATCCTCAGCATTCCCCTCCCCAACGACGACAGCGTCCTGCTCCTGCATACCCCGACCGCTTTCATTGTCAATTTCAACGATGCCAAGCCCCGACCCTACCAGGTCAAACGCATTGCCCGCTACATCGACGCGCATGTCAAGGGAAAGAAGAAGGTCATTTTGCTGAGTTCTTATTCCCCGGCCTCCGTGGTGAACAGCTTTCGCCGTAGCAGTAATATGGAGATCATCAGCCTCCGGGATAAGAAAAGCTATGTCCACTATGTAAGCCGGATTGCAGACCAGATCGGGGCAGATTATTTCATTCCCTTCGCCAGTCAGGTCATTTTTTACCGGAGCGATTCTTCCTGGGCCAACGAGTTCAAGGTTTTGTTTACGGATCTGGAAAAGCATTGGCAGGCGAAAAATACCCAACTCTGTCATCCCTACACCAAGATCGACCTGACCACTTTTGAGGTTACCTATACACCCGAAGAGGATTATTACCGGGACGAGGAAATGATCCAGAAAAAGGTGGCACTTCAAGCTGAACAAGAGGAAAAGGCCGAATTTACCGAGCAGGATGTCAAGGATTTGAAGAAGAAGTTGTCCTTTAGCTGGTTCTGGATTCCCCTCCTTTTCCGCAAAGGGATTGGGTTCATTCTCGACGATCAGCAATATACCTTCAAGCCCTGGGGGCGGAAGATGCACAAGGGACTCAAGAACCCCAGCTTTACATTGATGGTCCCTCCGCAGGCCCTCAAGGATGTCTTGTACACCGGGCATTTTGCCGATTTGGGCATCACCATGTTTACCCTGATCATCCTCAACGACTGCACCCGGCCCAAGATGGTCTATGTTTTCTTCCTCCTGATCGGTCTGCACGATTACCGCCACTCCGTCAGCTTTGGCAATTTCGTGAAATGGTTCCGCACCAGCCTGCGGCTGAACAAGTGGAAGATTCCCCGGCTTAAGATGGGGGTTTAGCTTAGGTTTGGCTTGCAGTTTGGGATTTAGCGGGTTCTGCCTGTGGCCCTGACAAAAAAACCGCCCCTTGTGAGGGCGGTTAAAAAACGGTTTCAACGGATGGTATGAAAGCTTGCGATTGCTCTATATGATTGTAAGGATCTCTTATTGGAGGGGCATCAGACTTACTCCCAGCCCCAAGTTTCATTCTGATTCATAGCTTCAAAGTTTCAGCACTTTTTCCTCGAAGATGTAGTCATTTTGCAGGCCTTTGAGGAAATAGATTCCCGCAGGCAGCATGGAAATATCCATTCGGGTGGTGGAACCCTGGGCTCCGCTGATCACTCCGGTGCGGACCAGTTTTCCTTCGGTGCTGAAGAGGAGCAACTCGATCGGCTTCTCCGAAACACTCTTGTCAATGCGGATGGTGAAATCGGTGCGGGTAGGGACTGGCTTGACCGTCACTTCGAAATTCTCACTCGTAATCTTCAGTTCCTGTGCGCCTTCGGCCTCGTTGACGGCATCTTCAGCGTTTTCATTTCCGGTTCCTGGTTCAATCTCTTCGGGTGTTACTTCGACTTCATAAAAGGTGATGCCACCGTCGATCATGTCTTCAGTATTGAAAGGAACAGCAACCTCTGGTTCCGCGGCAGGGTCAACCAATTGGCAAGGCTCAACTTCCCCAGTTGGTTTTTCCTTTGTTTCCATCCTTTTAGGCACTTCGACCTCGTGAAAGCGGATACCACCCAAGACCTGGAGATGGTCGACCTGCTTTACTTCAATTTCTTCCTCAATGAGTTGAGGCTCTTCTATTTCAATCGGTTTAATGGTACCAAGGGGTTCTTCAATCAGCTCCTCTGGTTCTTCTTTCAATTCCTTTGGTCCTTCAATCACCTTCAATTGTTCTTCTTTCCATTCCTTTGGTTCTTCAATCCATATCTTTGGCATTTCAATCGGTGCGATATCGCCCATCATCATCGCGATTTCCATTTCGATGCGGACCTCTTCCCGACCTCCACGGCGTAGGCTTCGAGTAGCGCTGCCCTCAAGGTCGTGCTCATCCCAGGCTGAGAATATCCATTCACCTGGTTCCAGGTCATGGAAAAAGAAGCGTCCTTCACCATCGGTTTGGGTCTCGTGCCGCTCTCCGCTTGTGCTGTGGTAGGCGTTTACCGTTGCGCCGGCAACGGGCTTTCCGTTGTGCATGACGGTGCCGGAAGCACGGCTGCTCATTGGCGCGGCAATTTTCCCTTTCAGGGGGCGGTCGATCTGGGCATTGACGGTAGAGTTCCAGAACATCCCAAAGGCTGCGATAAAGGATGCGGCGAAGATTTGCATCCGACGCATCGCGGCACGGGTTATATTGAAACGGCTGCTGGCCCGGTCAGCGGCGTTACTGGCCGTAGAAATCCCAGGAGAAGTTTCTGATCCATCTTCAGAATAGATAGAGTTGGCCTGAGCTACAATCTGAGGCATGGCGCCTTCCAATTTTGCCTTTGCTTTTGCTACTTGTTTCTGACTCTCTTTGTATTGGTCCGGACTCATGGTACCGCAAAGATTCCCTTCATTGGCCACGTAGAGGTCCTGAATTTCATTCTGGCTCTTCCCACGCAAATCAATCACGCATTTCGCACAGACATCACAGAAACGTCCTTTTTCGGTGGGGGTCATGGACTGCCAATCTTCGTGGCAGGGGTCGCCGATGGTAAAGATCTTTTTGGTATTCATAATAGAGTTGATTTTAATCGTTTACACTAAGGGTGCCCCAGTTCACAAAATTCCACAGATGCGATGCGATTTTTTTTTTATAAACGAATTTCACCCCCTTCTTAGTACCTGATAACCAGTAAAAAAGCTGTGTAAAATCTCTGGGCTGGGCCATGAACTTTTTGGTCCATCGACTACTCCGTTGATGTTCGAGGACGTCAGCTTTGAGGTCCACTGGCTATTTCGTTGATGTGCTGGGACGTCAACTTTGAGGTCCACTGGCTACTCCGTTGATGTGCTGGGACGTCAACTTTGAGGTCCACTGGCTACTCCGTTGATGTACCGGGACATCAACCTTGAGGCTCACTGCCTACTCCGTTGATGTTCGAGGACATCAACCTTGAGGCTCACTGCCTACTCCGTTGATGTACCGGGACATCAACCTTGAGGCTCACTGCCTACTCCGTTGATGTTCGAGGACATCAACCTTGAGGCTCACTGCCTACTCCGTTGATGTACCGGGACATCAACCTTGAGGCTCACTGCCTACTCCGTTGATGTTCGAGGACATCAACCTTGAGGCTCACTGCCTACTCCGTTGATGTACCGGGACATCAACCTTGAGGCTCACTGCCTACTCCGTTG
>CAYGRE010000026.1:63230-74021 GCA_964352215.1 uncultured Bacteroidia bacterium
AACCTTGAGGCTCACTGCCTACTCCGTTGATGTACCGGGACATCAACCTTGAGGCCCACTACCTACTCCGTTGATGTTCGAGGACATCAACCTTGAGGCCCACCGACTATTCCGTTGGTGTGTTTTTGAGTAGTGGTAGGGGAAACGCAGAGCTTATTTCAGCCAGGTCAGCCAGGTCAGCCAGGTCAGCCAGGTCAGCCAGGTCCAGCCAGGTCCAGCCAGTCGAAAAAGTGCTTCCCGGAAAACAGCAATGGCGGCTTCCCGAAGGAAACCGCCATTGGCAGGGATCGGAGCTGGACCAACAAGTCAGGACAGATAGACAAGCGGTCCTCTCAGCTGCAAGAATCCCCGATCAGTATCCGAAGACTTTGTCGAGGCTCAACTCAACCACTTCACCGTACTGCTCCAGTGACTTGAGGTCAATCTTATCACGAGATCCGAGGACCATGATATTGTACTCATTGCCGGAGATGTATTGCTTGTGGAAATCTTTGATGTCATTGAAAGTCAGGTTGTCGATTTGCTCATAAGTCGACTTCCGTGAGTCTTCCTCCAACCCAAGTTTCAGCGCACTTTCATAGTTGAACAGGATGCTGGTGCGAATGATCCGTTCCGTCTCGATCTTATTCTTGATCGCTTGCTTGGCGCCATCGAGCAGGTTCTGGGATTGAGGCATGTCTTCCAACAATTCCATCATACCAGCCATCGCGTCATGGAGCTTATCCGCCTGGGTTCCTACATACGCAGTGATCACGTGCGGCTCCTCCTTTTTACTGGGCGTACTGAAATAGGAGTAGGTGGAATAGGCAAGGGCCTTGGATTCACGAATGGTCTGGAATACGATGGAGCTCATGCCCCCTCCGTAATACTCATTGTAAAGACGCATGACCGGAGCCATGTCAGGCGAATAGTCCAGGGAGCGGTTGACCCACATGATTTCTGCCTGGACCATGTCGTCATAGTGGACGAAGTAAACCTTGTTCTTCTCAGCTTTTTGATGGACATAATCCTTCGCTTCCGGAGCAGGGAGCAGATTTTCAGCTACCACGTGGTTGCTGCTCAATACACCGGCGACTTTGTCCATACTTTCGGGACCGTAATACAGTACCCGGTGCTGGTAGTCGGTCATGTTGTGGATTTTCTCCACCATGTCTTCAGCCTTCAAAGATTTCAGTTGCTCCTCGGAAAGTACATCGTTGTAAGGATTCCGTTGTCCGTAGAGCGCGTAACTGTACATTCCCCGGCGGAGAATACTGTTCTTATCGGTTTTGGCATCGCTGCGCTGCTTCAGGGTACGGTCGACCAACTTGCGGAGGGATTCCTGGTCGGGCTGGCAATCGTTGAGCAGGTGCTCAAAGAGCTGAATCCCCTCGTTGAAGCTGGATGAAAGCCCATTGACATAGACATAGACCTGGTCATCCCCTGAGAATACCTGGAAGGTCATCCCAAGTTCGAAGAACTTCTTGGAGATCTCTTCCGCGCTGTATTTGCTGGTGCCGAGGTAAGGCAGGTAATTGATGGCGTAAGCCAGTTTCTTGTCGTGGCGTTTGCCAATGTCCAGCAGGTAATACATGGTGAAGAGGGTGTTTTCCTCGTTCTTGACATAGTGCAAGGGAACATTGCCATTGATGGTTGTCTTGGCGATGTCGGCATTGTAGTCGATGAAGCGGGGGGAAATGGCCGGAGGTACAGCTGTGATAATTTCCTTCAGGAAATCAGACTGGGCTTCGCGGTTCACCTCTACCGGAGTAATCTCTGGCTTCTCGACTTTCTGGTTGACCCGTTCGCCTTTACGCTTGTAGACCACGGCATAATTGTTCTTGTAGTATTTGTTGGCGACGCGAACCACATCGTCTTTGGTGATCTTGCGCATACTGTTGAGGCGCTGCACATAATCCACCCATTCCTGCCCGGTGGTGAACGCCTCGACAAATTCAGACGCACGTCCCCGGTTGGATTCGAACTGCTGCATCTTGGAGATCTCCATGTCGTTCATGATGGCGGTCAGCAGGCTGGCGTCAAAGTTGCCCTTCTTGACATTTTCGACTTCCGCCAGGAGCAGGTCACGCACCTCTTCGAGGGACTGGCCTTCCTTGGGATTGCCACCAATCACATGGCAACTGTAATCCTTGAGGGTCATCGGGAAGGTGTAGGCAGACAGTACTTTTTGCTTCTTGTTGATGTTCATGTCGATGAGACCGGCCTGTGAATTGGTCAGGATCATGTCGATCATCTCCATGATCAGAGTCTCGTTGTCGGAAACACCGGGGAATCGGTAACCAATCATGATGGCCTCAGCTTCCGGACCTTCCAGGCTCATTTCGACCACCTTGTCCATGTCCTTTTCGGTAGGCGCTTCATAAGGTGTAACCGGCTTGCTCTGGTAATAGCCAAAGCGCTCGTCGATCCACTTGATGGCCTGATCGGGATCGAAATCACCGGAGAGACAAATAGCCATATTGTTAGGCACGTAGTAGTTCGCGTAGTACTGCTTGATCTTCTTGATAGATGGATTCTTCAGGTGATCGATGGTACCAATGGTAGTCTGTTGCCCGTAGTTGTGCTGCGGGAAGATCTTCTCCATCAGGCCGAAGTAGATGGCGCGGCGGTCAGAATCCAATGAAATATTCTTTTCCTCATAAACGGCTTCCAGCTCAGTGTGGAAGAGGCGGAGGATAGGATTGCGGAAGCGTTCCCCTTCGATCTTGAGCCAGGTTTCCAATTGGTTGGAAGGGATGTCATTGATATAAACGGTCTGCTCGAAAGATGTGTAGGCATTGGTCCCTTTGGCACCGATCGCGCTCAGCATCTTGTCGTATTCATTGGCGATGGCGTATTTGGCGGCCTCCCCTGATACCTGGTCAATTTCCTTGTAAATGGCTTTACGCTTGTCTACGTCGGTGGTGGAACGGTATTTTTCATAGAGGTCTTCGACTTTGTCGAGTAGTTTTTTCTCCTTGTCGAAGTCCAGGGAACCATATTTATCCGTACCCTTGAAGAGCATGTGCTCCAGGTAGTGGGCCAGTCCGGTTGCATCGGAAGGATCGTTTTTAGATCCTGCACGCACCGCGATAGAACTGTATATCCGTGGTTCAGCTTTGTTGACCGTCATGTAGACCGTCAGGCCATTCTTCAAAGTATAAATCCGGGTCCGCAGGGGGTCTCCGGTAACCGTGAAAAATGTATAGTTTCCATCGAGGGAATTGCTGGGCACCAAGGTATAGAGAGGAACTGGTTTACGGGCATTCTTTCCGACTTTCCCCTGGGCCATAAGGACATTGCTTCCAAGGCTGGTTCCCATGAGGAGGGCCAGGAATAAAAGGATCAGATTTTTCTTCATCAGGATTCGAATTATTTTCTGAATTTTGCTGTGGTGGTCAATTCGGCCACCAAGTGTAATACGCGCAATTTTCGGTTGTCATTGTATTCGGCACTTTATTCGTAACCGAAATCCACACGCAATATAATAAACCAAGGTCTTAATCGGCTGGTTGCACAGGTATTATGGCTGAAAATGTTTTTGTTCCGACAGAGGCTTCGAAACTCGAAAAATACACCACGATCCGTCCTCAGATCCGGAGTTTAGTCACCGGAGAGCCTGATCTGGTGGCCAATCTGGCCAATGTAACCGCCGTACTCAAGGAGGTGTTTGGCTTCTTTTGGGTGGGGTTCTACCTGATGAAGGGGGGGGACTTGGTGTTGGGGCCTTTCCAGGGGCCGCTGGCCTGCACCCGGATTGAGCTGGGGCGCGGGGTGTGTGGTGCCGCGGCACAACGCAAGGAGACCATTCTCGTGCCGAATGTGGATGAATTCCCAGGGCACATCGCCTGTTCGAGTGCTTCGCGGAGCGAAGTGGTGGTGCCGTTGATGCGCGACGGAGTCGTGCTGGGAGTGTTGGACGTGGATTCGGATCAGTTGGACGACTTCGACGGAGTCGATGTGGAGCAGTTGGAAGCCATGATGGCCGAAGTGGTGGAGATTTGCTGGGGGTAATTGCTTTACCAGATAAAAGCGTGGGTATCGAGCAGGTACCTGTTCATGGCATATATTGCTCAAACCCTTCAACAGGATCATCAAAGTCATCTGCCATTTGAACCCGACCTCTTAATCGTCCAAAATTATTCCTTCTGGCCTTTTCCAATGAAGAGACCTCTTCATTTCCCAGTTTCTTCTTAGCCACCAGAAATTCAATAAAGTCGATTACTTCCTGCTTCAAATCAGAAGGAAGTTTATGGTAAATATGTAGGAGATGCTGTTCGCTCACAACAATTTTAAGTTTACATGAATTTACGAAAATAAAATAAGATTGGCCGAAGTGGTGGAGATTTGCTGGGGCCAACCCCTTCTGGGTGGGTAAGATTTCCGATAGAGGTATTGACACAAGATATCGAAATATACTATCTTAGGTCTTTGATTTGAAAACCTACTATTGTGAACCATGAAGAACCTATTCGTTGTTTTATTTGTATGCCTTTGCTTTACATCCGCAATTGGCCAAAGTAGTTTGTCCACCCCTGCCGATAAAAAATTTCCTGAAGACAAACCCATGAACCGCTTTTGGTTTAACCTGGCAATTGCAGGGTCTCACTTACCTTTCCAAGACCTCGGATCTAACGACGGATATTACCGACATGGCTTTGAGGTCAACCTCCTGGAATCACCTTCCTTTGGCATCGGCGCTGGTTGGGAAGCTCGATTTTCCAGACGAGTAAGCCTGGAGTTGGGAGCAGGTCTGTATGTAAATGCCTTAAAATTACAGGTTCAGTATCAATCCTGCCCTCCCCTCAATCAACCGTGTGGTCCCCAACAAAGTGGAGCCTTACGTGAAACCGTTGCCCAGTTGAACTTACCGATGAAGTTCCGCTTCCGAATCCTGCAAAACCCCCGGATCAACCTGGTCATGGGATGGCGTTTTCAAACTCCCCTCCTCGCTGAGTTTACCATTTCCCAGGACAACCCGCTCCAGTATATCATCGACTCCAATTCCGAGTACAGCATGGTGCCCCGCCGGCATCTGGACATCATGCCCGGCATCGAATTCCAACCCGTGATCGCCTCCAGGGTGATGAGCATCATGGTTTCCGCAGGAACGAACCTGCTCCACCGGAGCTATGATTCTTTTGGGGACCATTCCTTCATCCAGATTGGTTTCGGTACCGTGATCGGCCGAAAAACTGGAAAGGGATTGGGATAGGAGGGAAAGCCAGGTGTGAAAAAGCTCCCCCACCGTGGATAATTTCGTGCTTCTATGGGTAAGTAGGGAGTAATAATACACCGATTATTCCTAAATTGCCTACCCGATTTAAAGCTGCAGGTGCACCACAATTATTTTTAAAAGGGTTGACCACTGTAATAGGTTGACCCAGCTGTGATTAGCAAAGACGCACCTTCCCTGAACGGATTACGGAATAAGAAACGCGAGTATGTCGAACAAAGCACACTTCAAGGTGGACACCAAATTGGCGGCCTTGTTGGGAGAGAATTATCGTTCTACTGAATACGCTCTGAAAGAACTGGTGGACAATGCCTGGGATGCAGATGCGGAGAATGTATGGATATATTTACCTGATCCTCTGACCAAAGACCCTATCCTTGTGATCGACGATGGGTTGGGAATGACGGAAAAGGAACTGAAAACCGGTTACCTGAAGATCGCCAGCGACCGCAGAACCCGCAAAGGACTGCGGACGGCGAGGTTCAACCGCAAGGTCAAAGGGCGCAAAGGGATCGGTAAATTTGCGGGCCTGGTTTCTGCAACCGTCATGGAAATCAGTACCAAGGCCAGAGGCAGCAAGACCACCCTGTCTATTTCCAAAGCTGAATTGCTCAGTTCGACCGAAGACCTGGAAAAGATCGACCTCCCCCTCACGATAGAAAAGGTTGCTGAAAATGAGCATGGCACCGCGATCAAGCTCTCCGACCTCAGTCAGAACCTCAGCTTTCCCGATGCCAACAAGCTCAAGCAGATCCTCTTCCTCGAGTACGGCCGCCAGGCCAATTTCAATATCTTCGTCAACGAAGAACCCCTCGATGTGGAGGACCTTCCCGGCGAGACCATCACCGAGACGAGCGATCTCAAAGATGTAGGAGAAGTCCATATCAAATTCACCATCACCGATAAGCTTTCTCCCAAGCAGAGCGGGATCGCGGTGCGGGTGAACAGCAAGATCGTAGGCCGGCCCCAATTCTTTGGCGTAGACCAGGAAGAGGACATCTCTCCCCGTATCCTGGCGCGGGTATATGGCGAAGTCGAAGCCGATGGGCTGGAAGATGACGTCACCGCGGATTGGGGAGCCATCATCGAGAACAGCAAGGCCTGGCAAAAGCTCGAGTCTTATGTACGGTTCAAATTGCTGAAGTCCCTCAAGGCCCGACAGAAAGAAGAATACAGCCTGGCCCAATCCAAGTGGAAGCTGGAGATCAACCGGGAAGTTTCCAAGTTGCCTCCCCACAAGCGCCCCGTCGCAGCCAAAGCCATCGACAAAGTACTGCGCCGTTTCTACGACCAGAAGGAAGAAAATATCAGAGCCGTGATTGGAGTAGTATTTGAGCTGTTGCGCGATGTCAACGTGCGGTCCTGAACGAAACTGCACCGTCGAACTGTGATCGCCATCTCAAAAATGAAGAAGCTGTCTCCCAAGGACAGCTTCTTCAGTTACTGAGAAGCAGCCTGCTTCTTTCCGGTCCTCTTTTTCACCTTGATCAACCGGTTGAAAAACTTCTGATAGGGTTGTTCGATCAGCCACGAAGCCCCCAGTACGAACGGAAACATGATGAGAAGATCCAGCCAGACATTGTTGGTCGGGCGAGTTGAGACCACGTACAAGACGACCGGGTAGTGGAAAATATAGATGGCATAAGAGATGGGGGCGATCCCTTCGAAATAACTGAAGAGTTCATTGAAGAGCACCCAGCGGAGCTTGTACCAGATAAAGCCGAAGATGAGAATGATATTGACCGAGAAGAAATGCCGGGACTGCACATAGGGGTAATTGGACAGGATCACCTTGCCGCCATCGTAGTAGTAAATGAGGGCATTGGCGAGCCAGGCACATCCCATCAGAAAGATCAACAACCAGATTTTCCAATGTACTTTGAGGGTAACCGTGCCCGTCATCGTCCATTCACGTGCGACCTCCAGCCCGGCCCACCAAAGGATAAAGTAGCTCGCAAAGATGGAAGCCTGGTTGGGAACGAGTAAAAAGCTCACCAGCCCGGCAACCGAAACTACAGCCGCCGCTATCCGTTGGCGGTTGTGATTTCCTTTGAAGGCGGTATAAATCGCAAAGAAGATCATATAGAACCACCATTCGTAGGCGAGTGACCAGAGGGGCGCATTTTTCCAATACGGAGCGACAAAACTATGCGGAGTCTTGTCCTGAAGCTGAAGAATATTACCGAGGAGTTCTCCGGGGAGGGGATCGATCCAGCGTCCCTGGGCCAGGCACATGATCAGATAGGTGAGACCGCATACCAGCAGAAAGGCCGGGTAAATGCGGCGGAAGCGGCGCAGAAAGTATTCCCGGAAGGTAATGTCGGGGTCGCGGTGAACGGTGGCGTAATAGATGACAAAGCCGGAGAGGATGAAGAAGACCATCAGGGCGAATTGCCCGAAGACAAAGAAGGGCTTCAGGAAGTCAAGTTCCGGGGAATAATGGACATAGTGGTGGAGAAAAACATAAATGGCTGACACCCCTCGAAAGGCTTCCAGCTTCATCAGTCGGCGGTAGACCTGCTTTGGCTTACCCATTAACCGCCGGAGAAGAGGTTGCCGAAGATGAGATCTCTCAAGACCGGGACCAGGAAAATAAAGGAAAGCACCCATCCGACCAGGGTGAGTTGCAGGAAGAGGTCCTTGAGCAATACCTTGGTAGGACTGCCACTCTTTTGCTCGACAAAGGTGATCTGCATATAGCGCAGGATACCGATGATCACGAAGAAGACGGTAAAGTATAGGTTTTCAGTGCCGAGGCGGTGGGTGACATCCGGGGAAATCGTATAGGAAATATAGGCCACCAGAGTCACCGAAGCCATGATCATCATGCCCCCGTTGATAAATTCCAGGTTGTAACCATCGATGGATTTGCGGACTTGCTTCCCTTCTTTGTGCAAGAGAACATCGTCCCGCCGTTTGGCCATCGCAAGGAACATCGCCAGCAGAAAAGTACAGAGAATGATCCACATGGACAGTGGGAGTTCTCCTTCACCGGCGGCTTCGCCGATGAACAACCGCAGCACAAAACCAATCGAGATCATGGAGATGTCGAGCAAGGGAACATGCTTGAGCCGGTAGGAGTAGAGGATATTGTTGAGGACATAGATCCCGGTGAGGATCAACGCATTGATGCTGACAAAGGTCATGCCACCGGCACCGACGACGACCAGCAAAACCATGATGATGAGGGCATGGTTCTTGGGTACCTTGCCCGAGGCAAGGGGGCGGTTCTTCTTGGTCGGATGCTTCCGGTCTTCCTCTATGTCCAGGTAGTCATTGAGGATATAGATGGCACTGGCCACCAGGCAAAAACAAGCCGTCACCAGCAAGACCCGAAAAAGCAGGTCCGTATCTCTGAACTTGAAGGAAAAGAAAAGGGGAGAAAGAATAAAGATATTCTTTACATACTGGTGGGGGCGTAACAGTTTGATGTAGTACTTCATGCCGACGTCTGGGCTGCAATTTGCTCAAAGATGTTGTACCAGTCCACCTTCCCCGAATTTTTTCCGAGCCGAACGATCAACAAGTTTTTGGGAACGTTCACATAAATGAATTGTCCGAGGTGTCCTTCTGCCGTAAATATACCCTCTCCCTGAATCCACCACTGGTACTGATAGTAGGATTTTGAACCACGGGCAGTATCCACTTTGGTGGACTGTTTTACCCATTCCTCCGACAAGATGCGTTCCCCATTCCACTCTCCTCCATTGGCGTACAACCGTCCAAATTTCGCAAAGTCGAGGGCAGTGGCGTTCAGGCTGGAAAATGCCTTTTCCCTTCCCTTTTCACCCTTTCGGTCACAACTCCAACTGGCCGGATACTGGGTGCCGATCCGGGACCAGATCTTCTCCTGAAGATAATCCGTCAGGGTGCGGCCGGTGGTACGAGTCACGATCTCCCCCAGCAACTGGGTATTGATACTTTTGTACTTAAACTGCTCTCCGGGGACGCCCTCCATTTTTACCTTTTTGACCTGCCGGTCCAGGCGGCGCCCGTAGTAGGACTTGGCCACCCCGGCAAAAGGATTGAAATAATTCTCTGTATGCCTGGCCCCGCTGGTCATCAGCAGCAAGTGCTCAATGGTCACGTCCTCCCAGCCATCGCGCTTTTTCAATTCAGGAATATAGTCCACCACCCGGTCCTGCACGCTGCTGATATGGCCTTCGGCCAGTGCGATCCCCACCAGGGCAGAGGTATAGCTTTTGGCCATGGAAAACGAAGCGACCCAGCTGGAGGCTTCATAGCCGTGGTGGTACTTTTCATACACCATGGTATCGCGGTGAAAGATCAGAAAGGCGACCGTATTGGTGTTTGCGATCAGAGAGTCCAGTTTCGGACGGTCTTTGTTGATCTTTTCTTCCAACCGGGGAAATACAAACGGGGTGGCAGCTGGTTCGAGGGGACGGCTGGGAAATCGCTTGTAGTCTTTGATGTCCGAAAATCCCAGGGTGATCATGCGGCCGGCGGTGCAGGAGGTCAAGAGAATCCCCAGCAAAGGAGCCGAACAAAGTAATAGGATAGGGAGAAGCTTTCTGAACATAGGTTGAAATCTGAACTTTGCCGGGAATCCGAACATAGGTTGAAATCTGAACTTGGCCTGGAATCCGAACATTCGCCGAAAATAGTGAAAATATTACCTGCTTCAGTATCTTTGTCACAAATTCAACGCCCTTGTACAGGTTACTCATACGCCCCATCTTATTCCTTTTCGACCCCGAGAAGGTCCATAACTTTACCTTTCGCTGCCTCCGCATCCTCTATGCAATTCCTTTTGCCCAGGCATTTGAACGGCTGCTTCATACTTACCACCACCCGGATCTGGAGCAGGAGCTCTTTGGGCTCAAGTTCAAAAATCCGGTCGGATTGGCCGCGGGGTTCGATAAAAATGGGGTCCTGAATGAGAAATGGAGCAATCTGGGTTTCGGGTTTGTAGAAGTAGGAACCGTAACGCCGCGCCCCCAGGAGGGAAATCCCAAGCCCCGCATGTTTCGCCTGCCAGAGGATACTGCAGTGATCAACCGGATGGGATTCAACAACGAAGGTCTGGATGCTCTGGTCGGTCGTTTGAGAAAGGTCAAAGAGCGCCGTATCATCATCGGGGGAAACATTGGCAAAAACAAAACGACCCCCAATGACCAGGCCCTTGAGGATTACAAGATTTGCTTCGAAGGCCTCTTCCCTTATGTAGATTATTTTGTGGTCAACGTCAGTTCGCCCAATACCCCCGGCCTGCGCGAGCTCCAGGAAAAAGAACCCTTGAAGCGATTGCTGATGGCGGTGCAGGCCTTGAACCAGGCCAAACCGAGCCCCAAGCCACTCCTGCTCAAGATCGCCCCTGATCTGACCGACGGCCAGCTCGACGACATCGTCGAGATCGTCCAGGAAACCGGCCTCGATGGCCTCGTGGCCACCAATACCACCATTTCGCGGGCTGACCTCGCGACCCCTTCCGCCACCGTCGAAGCCATCGGCAACGGCGGCCTCAGCGGAAAACCGCTCACCGGGCGCGCCAACCACGTCATCCGCTATCTACGCGCCAAAGCCGGCCCCGACCTACCCATCATCGGTGTCGGGGG
>CAYGRE010000027.1:0-73018 GCA_964352215.1 uncultured Bacteroidia bacterium
GGTCTGGACCCGCGAATCTGAGGGGCTGGACCCGCGAATCTGAGGGGCTGGACCCGCGAATCTGAGAGTCTGGACCCGCGAATCTACAGGTCTGGACCCGCGAGTCTACGGGTTTGGACCCACGACCTAGCTGGTCTGGACCTGCGGCCTCTCACCTCAAGACTTACAGATTTACACTTTTTTATTCGCGTGCGCACAGCCTGAATCCTGCGCCTGAAGCAGCAAATAGTTTAACCTGCGAAACCATTCCCACGCGGTTATCGGCCTAAGAGCCTTGGCCCCGCGTACACCCAAGCCTCACCATCAGCCACCAACAACAAAGAGGCTGTCTCAAATGAGACAGCCTCTGTATATTTTGTATCCTGAGATTGTTTTCTTAGAATGGGCTTCCCAAGCGGATCATTGCGCAACGGAATCCAATCATTGCTGAAGAAGAGTCAGCATTGAAGAAGCGGCGTGATCCTGGGGTCAGGAAGTAAGCGATATCAGCCCAGCTACCACCACGGTAAACCTTAACGTTGTCGTAGAGGCTGTTGTTAGGAGCGTTGGGGTCTGGATTGTGGAGGAGTGACTCACGCTCATTGTAGGTAAAATCATCCAACCACTGATCGGTACGGATTTCGGTACGTCCACGGCGACGGTTAGGATTCAAATCCTCAACGTCTTCAGGTGAAAGCACACGGTAGGTATCCATGGTCCACTCGCAGACGTTTCCGGCCATGTTATAGGCACCGAAGTCATTGGGATAGAAGGACCGAACTGGAGCGGTAATCATGTAACCGTCAGTGTAGTGGCGGCCATCTCCACCTGCCCAACCGGCATAGTCACCACGACCACGCTTGAAGTTGGCACGGAAGCGGCCTTGTGCGTCACGAAGTGACTTGCCTTCCCAGGGATAGTTTTCCTGCTCGAGGAGTCCACGAGCTGCGTATTCCCATTCTGCTTCAGTCGGAAGACGGTAGGCAGGATAGAGAACGTTCTCTGGATCGCGCTCAAACAAGGTTTTGTTTACTATTGAAGTACGCCACTTAGCGTAGGCATTTGCCTGGTGCCAGTTAACACCTACCACAGGATAGGTATTGAAAGCGTCGTGGGAATAGTAATACTGAGTATAGGGATCGTTGAAGGCGAGGTCACGCAGCCATACCGTGGTATCGGGATAGAGGCTACGGTACATAACTTCGCCAGAGTCCTTGAGGATGAAGAACAAAAACTCTTTGTAGTCAACGTTTGAAACTTCAGTTTCATCAATGTAGAAGGAGTGAACGGTTACTTGACGTTCCCGGTTATCCATCGCCCATTCAATGTCTTTTTCTCCTCCACCCATGAGGTAGGTACCCCCTTGGATGAAGACCAAACCTGGAGCAGGCTCCATGCCTGTAAACTTGCGGACTTGGAAACCGCCCTCTTCATTGTACTTGAGTCCTGTTTTGGTACTGTTCTTACCGACGAAGTTGATGTTTTCGCCACCACAGCCAGTCAGAACGCCAAATGCCAGTGCACAGAAGAGAAATAGCAGACTTTTCCGATTCATTATTCTTGTGCTTTAATAAAAGGATTACAAAATAGTATGCGCCTATTTGAACTATACCTTGCCAATGCAATCAGGTAACAAAGATAGTAAAATCAGAAACGAGGACAAGGTAATTTTCTATGCTTGAAAGTTGTCGGCTTATTGCGTTCAAATTCCATCACCACTGCTAATTCATGTGAACCTCCGGAAATCCCGTTGGTCAACTGAGAGATGGTGTAGTCATAAGAATAGCCGATCGAGAAAATACCTTCCTTGAATCCTATCAATCCAGCAACCATATCGCTAGCGATAAAGTCACCGTTAAAATTGTTGTAGTTGGTACGCCACCACACTCCGAAGACCATCGGATCAAGGTTGACGTAGGTACCAATATTCAATTGGTTGAAGTTCCTCTGATTCATAAAAATCATAGAGGGAGAAATCGAAACAGACTCTGGATCGTTGGGAGGTCCGAGTGGAATACGAACCCCACCAGTTACTGTATAACGACGGGGGAGTGTGTTTGTCGCGTTGCGTGGCTGCCCCAATAATGATTGAGTTGGCTCGGTCAAGTGATGAACCGAGAGGCCCAGCCAGGCGTAGCGATTGTAGTATACAGCCCCAAAGTTCACATCGGGGTTGAAACGTGCTTCGGGAGCTACCTCAGTGGTTGCATTGATAAATCCTTCGCGGGGATCAATCTGGTCACCAAAGCGGAGTTTGTTGAATTCAATGTTTGCTTGCTCAATCCCTCCACCCAATCCAAGGCGGATGTTCTGCTCATGCCCACGGGAACCAAACTGAATGTTAAAGGAGTAATTGAGGTTCACAAAGATTTTACTCAAATTTCCTTCACCAGCACGATCTGAATGGATCGTACCGCCAAGTCCATGGGTAGAATTTCCGAGGGGTTGATCGTAGGAGATAGCTGTCTGCCGGAAGGATCCGGGGATCGCTACCCACTGAGCGCGGTAATTCATCGAAACGCGAGGTCCCAAAGCCGCTCCTGTAAATGCAGGGTTCAGCAAAGGCTGATTTGCATAAAACTGAGTGTACTGGGGATCTTGGGCGTTGGACTCCCCATAGCCGCAGGCAAGGAGTACCAAGAGTACCAATAATCGGGTTATTCCTCTGTTCATAACACAGTGCCTATTTTCAATCTGTTGCCAAAATTGGCCTTTGGTTAATAAACCGTTTTTTACCGCCCAGATAAACAATGAAACTAAAGGTACTTAAAATTTCCAAGATTTCAACGCCGTAATGAAAATTCAAATACCAAGAAAACCTTTTTATTCACAGTTTGTATCTCTTCCGGGGGATAATATCGAACGGTGAAGATACTTCTTTTTTAGGAATTACAAAGATTTACCCACCGGTCCTTCAAAAACTTAACCTTAAACCGGGTAATAATTTCCTGATTTCTCCTAGCTTATTCTAATTTAGCTAACTATGTCCCAACGGTCCAGTATTTTTGATATGATAGGTCCAGTCATGATCGGTCCATCCAGTTCCCATACCGCCGGTGTCGTCCGGATAGGCCGGGTTGCCAGGCAATTGCTTGGGGAACCCGTTGATTCTACCGTCGTTACCTTTTACAACTCGTTTGCAAGAACTTATGAAGGCCATGGAAGTGACCGGGCTGTCATCGCAGGCTTGCTCAATATGGAGACCGATGACGAAAGAATAAAAACTGCACTAGATGTCGCCAAGGAGGCAGGTCTGACCTATAAATTCAAGGCTGTGACCAATGCTTCTGCCCTTCACCCCAACACGATTCGCATCGCCGTTTCTTCAGGTGAATCTTCTGCTGAGATCATCGGCATTTCCCGGGGCGGTGGCTTGGTTTCCATTGTGGAGATCGATGGTTACCGGTGTAACTTCACTGCTCAACGCCATACTTTGATCATTACAGCACAGGATATTCCCGGGTCCATTTCTTTTGTGGCAACCGTACTTTCTCATGAAGCTTGTAATATTGCGACCATGACCGTCGACCGCCAGGGGAAAGACCAGGCGGCAAAACTGGTTTTGGAACTCGATTCAGAAGTGCGTGACATTACCATTGAGTTTATTTCCTCCCAGAGATGGATCGAATCCATCGTTTATATTCCTGATATCTCTATCTGATGAGACCTTTATTGTTTTTGATACTCCTTTTATTCTCCTCTTTATCCCAGGCTCAGGTTCAGTTGGACCTCCAACAATGTATTGGTCTGGCCATTGAAAACAATATTGGGGTCCAGCAATCTGAGAATCAACTGGCCATTACTGAAGTGGCTGTTATCCAGCGAAAATTCTCGTTTTTGCCGAATGCGGGAGGTCAAATCGGGCTCAACCGTAACATTGGGCAAACGGTAGATAACTTTTCCCAGCAAATTGCCGAATCTCCGACCACTGCCAACCCGTCCTTGTTCGGATCCCTTTCCCTTTTTGGTGGACTGTCCAAATGGAATGCTTTAAAATCCGCCCAGGCAGATGCTGCTGCAGCCAAATACTCCCTTGAAGACCTGCAAAATGATATCCGCCTGAATGTTGCTCTGGCTTACTTTCAGGTCATCTTCAGCAATGACCAACTCCTGATTGTCAATGACCGCATCCAATTGCTCGAAAAACAATTGGTACAAACTGAGCGCCTTTTCGAAGCGGGGAGTTTAACCAAAGGAGATGTCTATACCTTAAAGGCACAACTGGCAACGGAAAGGGTGAATCTGGTCAATGCAAAAAACCTGTCGCGGCAAAACCTCCTCAACCTTATCTTATCTATGAATGCCGATCCAACTCAAGAGTATGAATTGGAGAGACCTGACATAGAGAATCTGATGTTGCAGCAAGGACTGGAGTCCTTAAATTCTATTGTCGCCGGAGCGGTGGCCTTCAACCCCGGGCTTAAAAGTCTGAAATTCCAGATCCTCTCACGTGAACACCAGATAAAAGTGAATCGGGCCGGGATGATGCCTACTTTGAACATGACCTACGGAATCGGCTCTTTCTATTCATCCAGCGCCCGGCCCCTGCTCGGTTTTGAAAATGATCCGGTGGAAGGCTTGATCCCGCTCTATGGGGACGCTCCAGGACTTGGAAAACAGATTGGAGACAATATCGGGCAGGCGGTTGGCCTTTCTCTCAACATTCCCATTTTCCAGAACTACCAGGTTCGCCAAGGAGTACGCACCGCTGAACTTAACCTTGAGAATACAATCCTTGGCTATGAGAACGAAAAGAACCTTCTCTATCAATCTATACTCATGGCTTACCAGGACGCAGAAGCTGCTTATGCTACCTTTGAAGCAACAACGGAACAAATTCAAGCCGCAGAGCTTAGTTTCGAATTTGCCCAAACCCGCTATGACGCAGGTGTAATCAATTTCCCGACCTACCTGGAAACTTTGAACAATAAGACCAGATCAGAAAGAGAATTGCTGCGGGCGAAGTACGACTTTATCCTCAAAACCAAGATCCTGGACCTTTACCAAGGCAAAACCCTTCAATTTTAACCATGGCCAAATCAGATAAAAAGAAAAAGAAGCGTTCCCCGGTAAGATGGGTGATTATCATCGGTATGCTGGTGCTGGTTGGATTTCTCTATATCACTTTGAGTGGTCGGGAAAAAAGTGCCGAGGTCAATGTGGAAGCCATCGAACGCAGAGATATCGTTTCTTCTGTCACCGAATCCGGGGTCATTGAACCGGTCATTGAAGTCGCCATTGCTGCTGATGTATCTGGAGAAGTGGTGGAGATGAACGGAAAAGAAGGGGGGCTTGTCAAAAAAGGTGACCTTCTGGTTACGATCCAACCTGACAATTACCAATCTGCGCTTGAACAGGCACGGGCCGCGCTCGATGGTTCCATTGCGAATAAATTGCAGGCAGAGGCCAATGTAGAACAGGCAAAAGTGCGCTACTTACAGGATTCGGCCAATTTCAAAAGGACAGATGCTTTGTACCGGTCTGAGGTGGTCCCCAAAGTTGAATGGGAAACCGCCCAATTGGCGATGCAGGTATCCAAGTCCCAATTGTCTGCTTCCAAGGCCAGCCGGGAAGCCGCCCGGTACCAGGTAAAAAGTTCCCAGGCATCCCTCAGCCAGGCCCAAACCAATCTCCGCCGTACCAATATTTACGCCACGATGGATGGTACCCTGACCCGGCAAAATGTCCGAAAGGGAGAACGGGTAGTAGGAACTTTGCAAATGGCCGGAACTGAAGTTTTGCGGATTGCTGACTTGAGTGAAATGCAGGTCACTGTCAATATCAATGAAAATGACATCCGGTTCATTCAGATTGGTGACTCCGCACATGTCGAGGTGGACGCATTTGAAGATGAGGTATTCAATGGAATGGTAACTGAAATCGGGTACTCTCCTTCGGGGGCTGACGATATTCTCTCCAATGCCAGCTCTGATCAAATCACCAACTATGAAGTTAAAATCCTGATTCTGCGTGAATCTTATGTCAACCGGAAAGCTATCATGAACGGTGTCGCGGAATACCAAAGCCCGTTTCGTCCCGGTATGAGTGCTCAGGTAGAAATATTCACCGACCGGGAGGAAAATGTGGTTGCCGTTCCGATCCAGGCTGTTACTGTTCGTCGTTTGGAAGATGCCGGTGACGGAAATAGCAACCTGCCAGAAGGTGAAGATGTACGCGAGGATGATCCGGTTGAGGTAGTGTTCTTGTTCGAAGACGGGCAGGTTGCGATGCGCCCTGTCACTACTGGGATCAACGACGATGAATACATTGTCGTGGAAAAGGGATTGGAGGCCGGGGAGCAGATTGTGGTCGGTCCCTATCGCATGCTGAGCAAAGAGCTGGAAGACAAGATGAAGGTGGTGAGACGGAAGCCTGCCGCAGCTACTGAAGAAAAATAACTGGTTTCAGTCCGGTTGCCTGGGGTTTTTCATCTGGGATAGGGATTCCAGTTCTGCGTCCATATTGACCTGCGAAGCCAATTGGTTGATCTTCGACTCCAATTGCACCAAAAACTTTTTGTACGCGAGGCTCTGCGGCTGCATGGGACGATGGGCCAAATCTCTTCTGACTTGCTCTATTTTCCCTGTTAATGTCCGGGTTTCTTCGGAAAAATAGCTTCCCCCCAACTTTTCCCATATATAATCTACTGCAACCCCATTGGGGTGAATCATATCCGGTTTATAAAACCGATAGTCCCGTAGATCATCCATCATCAACTCATAAGCAGGAAAATACTGGACTTCGTTCATGGAGGATTCCAACTCGAAGCAGAGGACGCGGAGGAGGGATTTGGATGCTGAATTGTTGACCAGTCCGGACCGGATATGGCGGACCGGGCTAACGGTTACCATGATCTTTAATCCGGGATTGATCTCGATCAGCTTCTTCAAGGCTGCTGAAACCTGCTCATACATGCCATCTGACCCATCCATGATCCGCTTGAAATCCTTGTCGGGAAATTTATGACAATTCGCCACGGTGCGCTCCAATTTCTCATGGTAGAATCCGATGGCGGTGCCAAAGGTCAGGATGAGGTAGTCCGCGTTTGGTAGGTAGCCGGACATTTTCTGGTGAATTCCCCTGATATGGTTGAGCAATTGCTCCCGGCTGAGATGGGTGCCGGGAAGGCTGAAGGAGCCCCATGTCCCTTCGCGGTTGAATATGGTCGGAGTGAGCACTTCCAAAAACGCATCCTCTGACTGAAGGAAGCCTTTGAGGAGGTCGATCAAAGGGGCGGGGTGGTAGATGATCCCAAAGGGATTGACCAGGGTTGGAAACTTACTTTGCTGAAGCCTGCTTCCAATCTCGTCGGCAAAACACGAGCCCAGACAGAGAATTTTTGAATTGTGGTCAATCCGCCAGTCTGTCTGTCCAATATTCAGCTCCGTTCGGAAACTCACGCTTTCAGTGGCTCTTTGGGAGATCCGGCAAATACTTCCATGAGGAATACGATGGCAAAGCCTCCGACTGCAACCAGGATCGCATACAGCACCTGTGGGTCACCCATTTTCTCTGAGAATTGTTCTGGCATGACCAATTCGCCTAAGCCTCTCTTCAATTCTTCTGTGGTTGCGATCTTCCAGGGCCAGACTTTCGGCAAGGAACCGATCATGAATCCAGTGAGTAAACCTATGGTTGCGTCCCGGTATTTCTTGAAAAGGAAGGATACCAGACGGGCGAAACTGAGTAAGCCTACCGCAGCGCCGGCCATAAAGACAAGAATGGTTTTGTAGTCCCGTTCGTCAACTGCATCGAGGATGTATCCATACTGTCCCATGATCACCAGGATGAAGCTTCCTGAGATTCCGGGGAGAATCATGGCGCAGATAGCTATGGCCGCGACAATGAAGACAAACCAGAGCTCATTGGGGGTGGTGAAGGTGGAACTCAGGGCAATGAACAAGGCAAGCCCGGTTCCGATCACGAGAAAAAGTACGGTTACGGCATTCCATTTTCTTATCTGCCTTCCCACGAAAATTGCCGATGCCAGGATCAAACCCAGGAAAAAGGACCAGAGCAATACGGGCTCATGCTCCAGGAGGTATTTCAATCCTTTGGCCAGGGAAAACACCGAAACGAGTATGCCACCGAAGACAGCCACCAGGAACCAACCGTTGATATGTTTCCAGGCCGCGGCAAGCCCTTCTTTGCGCAGTACCTTCAAGGCACCCAAATCTATACTCTTGATCGAATCGATCAATTCTTCGTAAATTCCGGTGATGAAAGCGATCGTGCCACCGGAAACTCCGGGAACTACGTCTGCGGAGCCCATACCGAAGCCCTTCAGGGCGATGAGGAGGTAATCAATCAGTGTTCGATTCATAGCAGCGCGCAAGTTCGGAGAATTTATCAGGAATTGAAAGACTACAGCTTATGACCCTTAAGAATCTCCTTCTTCTTTTTTGTATTCTCTCGCTGACCAGTTGTTTCGGTCCTTCCGAGGAAGAAAAGGCTTTTCACAATCTGAGAGAAACCATATCCCTTTCCTCCGATGAAATGGCCGAGCGGAATAGAGAGACCAAGGAAGAAATCCTTCGGATGATCGAGGAGGAAAATGATACTACCACCCCGGATCAGAAATTTCACTGAGCATCCCCTTGTAGGTATGGTAGCGTGAAGGAGGTACGATCCCTTCTTCTACCCCCTTTTTTACCGCACATCCCGGCTCTGAGACATGAATACAGTTGCTGAACTTGCATTCGTTCAGCAAGGGGACCATTTCGGGAAAATAATGGCTCAATACATCCTTTTCCAGATCGAATATGACCATTTCCTTGAATCCGGGGGAGTCGATGATCTCACCACCAAAGCTCAATGGGAAGAGTTCCGCAAAAACAGTCGTATGCTTTCCACGCCCTGAAAAGTCAGAAATATTGCCGGTCTTGAGGTTGAGCTCCGGCTCCGCCAGATTGATGGTGGTAGATTTTCCAGCACCGGAACGGCCCACGACAAAAGATGTCTTGTCTTTCAGTAGATCGATCACCCTATCCGCATATTTTGGGTTGTCAGCAGAGATAGAAAGAGTCTGGTAACCAATGCTTTCATATTTCTCCTTGATGTCCATCAACTTTCTCACCCCGTCCTCGTCCAGCAGATCTATCTTATTGAACAGGATTACGGCTGGGATATGAAAGGCTTCGCAGGTTACGAGGAGGCGGTCGATATAGCCCAGGGTCGTGACGGGCTGGTCCAGGGTAAACAACAAGATGGCCTGGTCAATATTGGAACACAAAATGTGGGCGCGGCGGCTCAGGTTTACTGATTTCCTGAGCACATAATTGTGCCTTTCCTTAATCTCATGGATGAAGCCAACATCGTCTTCAATGGATATTTTTACCCAATCTCCTACTGCCACCGGATTGGTTGTCTTGATTCCCTTAATCCGAAACTTCCCCCTCAATTTACAATCCCAAACATCGCCACTTTCCAGCCGGACCCGGTACCATGACCCGGTTGACCTGGTCACCCGGCCCCTGAACAGTTCACTGACTTCTTTTGGTTGTGTTTTTGTTTTCTTCTTGGCTGACATTCAGAATGGGATCAGTTCACCGTCATCCAGGCCTTGCGGTTTCGCAACTGGTCTGGGCTGGGGTTTTCTAAGGGCATGATCGTATAAATTGGGGTCGCATAATTGGGGTCTCTCTTAAGGATAAGCGTTTTTAGCTTGCTTTCGCGGAAGATGGTCAACTCCAGTTCGGTGTCTGCTGAAAAATAATCGAACAGTGGGCTCAAATCTTTTCCTGTTGCCTTGATCCCTCCTACTGCGACCAACTCGTCGTCCATTCGCAATCCGATTTTTGCCGCAGGACTTCCCTCATAAACTTGCTTGATCTTAAGAATCGGATCACCCGCATCGGTCAGAAAACCAAAGTCACGAACAAAGGAATTGGACATGCCATTTGGGAAAAGGCCGAGCCCTAAATAATCCGCAGCATCGATTAGAAATGGTTCCAGTGGCACGGTGCCAGAGATCACTTGTTTGAAGTAGCGCCCCAGCGATGTTCCTGCATGCTTTTCTGCAATTTCGCGGTAATCTTGCCTTCTGTATCCTTCGCCTGTTCTCCCAAACCGATCGTACATTTCCTTCATCACTGTATCGAGTGACCGGACATTGTCGGTGGTAGAGCGGACCAGAAAATCCAGAATGAAGGCCGCCAGGCAACCCTTGGTATAAAAAGATATTTTTCTGTTGGGAACCCCTGCTTTGTACCCATTGACCCAGGAATCAAAACTCGCTCCTTCCAGCGAAATATGGTCCCGTCCATGGTTGGCGTAGTGCCGCTTCAGGATCGAATTGTTAAAATTCTGAAGGTATTGTTCCAGTGACCAGACCCCGGACTTGAGCAACATCGCATCTCCATAGTAGGTTGTAACCCCTTCTGTCACATAATGCAGGGCCGAATAGTTGGGTCCTTCATAGTTGTAAGGTCGCATGTCCGCAGGTCGGATTGCCTTTACATTCCAGGTATGGAAAAGCTCATGGCAACTGACGCCCAGGAGTTCATTGTACAAATCGGGATGCATCACCCGGTGTCCTGGTCCCAACGCAATCACAGTAGAATTAAAATGTTCTACGCCATGGTAGGCAGGGAAGCTATGAATCAGAAATAAGTAGTGGTATTCGTCGACAGGAAAGCCTCCGAACAGCTTGACCTGGGCTTCTCCGAATTTTTTGAAGTGGTTCTCCAGGACGGTTCGATCGGGCCTGATTTCCCCATAAAACCAGAGGTGATGAGTCGTGCCAGCCACATCAAAGCTCTGGTGCTTGAGGTCCGGACTTGCGAGGAGCGGGGCATCTACCAGCTGGTGAAAGTCTTCTGCCTTTAGGGTATTCCCTTCTCTTGGTAGCCCGCAAGCTATCTGAAAACTTTTGGGCAGGTCCAGGTGGAGGAGACAAGGTTCATCGATCCGATCTGCTTGGAACATGAAAAGGTTTACCCCATTGATGTAGAGCAGTTCTTCATTGATTGCTGATCCTCCGGCATCGGTGGCAACGCCATAATAGGAATACTGAAAAAGGAAATCCTCCTTGCTTGGCTCCACACTCCATTTGTGGCTTGTCTTCTTGACCACTTTCAGGATGCCCCCGGACTGGGTTCTGGCTCTGACATCAATGATGTTTTCGATGTACACGCCCTTTTCATACCGTCCGGGACGCCAGTAAGGAAGGGTTAGCTCGGTGGCCTGCTCGGAGGCCTTGACAGGAATCTCGATTGAGATGTGGTTCTGAGCTGCTTTTGAACACGATACAAAATATTCCATACTGGTCTTTAAAGGAGTCTTTTATTCCATCCAGATACTCCAACTGGCCTCTGCCTGCTTGATGAGCATTTCCATCCCATTCTTGGTACGGCAGTGCTGCAAGCTTCCCTTTTGGAGAAATCCTGTTTCATCTGGGTTGTAGATAAGGTCGTAAAGATAATTGGCCGATCCCAAGGTTTCATAGGGAAGTGTAGGAAAATTCCCCTGCTCCGGGTACATACCTACAGGGGTGGCATTGACAATCAGTGCATAGTCCTGAAGTCCTGACTTATAAAGTTCCGGATAGCTGATATGGTCCTGGTGACTGGGTGAGCGAGAGGCCAAACGCACTTCTTCAAATTGAAAAAAGTGCTCCAGAACATATACGACTGCCTTGGATGCCCCGCCCGTTCCGAGTATAAGTGCTTTGCCGCCTGGATCCTCATTGTAAAACCCAATGAGTGTATCTCTGAATCCTACCACATCGGTATTGTACCCGGTCATGGTTCCATTCTTCACGTGGACCGTATTGACCGCACCAATTTTTTCAGCAACCGGACTCAGGTCATCTAAGTACCGAATGACATCCGATTTGAAGGGGATGGTCACGTTGAAACCACGTAGGTTATCGTGTACCTTGACCAAGTCCTTGACCGCAGATGCATGCCCCAATTCAAAGTTCTGGTAAGAATAAGGCAGCTTCTCTTCCTGAAATTTATTGGTGAAGTACGATTTGGAAAAACTGTGGCTCAATTTCTTGCCGATCAGTCCAAATTCGAGGCTCATATCGTTTGTATTTGAGGTTCTTGATATTCTAATAGGGTAACCATAGCAGGACCCAACTGTTCCATGATACGACTTGCAGTGAGGCCCGCCTCTCCGTATTGTTTTGCCGCAAGATCACCCGCCAGGCCATGGACATAGACGCCTACGATTGCTGCATCTCTTGAATTGTATCCCTGGGCCAATAGTCCTGTGATCACTCCCGTGAGCACATCACCGGACCCACCGGTTCCCATACCGGAATTCCCGGTCGGGTTTACCCAGGTATGACCCGGTTGGGCAATGATGGTGCCTGGCCCTTTCAGCACGATTATCAGATCGTATGCTTCTGCCAAAGCTTCTGCCTGCTCCAGCCGTTTTTCTGTTTTCGTTTCGTCCTTGATCAGACGCCGGAGTTCTCCTGGGTGGGGAGTGAGAATGCTTTTCTTTGGGATCAGATCCCAACATTGAGCCTCCGCAATGAGGTTGAGTGCATCGGCATCGAGCACAACCGGGCGATTACAACGCTTCAGAAAGGCAAGGAAAAATTCCATGACCTCTGGATGGGTTGACCATCCTGGCCCCAGACCGACCGCCTTCCCTTCACTCCATGTCCATACAGCATCCAGATGAGCGATGCTGCTGTGGTCTCCATCTACGGACCTGAATATCACTTCTGGTCCAATACCATAGACCGCACTTCGGCTGGTTTCCGGTGCCACCACGGTGCTGAGTCCGGCTCCGATATGGAGCGCTGCGTGACCACTCAAGGCAATTGCTCCCGCGTATTGCCTACTCCCTCCTATCAGCACTGCATGACCAAAAGTCCCTTTGTGCCCCTCTACCGGTCTGTCTGTTATCCTGTCACGAACCGTTTCTCCCTCCAACCACTCTCTGGTAAAACCGGTATTTCTAAATGCCCTGGGCCATATTCCAATGTCGGCTACGATAACCTCCCCACAATAGCCGGCTGCCGGGTGAACGGCATGACAAACCTTAGGATATTGAAAGGTGATGGTGCATTCAGCTTGGATCGGCAAATTCTCCACGAATCCCGTATCTGAACTCAATCCACTGGGAAGGTCTATCGCAACGGTCGGCAAGTGATAGAGGCGGCTTTTCTCAAGTATCTTTTTGACCGGACCGCGAACCGGACCTTTGATTCCAGTGCCAAGCAAGGCATCGATTACTAAATGAGTATCAATTAAAATACGGTCGAGGTCATCCTCCGCATTGTAAATGGTGATGCCTGTACCCTTCAAGGCTTTCAGGTTGATTGCTGCGTCTCCTTTGTAATACTCTTGGGGGTGAGACAAAACTATGGTGACGTACTTATCCTCGACCCGGCTCAAATACCTTGCCACCACAAACCCATCTCCTCCATTGTTGCCCGGGCCAGCCAATACGGTAAAATCTGAGTAGTCAGGATACTTCCTTAGGATTGTCTCTGCGGTCTTTCGACCAGCTTCTTCCATCAACAATATCCCGGGAAAATCTAACTTTTCGATCATGTACTGATCGGCCTTGCGAATCTGTTCTGCATTTGCCAGATACATATACTTAAAATGCTGCGATGAGTTCTGGTATATCCTCAATCAGGGGACTGTTGCGGTCCTTTTCAAATGCATTGCCAATCACAATCAGGTCCGCACCCGCCTTGAGGACGGCTTCGGCCTGCTGGGTGCTTCGAATCCCCCCTCCGACAATCAATGGGACATCAATGCTTCCGGCCACAGCTGAAATCATCTCGGTGGGAATGGTGGTTTGAGCTCCACTCCCGGCATCCATGTACATGGTTCTCAGGCCCAGCAATTCACCGGCCATGGCGGTGCAAACGGCAATGTCTGACTTGTCCCTGGGGATGGGTAGGGTATTACTCATATAATTAACGGATGTACTTCGTCCGGAGTCGACAAGAATGTACCCGGTTGGCAAAACCTCCAGATTGGACTGCTTTAACCGGGGAGCTGCAATCACGTGTTGTCCGATCAGCATTTCCGGGTTTCGACCCGAGATCAAAGACAAGAATAGGATTCCATCTGCTTCAGGGCAGATCTGATATGCATTACCGGGGAAAAGGACGATGGGGGCCTGGACATGCCGTTTGAGGGTCGTGACCAATTGAGGCATCTGATCATTCATCAACAGGCTTCCTCCTACAAAGACGAAATCAATTCCAGTACCATTGAGACGGACAGCCAGGGATTCAAAATCATCCACTGGAACCTTATCCGGATCAATGAGAATTGCAATCCCCTTTTTCCCCTGCGACTTCAGCGCCTGGATTTGTGAAAGAATACCCATACTTTAGTAAAGGTAGCAATTCAGTCGCTCAATTCAACTGCCAATATTTTTTCTTAATTTTCTGCCATGAGTCAACTAGAAGGCAATGGCTGTCGATTATACATATAAGGAATTCAACCGGGACCGGAATCCTCTCCTTCCTTTGGCGGCAACAGAGTATGTAATGATGCGCCGGGACCTGAACAATTTCATGAACGACATGCTCCGGAAATTGTATAAAGACAAAGATATTCTGGGTGTGGAGCTACAAATGAAACGAAGCCGGATTTTTCTGTTTGGATTGGTGAGTATTGCAGCGGCCGCGGGAGCAATTCTCTTTGAGCACCCTGGCTGGATCGCTTCGAGCGCTATACTTGGGGTTATTATGTTTGTTGCGGTCTTAGCTGTACCTATCACCCATCTCCAGGACAAAGCAGTTGAAAAACGAGATCGTAAAAGAAAAATAGATTCGATCAAGAGTTACTATCTGTTTCATTACTCCTTGATGCGCAATTCATCAACCTACAATGAATACCTGTCTGACCTTCCGGTAGCCGACCTCAATATATTTCAATCCTACCTTCAGAAGTACAAATAAAGCCTCTTCCCAGGAAGTTAGGTGAAATGAAAAACGGGAGACAACCCAAGCAGGCTCTCTCCCGTCAGATTTATGATCAATCCAGACTATCCATTCATGGACATCAGGAACTCTGCATTGTCTTTGGTTCCCCGCATACGCTCCTTTAGAAATTCCACAGCTTCAATGGGGTTCATATCTGCCATGAATTTCCGCAATACCCAGATTCTGTGCAGGTCTTTTGCATCGATCAGCAGGTCTTCACGACGGGTTCCAGAAGATTGGACATCGATGGAGGGATAGATACGACGGTTAGAAATCCGGCGGTCAAGCTGGAGCTCCATATTACCCGTACCCTTAAATTCTTCAAAGATGACTTCGTCCATTTTGGAACCAGTGTCGATCAGCGCCGTAGCGCAGATGGTCAGCGATCCACCATGCTCGATGTTCCGGGCTGCTCCAAAGAACCTCTTGGGTTTGTGCAGGGCATTGGCATCGACACCACCGGAAAGGATTTTTCCGGAAGCTGGCATGACTGTGTTGTGAGCCCTCGCAAGGCGGGTGATGGAGTCGAGCAGTATTACTACGTCGTGTCCACATTCCACCATTCTCTTGGCTTTAGCCAGGGCAATTGTCGCAACCTGTACATGGCGCTCTGCTGGCTCGTCAAAGGTGGAAGCAATTACTTCTGCCTTTACATTTCGTGCCATATCCGTTACTTCCTCGGGACGTTCATCGATCAGAAGGATCAACAAATATGCCTCGGGGTGGTTGGCCGCGATGGCATTGGCAATCTTCTGAAGAAGCACTGTTTTACCTGTCTTGGGTTGGGCTACGATCAAACCACGCTGGCCTTTCCCGATTGGTGCAAACATGTCCAATATTCTGAGAGAGTTATCTGAACGTTCCTCTCCTACGCGTTCGAGAGAGAATTTTTCCTCCGGGAAAATGGGGACCAAGTGGTCAAAAGGAACCCGGTCACGAACTTCTTGTGGTGTTCTTCCGTTCAGGGTTTCGACCTTCAGGAGGGCAAAATAACGTTCTCCCTCTTTGGGAGGACGAATCTGACCAAATACAGTATCACCGGTCTTAAGACCAAAAAGCTTGATCTGAGAAGGTGAAACATATATATCATCTGGAGATGGAAGGTAATTATATTCCGGGGAGCGCAAGAACCCATATCCTTCGGAAATAACTTCCAGCACACCGTGGTTACTGATGATCCCATCGAAATTGTAATTCTTGGGATCCATCCGTGGATCATAATTCGACTCGTGGTTTTTGGAATCCCGTCTTCCTTTTTCTGGTTTTTCGCGGTAGTGAGATTCTTGTTGTTGATTGTCTCCGGGTTGAGATTTTACCTCAAAACGAACTGGGGGCGCGTTGAATGGCTGTGGTTCCTTTGGTTGAGAGGGCCGTTCGCGCCCAGCATCTTTAGGAGTACGTGAACTGCGTTCACGGTCTTGGCCACGGTCGCGAAATTCTCCTCTGTCACGCTCTCGTCCTCCTCCATCACGGTCACGACCTTTGCGGTCAAACCCACCCCTCTTTTCGGTAGGTCCACCACCTTCGCCCGCCAAACGAGGACGGCGGGGACGGCGGCCGCGCAAACCAAGCCGCTCACTCTCCTCCTGGTACTCTTGACTTTCTTCAGAATCGTAATCCTCTTCATCAGAAGACTCTTCTTCTTTTTGCTCCTCAGCTACTTCCTTTTTCTTTGGGGAAATCTTTTCCCTCTTTTTTGAAACTATCTTTTCCTCAGCGGGAGCCTCTTTCTGCTCCTCCTCTTCAGACTCCTTCTTTGGAGCACCCTTTCGGCTCTTAAATTGATCGAGGTCAGGAAGCTTCTCAGGGTCCAAAGTAGTTTGTTGTTCCAGAATCTTAAATATCAAATCCTGTTTTTTCAAACTCCGATAGTCCTTAACGCTCATCTGCTTAGCAATCTCCTTCAACTCAGTTAGCAGAAGTGCATTCAATTTAATTATATCGTACATACTTGGGAGAGAATTTTAGCCAATTTCCGAATGTTCAAATGAGAAAAGTTCCTTTATGACAACCCGACTTTTTTTACAACCCGCCTGGATAACTATTGGAACTCAATGCGAGGTATGTTTCATCTAATTGGACAAAGTACGACAATGCCCCGAAATAAAACAAGACTTCAAAAAGGATAATTGGGTGAATTAATAGTTATGTTTTATGTTATATCAAAAAGACCGGCACGAAAGAACCGGTCTCTTGGGCCTATTTTGACACCCTTTTGAATTATTTCCCGACCAAAATATTTTGGTACCGATCCTGGTCCCGAAGAACCTTAACCGCTGCTACCAAATCAGGATCCATATCGAATGATGCTTCGATCTCTCCCTCCTTGAAGTAATAGCGGTTCACGATCTCTGTTTTGAGAAACTTCGAAATCTCATCCCGGAAATCCTTTAAATCTTCGGTCTTTTCCCGGTCTAATTTCTGCTCGATTGCCTCAAGTTCAAGGCTTAGATCTTCAAGGTACTCTTCGTCTTCCATCAATTCCTTGAGCTTCACGAACTCCTTTTCTGTTTTGGTCTCAAAAGTGAAGTTCCTGTCCTGACAGAACGCAAGAAAATCAGCATAAATCTCGTCTGTGATCTCAAAGACCCGAGGGCCTTCGATCGATTCTTTGTTGTTGCGGAAGCGGTTGGCAAAGTCAAATACAAGGTTTTGACGAATTAACTCCTGGGTTACGGTATGGTAATTGGGGAGATCGACCTGCAAATCCGGATCAACACCTCCGCCATCGTATACAGGTCTTCCGTTGGCGGTTTTGAATTCCTTTTTTAGGCTGTCCGGAACCTTACCAACCGATCCGTCTTCATTTCGGTTGGCATAATCAATCGCCTGGATACAGCGCCCGCTGGGGGTGTAATATTTAGCGGTCGTGACTTTCAGTTGTGAATTGTAACTCAGGGGCCGTGTGGTCTGTACCAACCCTTTTCCAAAGCTTTTTTGACCAACGATTACGCCTCGGTCAAGATCCTGCATCACACCAGATACGATCTCAGAAGCGGATGCAGACCTTCTATTGATCAGGACTGCCAGTGGAATGTTTGTATCAATCGGCTTTTGACGTGCATCGTAGGTCTTCAAAGATCCTTCAATCTTGCCTCGGGTCTCAACGATCTTCTCTCCCTGTCCAACGAAGATGTTGGAAATGTCTATGGCTTCATACAAAAGTCCTCCAGGGTTACCTCTCAAGTCAAGTATAACTCCCTGCAAACCCGGATTGTCCTTTTTCAATGCCTGGTAAGCGGCTTTGACTTCACCAGAAGCACCACTCGTGAAACCAGTCAATGAAATATACCCGATCTTTTTATCGACCATCCCATAGTAGGGGACATTGTCAATCTTAATATCTTCGCGGACTACATCCACCTCCATGGGTTTATCAGTGCCTTCCCGCTCCACAATTAAGCGAACTTTGGTATTGGGTTGTCCTCTTAATAAATCCCGGACATCAAGGGATTTAAAGTTGTCATCGGTGATTTTTTCATTGTCGATCTGGACGATGACATCCCCCGCACGCAATCCAGCCTTATCAGCAGGACGATCTTTATAAGGTTCGGTTATCATTACTTTCCCATCTCTCTTTCCAACTACCGCGCCGATCCCTCCATACTGACCCGTGCTCATAAACCGATAATCTTCAATCTCACCGGCAGAAATAAAGTTGGTGTATGGATCGAGGGATTTCAACATCGCATCAATCCCGGTCCGCATAAACTTGGTGGGGTCGACATCTTCTACATAATAGGTGTGCACCTCCCGGTATAATTTCCCGAAAATGTCCAGGTTCTTGGAAATTTCGAAGTAATCTTCTCCGGCATTCTCGTGGGAAACAAATCCTACGGAAGCGATCATAAAGATCGGTACGAAGAGGAACAGCCACTTTTTCTTTCTTATATACTGACTCATGCTGATTCGCTTATTTGTACTTCCTAATACGTATTTAGGGAAAAAAGATTGTCTCCTGATGAGTCATTCAATCTCTCCCGGGATTATATCTAACCTTTAAAGTAATGGAAAACAGCCGAACCTCCCAATCCAAATGGGGGCAATTCTTGCGGAAACTTTGGTACCGACATTGCTCCTTACCCTTCATCTTGCTTGTTTTTGAAGTTCATCACCCAATAAACCACCGAGAGGCCTATTAATAAGACGGCTGCTACCGCAAATGTTTCATTCAACTTCAGTCCGGTCTCGATCATGGGCTGGACAAAATAGGGTGAAAGAAATTGACCGAAAAAGAGGGCCGCAGAAACAAGGCCGACGGCCTTCCCCCGAATCGAAACCGGAGTGATCTCTAAAATCCAAAGTGAAAAATTGGGCATGAACAGACCAAGGCCAAGCCCCGCAAAACCCAATCCCATGACAACCATCCAATAGGTACTGGCCATGAAAATTGTGAAAAATCCGATCGCCATTGAGATGAGGAGAACTCCATTGATGGCTGAGAAGCTTAAAAACCGGCGGAAATACTTATAATTCGCGGCCACCAACACACTCGCAATGGTATTTGTCACCAAAGCCAGCGCAATCCATTTCATCTCATTGATCCCTAGGGATTTTAAGAGAAATGGGACCTGAACCGGGATCATGTAAAAGGTGAGCATAATTACCAAACCACTGCTCAGTAGAAAATAATGCAAGCGGGTCAGGCCTGAAAAATACCCCTTTCCTACTTTTTCTTCCTTTTCGAGGACGGGCTCTTTGAGAAATACCAAAGCCAATATGAGCACCAACAAAGAAAAGAGATAGATTAAAAATGGATACCGCCAGGAGAAGTCAGCAAGGATTCCACCCAAGCCGACAAATACCACCCCCCCGAGCGCCATGGCGGCTCCCTGGAGCGCGGTCATCATCTCTCTTTCCTTACCATAAAAGTAGTCTCCTATCAAGGCGACGGCCACTGGCATGATAAAAGCCACCGAGAGACCAAGAAAGGCGCGGCTGATCAGGATATGGTTGAGGTCATCAAGAAAAAAACCGGACGTACCCGAAACCGCATAAAAAGCCAGACCAAAATAAAGAAATGGGAGTCGGCCGAATTTATCCAACAGTTGACCAAGCAAGGGGGAAGCAATCGCAATGAACAAAGCCGGAAGGGAAATGACCATTTTGACCAGGAACTCCGCATTCTCAACATCAGGAAACGCGTCTCTCAGTTTTGGCGTAGATGCAGAAATTGCTGCGCCAGCCATCACCGTCATGCTGCTGGCCAGCATAATCGTCGCCTTGACCCAGTTTTTATTTTTCATTTGGGCTGGTTTCCTTTCCCCTGGGCAGGAATTTGCAAGATCATTCGGTCTTGAATTGTGCCGCCCATTCAGGGTCTATGGCTTTCATGGTCTCTCCCAATTCAGGCTGAAGTGCATAAGAGTCAAATTCCAAAGCGACCTTGGCCAATGCCTCCCGGATTTGGGGGGTATCTCCAAACCGTTGGATATTGAGCAGGGCCATCCGCTGGATCATTTCTCCGAATTCGCCGGCTAGTGCAGCCAAAGCCACTGGCATGAACTGCTCTCGTGGCAAACCAATCATAGCCATGACCGTTGCCGTCAGGTCAGATTCAGAAATTCGTCCCAGATCCGTAACCAAATTAACCCCTTTGTCATTGAGGAAGGCTGCCAACCCATCCAGATCCGACATTTCCATCGGATCGGGTTGAACCACATCCATTTCCTCTTTGATGATCTCTAACCAGTTTACGCAAGGACTTTCAAACATCGTTCCCTGCCCCAGCAACAAGCCCCGCTTCAAAGCTTTTGTCGCCCAGGTATAAAAAAGGAGCTTGTCATCTCCATCAGCAGATTTTGCCAATGCAGCTCCCATACCTGTATATATGGCTGGGTCTTTTTCAATATGTCTGGCTACTTCAGCGTAAACCAGAGCCGATGATAAGTTGCGACCACTGCGTTGAAATACAAATGCAGCTTCTTTCAGTAAAGATTCGGGTGTGGATTCCATACTATTTTCTGTTTAGGTTTGGCTATTTAATACATCATAGACCCTTTCACAAATGAAAAACCATTTCGGGGAAAACAGCCCTCTACTTTGAAGGCCGGATTGCATAAATTTGCAGTTCCATGGATTTTCTCAGCGAATTAAACGAATCTCAACGTGCTGCGGCACTGCATACCGAAGGCCCTGCCATGATTATCGCAGGTGCTGGCTCCGGTAAGACAAGAACTCTGACCTATAGAATCGCCCACCTGATTGATCAGGACCTGGCAGACCCTTTCCAGATTCTCTCCCTGACCTTTACCAATAAAGCTGCCAGGGAAATGAAGGAGCGAATTATGCGGCTGGTCGGAAACGATGCACGCAATATCTGGATGGGTACCTTCCACTCCATTTTTGCCCGCATGTTGAGGATGGAAGCAGATAAGCTTGGTTATGACCGGAACTTTACCATTTACGACACCGACGATGCCCAATCTATCCTGAGGAAAATTGTCGAAGGTCTTAAGCTGGATCCGAAAAAATTCAAGCCCAGGGTACTCTACAACCACATCTCCTCCGCCAAAAATGCCCTTGTAGACCCGGAAGAATACGCATTGCAATACGTGCACGATTCTACCACCAACAGCATCGCCCGTATCTACAAGATCTACCAGACGAGACTCTTCGACTCCAACGCGATGGATTTCGACGACCTCCTCTTCAAGCCGATCGAGTTGTTCGAAAAGTTCCCGGATGTCTTGTACAAATGGCAAAAACGGTTCAAATATATCCTGGTGGATGAGTACCAGGATACCAATAAGGCACAGTATACGATCACTAAAATGTTGGCTGCCCAGCATGAAAATATTTGCGTGGTAGGAGACGATGCACAATCCATCTATTCCTTCAGAGGTGCCAACATTGAAAACATCCTCAACTTTAAGAAGGATTATCCGGAGGCTGGGTTTTACAAACTCGAGCAAAATTACCGGTCCACCAAGACCATTGTGGGCGCTGCCAATTCAGTTATTGCCCGCAACAAGAACCAGATACAAAAAACGGTATTTACAGAAAATGATATCGGTGACAGCATCAAAATTCTTGAGGCTGGAAGCGAGCAGGATGAAGCAAAGCAGGTGACGGATCTGGTGAGGGAGTACAAAATGCGCAATAGCTATCGTCATGATGCCTTTGCCGTTCTCTACCGAACCAATGCCCAGTCCCGGGCCATGGAAACCGAACTTCGACGCGCCAACATTCCCTATAAAATTTTTGGTGGGCTGAGCTTTTATCAACGTAAAGAGATCAAGGATACGACCGCATATCTCAAACTCTCAGTCAATCCCCGGGACCAGGCCTCTCTCATGCGGGTGATCAACTATCCAACCCGTGGCATTGGAAAGACCACCATTGATCGGATCATTGTGCTGGCAGATGAACTGGGCGTTGGGATGTGGGACATCATGGTAGACGTCGAAAAGTATCCCGTCCTGGGTAGGGCGCGTCGCTCCATCAGTGATTTCGTTTTGATGATCAAGACCTTTGGCGTGAGAGCCAGGGAGCAGAATGCATACGATGCAGCCAGTTTCATGGCCAAGCAGAGTGGCATCCTCAAAGAACTGCACCAGCAGGAAAACCTTGAGTCAATGACGCGCTGGGAAAACGTTCAGGAACTTTTGAATGCAGCCAAGGAATATACCGAAGATCCCGACAACGATGCGGATATGCTGGATGCATTTCTGGCTGAGATATCTCTCTTCACCGACCAGGATACCCAACATGAAGACAATGACTTTGTGACCTTGATGTCCATTCACTCGGCGAAAGGGCTTGAATTCCCAGCAGTATTTGTAATCGGCATGGAGGAGGATTTATTTCCAAATTCAATGGCTTTGACCAGTCGGGCTGATTTGGAGGAAGAGCGCCGTTTATTTTATGTTGCCGTTACCAGGGCCAAAGAGAAGTTGGCATTGAGTTTTGCAAAGAGTCGGTACCGCTATGGAACTTTGAGCTTCAATGAACCCAGCCGGTTTTTGGAAGAGGTCGATGAAAAATATTTAACCTTTCCGGCACGAAGGCGACCGGCAAAAGTTGAGCGGGAGGTCACCGTCCCTGATAACTTCAGACCTGTTACGACGATGAGGACCCGGCGAAAGCCAATGAATCCAGCCGCAGCAAACTTCCAGGCAGATGACCTGACAAACCTTTCAGAAGGTAACTATGTCGAACACCTCAAGTTTGGCAAAGGAAAAGTGATCCGCTTAGAAGGTGCGGCCAATGAGAAAAAAGCAACTGTCAATTTTGAAGACAAGGGCCAAAAGGTCCTCCTGCTTAAATATGCAAAACTGAAAATTTTACATTAACTTGCACTCTCCTGCCTTAAACCACAGAAAATTCCATTTATGGCATCTAAGTATAAAATTTCTGACGAAGAGCTGAAGCTCAGGGAATATGGTCGTAATGTCCAGATGATGGTCAAATACGCCAAGACCCTGAAAGATGATGTCGAGCGAAATGTTCTTTGTCGTGAGATTGTCCGGATCATGGGAAACATAAATCCCAATTTGAAGGATTCACCAGACTTTTTTCAAAAACTCTGGGATCACTTCTACCACTTAGCTGAGTACGAAATTGACGTTGAGTCTGATTATCCCATCCCGGAAACAAAAACAATCCTCACCAAGGCTCCCTCCCGGATGCCCTACAATTCACACCGTTCACGCTTCCGCCAATACGGCCAGAACATTGAATTGATGGCCGATAAGGCGATGGAAATGAACGATCTGGACCGCCGCCATGCTTTGGTCACCATGATTCTGAATATCATGAAGATGCAACTCAAGGGTCAGGAAAAGGACTCCAATGCCGAGATCATCGTTTGTGATCATCTCAGGATACTGAGCAAAGGTGGATTGGATCTTCAACCAGAAGAAATCGATTTCCATAAATTCAATACCCTGGCCATCCAACCAATGCTGGGCGGCTCCCATGGGCACCAACAAAGTAGCCCCAGGCATGGAGGTGGATTCAACAAAAAGTCCAAAAGCAAGAAAAGCAATCACAACAAACGTAAGCGCTAATTATACATGCAGTATTTCCAGATTGAAGGTGGGCATCAATTGAGTGGAGAGATCATCCCTCAAGGTGCCAAGAATGAGGCTTTGCAGGTAATTTCGGCAATATTGATGACCGAAGAAAAGGTCACCATCTCCAATGTTCCGGATATCCTTGATGTCAACAACCTGATCGACCTTTTGCGATTTTTAGGCGTAAAGGTCAAAAAGGGGAAAGATAGTACCTATACCTTTCAAGCTGACGAAATAAAACTGGAGCTTTTCCATTCTGAAGAATACAAAAAGCGAACCGGAAAGCTGCGTGGATCAGTGATGTTGATGGGTCCTTTGCTTGGACGGTTCTTTGAAGCTTTTATGCCTCAACCAGGTGGGGATAAAATAGGCCGCCGTCGCCTTGACACCCACTTTATTGGTTTCCAGGCCCTTGGGGCACACTTTCAGTACAATCACAAAGAACAACACTTTAAGTTGTTCTCGAATGGCCGGTTAAAGGGCGCCTTTCTCCACATGGATGAGCCCTCCGTTACCGGAACCGCCAATGTCGTGATGGCAGCCGTTTTGGCAAAAGGTACTACCACCCTTTACAATTGTGCCTGCGAACCCTACCTCCAACAATTGTGTCGCCTGCTCAATTCCATGGGTGCCAATATTGAACCCAATTCAATTGGCTCTAATAAACTGATCATCCACGGTGTTGAAAAACTGGGCGGAAATAAAAACCACCGCATTCAACCAGATATGATTGAAGTGGGTTCCTTCATTGGCCTTGCGGCAATGACAAGGAGCCAGGTCACCATCAAGGATGCGATTGATCCTGAAACAGGAGGTGAATGGGGTCACTTGGGAATTATTCCAAGTGTGTTCGAAAAATTAGGGATCATTTTGGAACGTCAAGACAGAGACCTGGTTGTCTATGGCCACCGTTCTGATTTTAAGATCACCACCTATATTGACGGCAGTACTCTGACCATCTATGATCACCCCTGGCCGGGTTTCACACCCGATTTATTAAGTATCATTCTCGTCGTTGCTACCCGTTGTGAAGGTTCGGTACTGATCCATCAGAAAATGTTCGAAAGCCGCTTGTTCTTTGTGGACAAATTGATCGATATGGGTGCACGTATTATCCTCTGCGACCCACACCGTGCAGTCGTAGTGGGTCAAGGACGGAATTCACGTCTCCGTGGAATTCGAATGACGAGCCCTGATATCCGTGCGGGTATTTCTCTTTTGATCGCTGCCATGAGCGCCGATGGCAAAAGCAAGATATTCAATATTGAGCAGATTGACCGGGGTTATCAAAACATTGAGGCCCGCCTGAATGCGCTTGGTGCAAGCATCGAAAGAAAAGTTGAAGGGCAAGCCCAATAAGCAGGTCAATCTGATACAAAATATGAAATCATGAAGCAGTCTTTTCGGAGGCTGCTTCTTTTTTTTCGCGCCGCATTTTGGAAATGTAAGCGACCAAAAACAGGCCAATCCCAAACATGATATAGAGATCTGCTACATTGAAAACACCTGTATGCCAGGAGAAGAGCTCCATCACCATAAAATCAACCACCTTTCCCTCCAGAATCCGATCAATGATGTTTCCGACCCCGCCAGCAGCAATCAAAGCAAAGGCAATATTTTCCAGGAGACTGAGTTTATCGGAGCGTAGCAGATAAACCATCAGGCCAATCAAAAAGAGGCCGGGAATAATGGTAAGGACAATCAATCGCAAAGTCGGTGGCCAGTCCGTTCCTAAACTGAGAAAAGCGCCATCATTTTCTGCATAGGTCAAGGTAAAAAAATCATTCAGATAGGATAGCCTTGGCTGGCCCATGAGGTTGTTCCGGGCATAGACCTTCGTAACCTGATCTAAGGCAACTCCTAAGAGAATAATGACCGAGAACAAAAGGTATTTATTGGGCTTTTTCTTCATGAAATCGGAATTGGTCCCGAAAATCGACCATTATTCCCGAAATTCCAAGCTCCACCTTTTACCAGCCCCAAGGCGTGCTTTATCTGTGTTTAGCGACTCTTTATCGATGAGACCCGGCAGAATAGGATTTTCTGTTATCTTGGATTTTACCTAAGATCAAAGAATCAACCAATTAACTGAATCTCCCTTCTCCTTTTTTCCAATTCTTTGGGGTTGGTGTCAGTTATTACTTTAAGATAAAAAAGGAGCAATTCCCTAGCTATGAGGTGTATCGTTATTGACGGAGAAGATTTTTCATCCCGCTCCCTGGCCAGAATGTTAGAACAAGTAGGAGACGTGGATCTTGTATCCGTTGCCAGAAATGGTTTTGAAGGCCAATCCATCCAGGAACGCGAACAAGCGGACCTGTTACTTGTGAATACATCCGCTGAGGGACTATCCGCGCTGAAACAATCGACACAGAATTATCTTCCACAAATTATATTTGTTTCTGCTGGAAGGGATCATCCGGAGGAAGTCTACAACTATTCTGCTACGGACTATCTGGCACAACCGCTGTCCGAATCTCGTCTCGAAAAGGCCATCGATCGGGCGCGCATGCGCATACAGTTCCTGGCACCAAGTCAACCCAAAGAAGAGGTTTTTTTACGGCATGAGAAAGGCCTTAGCAGGATAAAATTCATTGATATTATCTACATCAAAAAGGTGGAGGGGGGATGCGAAGTCCGCACTGAATCCGAGAGTATCAAAGTGGATTGGCAACTGCGCGAAAGTCTTGAAAAACTCAATGACCAACGGTTTCAAAAAGTTAACCGGGATTATGTGGTAAACCTGCATAAAGTGTCCGGTATACATACCACCAGTGTTGTCATCGCAGACAAAACCCTGACCATCAGCCGGGCCATCCGACCCATGTTGGAACGAATGTTACAGAACCTTTGATCTCAGCTTTTTCGCTTCAGCTTTAACCGAAATCCAGCGTATACATTCCGACCAAATACAGGTCCCCAGATCATGGTTGCATCGAAATCGGGGCCAAATGGGTTTTGGGCGTCTATAATGGGTTCATCTTGCCGGTAATCCAAAAGGTTTTCTCCTCCAATATAGATTTCCGTACGCTTCCCGATCTCCTTGTTCACCTGCGCATTCATCATCGTAAAGGCAGGACTCATGGACTCACCAGGAATCCGCTGTGGACCAATATACTGGAAGGTATAGTCAAATAAAAAACCTGATTTTCGGGTCCTGAAAGACAGATTGGCAAACCCCCGGTGGCGGGGGTTAAATGGCTGTAACAGCAAGCCGGAACGAAATTTGGTCTGGACATCATACAGCCGGTATGCCAATCTCAGATCCAGCCGCTTGGCCAATTCATAACCTGCCTCAATCAGAAAGCTGTTTGCAAACGAAACTCCTTCTAGGGGGTAAACGGATAGCTCCCCTGGTGTCTCTCTGTCAATCACAACTTGCTGGGTAAACTGAGTTCTAAAGAAGTCAGCCCGTACATATCCCTCCCGATAGTCCAATATGAAGTCTTGGGAAACAGACCCGCCAATATTCCAACCAGTTTCAGGGAGCAATCCATAACCAGGCAAGCCGGGTGTAGTACTGCTAAAGTTCCATACCCTGGAGCTGGCCAACAGTCCCAGTTGATCTGTAAGCACGTTGGGACTACGCTGTCCCCGTCCAGCTGAAAGCCGAAGACTTGTCGTTGGGGTCAAAGCATACCGAAGATGGAGCCTGGGAGTCATGAAAGTCCCATAGTAATTGTGGATATCCCCCCTGATGCCAACTACCATCGTCATCTTGGCAGATGGTTCATAGGTATACTCAGCAAAGAGGCCGGAGACCCGTTCCATGCGGTCAAAATTGGCTGAATCAAGATTGCTCCAGAGAATGTTTTCCCGAAAATCATCAACACGGGCACTCAAGCCGGTTTTAAGCATGTGCTTTTCACCAGCAAGTGGATATTGAGCGATAAGATTGCCATAAAATGCATTTTGCCGGGAACTCAGCCTTCGTGACCCAAAAGCAGCTCGCTGATCATGGTGAAGAATCATAAACTGGGAACCGAGACTGCTGAGTTTATCTTTCGGAGAAAGATACCCCATCTTGGCAAAGGCCTGATAATGATCCGTGGAGTTTTCGAAATTGTAATAGGGTATTGAAGGCACAGGTACTTCCGCGTAATGGTTTACCTGGCCTGACCGACTCCGAATCCGATTGGCGGTTACATTCACCTGCCCTACAATACCTCGGATACCATTGAACTTCCATCGGTTCATAAAACCAAGGTTTTGCCGAAGAGGCATATCCAGAAATCCGTCTTCATTTCTGTCATTTAAGCGATCTACGAAAGCAGTATGAGCAAAAATACTCGTTCCAACTACATCGCTGATCTTGGTATTGTAAACAGCATTTCCCTCGATCCGACCACCAATATTTCCAAAGCCGTTCAGGATAAATGCCTCATCTGCATCCGGTAAATAGTGGTTGACATTGATCTGCCCCGCGATTCCTTCAAAGCCGTTGACCACCGAGCCGGTTCCTTTAGAGAGCTGAAGGCTACTGACCCATGCACTGGGAATATGACTCAATCCGTTCACACTCGCCAGCCCGCTCATAAGTGGCATATTCTCAGAAGTAAGGGCTACATACGCGCCTGATAGCCCCAACATCTTAATTTGGCGGGTACCAGTCACCGCATCCGTAAAACTTGCGTCCACCGAAGGGTTAGTCTCGAAACTTTCAGATAGATTACAACAAGCTGCTTTTCGAAACTCTGCGTCCCTGATCAGTTCTACTCCTTTTGGATCCAACCGGGAAAACCCACTCGGCTTAATCCTGTCCTTGATGACAACATCGCCCATCCTCACACCCTTAACTTCGCCCACGATATTCAACCGAACCTCAAAAAAATCAAAGGAAGTGGCAACCTCAAGAGTATCCGAAAAAGCACCGAATTGAACCACCAAATTGTTCCTACCAGGTATCCTATCGATTGAAAATTTCCCTTCTTCCTGGGACAGGGTTCCCGAAGTAGTTCCCATCCAAAATAAGGATGCTCCTACGAGTACTTCCTCACCGTCATCTTCGACACCAATAACTTTACCTTCAAGGATATTCTGGCCTGGAGCCGTGGAAAGGCTTCCAATAAGAAAGACCATTCCCAATAAGATATTCTTCTTGAAGCCCATCTTAATCGCAATCCCCTTGAGACCGGTACTTGCAGCATTCATGGACATTGGCATATTCCTCATCGGTAGCCTTTAGCTTCTCCGTATCATGACCCACATCAGTCAGCAATTCGTGGAGCCGCGATTCTTCAATTTTCGATTTGTTGAATACGACCTTGCAGACCTTTGTATCCAGATCCCAATCAGCATATTTGACACCTTTGACAGAAAGGGCATTTTCGATCCGTTCTTCACACATTCCACAGACGCCACTTACTTTGAACTCTGTCTCGATGATCTGCTTCTTATTCTTTTTCGCTTTTTGTGCATGCACATTTTGGAATGCAAATGCGAAAACTGCCACCAGGCAGGTATACTTAAAATAATTCATGGATTAGATATATGTAATGGTAAAACAATGGATGCAATCACAAAGGAGGATCACATTGCTACTCAACCATAATACACAAGACGGGAATACATTAGATAAATGGGTGGCCCATCTAACTCGGGGGGGACTTCTTTGACCAGGCGCCTGGCTGGAGAATCATCTGTGGATTCTTCATTCTGATCGATCCAGCCAACAAATAAGTCCTCGGAGGGCTGGAGATCCAAACTACCTGTTACACTTTGTTCATCCGTAGTCTGGAATACAAGGCTCTCAGTCGAACAACAGTCAGCCATTTTTTCCATTCCACAACACTGCCCATCTTGCCAGACAAACAAGTCAACCGAAGAAACCCTGTTCCCACAATAGTTGACATCTACCCTCAGCCCAATGTTAAAGGCCAGGTAAAATGCGAGGATGAAATATGTTGCGAGGATACGCACTTTACAAGTATACGGAATTCCTTTGAAAACAACCGGGAACGTATTGGGTTGAATGAGGTAAGATGGGATAATGGGTCTCATTGATTAACTTTGCCCGCATGTCCAAAAAGCACCGGCTGGAGCAAATCAAAGCTCCCATCGCTGATGAACTCAAGCAATTCGAAATCTATTTTCGAGGGGCCATGAAGAGCCGCGTCATGTTGTTGGACAAGATCATGCAGTACCTGATCAAGCGAAAGGGAAAGCAGATGCGTCCCATGTTCGTTTTGCTGACTGCGAACTTGTGTGGTGGCATCCAACCCTCCACCTACCGGGGTGCAGCATTGATCGAACTCCTCCACACCGCAACTTTGGTGCACGACGATGTCGTGGACGATTCTGATGAACGTCGCGGTTTCTTTTCCCTGAATGCCCTCTGGAAAAATAAAATTTCCGTCCTGATCGGCGATTTTCTGCTTTCACGGGGGTTGTTGATGTCACTTGAGCACGACGACTACCATCTCCTTAAGATTACATCCAACGCCGTCAAATTGATGGCTGAAGGCGAATTGCTTCAGATCGAAAAAGCAAGAAAACTCAATGTTGATGAGGCGGTTTACTTCGAAATCATCCGTCAAAAAACAGCCTCATTGATCGCTTCCTGCTGTGAAGTGGGCGCTGCCAGCGTTTCCGATGATCCCGAAGTGTGGGAGCGCATGCGCCTCATGGGTGAAAAAATCGGAATGGCCTTTCAGATCAGAGATGATCTCTTCGATTATGGCACAGCCGATGTGGGCAAACCCCTTGGCATTGACATCAAAGAAAAGAAAATGACCCTTCCCCTCATCCACGTACTCAACAAAGCCAGCTGGGGAGAACGGAGAAAGGTCATCAATACGGTGCGCCGTCACAATACCAACAAAGAAAAAGTGGCCTGGGTGATCAACTATGTCAAGGACAATGGCGGTATGGAGTATTCCAAAGAGGTGATGAACCGTTACCTCGATGAAGCAATGGAAATCCTCGACACCTTCCCTGACAGTCCCAGTAAAAATTCCCTGCGTGATTTGGTTGAATTCAGTGTGAAGCGAGAGAAGTGATTCTTAATTTCAGGTATGGAAAAGAATAGATGTTCCTGGTGTTTAGGACACGATATTTATGTGGATTACCACGACCATGAGTGGGGGGTACCGGTTCACGACGACCGCTTACTTTTCGAAATGTTGATTCTGGAAGGTGCTCAGGCTGGGTTGAGTTGGTTAACTGTCCTCAGAAAGAGAGAAAACTACCAGGTCGCCTTTGATCATTTTGATCCCAGGGTCATCGCCAACTATGGTCCGGACAAGATTGAAGAACTGCTGAACAACGCCGGAATTGTGCGCAACAAGCTCAAGGTCAATGGTACAGTAAAAAATGCCAAGGCCTTCCTGAAAGTGGTAGAAGAGTTTGGGAGCTTTGATGCATTTATCTGGACCTTTGTCGGTGGCGAACCAATACACAACTCATATACATCCATGCAAGAGGTTCCCGCTTTTACCCCTGAAAGTGACGCCATGAGCAAAGCATTGAGAAAAAGGGGGTTCACCTTTGTTGGTTCCACCATCTGCTATGCCTACATGCAAGCAACTGGAATGGTCAATGATCATTTAACAAATTGCTACCGATATTCAGAACTTAATTCCTGATCGACGCTTTCCAAACCTCTGTACACCATACAATTCACTGATATGGAAACTTCCGAACTTCTATCCCTCCACATTCCCAACGGGGAAAATGATCCATTGGTTGCCCGCGTTCAAACCATCAAATTCAACCATGAATTGATGCGGATGAATGAAGAGAAAGGGGTACTTGCCTTCGACACCCTTTATGACCGCCAGGGACGAATTATCGAGCAGATTTCTTTCGGTCCGGCAGGAAATGAAATGGATCGCCTTAAGATCAGCTACCATGAAAATGGAAAGATTGCCAAAAAGGAGACCTACTCAGAAGGGGTCCTGGCGGAAACTGAAGAATACTTCTTTGACGAGGATGACCGGTTACTAAAGACCGAGGTTCATTACTCAGGTGAACTGGGTACCGTAATCCACAATGAATGGGACACAGAACGTGAATTGATCCTTCGCATCAGGCACGAGAATGATGAAGGGGAAATGGAACTTGAGGTCAACCGTACTTATGACGACAAGAAAAACCTCCTGGTGGAAGAGCATGCATACGACTGGGGCGGCAAGGCGCGGTTTGTATATACGTATGATGAAGATGGCAGGGAATTAACTTTGCGTGGTACCGACCAGGACAGTAACCTGGTCAGAAGTATCGAGAATACGTACCGTCCGGATGGTAGCCTCAAAACCCGGTCCTATCGGAATTTCGAATCCGGAGAATCCTATGACAGCCGCCACTCCATCGTAGAGGAAGATGATAAGTCCATCCAAATTGTAGAATTACATGATGGCTCGGTGCAAAAGGTCGTTTTGAATACCAAAAATGGAAACCTTGCAGAAGAATATGTGATTTATGGTCCCGACAAAGGGATTCACCTCCAGCAATCATTCACTTATGAAAATGGATTCAGAAAGGAAGAAACGTACTTTAGGAGAGGAGTCGATCACCACAGACTCGAATACCACTATGAATTTTATAAGTAAGTCACCTTGAATTAAACTAAATTCGCAATCTAATTCAGTTGGATTTCATATCTTAGGCCCCCCTAACTCAGTTCGTTTGGTAGCATGAAAAACAAGTACATCGATTTGATCGATCAAACCTTCACGTTTCCCCAACCCGGATTCAAAGAAGAAAACGATGAATTGCTCTTTCACGATATCCCATTGATGGACATCATCAAGCAATACGGGACCCCAGTGAAGATCTCCTATCTACCCAAGATCACCGAAAAAATCGATGAAGCCCGAAAACTATTTGGGGTTGGAATGGCCAAATCCCTGTATGAGGGTAAATATCACTTCTGCTATTGTACCAAAAGCTCTCACTTTTCATTCGTCCTGGAACAGGTCATGAAAAGTGGAGCCCACGTGGAAACTTCCTCCGCATTTGATATCAATATCATCGAACAATTGGTCGAAGATGGGATTCTGGACGAGTCAAAGTACATCATTTGCAATGGATTCAAGACAGATGCATACCTGGAAAACATTGCACGTATCCACAACAATAATTATCCAAATGTAGTGGTGATCCTCGATAACAAAGATGAATTGGAGCGATTGACGAAGTTGGTCAACCGACCCATTCAGATTGGAATCCGGGTAGCCGCAGAAGAAGATCCAAAATTTGAATTCTATACCTCTCGCCTGGGTGTTCGTTACCGGGATATCACTCCTTTCTATGTTGATGCCATTCGAAGCAATAAAATGGTGAAGCTGAAAATGCTCCACTTCTTTATCAATACAGGGATCACAGACAGTGCTTACTATTGGAACGAGCTTCTCAAATGTATCAATGTCTATACTGCATTGAAGAACGTTTGCCCGGAAATAGACAGCCTTAACGTCGGAGGGGGTTTTCCAATTCAGGATTCGCTTGGCTTTGAATACGACTTTGAATACATGGCGGAGCAGATCGTGGCGCAGATCAAGGAAAACTGCAATGCCCGCGGTGTCAAGGAACCGGATATATTCACGGAGTTTGGTTCTTATACGGTCGGAGAATCCGGAGCCATCCTGTATTCTATTTTGGCTCAAAAGCAGCAAAACGACCGGGAAAAATGGAACATGATCGATGGTTCATTTCTGACGATGCTCCCAGACACCTGGGGATTGAACAAGCGGTTTTTGATGCTGGCGATCAACAACTGGAGGGATGAATACGAGCGTGTTCTTTTGGGAGGTTTGACCTGCGACAGCGATGATTACTACAACTCAGAAGCCCACAGCAACGCCATTTACCTTCCTAAATTCCGGAAAGAACGGACCCAATACATCGGCTTTTTCAATACCGGGGCTTACCAGGATGCCATGTCGGGAGTCGGAGGTGTGCAGCACTGCCTGATTCCATCCCCCAAGCACATTGTTATCGACAAAGACGAAAATGGAGAGGTGACCACTAAATTATTTTCCAAGGAACAATCGTATAAGTCTATGATGAAGATTCTTGGTTATTAATTTAGACCTATGCGATACCTGATTTCATTTTGCACCCTGCTGATTTTCATGCTACCCCTGAGTTGCCAGGCTCAATTAGACGAACTCATCCCGGTACCGGCAAAAGTTCAGAAAACAGAGGGCAAATACTATCTGGACAGCAGCTTCACCGTTTATTTGAGGCGAATTGAGCACAGCAGGGTTGATGATGGAATCCAGCGCTTTCTATGGCGACTGGACAACCGCACCGGCCTGAGGATTGGAAAACAAGCCACCGATCTCCGTTGGCCAGGAAATGGCCTGAACCTTGCGGTTGGAAGGCGTGCCAATCTCCAATTGGGAGCGGACGAATCCTATACCCTCAAGGTGCAAACCAACCGGATCATGCTCCAGGCAGAAACCGACCTTGGCACCCTCCATGGTCTCGAAACACTCCTCCAGTTGCTCAGTGCAGATACAAACGGTTACTATTTCCCAGCCTGTGAAATTGACGATGCTCCCCGATTCTCCTGGCGGGGCCTCTTGATTGATGTCTCCCGACACTTCACCCCGGTCGAAGGGATCAAACGAAACCTGGATGGCATGGCGGCGATGAAAATGAATGTTTTCCATTGGCACCTCAGCGAAGACCAAGGCTTCAGGGTCGAATCAAAATTGTTCCCCAAATTGCATGAACTCGGTTCCAACGGACAGTACTATACGCAAGAGCAAATCAAAGAAATCGTTGATTATGCCGATGCAAGAGGGATCAGGGTGGTTCCTGAATTTGATATCCCAGGGCATGCAACCGCGTGGTTTGTAGGTCATCCGGAACTTGCCAGTGCGCCCGGTCCCTACCAAATCGAAAAGAAATTCGGTGTCATGGTGCCGGTGATGGATCCGACAAAAGAGTCTACCTATAAATTACTCGAAGCCTTTCTGGGGGAAATGTGCAACCTGTTCCCAGATGCCTACTTCCATATCGGTGGGGATGAAGTGAATCCTACCCAATGGGAAAACAATCCGGATATCCAGGCATTTATGGAAAAAGAGAAAATATCCGACCTCCATGACCTCCAGCAGCACTTCAATTCCCGCATATTGGCTATCCTTTCTGAAAATGGAAAGCAAATGGTCGGTTGGGATGAAATAATGAACAAAAACCTACCCAAAAGTGCCGTGATCCAGAGTTGGCGTGGCAAAGAGGGCATGGTAAAAGCAGCCAACGAGGGATATGACGTTATCCTTTCCAATGGCTACTATATAGATCTATGCAAACCTGCCGCCACCCACTACGCAAACGATCCGCTACCCGCGGATTTGAAACTGAGCAAGAAAGCACGTGAACACGTGCTCGGTGGCGAAGCCACCATGTGGGCAGAGTTGATCACCAACGAAACCATTGATTCCCGTATCTGGCCCCGCACCTGCGCCATCGCAGAACGGCTTTGGTCGCCCGGATCCGTCACCGACGTCGACGATATGTACCGGCGCCTGGACCTCGCCAGCCTCCGGCTGGAAGAGCTCGGCCTCCTTCATCTCAGAAACCCTGAAATGATGATGCGCCGGATTTGTCAAGGACACAATCCAGGACCTTTGAGAACCCTGGTTTCGGTCATCGAACCATTGAAAATATACAACCGCCACCACCAAGGGATTCCCTATTCCACAGACCTCCCCCTTACCCGACTCCCGGACATTGCCATTCCTGATGCAAAAGCACCCAGAGACCTGAACAAAACAATAATGTCCTACCTGGAAGAACCAGACCCATTGAAAGAATTGGTGCTAAGGGGCTGGTTTCAGATTTGGATCCAAAACCATGAAGAATTCCTCAACCTCTCAGACCAGGTTCCGGCACTAAAAGCTGCGGTCCCATTGTCAGCAGGGTTGAAACGCGTATCAGAGATTGGCATGGAGCTATTGGAAATGGCTGGAGCAGACCGCCCCAATTTTGCCAAGCTAAGTGAGTGGCAGGAAGAACTGGAAAAAGCAAAGGAGCCAGCAGTAGAATGTGAACTGATGATTGTAGGCGGGATCGAAAAACTCCTGGAAGGTATCAGGACCCGTTAGTCCTGTGAAATTTGAAAAATCTCCCCAGATATTTCCAGCCAATCCCCAGAACTGAAATTACCAAAGTCATCCACAGTGCGATTCTGCCAAGATAATCCCCGTGTTGCACATAAAAGGTTTCTCCACTGTACAAGTTTAAAGTGCGATCAATAACCGCTTTTTTCGAATATTCGGTGTCCTGGTACAAGTTCCCATATGCATCCGCAAACAAGGAGCGCCCAGTATTTGCAGAACGGGCAATATCCCGCCGGTTCTCGATCGCCCGCAAACTGGTGAAGTAAGCATGCTGAATGTATCCACTTGACTTACCCCACCACCCGTCATTGGTGACGATGGTCAATAGCTGAGCACCTTGCAAGGTTGATTTTCGGACCAAGTCACCAAATTGAGAGTCATAACAGATCATCACCCCGATGGGCACTTCATCAAAGGTTGCTAAAACGACAACCTCTTCTTGTTGTCCATAGGTATTCAGCCCGGAAAGTAAGTCCAGTCCCAACCATTCCAAATTGTCAAAAGCATTTCTGAAAGGAATGCTCTCTACCATCGGCACCAATTTCCCTTTGTGGTAGACATCAAATTCCCGATCCTCTCGTAGCAAAGTAGCTGCATTGTAGTTTTCGATCCATTCTCCCCGCGCCGTTTGCCGTGCTGTGAGAGGAGCCGATTCGCTGTCAGGAAAAGACATGAAGGATTCGAGGCCCGTCAGAATATCCACTTTATGGCTGTCGACAAGGGTCCAAAATGGCTTCATCAGCCGACTCCCGGAAATGCTGGATTCCCGAACAGGACGGGGGATTGCAGTTTCAGGATAAACCAGCAGATCAATACTGTCCAACGGTTGGCTTTGGCTCATCTTTACCAGGTGCTTAACCTGTTCCTCCGGAGTAAAGTAATTGCGCTTGAGAAAAGGATCTATATTGGGCTGAACAACCCGCACCGTGATCGTCCCTTCCGATTGAAAAACAGCCCGGTCTGGATCGAGAATTACCAGATTCAACAAAAACGGGAGGCAAAGCCAGAATAGCGCAATCCCAAGGCTCAGCCCAACCATTTTCCTTTGATAGGTAAGTCGCCGGTAAAAAAGATAGATGAAAAAATTTGCGAGCAGGATATGGAGGGTTACCCCAAGGACACCCGTAAATTCAGCGTATTGTATCCACGAAGGCCAGGGAGTCAAAGCATGCCCCAGGTTCAGCCAGGACCAGGAAAGGTCCCAGTTGAGGTGAAGATATTCGAAAGTGATCCAGAATACGATGAAACTCAGTACGGCCAAAGTCGGGGGCAGGATCCAGCGAATTCGGGAAAAGAACTGGAACGGGATGGACATCAGAGCCGGATTCAGAGTAATTGCCAAAATTCCCGCAGTCCCATAGACCATTACTTCTTCAGGACTCCGAGCCCCCAGAACCGTCAAGAACAACCAGTAACAACAGCCGATATTCCAAAGCAGAAAAATCGTATAGGTGTAGCGAAAGAGTTGCGCATTTCCAGAGATCAATTTCCTGCGGTAAGTAAACACCCTCTGAAAGCGGGTCTCCCTTCGCCACAGAAATTGCAAGGTGATCACCCTCAAAAAGACCGTAAAAGAAGACTTAAAAGGTCGGAAAACTTTGTCCTCGGGTACCTTTTCGGGAACAACCTCTGTTTCAAAAAGCACAAACAGCGGCACAAAAGCCACGAAGATCAGGAAATTCAGAGGAGAGGGTGGAAAAGACCCGGCCAGCAACAAGCCTGATAACAGCACAATCCAGTACGGTTTGTGCCGTGCCAACCAATACAGGGACCATGTTGATTGAGTTGGAACCATTTCAGGGAATTATTTTTCTTCAGACTTTCCTCGGCCAGGTCATAAAATACGTTTTACTGGAATAACTGACAAAGGTCAGTTTCTAAGCTGACTACGCACATGTCTTTTCGGGTCAGAGGCGTGCACATTTGTAATGAACATTTAAAAACGCAATACATACTATTATGGAACCCAATCTCAGCATCTTCGATACCATCATCCGCATCTTCATAGGAATGATTATTGGTGGCGTATTTGGCTCTATGGGATGGATGATCGGCATTTTAGCCGTATACCCTATCGTCACCGGGCTCGCAGCATTTGATCCCGTTTACCACTATCTCGGATACTCCACGCGTACCGAACATCCTGAGGTTTCAGATAAAATAGATTATAACAATCCTACAGCCCAGGGTTCTCCAGAACCTGCGGCTAATTATCGCCAAACGGCATAATTTTATACTGGTAGATTGATTTCTTTCATCCCGGGGGGTCGGCAAGGTCCTCCCGGGAATTTTTTTATCTTCCTTCGCTTATTTTCGTACATAGTAGAGTGCTCCTGTTCGGAGACCAATATCAACGAAATTGAGTGGACCTGTGAAGAAGCTGACCCTATCCCTGTTTTTCCTGATCTCTGCCATTTCTTCCTTTTCCCAAGGAACGGAAATGAAGGCCTTAGAGGCCAAAATTGATGAGATCACCAATTCTCCCTATCTAAAGCCCGCCCGCTGGTCTTTTGTAGTACAAGAGGCTGAAAGCGGTAAGACCCTGGTTGATCTCAATCCAGACGAAACCCTCCTTCCCGCTTCGACGATGAAAACGGTTACCAGTGCCGCAGCCCTGGGTATCCTGGGAGAAGATTACCGTTTCTCCACTTATCTGGAGTACGACGGAAAAATTGTGGAAGGTACATTAAAGGGAAACCTGTACATCAGAGGTGGAGGTGATCCAACCCTGGGATCAGAGCGTTTTGGTGAAAAGACCAGTGTGGAAACACTGCTGGATAATGCAATCAAAGTCGTAAAAGCTAAAGGCATCAATAAGATTGAGGGAAGAGTCATTGGAGACGCCTCCATTTTTGAAGATGCAATGGTACCCGTGAACTGGGTCTGGAATGACATTGGCAACTATTACGGTGCAGGAGCTTGTGGACTGACCTTCCACGAGAATATGTACTACCTCTATTTCGAACCCAACGATACCGTAGGCAATATTGCCAAATTGCTTCGCATGGAGCCCGAAGTCCCCGGGCTTGACTTCATCAACGAAATGAAAACAGGAAAAAAGGGATCTGGTGACCAGGGCTATATCTATGGTGCGCCCTATACTTCTCTGAGATACCTCAGAGGCAGCATTCCCCAGGGAAAAACTGAGTTTTACATCAAAGGATCACTTCCCGATCCCGCCCACTATGCTGCTTTTTGTTTGGACAAGGCACTGAATGATGCTTCCATACCAGTATCTGAGGAGCCTCAAACCATGCGGGCACTCCATTTGGAGAACATTGCTCCAGAGTCAGACCGCACCCTCTTGTCTACCTACAAATCCCCTCCATTGTCTGAGATTGTCTACTGGTTGAACAAGAAAAGTGTAAACCTTTACGCAGAACATCTACTCAAGGCAATCGGACAGAAAAAATTGAACGATGGCAGTACCGAAGGAGGAGCCAGGGCCGTCGGGGAATGGTGGAAAGCCAGGGGCGTGGATGTCGATGGTCTTCACATGAACGATGGTTCCGGCTTGAGTCGCTACAACGGGGTAACGGGTCGGCAACTCTGCAATATGCTGCAAAAAAATACCCAACAGACCTGGTTCAATTCCTTTTATGAATCTCTGCCCATTGCAGGTCTTTCCTCAGATCCCGGAACACTTCGCAGTATGTGCAAGAATACCGCCGCTGCGGGAAATCTGAGAGCGAAGAGTGGCTATATCTCAAGGGTCAGATCTTATGCAGGTTACGTGGATACAAAATCCGGGAAAAGGCTCTGTTTTGCCATGGTTGCCAACAACTTTACCTGTAAGGCAAGTCAGATGAAGAATATGTTTGCCGAGCTGATGGTGGAGCTGGCAGAACTTCCGTGATTGATTTAAAGCAATTCTTCGCTTAGAACAACGTTTGGATCCCGGATTGGTCCTGGACATAGGCCGCAAAATCTTTGATCACCTCGTAGTGTCCATCGAAATATTCTGTGGCTTTCAACTTCTTCATCCACGCCTCTGGAATGGCTTCTGTACCGAGATAAGCACCTGCAATAAATCCAGCGATGCTGCAGTTCGCGTCCGTATCGCCACCAGCTGCCACAATTTCATTCATCATGGTTGACAATCCTACTTCAGGAGCCTGCTGGGCGGCAAAGATCGCGAAGGGAACCGATTCGTGCATCAGATTCCTACACCCGAATTGTCGGCCAACATCCCTGATCCGCATTCCGCTGGAATCCGCCAGCTGAATCAACTGGGCTTTCACCTTAGATTCCGGTAGCACCTGTATCACACGGCGAATGAAATTCTGGCGGTCATTCTGAATGAACCGGATCGAACAAAGCACCGCCAAAACCCCGGGAAATGCATCCTCCACCGGATGAGTGATTGCACATATTTCCCGCAAGATTTTAAGATCTTCTTCCCGGAAAGGGTCAAGAACAAAAGCAAGAGGTGCAACTCTCAATGCAGGACTGTTTCCCTCCAGATCACCCTCTTTGCCAACCGACTCCCAATGCTGTCCTGCTACCAGTTCTTTCAGTGCGGCCAAAGTTTCACCCTTCAGACCAGCCAATTGCTGATTCATATACCAATCCCGCATTGCTTTCGCAATCTTCTTTGGTCGCACCGATCGCTCCCTGGCAATGGAGTCACAGGTGGCCATGGTATAACTCAGATCATTGGTAAAAGACCAGCTCTCTTCTTTTGCAGGAAGGTCAGGCCGTTCAAAGCGACTTCCATAAGCATCTCCAAGAGCACCGGTCAGCAGACACGACTTAATAATTTCGATCATGTTCTCTATTGGTGGATGCTAAATATAAAAAGAAAAAGGCCACCTAAAAGGCGGCCTTATATCGACATTGTGGATTTCTATTTATGATTTGAGGGTTCGCTTCACCTCACTGGTGCGGAATTGCTCGATCACATCATCGACTTTTACGTCGTTGTAGTTCTCGATTTGCATACCACATTCAAAGCCCGAACGAACCTCTTTAGCGTCATCCTTGAAGCGTTTCAAGCTGGCGAGACGGCCTTGGTAGATTACAATACCTTCGCGAATAAGGCGTACGGGGTCTTTCCGGTTCATGACACCATCTTGTACCATACAACCTGCGATCGTTCCGACTTTGGAGATTCGGAAAGTGTCCCGCACTTGTGCAGACCCGGTAATCTCTTCTTTCAGATCAGGTGAAAGCATTCCTTCGAGTGCATCCCTGACATCGTTGATCGCATCGTAGATAACACTGTACAGTCGGATATCAATTCCCTCATCTTCGGCAAGCCTTCTTGCATTGACAGAAGGACGTACCTGGAAACCGATGATGATCGCATCCGATGCGGATGCCAACAATACATCTGCTTCTGAAATCTGACCAACTGCTTTCCGTACGACATTGACCTGTACTTCATCAATCGACAGTTTCAACAAGGAGTCGGACAGTGCTTCAATGGACCCATCCACATCACCTTTGACAATGATATTGAGATCTTTCACATCTCCAATCGCGGAACGGCGGGCAATCTCTTCCAGAGACAGACGCTTGGTCTGACGCATCGCCTGTTCGCGGAAGACTTCCATTCTGCGGTTCGCAACTTCCTTGGCTTCCTTGTCGGATTCATAGATGACGAATCGGTCACCAGCTTGTGGCGCTCCACCCAGACCCAGAATCTGAACCGGAGTAGATGGTCCTGCAGTCTTGATACGATTTCCACGTTCGTCCATGAGGGCACGAACCCGGCCGTAGTGAATACCTGCAACCATTGAATCCCCAACATTCAGCGTTCCTTCCTGTACGAGGAGGGTCGCCGTAATTCCACGCCCCTTGTCAAGACGGGATTCAATCACAGCACCGCGGGATAATTTATCTGGATTGGCTTGCAATTCGAGCAGTTCTGCTTCGAGCAGGACTTTTTCGAGCAAGTCTTCAATTCCAGTACCTTTCTTAGCTGAAATCTCCTGTGACTGGAATTTTCCACCCCACTCTTCCAGCAGAATATTCATTTCAGACAATTGGGATCTGATGCGGTCAGCGTCAGCGCCGGGCTTGTCCATCTTGTTCAGTGCAAATATCATTGGAACACCAGCAGCCTCAGCATGGTTGATCGCCTCTTTCGTTTGAGGCATCACAGCATCGTCCGCAGCCACTACAATGATAACAATGTCAGTGACCTTTGCTCCACGGGCACGCATAGCGGTAAAGGCTTCGTGACCAGGTGTATCAAGGAAGCAAATTTGCTGGCCATTCTTGAGGGTGACGTTGTAAGCACCGATGTGCTGGGTGATACCACCCGCCTCACCAGCGATAACGCTCGCATTACGAATGTAGTCCAGCAAAGAAGTCTTACCGTGGTCAACGTGACCCATGACAGTGACGATCGGCGGTCTGGGCTTCAGATCTTCCGGATCATCATCTTCCTCCTGCTCTTCAAATTCCTTCTCGGTGATATCGATGAAGTTGACTTCGAAGCCAAATTCTTCAGCCAGCAACTCTATCACTTCAGCATCCAGTCGTTGGTTGATCGAAATGATCATACCAATTTCCATGCACTTAGTGATCAACTGGGTGACAGAAACCTCCATCAGGTGAGAGAGTTCGTTGGCAGTAATGAACTCAGTCACGTCGAGTATCATTGCCTCTTCTTCTCGCTTGGCCGCCTCCGCTTCTCGACGACGGGCTCCTTCCGCACGCTTGTCACGACGAATTCGCTGTCGACTTCTGCTCGCCCTGGATTCAATTTCAGCCAGAGTCCGCTTAATTTGTTCTTTAATCTCCTTCTCCGTAGGCTCCTCTTTACTGGTCCGGGGAGTTGCAGTACGACCACGACCGCGACCAACTTGTGGTTTTGGCCTGGGTGTTACTCTGGGTTTACCTGTGCCTGTACCCGTACCTGTGCCTGTGCCTGTCTTCTCGGTAGAAGGCCCATCGGTAGACTTTTTCCGTCTCCTTTTCCGTCTCCTCTTTTTCTTATCTCCGTCACCGTCAGAGTCATCGTCTTTGCTTTTGGCCTTGTTCTTGCTTCCAGGCAATTGAACCTTACCCAAGACTTTAAGACCACTCAGCTTTGGAGTATGATCGGACGCACGAACGACTTTTTGTTCATCTTCCTCTTCTTCATCTTCAGCATTCTCTGCAACCTCTTTTTTCTCTTCCTTGGCAGCCACCTTGTCACCAACTTCCTTATCACCAGCTTCCTTTGCGACAGGTTTTTCTGCAACAGGTTCTGATTTTTCAGAAGATTCGACCTTAGTAGCAGGTGTTTCCTTAACAGGCTCTTCTGCCTTTTCAGAAACAACCTCCTTAGCAGGTTCTTCTTTTGCAGAAGTCTTGGCCTCAACCTCTGGTTGAGGATTCTTAACTTCCTTAGCAGGTTCTTCCTGTTTCTCTTCCTTAGGTTCTGATTTAGCAGACCGCTTTCGACCACTCAGCTGAGAGGGATCAATTTTGTCCAGGATCTTAAGACCTGGCAAAGCCGATTTCTCTTCTTCTACTTCTGGCTCGGGTGGCGCCACAGGCTTTTCAACCTTGGCTTCAACCGGTTCAACGGGTTCAACCTTTGGATCTTCAGCTGGCTTGGAACCGGCTTTCGGCATAGGCCGGATCTTTGGCCGGATCTTTGGCTTAGGACGAGTTTCAAGAATGCCGCTTTTCAGATCAGCTGCGGAAAGAATCTCTTCTTCTTCTTCTGCGGAAGCCGGATCAGTCGCTGCGATGCGTTCCTCGCGCTTCTTTTCCTTGATCAACTCCGCTTTTTTCTTCAATTCCTTTTCTGATGCAAACTCTTTCAAGAGAATAGAGTACATATCCTCCGAGAGTTTTGCGTTGAGGTTGTTTACCACCTCAAAACCCCGCTCATTCAGAAAGTCCACCAATGTGGAGCTTCCGGTGTTCAGTTCTCGTGCTACTTTAAATAGACGGTGGGTTTTTGACATAAAGAGATTCAGGCCTCCTGGATAATAATATTAGTCTTCAAACTCGGCACGGAGAATCGACATCACTTCAATGATGGTTTCCGTATCGAGGTCCGTTCTTCTTTCAAGTTCTTTTTCACTCAGTTCAAGCACTGCTTTTGCGGTATCACAACCTGCAGACTGCAATTCTTTGATGATCCATGCATCGATTTCATCCTTGAATTCATCCAATTCGACGTCTTCGTCGTCATGTTCCATCTCACGGAATACATCAATCTCGTAACTGGTGAGTCGGCTGGCCAATTTGATATTCTGTCCACTCTTACCAATGGCCAGGGACACCTGATCAGGTTTGAGGAACACTTGGGCCTTCCGGTTTGCATCATCCAAGCGAATCGAACTGATTTTCGCCGGGCTCAACGCCCGTTGGATATAGAGGAGTTCATTGCTGGTGTAATTGATCACATCAATGTTCTCGTTCCGCAACTCGCGAACGATCCCATGGATACGTGATCCCTTCATACCAACACATGCACCAACCGGATCAATCCGGTCATCGTAGCTTTCTACAGCAACTTTGGCACGTTCTCCTGGTTCACGAACAATCCCCTTAATGGTGATCAATCCGTCGTAAATCTCCGGTACTTCCTGTTCGAATAACTTCTCGAGGAAAAGTCCGGATGCGCGTGATACTACAATATGTGGATTGCCGTTGCGCATTGTCACATCCATGATCACGGCACGGATGGTGTCACCTTTGCGGAAACGGTCTTTTGGTATCTGCTCTGATTTGGGAAGGATCAATTCATTGCCTTCATGAATGATCATGATCTCATTCCGCCATATCTGATACACCTCTCCTACAATGATCTCTCCTACCAATTCCTGGTAGCTCTCAAAGATGCTTTGCTTCTCAAGATCACGGATTTTCTGGGTGAGGGTCTGCTTTGCAGTTTGGATCATTTTACGTCCAAACTCTATAAAGTTGATCTCATCACCCATCATTTCTGCTACTTCAGAATCAGGGTCAAGGGCAATTGCTTCACTCAAAGATATCTGGGTGGATTCATCCTCCACCTCACCATCTTCTACAATTTCACGTTCACGAAAAGCCTGAATGTCACCTTGGTCAACATTGATAATTACATCAAAGTTTTCGTCAGAGCCGTACTTTTTACGAATCATGGTCCGGAAGACTTCTTCCAGAACAGACATGAGCGTAGCTCGGTCAATATTTTTGAATCGAGCAAATTCCGCAAACGACTCGACCAGGTTTTCTTTACTGGCTGTTACTTTCCTTCTCGCCATCTTCAGTCGAATGAAATTTCAATAATTGCTTCTTTGATATCATCGTAAGAGATTTCAAAGTTCTCCTGAACTTCTTCCTCTCCTTTTTTCTTCTTCTTCTTACCTGATTTGGACGGTTCAACCACGATTCCCGCATCATCTGCAGAGATCAGCCTTCCCCGTCTGGATTCACCATCCAGCAAAACCACTTTGATCTTTCTTCCCACATTTTTCAGGTACTGACGCCGTACTACCAAAGGTCTGCCGACCCCTGGAGAACTGACTTCAAGACGAAATGGGAAATCAAAAGGCTCCTCTTCCTCCAGAAAATGATTCAATTTTCTGCTAATCCAGGCACAGATATCAATCTTAATGCCCTCATCGGTGTCCAAAGAAATTGAAAGAACAGATTTAACACTCCGTTTCAGGTCCATTTCTACTAAAAATACATCGGGGAACTCCTCTTCTAATAACCGCTCCAATTCAGCTTTTACAGCCTCAAATCCCTGCATATACTTCTTTTAAAAACAAAAAAAGAGAGTGAAACTCTCCCTCTCCTTCAACTTCAATGTTAAAATCGATCCAAATATACAGCAATGAATAGAAAATGCCAAACCACAAGCAAGTCGTATTCCTCTGAAAATGTTTCCCTTGTATCCCTCCATTTAAAAATTATTCTAAGTTCATTGTTATCTTTGCTCTTCGAAATGAATGACAACCAGGAATCCCTGCAAAACGCACTTTCTCAAAACTGGGGATTGGCGAAAAATCCAGCCCTCAGCATGGAAGATTTGAAAAGAGCGCTGCGGTCAAAGATCGATTCTCTTTTGCAGGATGACATGCATGCATTGGTCCAGCTGATGTACAGGCTGGACATCAATGAAAGCAAGTTTCACAACGCTATGTCAGCCCAGAATTCCGACGAACGTGTAAATGCCTTGACTGACCTTATTATAGAACGAGAGTTACAGCGAGTTGAGTTCCGGAATAAATACCAGAACGGGGAACTTTAATTTCTACAAACAAACCGCAACTCTCTATGAAAGATCTTCAATCGGAAACCTCCCTCCTGTGGAATATGAGGGAAACTGCCAAACTTGCCTGGCCTGTGATCCTGGGATACCTCGGACACATGGTGATCGGCCAGGCAGACATCCTGATGGTTGGTCAATATGGAAAATTTCCCCTGGCTGCATCTACCGTAGCCAACAGCCTGTTCTATCTTCCTTTTGTAATTGGGATTGGAATATGCATGGCCATCTCCCCGCTTGTCGCCCAATCTCTCGGCGCAAAAGCCAAAAATGAAACCAAATTGTACTTAAGCCAGGGGGGTATTGTCGCATTTTGGGCTGGCATCTTCTTCATTGGGATCACTTTGCTGGAAGCAGAACTCATCCCATTTCTTGGTCAGGAGGAAGAGATCGTTCCTTTGGCACAGGAGTACATGAGGATTATTGGCTTCTCTTCTTTGCCCATGTTGCTATTTCTGGCCTTAAAACATTATACAGATGGTTTTGAAGATGTCGTTCCCGGCATGTTGGTCATGGGTGGGATCGTATTGGTCAATATCTTGCTCAACTGGTTGCTGATCTATGGCAATTGGGGATTTCCGGAACTCGGTTTGAACGGAGCAGGATATGCCACCGGAATTTCAAGAATCATTGGGTTTTTCCTGATGTGGGCCTACGTCGCAAATGCCAAAAGATACAAGGAATTCCGGGCCCGCAGGATCATCCTGAGACATCACTGGAAAACCATCTTTAAGATCCTCCAGATCGGGGTTCCAAGCGGGATACAATATTTCTTTGAAGTAGGAGCATTTACCGGAGCTGTGATCCTGATCGGTTGGATCGGTTCCGATGAATTGGCAGCTCACCAGATCGCTTTGGGAATTCCCGCCATTGCCTATATGGTCTATATGGGTCTGGCTGGTGCTACTTCGATACGGGTAGGAAATGCTTATGGCCGTAAAGACCTGCCGGGAATGAGAATCGCAGGGATGGCAGGGATCTGGGGGGGAATGATCTTTATTGTATTCAGTGTGACCATCATCCTACTGATGTTTTCTATTATTCCCGGATTTTACATTGACAATCCAAATGTGGAAGCCATCGCCGCACGGTTATTGGTCATTGCTGCATTTTTCCAACTCGCAGACGGCATCCAGGCCATTGCACTGGGGGCCCTCCGGGGCATGGAGGATGTATTGGTCCCAACCATCCTCATATTTATCGCCTATTGGGGAATTGGCCTGCCGGTTGGATACCTCTTACTTGAATACTATGGGTATGGAGTCGACGGAATGTGGTATGGACTTTCAGCAGGACTCGGATTTTCGGCACTGTTTTTGACAGTAAGATTTGAACGGCGAACACGTCTCAACAGAACCTCCGGAAAATTCAAATTTCCTGAATCAACTCAGGACGCTCCAGAGCTATCTAAAGACATTTCACCGTCCGGCAATTGAAAGTTGTGGAAAATTGCCGATATTTAATGCTGTCCCAAAATCCTGATTAAGATGAAACGTTTTCTCCTATTCTTTATCGCGCTTGTAGTCGCATCCGGTCTGAACGCGCAAGCACCTCAAAATGCTTCCAAAGACAATGGTCAATCTGTTACCGAAGTAGCCAAGATCGAATGGCTGACCTGGGAAGAGGCTGTCGAGCGCATGGAAAAAGAACCCCGCAAGATCATGGTAGACGTCTATACCGATTGGTGTGGATGGTGTAAAAAAATGGATGCTTCCACGATGAAGGATCCCACCATTGCCGAATTGGTAAGCGGCGACTGGTACGCGGTCAAAATGGACGGGGAGCGAAAAGAAGACATTACCTTTAAAGACCGCACCTATAAGTTTGTCCCCAACGGGCGCAGAGGTTACCATGAACTTCCCGCAGAGCTGATGAACGGAAAGATGAGTTATCCCACCCTGGTTTTCCTCGATGAAAACTATGGGGTAATCCAACCTCTTCCCGGTTTCCGCCAGGCTCCGGAACTTGAAAAAATACTTGCCTACTTTGGAGGAGACTTCTATAAGAACACTTCCTGGGAGAAGTTTCAGGAAGAATACAAGAGTCCAAACTAACAGTAATTCGAAAACATTCGAATGGAGGGTCCAATATTCGTATTGGGCCCTTTTACTTTTCCGCCAATTCGAGAATATGTGTGATCAGATCAGACATAGCCATACTGCTGGAATCTATATCATAACGTACCTTAGGCTTTCTCTCCTCGGCCCCGTGCAGATAAGACTTGTCATAGTAGTCCAACAGCATACTCACCAAAGGTCTCCGCTCATTTTGCTCGATCAATTCAACTGCCTGCCTGTACCGCAACCCTCCCAACCGCTTTTTGATCTTGTCGACTGAGTCGCGGATTAGCTCCTTTGAAAAGTCACCGTAGTCATTGATCAACCTTTCTATTCTGTTTTCCTTCCCCGGCTTAAGATAATAGAATGCTGCTTTTCGCATCTGCACCCATATAGTAAGCGGTATAATCAAGGACCCGATTTGCCGGCTTTCATCTTCGATCCAAATTCGTTTGTCTTTAAAGGTATACAATGCACTGGCTAAATCATTCTCAAACTGCGCTTGTGTCACCCGATTCCCAGCTCCAAGTCGCCCGAATGCCGATCCCCGATGGTCCGCCAGGTCTTCCAGGTCCACCATTTGTTCTCCCCTCAAGGCCAGGGCCTGCAGCACCTCTGTTTTGCCGGCTCCGGTCATTCCCCCTATTATCCGAAAGTCATAAGCTTTTTCGAATTGACTCAAAGCCCATCGCCGGTAGGCCTTGTACCCTCCTTCCAGTAGCTGAACCTGAATCCCGGCTATCTTGAGCAGATTGCCTACCGATTCACTCCGCATTCCCCCCCGCCAGCAATGCACCAACAGCTTTCCGTCTCTGGCAAGGACCTGCGCCTCATCTACCATTTGCCTGATCTTCGGACTCACCAATTCCAATCCCCTCGCCACCGCTTCCTGCTGACCAATCTGCTTATATAAGGTACCGACCTCCGCACGTTCCGTATCCGAAAACAAAGGAAATGAATGAGCACCGGGAATGTGACCTTTCATATATTCGCCGGGGGAACGCACATCTAAAACAGGGACAATATCAGATGCTTCAACAAACTTCTCCGCAGGTATCCTCATAGCTTTATCTTTTATTAATTCCTATGCGCATTTTTTGTTTTCAGGCTAAAATGATAAGAAGTGGAAGGTATTGAATATCAGCGCTTCCTACTCCACACCCAACGGGGGATAACTGGTGATTACAGGTGGAGAACTGTAGCGCAACTTTATTTGCTTTTCAATTGTCCGAGACAGGCTGTGTGGATATGTGTATATCCAAAATGGCGCTGTGGACACAAGCAAAACTACCCACATTGTATACACCCTGATTTTTCAAAATAGTTTCCCTGTTAATAGTAAAACTTAGTGATTGTGGGAATGTTAATGGAATAAGCTAAAGTAGTGACAGAGAAAGAAATAAACTTTATCATAATAGTGTATAAGTTTGAAATAATGTGGTTAACTCCAAAGTCAAGTGTTCTCAAAAATTCTTTTGCACACAATCCACAGGACTAATACTACTATATATATTATAAATAACTTTAAAGAAGATATGTATATAGATATAAAAGAAAAGAAGCATTTCTCGAGAATCGACAAAGTCGGCTTTCTCGATGTCGAGGTTGATCCAACCCTGGATTTGTTTGCAGAGATTGAAAAGCTGAAGCGGGAAAAGAATGCAGTGATCCTGGCGCATTATTACCAGGAACCAGATATCCAGGACATCGCAGATTTTGTGGGAGACAGTCTCGGCCTGGCCCAGCAAGCGGCCACCACCGATGCAGACATCATTGTCTTCGCCGGAGTTCATTTCATGGCAGAAACTGCCAAGATTATCAATCCTCAGAAAAAAGTGCTGCTTCCCGATCTGAAAGCTGGATGCTCACTTTCTGACAGTTGTCCACCGGATCTCTTCTCTGAATTCAAAAAGCAGTATCCTGAGCACAAAGTGGTGACTTACATCAACTGCTCTGCCGGCTTGAAAGCCCTGAGCGATGTGGTCGTGACCTCCACCAATGCCAAAGCGATCGTCGAATCCTTCCCAAAAGACCAACCCCTGATTTTCGCACCTGACAAAAATCTCGGTGCTTACATCAACAAAGAAACTGGTCGGAACATGGTGCTCTGGGATGGAGCCTGCATGGTCCACGAGATATTTTCCCGGAAACGGCTGCATGAACTGAAGCTCCGGCATCCGGCAGCAAAGATCATAGCCCATCCAGAATGCGAAGAAGCCGTACTGGAAATGGCAGAATACATCGGCTCGACCGCAGGGTTGCTGCGCTATACCCAGCAAGACAAGGCACCAGCCTACATCGTGGTAACCGAATCCGGAATTCTGCACGAGATGCGCAAGCGGAGTCCCCACAAAGAGTTCATCGCGGCGCCAGCCGAGGGAACCTGTGCCTGCAACGACTGCCCTCACATGAAATTGAATACATTGGAAAAAGTTTTTATCTGCATGAAGTACGAGACACCCGAAGTGGATGTCCCTGAGCCTCTGCGGACTAAAGCACTAAAACCGATAGAGGTAATGCTCGACCTGAGCGCCAGGAGCGGACTGTGAATTACTCAATTTGCTTTTAAGGGAAGTTCATCTTTGCTAGCTTTGGGGAATGTTCGAAAACAAAGACCAAGGCCTGACCCCGGTGGGAGAGCTTGGTGAGTTCAAACTGATACGACATCTGACCAAAGATTTTGTTACCAGCTCCCCGGATGTGCTCAAAGCCATCGGAGACGATGCGGCGGTGATTGCCTTGGAGAATGGCAAAGTACAAGTCGTGAGCACCGACTTGCTGGTGGAGGGAGTTCATTTCGATCTCACTTACGCCCCCTTGCAGCATGTCGGGTACAAAGCCGTTGCGGTTAACGTTTCAGATATCTACGCCATGAACGCAGAACCCTATGGAATCACGGTTTCCGTTGCCTTGAGCAACAGATTTACCGTCGAAGCCATGGAAGCGTTTTATTTCGGGGTAAAAGCTGCCTGTGAAAAGTTCAATGTAGATCTACTGGGGGGAGACACGAGCAGCAGCACCAAGGGTTTGTTGATATCAGTAACTGCACTCGGAAAAGGTGAAAAAGATGATGTGGTTTACCGCAGTGGGGCAAAAGCCAATGATCTGCTCTGCATGAGCGGGGATGTGGGAGCTGCCTATGCCGGTTTACAAATACTCGAAAGAGAAAAAGCAGTTTTTGCCAAGAATCCCGAAATGCAGCCTGACCTGGGACTTTTCGATTATGTAGTCGGAAGACAACTCAAGCCCGAAGCCAGAAAAGATATATTCGAAGAACTCAGGGAACGTGGGATCAGACCTACCTCCATGATAGACATCAGCGATGGCCTGGCCTCCGAGATGTTCCATATTTCCGAATCCAGCGACGTGGGAATCAACGTCTACTCAGACAAGATTATGCTTGATCCACAGACAGTGAGTGTAGCTGAGGATTTCAATCTCCACCCCATGACCATGGCCATGAACGGAGGAGAAGATTATGAATTGCTGTTTACCGTACCCCTGGATGATTTCCAGAAAATCGAAGAAATGGCAGATGTAAAAGTAATCGGCCATGTCGTCGACAAAGCTGAAGGTGTAAATCTAATTACCCAACACGGAACTGTAATTCCCTTGCAGGCCCAGGGTTGGACACATTTCGAGACCAGATAGTGAGCATTTCAATCGTCAGTTATAACGTGAATGGCATCCGTGCCGCTTCCCGCAAAGGGTTGTTTGAATGGGTCAAATCAGTAGATCCCGATATTGTATGTTTCCAGGAGCTCAAAGCCCTCCCCGAAGACATCGCCAAGGATGCAGACGTCCCCGAGGTTTATCACCAGTATTGGTATTCCGCGCAAAAGAAAGGATACAGTGGAGTTGGAATCCTGAGCAAAGAAGAACCCATCCACGTGGAATATGGCTGCGGAATTGAACGCTACGATTACGAAGGAAGAGTAATCAGGGCCGACTATCCGGACTATTCAGTGATGAGCCTCTACCTGCCTTCAGGAAGTTCCGGCGATGAGCGCCAAACTTTCAAAGAAGAATTTCTCGATGATTTCTACGACTATATCCGGGAATTGAAAAAAGAGGTGCCAAGATTGGTGATCAGTGGAGATTACAATATCTGCCATAAACCGATTGATATTCACAACCCGGTATCGAATAAAAACAGTTCAGGCTTTCTACCTCAGGAACGGGAATGGATGACCAAATTCATCGACCTTGGTTTAGTAGACTCGTTCAGAATGTTCAACCAGGATCCCGACAACTATACCTGGTGGACCTACCGGGCCGGTGCAAGAGGAAAGAACAAAGGATGGCGCATCGACTACCAGATGGTGACGCAAGATTTGAAAGACAACTGCCGGGAGCATATCATCCATGCGGATGCAGTGCATTCAGATCATTGTCCGATCGAACTAAAGCTGGAGATATAGAATTTGAAAATAGGAATAGAAATAGCGAAATGGGGATACGCAATGGTGGTCGCTACCGTGCTGTTCCTCTTTTTCTGTCTGTTTCTGGATGCCTTTTGTTGGATCTGCTTTGGGGGATGGCAACCACTCCTCGGCCAATGGCCAATATTTTCCGGTAGTGTTTCCCTCGCCTATTTCGGTGAAAATTGGAAAGTAATCATCCTTGGATTGGGTTTGGCAGGTACCGCCCGCATTATCCTGGGAAAGAAAGTTCCCTGGTTAGTGGCATATCTTTTTGAGGCAATAGAGAAAAGCAGAGAGGGTAAAAATGGTACGGCAACAAATGGGAAGGAAGTTGACAAAGAGTGAATTCCTGTGTTCGACCATTGAAAAACCGGAATAAATTGTGGAATTTCAGTATCGTACCAAAAACACTCCCTTCATTCTCGTTCCGTTCTGTAATACCATAGGCGGATGAGAGACGTTTTATTAAGAGAAAGAAAACAGGAACAGCTTTGAATAACGAAAATAAACTCATAGGTCACATCAAAGAATTTCGCAGGAAGTTCTATGTGAACCGCATCATCCGGGGCAGTATTGGTCTATTGTTAATCATGTCATCCATTCTCTTCATCAGCGTGATGGGAGAAGGTCTGCTTGGCTTTCCATCCGGAGTCCGTACTGGAATGATGGTGGTACTGGCCGGCGTTTTCGCCGCAGTAGCCGGTTACTTTGTGATTTGGCCAGGATTCAAGCTCCTGAACATTTCCAAAGGGCTTAGTGACCGGGACATTGCCGAAATGATACGCAAGCATTTTCCGGATATTGATGACAAACTCATCAACCTGCTTGAGCTCCAATCCGAAGCAAGTATTCAGGAAAATGCCCTGGCCATCGCTGCCGTGCAAAGTAAGACAGAAGAATTGGCACCGGTGAGATTTGCACGGGCCATCAATCTCAATGTCAACCTGAAGTATGCCCGCTACCTCGCCATTCCCGTTTTCCTGTTTTTGTTGTTGTGGGTGATTCGTCCGGATGTACTTAGCAATGGCACCAAACGTCTGGTCAATTTTAACCAGGAGTTTTTACCACCTCCTCCATTTTCCATTCAGGTGGGGGACAGCCCGGACGAACTGATTGCTGGTCAGGACTTTAACATGCAGGCAAGCGTATCCGGTGATGAATTACCAGCCGATTTATTCCTTTACCTGAAGAAAGAGTCTGAGTCTGAGTACGTCAACTATCCGATGGAAAAGCTGCGTACAGATAAATTCAGCTATCAGTTAAGTAATATCAAAGAAAACTTCAACTATTATATTGGTAATCAAGAAGTTAAGACAGATATATATGGTGTAGATGTATTGGGAAGACCATCTATTCGCAACTTCAGTGTCGTAATAGATTATCCCGGGTACAGTGGAATTCCTGACGACACCCTTTCCGCCAATATAGGAGACTTCAAAGTCCTGCGGGGATCTGAAGTCAAATGGTTATTGAATACAGAGGGCAGCATCAAAGAAGCGCGCTTCTTAGGTAAAGACACCGTAGACTTCGACTACGATGCCGAATCGGAAGTGTACCAGCACAAGCAACAAATTCTTGCCAGCGAAGCCTATTCCATCCACCTCGAGTCAAAGCGGAACATTTCAAATATTGATACGGTCAAGTACCATATTGATGTGATCAATGACCGTCATCCATCTGTTTACGTCACCGCACAAGCTCAGGAGTTCATCGCCGACTTCACCATGTTCATGCCCCTCGATTTCGAGGTTTCAGATGACTATGGCTTCAGCAAGTTGAGTTTGTACTATCGTTTTACCAAGTCCGGCAAGGATGGCAAAGTAGGGCCCGAATACCAGGAGATTTCGCTGAAAGTCAATCCCAGAGAATTGCTTCAGCAAAAGAGCCTGGAAATTGATTTGCAAACCCTGGGCATGGAAGAAGGAGACATGGTGGATTATTTCATCAAGATATGGGACAACGATTTCATTTCCGGACCGAAGGCCACTACCAGCGCGATGTTCAAGATCAACTATCCGAGCCTGAACGAAAAGTTTGAGGAAGTGGAAGAGGCCCAGGATAAGATGGAGGAAGAAGTCAAAGAGTTGCTGAAAGACGTTGAGAAGATCAACGAGACCATGGAGAAGTTCCAGAACAAGATGCTGGACCAGAAGAAGTTGTCTTACGACGATAAGAAGGAACTGGAAAAGATGATTTCTGACCACAAAGACGTTCAGGAACGCATCGAAGATCTTCAGGACCAGTTCAAAGAGAACAAGGAAAATCTCCAGAACAATGAAATGATCTCTGAGAAGACCCTGGAGAAATATGAGAAACTCAATGAATTGATGGAGCGTCTCAACAACGATAAGCTGGATGAGTACATGAAGAAGTTGGAAGAGGAGATGGAGAAGATGAATCCAGAGGATATGAAGAAGATGATGGAGGAGATGCAGTTTGACGAAGAAGATTTAGAGAAAGCCCTGGAGCGGACGATGGAGTTGATGAAGCAGTTAGAGATCGATCAAAAGGCCGAAGAACTTTTCCAGAAGTTGGACAACCTGCAGAAGAAGCAGGATATGCTCAACGAGAAGATGGAAGAAACGAAGAAGAACGATCAGGAGGCCATGGATGAGCTTGCGGAAAAGCAGGAACAACTCCAAAAGGAGATGGAAGACATCCAGAAGGAAATTGACAAGTTGGACGAGATGAAAGAAGATACCTCCACCCCTCAGGAGAAGGAAATGGATGAGATGAAGCAGGATGCTGAGGATACCAAGGAGGAAATGAAAAATGCCGGTGAGCAGATGAAGGACCAGAAGAAGCAGGATGCCAGTGAAAGTCAGAAGAATGCTTCGGAGAAGATGGAGGAAATGAAAGAGCAGCTGCAGAGCATGATGAGTGAATCCCAGGACCAGCAAGACCAGGAAAATCTGGAAGACTTACGGGATTTGTTGGAGAACCTGCTGCGTTTGTCATTCCGTCAGGAAGATACACGGGATGAGGTCAAAGGACTGCGTCACAACGATCCTGCATTGATTGAGAAGGAATTGGTACAGGCGCAGCTGCTTGACGACATGTACATGGTGAAGGACAGCCTGGATGCATTGGCAAAGCGGGTTTTCCAAATTGAGAAATTCGTCACCGATGAAAGCAACACCATTCTCAAATCCATGAAAGGAGCAAGCGAAGCCCTGGACAGCAAGCAGGTGTTCCGGGTTACGGAAAACCAGCACCAAAGTATGACCAGCATCAACAACCTCGCCAATATGCTGACCGATGTGATGGAGCAGATGCAGCAGCAAATGCAAAATCAGAAGGGTGGCATGAGCATGTGCAAAAAGCCTGGTGGTGGCATGCCCAATATGAAAGATATCGGTAAGCAGCAAGGGCAGTTGAACCAGATGATGCAGCAGATGATGGGCAAAGGAATGGACCCCAATAAGCTGGGGGAAATGGCCAAGATGCAAGAAATGTTGCGCAAGCAACTGAAGGAAGCCCACGAGAAAATTAAAGGAGAAGGTGAAGAAGGAGGACTCAGCAATATGGGCCAGGTGATGAAAGACATGAAAGACACCGAGGATGAATTGAAAAACAAGATCATTACCGAGGCAACAATGGCCCGGCAACGGAAGATATTGAATCGTTTGCTCGATGCGACCAAAGCAGTGAGGGAGAAGAATGAATTCGAACAGAAGCGTAAATCCCGGACTGCTGAGGAACTCGATCGGGTCTCTCCGGATAAATTAGAACTGGAGGAATACAAGAACAGATTGCGGCAAGAGATGCTGAAATCAAATCAACTTGAATATTCAAGTGATTTTATTATCTTGATTGAAAAGTATTTTAAATTGCTCGAAAATTCCAATGAGTAGTCAGGCGCAGACGCGAATGTTGAAGGAACTGGTCATAAAAAGTACCCCTGATAATATCTACCAGGTAGAGGAATTTATCGAGGAAGTCCGGAATTCTCTGGAATTCAAGGATGATGTTTACGGTAATGTAATGGTTGCCATTACTGAAGCAGTCAACAACTCCATCATACACGGGAACAAGGGTGACAGTAGCAAAAATGTTACCATCTTATGCCATACCCAGAACCCTTACCGGCTCCTGGTAGCGGTCGAGGATGAAGGTGATGGATTCAATCCTGATGACCTGCCGGATCCTACCGCTCCCGAGAATATTGAGAAGGCAGGAGGACGTGGCGTCTTCCTCATGCGTACCCTCTCCAATGAGATTACCTTCGAAAACGAAGGACGCAGGGTAGAGATGATCTTCAATATTTGATGGACCCCATTCTTTTTCTAAGCGAGGATATCGAATTCGAATTGGCGAACCAGCCAGCTGTTGTCGATTGGATAGCTGCAATCGTTGCTGATCACAACAAGGAGATCGGCGAATTCACCTTTGTATTCTGCAGTGATGAGTATTTGCTCCAGGTCAACCGGGAAGCACTTGATCATGATTACTATACCGATATCATAACCTTTCCCCTCCACGTTGATGGTGCGGATGAATTGGTTGCAGAGATCTTCATCTCTGTAGACCGGATCAAAGAGAATGCCGATAGTTTTGGTGTTTCCTTTGAAGATGAGTTGCATCGCGTAATGATCCATGGGGTACTGCATCTGCTGGGTTATGATGACAAGACAGATGATTTGAAAGCAGGAATGCGGCTCATGGAGGATCAGTGCCTTAAGGCACGTAAGTGGGTAGGGGTCTAGGGAAAAAGTCAATTTTATACATTTAGTGGTTAACCAATTATCTTGACGGGGATAATGGATTGTGGCAGCTGCCTCAATCAGTTATGCCTTTGGGTAAGGTCCATGATGGTTATTGGGTTAATTGGTAGGGGTATTGCCCGTAGTTAGTTATGGTCGCTGCCTAAACTGGTAATAGCTCCGAGGTGTAGTTTGGTATGGTCCCTACTTTAACCTGTTATGTGACCGAGCGTACTTTAGTATGTCTGCTGCCTTAACCAGTTAAGCTATCAAGGTGTAAATTAGTATGTCTGCTGCCTTAACCAGTTACGCTATCAAGGTGTAAATTAGTATGGTTGCTGCCTTAACCTGTTATGCTGTCGGGGCTAATTTGGTATGTTCCCGGCGTTAGCCGGTTATGTCAGCGGGGTTAACTTTGTACACTGGCTACCCAAACTGGTTATGGACTTTTCGCACGGATCAGAGCCAGTTGTAACTGTTCCACGTGGAACGAAACCACAGTCGAGTTGGGCCGCTTCCCTCTTCTTCATCTTACAAGCACTGCTCTGTGACCAACTGTTCCACGTGGAACAATATCCTTCCACGGAACGACTCTTGAAGTATCTTTAAGATTTGTATCTTTGCTCTCTGGAAGAAGCCCTTCCATTCATCCATTATTTTCAGGATAAAGGATATGTTTGATAAGTACGACGTAATAGTAGTGGGAGGCGGGCATGCTGGCTGTGAAGCAGCATCCGCCGCAGCCAACATGGGTCAGAAGACTTTGCTGGTAACCATGAATATGAATACCATTGCCCAGATGTCTTGCAACCCCGCTATGGGTGGAGTTGCCAAGGGACAACTGGTGCGAGAGATAGATGCAATGGGTGGATACAGCGGAATCATCACGGACCAGACCATGATCCAATTCCGTATGCTCAACAAATCAAAGGGTCCGGCGATGTGGAGCCCAAGAGCACAATCCGACCGGATGCTCTTTGCCAACGCCTGGCGTTTGAGACTGGAGTCCATTCAAAACCTCGACTTCTGGCAGGAGATGGTGCGCGAAATTGTAGTCAAGGATGGCCGCGTCACCGGTGTGAAGACGGGAATGGGATTGGAGATTCCTGCCAAGACCGTGATCCTGACCAATGGCACCTTTCTCAATGGATTGATCCATATCGGAGAAAAGAAGTTCGGTGGAGGCCGGGCAGCAGAAAGAGCTTCCGGAGGAATTACAGAACAACTCCAGGAACTCGGATTTGAAAGCGGCAGGATGAAAACCGGAACCCCACCCCGCATGGATGGCCGGAGTATAGATTACAGTAAGTTGGAAGAACAAGAGGGAGACGCGGAACCATCCAAGTTTTCCTTTATGGAAGAAACCAAGCCGCTGACCAAACAAAGACCCTGTCATATTGCCCGGACCAATTCCGCCGTACACGAGGTCCTGGCAACCGGATTTGAGAAATCACCCATGTTTACGGGACGGATCCAGGGGTTGGGTCCCCGCTACTGTCCCTCTATAGAAGATAAAATCGTCCGCTTTGCCGATAAAGACAGCCACCAGCTCTTTGTAGAGCCCGAAGGCTGGGATACCTGCGAAGTGTATGTAAACGGCTTCTCGTCCTCACTTCCGGAAGATGTACAGTACGACGCCATCAGGAAAGTAGAAGGATTTGAAAATGCGAAGATGTTCCGCCCGGGATATGCCATCGAATATGATTTCTTCCCACCTCAGCAATTAAAGCTCAGCCTGGAAACAAAGCTGGTGGATGGGCTCTTCTTCGCCGGACAGATCAACGGTACCACAGGATACGAAGAAGCAGGTTGTCAGGGAATGATGGCCGGGATCAATGCGGCCCGCAAAAATCAGGAAGAAGATGCCATCGTACTGAAGCGGGATGAGGCCTACATCGGCGTCTTGATCGATGATCTGGTCAACAAAGGGACCGATGAACCATACCGGATGTTTACCAGCCGGGCTGAATACCGAATCCTGCTCAGGCAGGACAATGCAGATCTGCGCCTGACGGAAATGTCCTACGCAATCGGTCTGGCCGAAGATCAACGCTACCAGCGTACCAGGCTGAAAAAGGAAAATGTCGAGCATATCAAGCACCTGCTGAAAACTGTCTCCATCTCCCCGGACCATGCGGATGGCTTTCTGGAAAGCATTGGACAAAGTCCCCTCAAGCAGAAGATCAAAGTAGAAAACATGCTGACCCGCCCTAATGTAGGGTTGAATCAGATCATGGACCTCCTTCCGGAATTGGGAACCGCACTTCAGGGTTACAGCACCGAAGATCTGGAACAAGCAGAAATACAGGTTAAGTACAAAGGATATATCCGCAAGGAAAAGGAATTGGCTGATAAGATGATTCGACTGGACGATATCAATCTTCCCCTGGAATTTGATTACCACCGCATCAAGGCGCTTTCCTTTGAAGGAAGAGAGAAGTTGGCGAAGGTCAAACCGGGCAGCCTCGGTCAGGCCAGCCGGATCAGTGGGGTGACACCGGCTGACATTTCAGTATTAATGGTCTACATAGGAAGATAAAGGCGAATGCATTCATATAACCAATGCCCGGTTTGTCTGTCGACAAATTTCAAAGAGGTCCTTCAAGCGAAGGACCATACTGTTTCCAAGAAGGTATTTTCAATTGCCCATTGTGACAATTGCACCTTCCGCTTCACCAACCCTGTACCTACCCAGGAAGAGATCGGACCTTATTACCAGAGTGACGAATACATTTCCCACTCTGATACCAGCAAGGGTTTGATCAACAAAGCCTATCAGATCGTTCGCAAGAGAACCCTGAAGCAAAAGCGGAAAATTATACAGCAGTTTACCGGTAAACCATCTGGAGCTTTACTTGACATAGGTGCGGGTACGGGCGCCTTTCTCAATACGATGAATTCGGCAGGATGGCAGGTAACTGGAGTGGAGCCGGATGAAAACGCCAGGGCAAAGGCCAAAGAGAATTGGAACCTTGATCTCAATCCCATTGAAGACTTTTTCCAACTGGAAGAGGGAAAATACGATGCCATTACCATGTGGCATGTACTTGAACACGTACATGAACTGGAAGCTTATTTGGAAAAGATATTCAAGCTCTTAAACAAGGATGGAAAGTACATCGTAGCCGTGCCCAATTACACCTCCTGGGATGCCGGCAAATACAAAGAAATGTGGGCCGCTTACGATGTTCCCCGACATCTTTACCACTTTTCCCCCAAGGCACTTCAACATTTGGTTGAACGCAAAGGATTTAAATTGGTAAACATAAAGCGGATGCCCTACGATTCCTTTTATGTATCCATGCTGAGTGAGAAAAATATGAACGGCAGCACCGTGCGTGGAGTTTGGAATGGTTTTTGCTCCTGGATAGCGAGTTGGAGCAAAAAAGGCCGGTGTAGCTCCATTATTTATTTGATCGAAAAACAGAATCACTAGAATGGGCAAAATAAGCCGCTCTGAGAAACGATCGGTAAAAGCTGTGTTCATGTACGGACTTACAGCAGATCGTGCATTCCAGGGGGCCTTTTTGCAACTGCGTAACCTATTGACTATCAGTATCATACTCTTCATGGCAAATCAGCAGTTTGTTAAGTCACAGATTTCCAATGTATTAGTCTTTGATTCTATGGTTGTTGGCTATTGTCAGGGTAAAGCAGACAAATTGAGCAAACTGACCGGATTTTTGACATCAGGGGTGGAGGCCGAATTAAAGGGAAAATTGAAAGGTGTCGACTCCGTGCGGGTGGAAGAGCCGAGGGTAAAATTCAAAAAGATCGGCAAGGAAGAAATCGAACGGAAAATAGAAGTAGATTTTTTAGTGAACATGGAGACGGGTGACATGGACGCGCTCAAGTACTGTGATACCCTTGACCGAAAGACTCTCCGAAAAGTACGTGCTACAAAATATCCCGAGTTGAAGGGAGAGCACCCCGGTGTCATGCACCGCTTTGTCTGGCCCACCGTTGGATTGGTGGGAGGAGTAGCTACAATCGTATCATTGTTTTACATTCGCTCCAGGTAAACATGAATTCCAGCATCAAATATATTCTCAGGAACCTGGCTTTGATTTCGCCGGTGTTGATCCTATGGTCCTGCGCCAATATTGTCAAACCCAATGGGGGTGAACGCGATAAGACCGGTCCGGAAATCATTGGCGTTATTCCAGCTCCGCAATCGCTGAATTACCAGGGCAACCGCATCGATTTTTACTTCGATGAATACCTCAAGCCGGGAAATTACAGCAAGGACATCTTCATTTCTCCTATTTCCGAGACTCCCCCTGAGGTCACAGTCAAGAACCGCCGGCTACGCATCGAGTTCAAGGACGAACTGCGGGACAGTACCACCTATGTGATCACCCTGGGAACCGGCATCCAGGATTTCAATGAGAGCAATAAAATGGACGAGTCCTTCACCTATGCTTTCAGTACCGGAGATCAATTGGATTCAATGCAGATCACCGGAACAGTCAAAAACGCATGGACTGGAGACCGGCAAGGAGGGATCAATGTGTTTTTGTTTCCGGCAGATGAAATCGAAGGCAATGACATCTTCGACCAGAAACCCGTTTACGCGACCGAAACAGATGACAATGGGGCCTTTAAATTTGAATACCTGAGAAATGCTGCCTACAAAATCTACGCAGTAGGAGACCAGGACAAATCCTATTCCTTTAACAGCACTTCCGAAATGCTCGGTTTGGCTGAGAATCCCCTGATCGATCTTACCGATACCACCCAGTCAGGTGAACCGGTTGAACTATTTGCCTTCTTCCAGGATGAGCGGGCACCCGCCGTCAGGAGCCTCAAGTGGGTCAACGACCACACCATGCATCTGGAGCTCAGCGAGGCGCTCCGCGAGGTCTATGACAATGATTCGCTCGCTTTTATCCTGTCTGATACCCTGGGCGACAATCCACAGAAGCTGGAGTTCTACCGGTTTCGGTTCAAGGACAAGAGCCACGTTTACCTGCATACGCCCACCCCGCGTTCTATCCCCATGAATCTGCAGATTCTCAATATGATCGATACCCTCGGCAACCGGGACGACAGCCTGGTCAGGATCGATCCGCAAAATTTCTCCCGTGACGAAAAAGAGAAGCTGTTTGATGCGCCGATCCTCCAGATCGAGAAGGACCGCATTTTATTGAATGCCTATTTTAAATTGCCTACCGACCTCGACACCTCCAATATCCAATTGGTCGATACCAACGGGACCATCTTTGAGATGGATCTTGAAAGCTCCGGATTAGAACTCAGGGCCATCCTCTCAGACTTTCCGGAACCAACCATGCCCTACAAACTCCTGATTAAGCCAGGAATTGAGATGCCGGGAACCACTACCGATACCTTGCTGGAATTCCCGATGGTATTCCCCTCCAAGGACGAATTTGGCTCTATTTCAGGAAATATTGTTCCGGATTCTACCCGGCCGGATGCGAAGTGGGTGGTCCTGATCATGGGCTCAAGTACATCCTCAGCACCGAGGGGAAAAGCTGCAACCGCTGATACGGACGACGACGATGATGGCAATGTCAGCACCGCGAGCGGGGGCGGCGGCGGTCGCGGTGGAAAAGGAGGAGGTGGCAGAGGAGGAAGCAGCAGTTCTTCAACAGGTGGAAGTTCCGGGGGCGGTGGCAAAGGAGGACCCTCAGAAATAGTTTACCATCGGTTTATCCATGCAGAGACTTACCAGATGTACCGCATGAAAGCCGGAGAATACAAGGTGAAATTCATCAAGGACGACGACGGGAATGGATATTTTACCCCCGGAAGCCTCGATCCTTACCGCTTGCCTGAAAAAACGGCGGTTGATCCGTCAACCATTGAGATTCGGGTCAAATGGGAAGTAGAAGGATACAACCTTTTCCCTACCCTCGAATTGGAAACACCTGAGAAAGAAACATCCTCTAAAAGGGGTTGACCCAATCGGGTTCGCCCACCAGGTTAAGTGTATCGTTGTTACTGATAAAAGTCAACTGGACCAGGCTATCGTCAGACGGGCCAAATAAATACAATTCCCCACCTGAGCTGAAGTAAGCCCTTTCTTCGAAGGGAAATATCTTTTCTACCCGGAAGCGGTTCGACCAGTCAGCGACCAGATAATCCTTCTCCGCAGTCAGAAACAGGTCGGGTGATTCCGTCCCCATGCTGTCCAGTCCATTCCCTTGATAGGATCCGGTAAAAGGCAGACCGCTTAAGTCATCGACATTCAGTTTCTTTTTACCAGATACATTGATCTGACCTTCTACCCATTCGATGCTCGTCCAGGCACCATCCGTGACCAGCCCCTTGACATAATTGGCCTGCTCACCCGACTCAATGATATACTCCATGGAATTGGAACGGAGATAATTGGGCAGGTAATAGAAATCTTCACGCTCCAGGAACCGTTGCAAAGTGATCGACTTGCCAGAAGGGTAGGTGACCGTGTAATTCATCCGGTTCAAATCGCTGACGAACGCCCCGGCAAATGGTTGTATCGGTTGTTTGCCGGTGGTATCGACCGCAATCAGGCGGAGAAATTTTGGAATATGAAAGTAGTTGCGGGAAGTGGTTTCAACGATGGAAAACAGCTCGGCCTTGAAGCGGAAGGCTGAGAAATCCGTCTTTGATATCTCCAGGTTGCGGAGTTTTTCATTGAGTCGGGCCTGGTTCAGGTCATCTGCCAGGGTCCCGTATTTCTCATAGGCAATCAGATCGCCAGACATCATATCCTTGAACATCAAAGGGATCACCTGTTCGAAAAGAAGCCGGTTGTGAAGGTTCAGCTTTTTGGTTTCTGCATCGTCCAAAGCGATATCGGTCGACAATGAATCCGCTGGAATCTGCATGACCCAAAGTATTTCATCGTCCCGCAGGCCACTCCGACTGGAAAAGTCAGAGTCCATTGGCTTCATACAACTGCCAAATATCAGCAGTAAAAGGATCAATATAGGAGACAACAGCTTCATTGGGTTTAGAATACGAAATTTTCATGGTAATCTTGTAAAGCATTTATGCAACCACTGGGTAAACCTCACTCCCACTTGATTTGAAAACCCGCCGAACGATCTTGCTCCTTGAGATATTGGCCATCATCATGGTGTTGGGAATATTCCTGTGGCAGTTGAGTACCCTTCCTTCCCTGCGGATCCAGCTCCGCTCGGGCCTGCACAATGGATTGCAAAGCATTGCGGAAGACTGCGCCACCACTCTGAATGACCGCTTTGAAACCGCAATTTCCAAGTCCAACCGCCTCCTGGCCCGGCAATTGTCCTATACACGTCTGGATCCAAGAAAATCAAAGGAGTGGAGCGGAATCTTTTATCCCATCGCTGCGGCAAGTCCACTCAGTGAAGGATGGTTCCTGGCCCTGCCGGAAAAGAGAGGGAAAAGCTTCCGGGTATTTGACTACAAGAAACCAAGCCGCTACCGAAAAGACACGGGGAAAATCGGGCAGTTCAGGGAGAATACGGATCTGGGAACAGAGCTGAAGAAATCGTTAAACAGTCTTTTGCAGGAAAAACAGTCCGTTCAGGAATATGCAGACAATCGCTGGGCTTCTGCAGTAGACAGCAATATCGTCTTCAGTTATGACCGGACTTTCAACAAAGACCTCCTGATCGGTTATCCGATCTTCTATCAAGGGAGTGATAGCCTGATTGGCATTGTTTTCAGCCAGGTAAATGATTGGCATTTTGAGCATGTATTTCTGCGCGACTTCTTTTTACAGGAGTTCTGGACCGGTGGGGAAGAGCGCTCCGGTCTGAAGAAGCGACACCTCCAATTTGGTCTGATATCCAACAATGGGGACCGGCTCCTCTTCCACTCCATTGCCTACGGAGAAAACAATTTTGAGCACCTGGTCAAGCTGACGGACCTGGGTTCCAGCCTCAGTGACCTCACCGTGGGGGTAGGATTCCGGGATGCCAAGGTTTCAGAAGTAGGAGATTCCATCTATCAGCGCAATTTTTACCTCATCATCGGCCTGTTCCTCCTGTTGATCGTACTCCTGGCCATGATCTTCTTCAGTGCCATCCGTCTCTTGCGGCTGTCCCGCATGAAAACCGAATTTGTGGCCAACGTTTCCCACGAGATCAAAACCCCCCTCAGCTCGATCAGGTTGGCTACAGACACCCTTAAACTGGGGAGAGCCCAGACCCCCGAGCAAATGAATGCCTTGGTGGGTATCCTGGGAAGGGAAACCGATCGCCTGCAATACCTGATCTACACCCTGCTCGACTTTTCCCAGCTCGAAGCGGGTCGAAAGAAGTTTAAGCTGGAGGAGATCGAAATAGAAACCTACCTGGCAACCGTGGAGACCTTTTTCAAGCACGAAGGGGGTGAGAACCTGACTGTAATGAACCGGAACCAGTTCAATGGGAGTGTGAAGGTGGACACCATGGCTATGAAGCAAGTCTTCACGATTTTCATAGACAATGCGCGGAAGTATGGCGGAGATGATCAACGGATGCGCCTGGTCATCAAGAAAAAAGGGAAACGGATTTCGATTGGGCTCCGGGATTTTGGTATCGGCATTCGCAAGCAGGACCAGTCGATCATTTTTGATAAATTTGTCCGGTTAGGTGAAGTGGATGTCCACAATACCAAGGGCCACGGGATCGGATTGAGCATTGCCAAGTCTATTGTAGAAGCGATGGGGGGCAAGATCGGTGTTTTCAGCCGGGTAGGGGAAGGCAGCACTTTTTTTGTAGAACTACCAATTGTGTAAATTGATGGACGTATGAAAAACCTCAAACGTAAGATACTGGTTGTGGAGGACGATGAGTCGATTCGGTTTTTGTTGAAGCAGAACCTGGAATTTGAGGGATACGCGGTCGTGGAGGCAGCCGAAGGAGAACTGGGATTGGAATTGGCGCTTTCAGAATCCCCCGATCTCTTGGTGCTGGACCTGATGCTGCCCGGTATGTCGGGCATGGAAATCTGCAAACGACTGCGCAACACGGGCAGCGATGTACCCATTCTGATGTTGACCGCACGTGGAGAGCAGATGGACAAAGTCCTGGGCTTGAAGGCCGGCGCCGACGATTATCTGACCAAGCCATTTGATATTCTGGAATTGACCGCGCGGATTGAAGCTTTGTTGCGACGGGTAGGAAAATCCGATCTGACCCATGAAATCTACCGTTTGGGAGAAATGCGCATCGATTTTCAGGCGGGGATCATTGAGCGGGGAGATGAAGTGATGCACATGAAGAAGGTTGAGCGGCAATTGTTGCAATACCTGGTTTACCACGAAGGAAAAGCCCTGACGAGAGAGCAGATCATGGAAGATGTCTGGGGGCATGATTACCTGCTTTCCAACCGGACCATTGACACCCATGTCACCCACCTCCGCAAGAAGATCGAAGACAATCCATCGAAGCCCAAGCACATCCTCACCGTTCACCGGGTAGGATACCGCTTTGTGGGTGGCGATGAATAATCAGCCCCTAAAATATTTGGAAAAGTTCATCCAGGCCAGAGATTTCCGGAGCTTTGTGGGGATTGTCCTGGCCGTGGGGATTGAAGTAAATGACATCCCAGCCTGCATTTATACCCCCGATCACATCCGCAGTATAACTGTCCCCGATATAGACAGAGGCTCCCTTTTCAGCTTGTGCGCTTTGCAGGGCGAAATCAAATATGGCAGGGTGAGGTTTTATTGAGCCGGCCTTGTCGCTCGTAATGATACTGCCAAAGTAGTCTTTCAAACCGCTGTGGGTCAATTTCTTCACTTGATTTTCCCACCAGCCGTTGGTAATTATATGAACTTTGTAGTTGGGATGCAGGTAATCCAGCACCTCTTTGGCATGGGGAATCAGATAGGGCTTACGGGGACAATTTTCAATATAGGAAGCCGCCATTTCATGGCTCCAATCCCCCATTATTACGCCCATCTCCGCAAAGGTCATTTCCCACCTTTGCTGCCTGATCCTGTCGGTCGTGATTTCATTGCGTTCGTAAGCACGCCAGAGAGATTCGTTGATCCGCTTGTAGATCTTGTGGAAGAGTTCGAATTGGTGGTGGGTGCCAATCTGAGGGTGAAAATCCTGAAACAGTTCGAAAAGGGTTTCCTGGGAACATCTGTTGAAGTCCCAAAGGGTATGGTCGAGGTCAAAAAAGATGTACTTGATATGCTTCATTTTTCCCCCAGTAGTTCAAGGACCTGCTCACCCAATAAAGCAAGTATTGCAGCCCAGATGATGACACTGATCGACATAAACAGCAGGATCCGGGATCGCTTTTCCCGGAAAGCCACCGCAATGATCGATCCGAAAGGCGGACTGATAACCGGTGGTGTCAGAAGAGCCACCCCAATCAAACCGTATTTGTGCCAGATCCGAAGGATACGACGGGCCTTTCGGATCTTGATCGGTTTTGGATTGTCTTTGTGTTTTTCCCTTCTGCGGCGTTTGAGCCAGTTCCGAATCTGCTCTCCCGCCAGGGTAAACAGAAATACCCCCAGGATACCCCCTGCACTCAGGCAGATAAATATTTCCAGGGCATTCATATCATAGACCAGCGCCAGACCCAAACCCGGAAGGACTTTGAGGCTGGACAGCGCGATCACACTGGCATATTGGAGGATGATCTCCAGCATTTAGAAATTGTTGTTTGTAGGAGAAGCAAATATGGAGGGAAAATGTTTATGAATTAACCGCTGGTCTTAGAACCAAAGGCCAGGTCACCCGCATCTCCGAGGCCTGGTACGATATAGGACTTCGCGGTCAGTTCATTGTCAACTGCGCCCACGATAATGTGTGCTTCAGGACATTGACGGCGGACATGGTCCAGGCCTTCTTCACTGGCAATCACGCCAACGATAAAGAGCTTTTCCGGACGGCCCTGAGAAGGGATGATCGCCTGCTTGGTGAGAACGATGCTCTTACCACTCGCAATCATCGGATCCAGCAGGATCAAGGTTCCACCCTCCACGCTGGGCATGGCCAGGTATTCGATGTGGACGATGAACTTGCCACCACCGGTATGCTTGCGGTAAGCAGATACAAACCCATTTTCTGCATGGTCAAAGTAGTCGAGGAATCCATTGTGCATGGGCACCCCGGCTCTCAGAATAGAAACCAGCACAGGTTGGTCCTGAATCAGGTCCATTTCAAGAGAGCCCAATGGCGTCTCGACCTCTTTGGTTTCATAATCCAGAAACTTGCTCAATTCGTAAGCCAATATCTGGGAGCAACGAAGGAGGTTCTTGCGGAAACGCATCCGGTCCCGCTGAATTTCGTGGTCTCTCAATTCTGAAATGAATTGATTGAAAATAGAATTGTTCTTACCAACTACCGTAATCTTCTTATCCATCGTATGAGTAAAGGTAATTCATTTTTTTCTATGAATAAATACGGAACCGGCCTTCCTCCAAAAGTGCGGAAAAAGCTTTCGACCCCTTCCAGCATGGACCCTTCAAAATCAAAGACCTGACCGTTCCCGATTGAACGCTTGATTGCCTCCCAAAGCAGCAAACCCTGGGCCCCGGTTTCCTGAAGCCCCGGCTTTTTGGCTCCGACCAGATAGGTAGTTTTCCCTTCAAAATTCACAAAATACCCGGCTGCCAGAGGAGCACCACTTGCTTCATTTATTTGCAGGACATAACCATCTTCGCGCATTTCTGAAATCAACTTTGGCAGGATCGTCAGGTGTTCCGGGGTCATAATCCCTGCCTGGGCCTCGAGATTCGCCTGGATCAAATTGAGCAACCCTTCCGGATTGTCCATTTGTTGTACCCCTGGTAAATCCCGTTCTGCCTGCCGCAACAGGTTTTTTCTCTTCCGTTTGATTCCCTGCCAGATCGCCTCTTCTCCTGCGGTCAGGTCGAGGTGATAAGAATAACGGGTCTTCAGATCGAACCCTTCCCAATGAAACGGAAACGCATAATCGAATTCGGGTGCCATACCAAAGCCAAAGAGCTTGAGCTTTTCCGGAAGTTGTTCCACGATCAGCTTCACCACCTTCCGCTTCCAACTCAGCTCCCGGTAGGAATCCTGAAACTTGTTTTCCTCGAAGAAGATGCCCCAGTACTGCACAAAATTGGGCTGAAGGGCATACTGCATGCCGTATTTTTTGCGGACCAGCAGAGGCATGGCCGCGACGAGTTCATTGTCCTCAAGTACTTCGATGCCCATCCAGTCAGGCGCCACCACATCCATATAATAGGTCAGGGCATAGAAATTCCCCTGAGGTGACCGCCGAATCAGCGCGTTCCAATCGTCACGCAATATTTTGTCCTGGGATTTGAGTTTAGCTTCCATCGGCCTTCAGGTCTTCCAGCATTTTCCGAATTACCTCTCTCCATCCTTTCCATTCCCCGGATTCGCTGAACGTCTCGTTGTGCAAGATAATCACAAATTTTCCGCCGACCCTACGAACCTGTTCGATCTCTTTCCTGATCTTTTCCAATGCTTGCGCGGGCGGTAGGTTCAGGTATTGTTGCAGGCTGCGGTCCATGACCACGGCGGGTACCAGCATCAGGTCGGTCTTTTTCTCCTGGGACAGGTCGTACCAGGGATAGGGGCGGGCGATGGCAGTGAGCGGGCCGGTTTGGTCCTTGGGGCAGATGGAATATTCGTATTGGATGCCTGCTTTTTGCAAGTGTTGGAAGGTCTCGGGAAGGGTGTAGCGGAGGTAATGCTGACGGCTACGGTCGATGGGCCCGGCCACCGATTCGAGGAGGTCTTTTTGCGCCTGGATTGTATGCGCGTTCAGTTGGCTGTCGTAGCTGGGGTGGAGGCCGATTTCGTAACCCGCTTTTTTCATTTCCAGGACCCGCTTTTGATAAGGACCCATGCGGAGGTTGTAGCGGGAGTCGTTGGGGTGGTCGCCGTCGACCAGGTAAAATAGCGTGGTTTTCTTTGGGGGACACCAATCTTTGATCAGACCGTCCGTATCGAAAGGGTCTTCTTTCCGGGTAATGGCCCGCCAGCGTTCCCTGGTCCCTGTACGGTTTCCTTTGAGGAGGTCTTTGAGCAATCCCCCCCAACGGATGTGAAAGGGCTTGTGGCGGTGCTTCCAGGGGTTGTCTACGTCGATCGTGATCTCATAATCGAAGGTTTTCTCTGGAAGCGGGATATTGAGGCGGTGCGCCAGGTCGGCAGCCAGGTCTTCAATGAGGACGGGTTGACTTCCCTGATTTTGGGCTTGGGGGCTTTGATTCTGGTAGTGATTACTCTGGTCCTGGTGGTGACTACTCTGGTCCTGGTACCGATCTACTTGAACCAACCGGGAAAATGCCCATGCGAATATATCTGTTTCGGCTGGATCGGGAAGTTCAGTAAAATCGTAGGGAAAGCTGGTTTGTGCAATGGCCCCTTGAGGGGAAAGCATTCCAGAGCAATGGACGGAGGGTTTATTAGAGGGAGGGTCGGGGAGATAATACAAATCACCTTCAGTCGCCATCGACTCCCCACCCACAACGCAGGAATAACCGACCTTCAGCAGGTCATCAAAGATGATCCCCAGGACATATTCCAGCCTGGGACCGGATCGTTCCACAACAATTCGGATCGGACGCGCATTCACAGGCGTCAATATAGGCGAAAAACCTTAGATTTGGGGGTGGAAATCACCTATCAGCGCTACGAATCGACCTGGGAATCGAAGTTCAGCATTCTCATCCCCACGTGGAACAACCTGGAGTTTGCGAAACTGTGCGTGCGGAGTTTGCGGCAGAACAGCCGGTTTCCCCATGAGTTGATTCTCCACATCAATGAAGGAAGCGATGGCACTTTAGAATGGGCCCGCGCTGAAAAAATCCCCCACAGCTATACACCCGAAAATGCCGGAGTCTGCATTGCCCTCAATGCCGCCGCCCGTCTGGCCACCACCAATTACATCTGCTTTTTCAACGACGATATGTACGCCCTGCCGGATTGGGATGTCCCGCTGCAAGAGGAGATAGATAAACTTGACCATGAAGACTGGTTTCTGAGTGGAACTATGGTAGAGCCGAGGGATACGGGCAACCGTTCTGTGATTGCGCCCAGGGATTACGGGCAGGATCCGGATTCATTCCGGGAAAAGGAGTTGCTGCACGACTACCTCAAATGGCCCAAGGAAGATTGGGCCGGCGCCACCTGGCCTCCCAATGTCGTACCCTTGGGACTATGGAACGCAGTGGGAGGGTATTCGGAGGAATTCAGCCCCGGCATGTCTTCCGATCCGGACTTCAGCCGCAAGCTCTGGGAGCACGGAGTCCGGTATTTCAAAGGATTGGCCGAAGCCCGCGTCTATCATTTCCAGGCCAAGTCCACCGGGAAAGTGACCAGAAACGATGGCAACAAACAGTTTCTAAAAAAGTGGGGAATGACCCAGAGCACCTTTGTCAAATATTACCTGCACCGTGGAGAAAATTGGAGCGGGGTACAGAAGGAACCGGGTCTGAGTATAGGATTGATCTGGGGAAGGGTGAAATCGTTGATCAAGCGATTATGAACAAAAATAGCTACCCCAGAATCTGAGGTAGCATTTATATTTTTAAAAAAGAGAAAGCTATTCGGCAGAGATCAGTTCAGACCTGCAACGTACTTGTGCAGCTGACTCTTGATACGAGAGGCCTTGTTCTTGTGGAAGATGTTGCTTTTAGCACAACGGTCAACCAAGGAAATTGTACGTGGAAGGAGCTTTTCAGCCGCTTCCTTACCTTCTGCGCTCTTGAGATGCTTGATCGCGGTACGAGTGGTAGACAACCGGTAACGATTGCGCAAACGGCGAACAGCGTTTTGCCGAATTCTCTTTTTTGCTGCGAGACTATTAGCCATATAAACTTCTAATTGAAAATTCTGAGTTGTAAAAACAGGAGCGCAAATATACGAATTCTTCACCCATGACAAAACAGAATGGATAAACATTTTATTTGTGAATAGCTTTCTGGTCTGTTTTGTGCGAAAGACGGTGTTTTTTCTTGGAATGGGTGGCAGGTGGAGCTTCGGGGGAGGAGATATCCGGCCAGCATTTGCTGGTCTCAAAGGAGGATGTACTTGAAGAATATCTCTATGCCTTAAAGTTTGACAAGAACGAATTGTTCATTGAAGTGAGAAGTCAAATAGATCTGGCCATTCTTTTTTGATGATATTGAAAGTATCCGGGCAATTGCTTTGCATGGAGTCTGAAATGATCTGGATGGCTGGATCATCATAGTAAAACTGCTCGAAAATTCCCTTTCCTATATACCGATCCATACACCCGACTTTGTGCAAAAGGCGAATTCTTTCCTCTTTTGCGATTCCTGTGGGGAGATTTGTCTTTTCCTGAGATTGCAAGGAGAGTTTAACCTGCTTGATACGATTTAAATAATCAGCTCTTGGAGAAAGGATTAAAAACGGAATAGCTTGTACCGGGATTTGTACCGGGATTTGTACCGGGATTTGTTCAGCGATTTTAACCAGGGAATCATAATCAAATTCCAAGCTCAGAGAATCAGTTAAAGCAAAGTCTATGTTATTGACAGCGCTTAGGTTTTGCATTGACCAGGAAGCCTTAAATAAGTTCGCGAGATAGACATCTGAGGATTCCAAATTCGCACCTTGCAATTGGGCACCAGAAAGTTCCGCACCTTGCAATTGGGCTTGAAAAAGTTCCGCACCTTGCAATTGGGCAAAAGAAAGGTCCGCACCTTGCAATTGGGCTCGAAAAAGGTGCGCACCTTGAAATTGGGCTCGAG
>CAYGRE010000028.1:0-71603 GCA_964352215.1 uncultured Bacteroidia bacterium
GCTGCCAACGGACCCACCGACATCAATCCGGGTGACACTGCCCAATACTGCCTGGAGCACTCCGATTTCAGGTTTTATGACGATGCTCAGGGAGCATTTGCTACCGTAGACCTCATTCTACCTGCCAATCTGAATTATGCAGGGGGGCCGGGTGAACTCTTCTTTGAAGACCCCCAGGGCGATGTCTGGAATCCGACCAGTGTCACGGTGATTGGGGATACCGTCAGAGCTATCTTCCCATTACCACAATCCGCCGGGGTCACTTTGGAAAAGGTCAATCTCAAGTTCAAGGTCACCCCCAATTGTCCAACCGTCTGCTCGGGAGGCATCGAGACGATTGAATACAACCTCTATCAGGTCGCCGATACCAGTTGCTCCTGTGTTCACAAAATCTCCTGCTATGATTTTTCAGTCAATGTCCACTGTGGTATCTGCAATTGTAACGATGGCGGTCTGATCTTCAGGAATTTCACCGCCACCCGCGATAATTTCGGGCTTCCTGACAACAACGAAGATGGCATCCCCGACGGTCCCGGCCCGATTGACTCTTCCCTGGTCCGGATGAATTATGTCATGTTTGGCGATACCCTCCTGACCCGCTTCCATGGAACGGTCGATACGACGCTGGCAAATCCATTCTGGGTAGGAGGATATGCGAGTTCGGAAATCTCAAGGGGAAATGCTTTGACTCCGATCAATGCTGAGATGGCCATTTATGACCAAAGCACGGGGAATACCTACAATTGCGCACTTGCCCTCCCTACCGTAACTACCGTTTCAGGGAATATCCGGAATTTCCACTTTGACTTTGATACGACCTTTCTAAGTTCCTGCTTACCGCTCGGGTTTGTATTTGAAGCGGGGGACTCTCTGGTGCTCTCGGCACGCTACCGGGTGAGCACCAATACGGGTGGTTCGGTCACCTCGGAAACCCTGACCAATGAATTTGCCTTCATCAACCCCGTCACCAATGACACCGGAGCATGTGACAGTTACAGTGGCGCATTCGTTCTGGTAGGCTATTATTATACCAATTGTTGCTACGATAAATTCAATGCTTCCGGGTGTAACAATATCACCGTTTCCCAAAACCACTATGTCAGCATTGGAAACTGTTGTTCTAATTATACCGGGGGAAATATATTTCACTACGAATACCGGCCTTGGGCAACTATTGATGAGGTCCGGGTATTTGTGCCGAATGGTTACAATTTCGTCTCCGCCACCATGGAGGACCGACGTACAGTTGGCACCCAGGGACAAACAGTCGTCACCACCCCGATCACACCTTATGCGATCAGCGGAGACACCATCTATTTTGATCTGGACTCGATCTATGTCGGCAATGGCGGCACCGTACTCCCGAGTGACGATGGGTTCCTGGGCATTCTGCGACTGACCTTGCAACCGACCTGTGCAGTCAACGAGGGGGCCGAACGCATCTGGACTGCTTACGACTGGAACCCAATTCCTCAGCTAACCGGCCCGGGATCAGCAAATACCACCATTACTTCCTACGACTCCCTCGCCTGGCAAGGCGCCAGTCTTTCGGTGACGCCTACTGTCCAGGTCGTTCCCGGCATTGATGCAGAGGTGCAATGGGAATTCCAGATCGAGAACAGCTCCAATATCCATATCGCTTCCAACAGTTGGTTCGCTTTCGTTTCTCCCTCCGGGCAGATCGTTCCGGTAACCGTGACCGATATAGGCAACAGCACTACCCTCACCCCTAGCAATGGTATTTACCAGGTCGGCGATGTGTTGGCTGACAGTATCCGCACCTTCCGCCTTTCTGCGACCTATAACAATTGCGACCTGGACTCTATCCAGGTACTGGTCGGCTGGAATTGCCCCAGCTACCCTTCCTCTCTGGCTACTGCCGCCTGTGTCGTCGACTCCAAATACCTGGTGGTAGATCCTCAGGAGGCGGATTTACAAGCCACCCTGAGCATGCCTACCGGCCCCTTCGACATCTGCGATTCGATCATGGTGGAGCTCAATGTCGTCTCCTCTCAGATTGCAAGCATCGACGATATCCTGATCAATGTGCTCCTCCCGCTTACCGGTGGGCTCCTCTATGCACCGGGATCATCAGAATTGCGCTATCCTACGGGGGGCTCTTTTGCAGCCATTCCTGACCCTGCCATCGCCGGCACCTTCTTGACCTACGATGTGGATTCCATCAATGCCATCATTGAAGCCAACTTTCTCCCCGGCTCCGTGCAGCCGGATTCCAACTCCTTCACCTTACGGTTCTGGTTAACTACCGATTGTGACTTTGCCTCTGGTCGTCGCTTCCTGGTGCGTATTACTGCCGATCAGATCTGTGGTGACCCGATCTCTCCGGTGTTGATTTTCTCGGCTCCGATTGACATCAATGGTGCGACTACCCCTTATTCAACTGCGGTGAATGGCTCCATTGGCCAGAACACTTCCTGCCCGGACAACCAGACGGTCTCCGTGAATTTCGCCAATACCGGACTGGGTACGACGGCAGCCGGGGACAGCATCTTTGTGGATCTCAATTTGGGCTATGGATACGCCGGCAATTTCATCGGCATCCTCAACCCTCCTTTGGCGACTGCTCCTACGGTCCAAACCCTGGCTGGAGGAACCCGCCTCGCCTGGGAATTGCCCGCTGGCCTCACGGTGGGAGATTCGGTCCAATTCACCTTTGACATCGACGTTTATTCTTCGGTGGCTTGTGGAACGGACTTCCTCACCATTAGTTCTGAGGTCAACTCCAATCTCTTCTGTGCCCGCACCGGCACCAATTGCAATGCTGCGGTGGTTACTGGTTCTGCAACCCTGAATATCCCCGTTGCCCGCCCCGATCTCGCGCTCAATAACTTTACTTCAACTATAGGTCCCGGACCCGCTGGCTTTCAGTATAATTATGGTGGAACCATTGAGAACAATGGGGTTGCGATTCCCGGAGGAACCAGCACCAATGTCCAGTTCTATTGTGACTCCGATATGAGTGGCAGCTTCAATGCCGGAGATGTCCTGATCGGCACCTATACTACCACGGTTGGCATCAGTAACATCACTCCCCACAACTTCACCGGACAGTTCAATTTCAACAATACGGTCTGTACGGATTCGAATGCCATCTTCGCGGTAATCATGCCGGATACGGCATCGGGGTATTGCCTTTGCGATACTGCAATCGGGAATACCAATGTTGTACTGCCGGTGGCCTGGTTGAGTGCGCGGGGTGAGGCGCAGCCGCAAGGCAACCTGATCGAATGGTCAGCTTTGGTTCTGAATGGCCACGATCATTTTGTGGTGGAGCATCGGAGCGGTCGCGGTGGTCAAAATGGAACAGGTGGTACGGGTGGCACTAATAATGGTACGAATGGTCAAACTGGTCCATATTGGGAAGAGGTCTCCTCACCCATTTACGAATGGAATTCCAATTACGACTGGTTCCACACCACTCCGGCTGAGATCGAGCAATACCGGGTCCGCGCGGTAGACCAAAACGGCAACTTTACCTTCTCAGAAACGATCCTGATTGACCGGGGTAGCTTGAAACTGTGCCGCTTCTTCCCGAACCCGGCCAGCGGGTTGGTGTATCTGGACGGTCCGGCCGGGACGGTGTATCAGATCACCAGTCTGGTCGGCCAGAAGGTTGCGGATGGGCTGCTGGAAGAGGGCCTCACGCCTGTTGATCTGGTCAATTTGTCCAGCGGTGTCTACCTGATCGAGTTTTTTACCGAGCAGGGATCGCAGGTGGAGCGGATGGTGGTGGAATGATCCCTTGAAGATATCATCAATGACCGTATTCAACTTCATTCGCAAACACTATGTTGAGTTACTCGGCATTACAATTACCGTATGCTTGGCCCTCATTTTTGATCAAGGGGCAATCCAAAAAGCCGAAGATGCAAATATTATCTCCTTGGAAGCAAACAGGAGATCTTATGCTGCAAACAGATTAGCGGAATTAGCTTTGTATGAAGAAAGAAGCTTCCAAATACAAAAGGAAGAATTCAATGATTTGACCAATCGATTAAGTCAATATCAAGCCAATGAAGTGGAACCTTCCTCAAAGGAAATAGATCAAATAATTGAGTTGGTGTATTCATGGAAGCCATTTCCTGAAATTATATACAGGGATTCCCAATTAGAATTCACCCAAAAGGGGGTGTCTGTATTTCGGGCAAAGCTTTTTGCTTTTCTCATCAACAATTTTTCTCGGGAGCATAATTGGATCCGCGAGACGCTCAATGCCGGCGATTTCACCCATTCTTCCTTCGAACACCTCAAGGTAAACGGGCAGAAGATATGGTATACCATAGATCTAACCGGATTGACCATGAGGGGTGCCAAAGTTTCAAATCTAATGTTGTATCGACCGATTTTCAGAAATGGGTGGTTTGAGGATGGAATCATTGAACAGTCCCGATTCGTTTTTGGAGATTTCAGCAACTCTCATTTCCAACGAACCAATATTCTCCGAAAAGACACCTTCCAAAGCTGTTATTTTAAGGATATTGTAGTGAACCAATCCACAATCAGAAATTGCCATTTCGAAGACCGGGTTTTGTTGGAAGGGAATATCGAAATTGAAGGAACAAAATTTGAAGAATCAACAATGGATTTTCTGGAAATAAATGCAGACACCCTTCGTTTGGTAAATTGCGACTTGTCTGAGCTGTCTTGTGACAGTATCATTTTAAACAATTCCATTACTTTTGATCTAGATTCTATGTCGTACTATACTTTCAAGAAAGGAAAGACGAAACGATGAATATTTGTTGTTATTATTGAACAAGTGGCTAATTTTAGTGACATAAAAATGCACTATTTGCCAGCTTTGCATTTTATTAGTACTTTAGAATTTCGGTTATGCTGAATAAAATTCATACATACACCTACTATGAATAGTCTAGTTATAAGATTTTGCTGGTTGTTGATATTGCCAGTTATCCTTCTGGCGTGTGACAATAAAAACGAAGAACATATTCCACCGAATCCTCCCTCGTCATATTCATCGTTGAATGCAGATGAAAGTAATCACCCTGGCGATCTTAAAATTGGGGTAATATCTCCTCCAATTAGGAAAGATGTCGGTATAGCACAGGAAATTCCCGTGAGCTTTTCAGTTCCAGAGGATCTCCTGGAAACTATATTGATGGATCGTCTGCCAAATTTGGACCGCACCAAATATGAGATTAGCACTGAGAAAAACGGTTTTTTTGTGAGTAGAGATAAATCTGTAGATGACTCCCAGGAACGAGCCTTCTATCTGGGAGCCGAATTGCTAAACATAGACACCAGAGAAAATGAATACCTCCGCATTCGCCTGGAAAGGAAGGGGAATTCATTTTACGTGAACAATATAGATTCAAGTTTCGGCCAGCTTTTCAGGTGTAAAGAACCTGGTGGATTTTTCTCAGTAGATATCAATCCCCAAGATGGGATTCTTACAGCCAGTTGCTACAAAGACAGAAGTAAAGGCACTGACAAATTGAGACGCGACCAAATTACCTGGGGTAACTGATACATTCTTTTCAGGATATAATTTAACCAACTCATATATTATGATTCGTAAATGCCTTATAGGGATAGGTATGATGGGATTGCTATTCTTTTCCCTCACATCCTGCTCTGATTCAGATCCTATTTCGGACTCCCAGCCAATAGTCTCATGGAGTAAATCAGTGCCTTTCATTGCAGAATACTCAAAAGGGGTTTTTACAAGTAATTGGACGTCTGCTCAACTGGTAAGTAGTTTCAAAACCATCACAGAAGAAAATGTCCTGGATTATTCCTTTACATTGATTGATAACAGCTTTTATTTGGTTGGATATTTCTCAAAAGTGAAGATTTACCGCCACCTCAGCTATGAAAATTCCTCAGAGCGATTGTATATCGAACCGAATTTCACCACCTGTTCAGGAACCTTGCAATGTCCTGATTGCAGCTTATCAGGAGGTCAATGTTGTTGTGATGATGAACCAGGATGTCAAACGGAAAATTGTGAGAAAAGCTTTGGAGTTGGGGGTATTACACCTCAATAAGCTGTACAGAATTGATTATATATCTTGCTTCTGTATTTGGGAACTTTTTTAAGCGAACCATTGAATAAAAAGTGCATTCCCACCTTAATAACTTTCCAATACCAGAATTACTCATCCAAATAGGGTCGCTCATTTGCGAAAAGAGCATGCCTGGTTTGTTGTTGCCAACTTTTGGGGGCTTCACTTCTCAGGATGATGACTCCCATCATTGCATGACGCGCTTTGAATACGAAGTCAGGGAGGTTGTCTCCGCCATTCACTTTAGCATGTCGCTTCATATTCTTCTCTGAGCAGTGAAAATATCAGGGTGTCTTGGGTTTCCCCTTCCCTGACAAAGTGCTGCCTCAAAAATCCCTCCTGGGTAAAACCGAAGTTTCTAATCAGACGTAAGGAAGCAATCCACACCTCCCAATTGTTTGATTCGTTTGTTTCAATACGAGCAAAAAAGCGACAATCGAACGGTCATAGGTTTTATAGCCTCCCTGACTCTTGAACTTCTCCCGGACAAACTCTTCATGGCTTAACAAACCGAGAATTTTCACAATCTCCGCTTCTGTGTAATTCTGAAATAACCTTGTAAAGGATTCTGGTGTTAGCTTTTTCAGCAATAACCTTTTTGTTTCTAGTACCTCGAACTCCATATTCATTCTTTTTATACAGCCTAAAAGACCAAACTGGATTAAACAGGCCTACAATATCGCATTTCTTGTCTGTATAAACACTCCCAAACTCCCTTTTGGGCACCAAAATACGCCTTTTGGGTCCCCTGACCTATGGCTGCGAGGCTTCCAACCCATTGTTGAGAACCTCGCACCCCATGGCTGAGAAGGTTCGATTGCATGCCCGAGGGTCTCCTTGGCTATCGGGCGGGCCTGGAGGATACTCGCGGGGGCCGGCAAGGCTATCCGGGGAAGGGGTGCTGATACTCCGGCGGAATATTGGGACCCGCAAGGGGGTGGTCGGCGACCCTCCCGTGGGTTGTCAAACCTATGCCAGAGAGTTGCACTGCCCCTCGGCAGGGTATCTTGACCTATGCCGGAGGGCCTCGGTGATTGGGCTGGTAGCCTTCGCCACCCGCCCGAGGGCCTTCGCGCCCAGCCGGAATGGATCGAGAGCCTCGCAGCCATGGGTTGGAAGGCTCGCAGAGAAGGGTTAGGAGGCTCGCAGCCGTAGGTTGAGGGACCCTCAGTGAGGGGTTAGGAGCCTCGCAGCCGTAGGTTGAGGACCCTCAGTAAGGGGTTTGGAGGCTCATTAAGCCATATTTTGAGGGGGTTTCATAAGGATTGAAAGGCTCCCTGAGCTCTATCTCAGAACTGAAGAAGCTGCCCTTTTGAGACAGCTTCTTCAGGAGGATGATATTAATATCTCGTAGAAAGCACAATCAGTGACTAGAAATTAATCTTTATGCCGCCATTCGTATTTCTGATTTCCTCAGTTGGAATAGGATACTTATTGTTTTTTAAATCTATGTATTTCAAGCTTTCCAAGCTGTTTACCTGTGAGGGAACGTGCTTGAATTTATTGTCGTTTAAAAACAAGTACCTGATATGACTCAAGCTGGAAGCATTTTCAGGCAATGCCTTCAAGCCATCATTTTCCAGGTGCAGGGAGGTTAAATTGGGGAGTTCACTTAAGATTGGTATGTTTTTCTCGAGCTTGAAGTATTTGTCATCATTTATATAGAGCTCTTCCAAATTGACCAGATTGGTAAATGTTGCTGGCAACACTTTAAAATCATTTCCACTCAAATCGAGCACCTTGAGGTTCCTTAAATTGCCGATCCCAGGTGGAATTTGCTTCAAGTGGTCATTCTTCAGACTCAGATACTCAAGGTTTGTAAACTTTGACCATTCTGTGTTTGGGATTTGAATTTCCTGGTCACTCAGGTCAAGTCTATAAACATTCTCTGGGTTTTCTAATGCCTCTTCCAAGCTTTTGAACTCTTTCTTTAGCTGCGTGGAATCTGGTAGTGATTGAGCTTCTGCATGGTTGAAGAGTAGCGCAATAGCTGCAAGTAAGACTGATGAATATTTGATAATCATAGGAAATGAATTTATTGTAAAAAGCAGTTGCCCTATTTCAACCATTCTACCTTTCCATCGTCCATATCGTATACCGCACCTGCTATTTTTATTTCTCCTTTTTCTTCCATTTCTGCAAGAATGGGGCTGTTAGCTCTAATCTGCTCAATAGTGTTCCTGACATTGCTTTCACATGCCAGATGTACAAATTCCTGGTTTTCTGAACTCCTCTCCCCATCGTACTCTACGCTCTCTACCGCAGGTCTTATTTTTTGAAGCATAGCCGTTATATTGCCTAACTTCACATCATCTACCGCTGCTTTTACGGCTCCACAATGTTCGTGGCCCATTACCATAACCAATTTGGAACCCGACACTTTACAGGCAAATTCCATGCTTCCTAAGATGTCCTCGTTGACAAAATTTCCTGCTACTCTTGCTACAAATAAATCACCAATTCCTCGGTCAAAAACGTCTTCAACAGGAACCCTGCTATCGACGCAAGAGAGCACAATCGCCTTTGGGTATTGTGCCAGTGTACTTTTTCTTACTTGTTCTGAATGGTCACGTGCAGTCAAATCATTGTTTGTAAACCTGATGTTTCCATCTTGAAGCGTTTTTATTACTTCATCTGGTGTTAAGGCATCTTGTTGCTCTTTGGTCAGGACATCTTCAACAAGTCCATCTAAAGCTTTTTCAACTATCACAGGTTGGGTTTCATCGTTTGACTTTTTTTCTTGATTACAAGCGGTAAGAGTCAATAAACCAAATGAAAGCGCTAAAATTCCAATTGTTCTGTTCATACCTATTTGTTTAATTATAGTGATCAATACATAAACTTTAATGAATGTATATTTGTTCAGCTATTCAGTAAAAATAAATAGAGAAAAAATCCAGGAATCGTAAGTCATTTATGCCTGTAAAAATCCCACTACATCATGCGCATCTATTTGTATAGTATAGAGATTCCGTATCTTTGACCATGGAAGCAAAGATCACGATCACGGGCGATCTGGGCAGTGGCAAGTCCGCGGTCAGTCGCATCATGGAGAAAGAGCTTGGTTTTGAAATCTACTCCACCGGTAAAGTTCAGCGTGAAATCGCCCAGCGTTATGGGATGACCACCCTCGAGCTCAACCAGTACGCTGAAACCCACCCTGAGATCGATGATGAAATTGATTCTGTTTTCAAAAAGCTGAATGTCGCCGAGGAAGGCTTGATCGTGGATTCACGGATGGCCTGGCACTTTATGCCTGATTCTTATAAGGTTTACCTGATGGTCCCGGTTGAAGTGGCCGCGGTAAGGATCATGGGCGATCCCAATCGAAAGAGTGAGGAATACGCCGACAAGCAAGAAGCAGTTGCCAAGCTTATCGCCCGAAAGTCCAGCGAAAACGAACGGTTCCTGGAGCTATATAAGGTGGATTGTACTGATCCCGGGAATTTTGACATCGCAGTCAATACGGCCAAACTAAGTCCCCAACAAGTTGCCGATACGATTATGGCAGGGTTTGCGATCTGGAAAAAAAGGGTTCGGGAAATGGAGTTTTAGAGATCTATCTTCAGGTCAATCATTGGCGCACCTAAGCCACATGATCAATGGTTGTGTGGAACTGATGATCAATCGTTGTTGTGAAACTGATGATCAATCGTTGTAAACCCGTACCTGCTTGATATACAGTTGATCCTGCGGCCCATCAATCTTAAACTCAATATCTAAAGCAAAGTCCTTGTAGTCCAGGGGCTTTTTGATTCCACGCACATTGTAAAAGTAGTGTTCCTTGATCCGTGCCAACTCACCGGTGAGGTGGGTGACTTGCGCTCTGGTCATCACTGACTGCCCTGCAGTGAGGCTGGAATGACTCAGGTATTCGACGATGGCTTTGTCGGTGAAGAAGTCGATCCTGGTGTCGGAATAGCAGATCAATTGATCGCAGATCACATTGTCAGGAGGGCTGACCACACTCACTTCTCCTTTCTGTACATTGATGACAAAACCGTAGTAGGACTTCCGATAGAGGTTCTTGGTGATAGCGACCCCATTGGCCGATTCATTGGGAAATGAACGGTGGACCAGGATTCCCATCGCCACCTGCTCCTGCGGGATGCCGAAATACTCACGCTCCTGAAAGGCCCGGAAGTTCCAGACGCTCGCCCAAACTTTTCGAATTGCTTTTTCCACCGTCTTGTCCTTGGCGGTATCGGTGACCCACCCCGTTTTTGAGGTGTACAGCCCCGCGCCATTGAAACCGTCAATGTCTTCAGCATTGGTAGAGGACCGGAACCGCATGCGTCGGAAATCAGGATTCAGGGCAACCTGGTCGTAAACCCGGCGTACGAGCGCCGTGTCCAGTGGATATTTCTTGATTCTGTCCCGAATCGCTTTGAGCGCATTGTCCAATTCCATGGGATTGCTTCGGAGGCTTGGGTCATTCAGTACCATACTGACCAAAGAGTCTGCTCCCGATCTTTCAAGATGTTGCTGGTACCAGAAAAATGGAATCGCAAAAGCACCTTCGGGCACCTTGAATCCGCCCTTCGAGCGTTTGGCAATCCTGGCAAGGGTCCCGAAGTTGGCCGCCTTCCCTCCTACGATATTGACCATATTGGCATTGATACGGTCGATGGGTATCAATTCCTTGCGGTTGAGGTCGCGCTTCAATTTGATATTCCGCTTCGGGGCCTGATCTGCCCAGAAGATCCGGGCTTGGTCAATACTGGCCTTCTCCAATACAAAAGAATCCCGGTATACCTGAAAATGAACGAGGTCCCATTCCAATGAATCAATGAGAGGATCGTCAAATATTCCTTTTTGGGCAATGATCGGAGTGCCTCGGTTCTGGCATAGGACATTGATATGGCTGAGCGGGGTCTGAAACTCTGAGGTGATCACCCCGGCCGTAGGGGGAATATCTAGCGGGGTTCCGTTCAGCACCACTATGTCACGCACCCCTGGGTATTTGTCCTTCAGATCTTCCACTTTGATCTTTCTCAGGTAGCCATAAGCCTCTCCCTCCACCAACGGCTGGTAAACCAAATTGGTGTAAATATCATCCGGGCGCAGAACTTTAAAGGGTGTGTATTTCCCGGCGTAAAGGTCTTCGAGACGAATCGTATTGAGAAAGAGGGCTGGCCCCTTGCCAACTTTGACACTGTCCCCTACCCGCTCCATGAACAATTCGATGAACTCAGAGGGGATCTCATCCGCGGGGGAAAATTCTATGGTCCAGAAACCGGAAGCTTCGTAGTGGTTGAGATTGGCAAGTACATACTCCCGTTTGGGGGAGTCGGCGTAATTGGTCGAGAGGAACCAGCTTTTGTTCTGCCAATATCCGAGTTCTGCGTGGGCAAAGTCGTAATGCCATTCAAACTTCTCAGAGTTGATGAAGTAGAGCTTGTCATGCTTGATTTCCCAGATCACTTTGAGGGAACCTACCTGTCCATATTTGGGGTTGGGGGGCGAACCTTTCAAGGCATTGTATTGCTCGATGGTCTGCAAAGAATGTAAATAGTCCTGGGCCACCAAGGGGCTACTTCCGCTGCAAATCAGAAGAGCAATACCCAATAAATATGGTTTCAGGTGAGTTCGCATTGAGTTAAATATGAACTGAAGTTCATGGGCCTGAGGTTTTGGGCTTCTTGAGCCTGAGGTTGTTGGGCTTCTTGAGCCCGAGGTTTTTGACTCTTGATCCCAAGGCTCACAGACTCAGGAGTCTTTAACCTTCTTTAGGACGTCCTTCACTGCATCTTTGTGAACGGTGAAGTTCATCATCTTTAGCTTAACGAAATCTTCGTGGAAAAAGTAATAACCGAAGCGGTTTTCTCCTTCTCCACAATGGCGGGAACCCGAACCGGAATCTTTGACCAAAAACCAGGTATCCCCTTCATACTCCTGAAAGCCAACGACATGCATGGCATGGTCATCGGTGGTGCTTTCATTGTTGAATCGGAATTGGCGCGCGCTTTCGTCGATGTATTCAGACGGTATGTCAAAGGTGGGGATGATGCCAATGCCCTCGTAAGTGACCAGGCCAGCTTCTGAGACATCGCCACCAATGGCGAAAGAATAACCTGCTTTGAGGGCCTGCTTCATCGCTTCCATAAAGTCGTCCAAGGGAATATTGTAGTAATTATCGCTGTGCCACCAGTTGTCAGGGACTTTGTACTCGGCTTTTTCCCAATAGGGTGATTCCATCAGCGACATGAAGTGGGTATAGTCAGCCATATCCAATCCCAATTCCTTCTTGAGATATTTCTCCGGAGTCATTTTCTTACCATTTACTTCTACCTCGGTCGGAATCGGCCCCATGTGTGATTCCAGTATTCTCCGCACCCTGTCAACGACCGTCTCTTCTTCCCACAAGCCATTCCGATAGACAGCCCCCATATAGGCGCTCAATTCATCAAACATTTCTTCGTGGGTGGGAAATTCCTGCCCTGCTCTGGTACCGGGATACGCATCATAGGGAACCATGCCATATTTTTCCATCATCCGCCCCACGGCATTGGTTTCCGACCCCTCGCCGAAGTACATCTCTCCCTTGTTGGCCACAAAGTATTTTGCTCTTTCTATGTACTCCCAATAAACCGTATACATTTCGGACATGCGAACCTCTTTGTCCTTCAGACGCTTGACTTCACTTTCGTAAAAAGAGGTGGTCGAATAGCACCAGCAGGTATTGGTATTGCCCTGGGAAACGGGGCTGGTATGCCATATCTGGGTGTATTTCTCCGGGTCATTGGGAAAGGTTCTCCCAGTGATGTCTACTATGAAAGAAGGTTCTCTCTCTGGCTTTACCACCTTGTCCCCCTGAATAGAAGGCATGATCTTACTCCAAAAATAAGGCTCGGGATACTGCTTGTAAACGGCTTTGTCTTTTTGGACCGACTGTCCAAAGACGTTGGCTCCGAGGAAGCAGAATATGAGCAGAGGAAAAAGGGAGTATTTCATTTGAGTGCTTGATGTTCAGGTCCTAAGTTAAGGAAAAAGAAAAACCCGGTCAGCAGTGCCAACCGGGTTTTCTATGTTTTTGTACTTCTGATTTACAAGGGATCAGGCAGCACCACCTGGAACTTCATTGTAAGCACCTTGAACGATACCGGCACCAATAGGGCCAAGCAGCCAAAGAAGAATGAAGGCAATAGGCTGAGAATACTTCTCATTGGTTACTTTGGCAGCTGCGCCGGCGTAAACCCAGAGGAAATAAAGGAAAATCAGACCACCTACAAATGGGATCAGAACCAGCCAGGGTGAAGGAATTTTTTCTGCAGCTTTCTTCTCTAAAAGCTCCGCACGGGTCTGGTGCAGCCAGATCAGATAATAAATGAACAGAGTCACAATTCCAAGAATAATGACCATGGGTACACTGCGATTTTTCATGAGTACTAATATTAGTTTTATTGTTTACAAAGGTGAATATTATGATTCCATAATAAGTTTAGCGCTGCAAATATAATGATAATCTATACTTAAATCACGCTATTTACAGCAAAGGGGCATCTTATCTTATGCATCTAAGCCCATAGTTTCAGCGTAAATAAAAGTACTTTCGCAATACTTTACAAATCAAAATATTCAGATCAGGCAATTATTAGTTTAGGCTTACCAGGGTCCAGCCTTCTCCTCCGGCATCCAGTGGGGCATCGGTTAACTTATTTACTTCGGGAACAGCCGTCAAATAATCGCGAATTGCCTGCCGAAGTGCCCCTGTACCCTTTCCATGCAGGATTCGGAGTTCTTTGACCCCGGCCATCAAGGCATCGTCGATGAACTTACTCACCACAGGAAGGGCTTGTTCGACCCGAAATCCTTTCACATGCAGTTCGGTGCTGACATGGGCCCGCTTGGAAATCCGGTTGGTGCCTGTTCCTGCCCTGACTTTGTCCTTTTTGGGCTTTTTGATCTTATCCAGTCGGTTCATCTTGACTGTGGCACGCATCTCTCCGATGGCTACGATTGCTCTCTTTCCCTGAATGTCTAAAACTTTTCCGGTGGACTGAGATTCTCTCACCTGTACCCAGTCTCCAATGTTTATTTCTTCCCCCTTTATGATCTCGGGGGCCGCCTCTTTTTCTTCCTCTTGTACAACTTCATCCGGCAAGGCCGGCGGTGGATCAGGAAGCATTTCCCGCAATTCGGTGCGCAACTCTTTGGTTTTTTCCCGGTCCGCCTGGTTCTCCCGTATCTCTTTGATGGTCCGCTCGATCTTGGAATTTGCCTCGTTGATGAGGGCCTGGGCAGCTTCGTGTGCTTCCCTGAGAATCCTGGTTTCCTGCTGCTTGATCATCCGGTTCATTTCCTGGTTCCGGGTGAGCCAGTGCTTCAACTCTGAATTGTTCTCCTTTTGCTCTTTCAGTACGGCCTCTAATTCAGCCTTCTGTCCTTCCAGTTTGAGCAGCAATTCCTCACTTTGCAATTGGTCTCCATCCACTTTGGAACGTGCTTCATCCAGAATTTCCTCCGGGATTCCGACATTGCGGGCTATTTCAAAGGCATAAGACCTGCCGGGCACCCCGATTTCTATTTGGTAGGTTGGAGACAGGGATTGCGGATTGAATTGCATGGCTGCATTCACTATCCCTGGGCGGTTGTCGGCAAAATTCTTGAGGTTTCCGTAATGGGTCGTGATGACTCCGAAGGCGCCGGAAGCCAGAAACCGTTCCAGGAAAGCTTCGGCCATGGCCCCGCCCAGACGCGGGTCAGTTCCTGAGCCAAATTCATCTACCAGAAACAATGAGCGGTCGTCCATGGATTGGATCATGACCTGCATATTGGCAAGGTGGCTGGTGTAGGTACTCAAATCTGATTGTATGGATTGCTCGTCACCAATGTCGATGAAGAGTTTTTCAAACCACACAAATTCGCTCTCTTCGTCGCAGGGAACCAGCAATCCGGATTGGATCATCAATTGCAGGAGGCCAATGGTTTTCAGGCTGACCGACTTCCCTCCTGCATTCGGGCCGGAAATCAAGATGATGCGGCTCTTCTCTTTCTCCATCCGCACGGTGAGGGGGATCACTTGCTCGTAGGTCATTCCCTCTTTGAGCATCAGCAAAGGGTGCCTCCCCTGGAGAATTTGGGCTACATTTCCTTTTCGGTCAAACTTGGGTTTGATGGATTTGGTATCGACGGCCAGCCGGGCCTTGGCCCGGATGAAGTCCAGCCTTGCGACTGATTTTGCATAGTCTTTCAGGGCAGGCAATTCTTCCCGGATCCAAGTGGTCGCCTCTATCAGGATACGGGTAATTTCATTTTTTTCCTGAAGCAGCACTTCTCTGATCCGGTTGTTTGCGTCCAGCACACTGGAGGGCTCTACAAATACGGTTCTTCCCGACTGTGAAACATCATGGACAAAACCTTTGATCCGCCCTTTGAAATCGGCATTGAGAGGGATGACATAGCGGTCGTTACGGATGGTAATTTCTGAGGCGTCGGTCCATCCACTTTGGGAGGCATGGCGGAGGATGCTGTTGAGTTGGCGGCGCAAGTCAGAGGACAAAGACATGCGTTGACGGCGCAGAACCTTGAGGGTCGGTGAAGCATCGTCTTTCATATTGCCTTTGGCATCCACAATGCCCTTCAGACGTACCAGCAGGTCTTTCCGCCAATCAAGACGCTCTATCCCGGACCAGAGGGTTGGGTATTTTTCTTTGCGGGTGCGGAAATAGCTGATTACATCCCGGACCATTTGCAACCATTTGAGGAAGCGAAACAGGTCGGAGAGAATCAACCAATGACCGTTGACACTTGCATGGTCAAAGATGATTTCCATGCTGTCCCTGATCTCAAGAGTAAAAGACTCGTCCGTCTCCAGCAATTCCTTGCATTCCAGTACCCTGGTTAATTCAATATCAATTCCGCCGGGTTTGGCGTAGGGCTTTAGTCTTTCGCACAGCGCCTTTCCATCCTCTGTATTGGCACGGCCAATCAGGAATTCCCGCAAGCGGTCAAATCCAAGTTGTTGTTCGGTTCGTTCGTTGTAATACTTCATCACTTCACTTCAGGAGCAGGCTCTTGCGGCTTCTGGCCCCCTTTTTTATCTAAATCTAATATGTCCTGGTTGATCTGCTCTACCACATTCTTAAATATGGAATCCATGAGCACCGGATTTTCCTCGTAATAAGTAAAGCTCCCAAAGAATTGATCCTTTCCCACCTGGTGTTTCGCAAGGATCAGGGTATTCATCTCTTCGTATTTCTCAGGCCGTAATTCGGGGTTGGTAATGGTGGCATCCACCCCTGCATAGGCTATCTGGAGGTCCTTTACAATCGGAATCATGGCTTCGACTTCTAGAATCCCATCGGGTATACCAGACTCACATCCGAAAGCGAACAAGCTCGCCACCAGCATCAAAATCTTCCATACGTCCCGCAGTGATCTCATTGTCGAACTATAATTTACCTGACAAAAATAGACAATTTTCCAAAGCTGAAACCTATTGTTTGAAATCGGAGTGCAGAAGCAGTATCTTAACCTTTTGAACGTGAAGTCAATTTTATCAGTATTACATATTCACATGAGGAAGCAATACCTTATCATCCTGATGGCCCTTACGGCCTTTACCCTTGCCAAGGCCCAGCCATCCAGTCTGACCTTTCCCACATTTGCCAACGGTTTCGACAATCCTGTCGATTTAACCCATGCCGGGGATGACCGGGTCTTTGTCGTGGAGCAGGATGGAGCCATCTGGATCGTAGATCAAAATGGCACTGTGAACCCTACCCCGTTCATGGACATTGATCCTCAGGTAAATTCAGGAGCCAATGAGCGCGGTTTGCTGGGCCTGGCCTTTCATCCGGACTACGCCAACAATGGCTATTTCTATGTCAACTACAACAATTCCAGTGGTGCAACTGTGATCTCCAGATTTTCTGTATATACTTTGAACCCTGATCTGGCGGACCCTAACAGTGAATTTGTCATTATGACCTTCAGCCAGCCTTACTCTAACCACAATGGTGGTGGCATTAAGTTTGGACCCGACGGTTATTTGTACATCGCCACTGGTGACGGTGGTTCCGGGGGAGATCCTCAAAACAATGGTCAGAACCGTACCACCATGCTCGGTAAGATGTTGCGGATCGATGTGAACGGTGTGGCTCCTTATGCGATCCCGGCTGACAATCCTTTTGTCAGCGATCCCAATACAAATGATGAAATTTGGAACCTCGGCCTCCGCAATCCCTGGCGGTTTGATTTTGACCGCACGACCGGAGACCTCTGGATTGGTGATGTTGGACAAAACGCCCGTGAAGAGATTGATTTCCAATTGGCTTCCAGCCCTGGTGGTGAGAATTATGGCTGGCGCTGTTATGAAGCCAATCAAGCTTACAATACCAGTGGCTGTCAAGGGGCTTCTTCTTATGTAGATCCTATCTACCACTATGCCAATAACTTCAGCACTGGCTGTTCGGTAACTGGTGGTACTGTCTATCGGGGCGCTCGTTATGGCAATCTCTGGGGTACTTACTTCTTCTCCGATTATTGTTCCAATACGCTCTGGTATACTACTGGTGATCCGGTCAATGGATTCTCTTTCCAAACCTGGAATGGTTTCTTTGGTTCCAATCCCAGCAGCTTCGGACGTGACGTTTATGGCCAAGTGTATATCGTCAATCATGGTGGTACAATTGTCCGCATCGAAGACAATACCTGTGACCCCAAAGCCTATATCGACGCAGCAGACTCTGTCACCTTTTGCTCCAATGGTGGAATGTTGATGGCGTACAGCCATCCCGGACTCACTTACCAGTGGAACCTGAATGGCTCCCCTATCAGTGGGGCTACCAACGCCTCCTATATGGCTACTTCTGCCGGTAGTTATACGGTCGAAGTTGCCAATGGCAGTTGCACCGATCTCTCCGATGCTGTCAATGTAAGCCTCAGCGGAGTTGCGGTAAGCATTTCCGGTCTGGACACCCTCTATACTTCCAATGATCCTCCTGTAACCATGGTAGGAACACCTGCCGGCGGTGTATTCTCCGGTCCATGTGTAACCGGTAATGTTTTTGATCCACAGTGTGCTCCCTGGGGGGCCATTCAGATCATCTATACCTACACCGATCCTACGGGTGGCTGTACGGTGTCCGACACCTTCAATACCAATGTCCTCGGTGTATCCATCGATGCCTCTGAGTTGCTGGAAGGATTCGCATTCTACCCCAATCCCGGACATCAGAACTTCAAAGTGCGTTTCAATTTAGAGCAGGCCGGTCCGGTTGGATTCCAGGTTGTCGATGCACTTGGTCGCAAGGTCTACGATAGTTTGGAGGAGCTTTCTTCAGGTGCCCAGGAAGTTTCCATGGTCCTCCCCGAGGTTGCGCCCGGTATGTACTACCTCAAATTGGAGATCGACGGCAATAGCTACTCTGAGCGCTTCGTTGTACAATAGTGAACAGACTTCTCCCGGCAATCATTTGCCTTTTATTATCTCTCAGCGCGTGTACTGAAAATGACCCTGGGTCTGCTTCTGAGGCACCTGTATTGGATTATGCCTTCCTGAATCTGGATGAGGATGCCGATGCATTTTCAAATCTCTGGAGCCTGATCACGGATTCTACGGATGTGTATTGCGCAGTTTCTGAATGGGCCTCTCCCCACCTGAATCAACAGATGGTAGAGGCATTTGAGCGGGTGCCGGGTGCCCGGCTGAACCTGATCACCGATCCGAACTCCTGGGACAAAGACACTGGGGACTCCATCACAGAGGTCAGGCACTTACTTCGCGAAGAGTCCTGGATTAAGGGGCAGATCGTATTGGTGAATGACCGGAATCCAAGGGCGGGGAGACTTGGGGAATACATTCATGATCCGGGCGTCTCCCTGATGGAAAATACGCTCATTTTCACCTCCTTGCAGCGACCCGAATATGGCGACTCCGCCCCTGCTCTGCTCATTTTGAGTTCAGGGATTTCAGCATCAGGCTTTCCCCCGCATAGTTATGGCTTGTTGATCAGAGGTGATATTGGCTTGGTGGATTCGTATAATGACTATTGGACTCAATTGCATGAAAGCCGGATTGACTTTGAGCATCGCAAGGTGCGCACCTATTCGGATCGGCACGATCACCGGGCATGGTTTTTTCCTGATCAATCGGGGGTAGACTCTTCACACAAATTGTTGGGCTCACTGATGGAGGTGGTCAGCAATACTGGAAAGCCGGCAAAATTGCGCATCTATATGCCTTCCTGGAACGAGAGCCACTTGGAACTGGCCCAGGTCCTTAAAGAATTGGCGGTGGAATACGAGGCAGATGTCAGGATTCTGGTTCAGGATTCCCCGGCTACCGCGGGAGTCATCAGAGATCGGCTGGATGAATTCCCCAAAGGAATGGTCAGATGGGTTCCTGGATTGGGTCAAAATCCACTCATAATTTTGGATGGGCCGGTCAAGATTAGCGAAGATGCTTTACCGGAAAGGAAACAAGTTGTTTGGGTAGGTGCACACGCCTGGGACACTGCTGGGCTGCAAAAAAACAGCAACAGCACCTTGGCAATATTCAGTAAAAGCCTGGCTGATTCGCTGGAGGAGGTGTGGTGGACAATTTGGAAAAATTACCCACCTCCACCAGCTATTGATTCTTTAGAAATTGATTAGGCGAATTTATTACAAAAGGCTTCGAATTCGTCCTTCAATTCATTGAGATACCCTTCGTAATCCTTTAACTCGGCATCACCTTTGTCCGTGTCTCCACCATAAATTTTGATGTTGTGCTTCATCTGGTCAAGACGGCCTTTCTGTACGATAAACTGATTTTGGAAATGCTCTACCTGTTTGCGGTCCTCCTTGGATTTGGCATGTTCCATATTGTGACCATTCTCCTGGTCCATAGCTTCTAATTCATTCTCCCACGCACGAATCTGGTCCAACCAGGTATCGTGCTGAATCTGGATTTCAGGTGTCGTCTCAGTCATATTATATTAATGGTTTTAGTGATTTCAATTCTACTATAAAACAAGCTTCAAATGCCCCGGTTTCGGGATAGTTTATTTTATGAAATAATATAAAGAAAAAGTGGCTTCACCCCAAAATGTTTTCTCCACCTTTTGAAATGAAAACCTTTCATCTGCAGCATTAAGATCATTTGGAATGGCATTTTACGGTCTGCGATATTCAGATCATGCGAATTGGAACACCGGCGTCTACGGTATTCAGGTCATACCTCAAATGAGAGAATGGTTCTTTCAATGATGTCACAACATTCTTGTACCTGCGCTTCATTGATCACCAGTGGAGGTGCAAACCTGATGATGTGGCGCTGGGTTGGCTTGGCCAACAATCCATTTTCTTTCAGCCTCAGGCATACGTCCCAGGCCTCGTATCCACCATGCGGGATGATTTCAACTGCATTGAGCAGCCCTTTTCCTCTTACAATGCTCCGCATCGGGTGGTCAATGGCAAGCATTCTTTGTCTGAATATTTCCCCAACAGTGTCTGCATTTCCAGCCAAATCTTCATCCAACACAACCTGAAGGGCTTCCCTGGCCACAGCACACGCGAGTGGATTGCCACCGTATGTTGATCCATGTTCACCTGGCTTGATGACCAACATGATCTCATCGTTCGCCAGTACTGCTGAGACTGGATATACTCCACCGGAAAGGGCCTTGCCCAGGATAAGGATGTCAGGATGGACATCTTCATGGTCAACCGCCAGTCTTCTGCCTGTTCTTGCAATCCCGGTTTGAATTTCATCGGCAATGAAAAGTACATTTTTAGCCTTGCACAAGTCATAGCAGTTCTTAATATATCCATCATGGGGCACTCTGATTCCAGCTTCCCCTTGAATAGGTTCTACCAGATAGGCCACCACATTGGGATCTTTAAGGGCCTCGACCAGTGCTCCTTCGCAATTGTACTCGATGATCTCAAATCCGGGCAGGAAAGGACCAAAACCTCCCCGTGAATCGGGGTCTGTGGAGAATGAAATGATACCAGTGGTCCGGCCATGAAAGTTTTTCTTAGCGACCAGAATCTTTGCCTTGTCGTGGGGAACGCCTTTCTTCTCATAGCCCCATTTGCGGGCCAGCTTGATGGCAGTTTCCACGCCTTCCGCTCCGGAATTCATCATCAACACCTTGTCATAGCCAAAATAGTCGGCCATGTATTTCTCAGTAATCCCCAACTGATCGCTGTGAAATGCACGCGAGGTCAGGGTCAGGTTCTTCGCCTGTTCAATCAATGCGTTGATAATCCGAGGGTGGCAATGGCCTTGGTTGACTGCCGAGTATGCACTTAGAAAATCGTAGTAACGGTTTCCCTCCGGGTCAAATAGGAATACACCTTCCCCGCGATTCAGTACAACAGGAAGTGGATGGTAGTTGTGAGCACCGTACTTGTCTTCGAGTGCAATTGCTTCCTGAGTGGAGATGGTATCCTTTGTCTTAATCATAATGTATTCCCAAAATATTCGAATCTCTCTAAATTCGGAAAAAGGGCTGATTATATCAACCCTGCTTCCCAGTAAAGAGAACCATCAGGAAGGGAATGATGAAAAAGGTGAGCAGAATATAGAGGATTCCTACCAGGCGGTTTGAGAGGGTTGCATAACCCAGCTTTCTCGCGAGCCGGATCGGATAACGGCGGATACTGGCAATGGGAAATAGCAGAATAACCCCAAGCAAATTGAATAGAAGATGGGAAAAGGCGATGGCAATTGCAGCTCTGGGATTGCTACCCGGTATCAACAGTGAGGCCAGGAGTGCGGTGGTAGTTGTTCCGATATTGGCGCCCATGATAAATGGGAAGGCTTTACTCATGGAAACCTTGCCTGTGGCCACCATGGGAACGACCAGAGAGGTGGTCACGGAACTGGATTGAATCAATCCGGTAATCAATATCCCCCACCCCAGGCTTTTACCAGGACTTTCAAAGAGGGTTCTTCGAACCGCAATCCGTTCCCTTACCAACAGGTTGTTCTTCATGATCCGGGTAATGTACCTCAAGGACAAAAACATGAGCAGCAGAGAAAGTACGAGACCAAATATGGGGACAGCTATGCCAGAGAAAAACAGGGCAAAAAATTGATTGGTAAAGTCGGACAGGGGACTTATGATTGAGTCCATAAATCCGAAAGTCCCTTGCGCGGTTTCGCCTATGGTCAACTGTTCGGCTATAAAACTGACTGGCCTGCTCAGCACTCCAAATGCCATTTCCAGGGGGAACAGCACCACAACGGTAATGATATTGAAAAAATCGTGCATGGTGGCAGCTGCTATTGCCTTCCGGTATTCTTTCTTGCTGGCGATATGCCCCAGGGATACAATCGTACTGGTTACAGTTGTCCCGATATTGGCACCCATAATCAGAGGAATGGCCCTGCCAATCGTCTCCACATCCGCTGTGTCGCCCAGAGTCCCTCCTGCCACCATTGCCACAACCATGGAAGTTGTGGTGGAAGAGCTTTGCAGCACTGCGGTTACGAGGATGCCTACAAATAGTCCAATAAATGGATTGGAGGTCGCACGAATCAACTCATTGGCTGCTGATTCGCCCAGCAATGAAAAACTTGTACTCAAGAGGGAAAGGCCAACCAAAAATCCAAATACCGATACTGCAAAGATCAAACCCCATAAGGCTCGACTTCCTCTGCTGCCTTCTACAGGTATTTCAGAAAGGGGTCCCTTCATTGAACAATTCTTCTCCTCTAAACTAAACAGGGGATGCAAAGAAATAAAAAAAGATGCGCTGGCTGTTATCGAGCTGTTATATATTCATTAAGACGTCCAGAAGGGGTGCGATTTCCTTTGGTCGAGGGCAATTGATGCTCTGGGAATGTTGCTGAGAGGGTGGCTACCGGCAGTCGGCATAAGTGCCCTTGCAGACGGTTCCCAAAGCTCTTCCTTTGAGGGACACCCCGGCAAAAGCTTGATTCTTTCCTTTGGAGTGGAAGTCTCTTGCCTCCAATGTATACTCTGCTTTCGGATCGAACCAGGTCAGATCGGATCGGTTTCCTTTGGAGATGGAATACCCTGGCAATTGGAGGATATGGGCAGGCCCTGTGGATAGGGCTGCAACCAATTGGTCGATGATCTTTGCATCTGGGTTGGCCTTCTGAACGGCGGACGCAGCGACTCCGAATGCGACCTCAAGCATCGCAGCACCGAAATCTGCCCGCATGAAATCGTGTTTCTTTTCCTCAACGCTTTGGGGGTGATGATTGGAAGAGACGACATCAATCGTCCCGTCACTTATGCCAGCGATCAAGGCCAAGCGGTCCCCTTCGGCACGCAGTGGGGGCCAGATCTTTGCATTTACGTCAAAGGATTCTATCGCAGTATCATTCCCCGCGAGGTAATAGACAGATGTTTCTATGCTCAAACCGGGGAACCGGCTCTTGACCTGACGAATTCTGTCCAGTGATGCTTTGGTAGTCAACGGTCCCAAATGAAGCCGTCCGGGGAAATATTCCAGAATTTGTAAATTTCTGTCCACGGCAAGGGTTTCTGCAAGGGCGGGAATACCCTTCATTCCTATCCGGGTAGAGGACAATCCTTCGCCAACCTGTGCACCGGGAACCAGGTCTTCAATGATGGGTGAATCGATGAGTAAGCCCTCAAATGCTTTGAGGTATTGAAGTCCACGCAGCAGGAGGCCAGAAGAGGGAATCGAGTGAATCCCATCCCCAAAAGCAACCGCACCTGCCTGGCTCATGTCAAACATATCGGACAGGTCCTTCCCTTTGCCACCTTTGCTGAGGGTTCCAGAGGGAAGAATTCTCACAGGAAGACTATGGGACCGTGACAGCAAGGCTTTGACCTGCCCATGGTTGTCCATGGGGGGTTCCGAATTTGGAAGGGTGAGAAGGGCTGTAAACCCTCCCCGTTGTCCGGCACGACCGAGAGACTCAAGGCTCTCCTTGTATTCAAAGCCGGGATCGGTCAGATGGGTCCGCATATCGATCCAGCCCGGACTCAGGGAATTCCCTTTTTTAATATCTTCCGGGCTGATACCAGAAGGATCAATCTTTTCTGCAATATCAGCGATCACGCCATCTTCCAGCCGAAGGTCTACCACCTTTCCGTGGAAAGGGCTGTGAATGTCTACTATGCGAACTCCCTGGAAGAGAATTGTTTTCATGCGACTGCGGCTGTTTTTTTAGCGGTAATCTGTATTACAAATTCCATCAGCAGGAATATGATTCCTGCAATCAGAAAATATTTCCACAAAGGAAGTCCTTGATTGCGCAATTGAATTTCTTCCGCAAATCCTCCTTCAAGCACGGTGGTCACGCGCAAGCCCTCCATTCCGGTAGCTGTCAGAAATTCTCTCAATTCCTGTTCTGGCATGGCGTACAACCTGGATTCTTCATCAGGGACATTCAAAGAAACTTTCTCCAGCAACTTGCCATTCTGAATGAGATCGTAGTTTCCTTCTTTGAGATTCTGGCGATCAAACTTCAAAACAATGTATCCATTCTGCACAAATTGTTCGGGAATAAATTCTGTACTGTCCTGGGCCACCATTTTGATGACGTCCTGCTCCTGCGTCTTTACCCTTTTGTAGGCGGCCGTTCCCAAATCCAGATTTTGCTGCACCTTCTGGGTTTGGTTCATTAACCTGGCCAACTGAACCATCATGGAAAGGCCTACCCCTTTGATGGTGAAGTCCGTCCATTGCTCTTCGGGGAGAAAGGTAAAGGTGTAGAAGAGGCCGCCCTTGGGACGCGATTCGATCAGAACCGGATCTTGATTGCCGAGTCTTAAGATTACATTCTGGATGATCCCGTTGGTGGGCCGGTAACTGTGGTGCTTATATACCAATGGTGCATCAAAATTCTTTCGTTCACGCTTTCCGACAAAAACCCCATCAAATATGGGGTGTTCCAAATCAACTCCGGCGGCAAAATCACCCTCTTTGTTGACCTGAAGTTTGTCGAATGTCCCCAGGTCAAAGGCACTGTACATCCGGTTGACTCCAGGGCCCAGGGTCTCTCCCGGGAAATAAAGAATGCTTTTCCCTTCTTCCAGATGGGCCTGCAACTTTTCCTGCATGCCCGTCGAGATATCGCTCAGTCCCACCAGCATGATGGATTTATACTCATCCAGATTTTCTTCTCCGAAATCTTTGTAGGAGACAAATTTTGTCTCGAACTGCCCCAGCAAATCGCCGCCGAACATAATCCTCAGGTTGGGAATCGTTTTCTCTTCGACGACCAGCATTTTCTCACGTTCGGGAACATAGAATGAAAAGTAGCGCCGGTTGTCAAATTCCACAGGGGAGTCGTCCAATTCAATATAGCCGGATTGCCAGCCGGGTTGTTCAGGAGTCAGATTGACCTTGATCACCTTGGTACCTTCAGCTTCGAGGTCCTCGGTCGCGACCGGGCGGATTTCATTGCCATTGATCACCCTCAGTCCAATATTCTTGAGCGGGTCCTTTGCATCGTTGACCAGTTGCAGGTCGATCTCAACCGGTTTTCCAACCTCTACGATCTGGCTGGATACCTCGTGGTCCGATACGAATGCATTTTTTAGTTGCCGGGTAGTCAGGGGAATCAAGTTGATCTCCACGCCTGTTTGCATCCCAGAGACAAATCCGGTATCAGGCAAAACAGTCGATTTCTGGAAGTCTGAAATAAAGTAAAAACTCTTTTTCTCAAAGGAGGAGTTTGCAAATACGTCCTCAACCTGGGAAAGTATTTCTGGCAAGGACCGTGAATTCTGTTGTATAAAAATAGACTTCAGGGTCTTCAGTGCAGCTTGTTGCTCTCCAAAATTGTAATTGACCAACGGTTCGTTGCTGGACATGATCAAAAATTCATCACTCCGTCCGTAGGCTTTGATAATTTCTGCTCCTGTTTTCTGTGCCTGGAGCCAGTAGGAACCTTTGTCGTTGCCTCCTTGCATGGAGTAGGAATTGTCCACCATGATCGCCACCGAGGTGCTCCCCTGGCTTTGAACAGCACCCTCATCTCGGAAAACCGGGTTGGCGAAGACGAATACGAGGGCAAGAATTGCGAGGCATCGCATCAATAAAAGCAGCCATTGACGCAGTCTGAGGCGTCTTACGACTGATTTCCGCACTTCTTTAACCAAAGAGATATCCGAAAACTGAATCCGCTTGGGTCTACGGAAGTTAAACAGATGGACGATGATGGGGATGGCGATGGCGAACGATGCCCAAAGGAATATGGGGTTGAGAAAGGTCATTTTCGGAGGCGAAGTTAAAGAATTTCATACTGAACGACGGGATTGGCAGGAATATTTTTAGACAAAGATTTTCGGTATAAATTTGCAGCTTGATAAATTCGGCCAACATTTCGGTCTCTAGTTGGTTCAATGAGTGCTAAACAGGAACTATGAGTATTAAATTCGTCCCACTTAAAGTTGCGGAAATCATTCGGGAAACCGCTGATGCCAATACAGTTGTATTTGAAAAGCCCGCTGGTGATACTTTTGATTATCAGCCAGGTCAATATCTTACCCTCAAGTTTGACATCAATGGTTCTTCCGTTCGCCGGGCGTACTCATTGTGCAGTTCACCGATTACCGATCCTAACCTGGCGGTAACGGTGAAGCGTGTGGAAGACGGAGTCGTATCCAATTATATTGCTGACCATGTCCAAGCTGGTAATACGGTTGAAGTCCTCCCTCCTATGGGAAATTTCAAGGTTGACCTTAACCCGGCTACCAGTCACCACTATGTTTTGCTGGGTGGTGGTAGCGGAATCACTCCCCTGATGTCCATCATCAAGTCGGTGCTTCAGGTTGAGAAAAACAGCAAATTGACCCTGATTTACGCGAACCGCGATGAAGCTTCGATCATCTTCCACCAAGCGTTGGAAGAGCTGGTTGCAGCCAATCCTGGCCGTCTGAAAATTATTTACAGCATCGACCAGGTGAGTCCAACCTGGACCGGGCTGACCGGTTTGCCAACCCGCCAGGTGCTGTTGGGGATTCTGAACGACATTGCCGGTTCCGATGCGCTCCCAAAATCTTTCTGGATCTGTGGTCCTACCGGGATGATGGCCGAAGCCGAAGCTGCCATCAGCTTTCTCGGTATTCAGAAGAATGATATCAAGAAAGAATCTTTTGCCGCTAAACTCGCTGACCCTGATGCACCAGCTAAGCAGCCAGCAGCAGCAGGGAAAGCGGGAGACTACACCATCAAAGTAACCCTTGACGGTGAGACCAAAGAGGTCTTCGTCAAACAGAATCAAACGATCCTCGAAGCAGTCATAGATGACGGCATGGATCCTCCATACGCCTGCCAAATGGGTGTTTGCTGTACGTGTCGTGCGTTGGTTTCTTCCGGTTCTGTGGAAATGGAAGAAGATGAAGGGCTTTCTGATGCGGAGATCGAGGAAGGTTACGTTTTAACGTGCCAATCACATCCTATGACCTCCGACGTCGAATTGGAATACCAGTAGACGGCTTTTTCTCCCGGATTCCCGAGTGGTTAATCCAGCTATTTTCCGGATGTTTTCTTTTCGAGTTCAAACTTGAAAGGGATGCTCACTTTTGTTTTGGTAGGCACACCATCTTTGGTTCCAGGCTTGAACTTTAGCTCATTTACATGTGCAGTGACAGCCTTGATAAGGATCGCTGGCGCATCCTCTGACAGGACGCTCGTATTCTCTACATTGCCATTCTTGTCAACCACGACCCCGACAATGACTTTTCCTTCGATGCGATTTGCAGCAGCCTCCTTAGGATAGCCTATTCGGGTCTGCACCTCGGCAAGATTCAGCACCTCAGGCATGACATATTCTGGATTTTCGGTCGCCTCTCCGCTCTTTACCTTTGCTGGATGTTGGGCAATAGAGGTCGAACAGAAGATCATTGCAATCAAGGGGATGGCCAGCAAATACCTGGTTTTGCTGCCTCTTCGATCAGATCGTTTTAACATAAGTAATCGTTTTTGAGTATGTGATGAAAAATGATTTGCGAGGATGAAGGTTGAAACGCCCAATGCCTGAGCGGCAATCAACCTGGCAAGGTCTTCTCTGGGAGCGCAATTCAGTGCTTCCGCATCTGCTAAAAACTCATGGGTCTGTCTGAGCTCCCGGTGCATCAGGTACACGATGGGATTGAACCAGCATATCGCTCTCAAGGCTTCGAATAGAAAGAGATCGTAGGTATGTCCTTGCCTGATATGGCCCAATTCATGGGCGAGCACCAAGCGGTCTCCATCTTCCTGGAATTCCGCTTCCCCTTCCCAGAAAAGAAATTTCCCAAAGGAGGCTGGACCAATCCCAGCCCCGAACACCAAGGTATAGCCTTGCTTACGAACCCGGGGTCTCCCCCATGCTTTTACCAGGATTTGAAGAATGCTGTACAGGGAATAAGCGACCATCAGAACTACAGGTATCAGGTAGAGCCATTCATACCAGTTAAGGGAGGCGGATTCGCCGGCTATTGAGCCATTGGCCAGGATAGCGGGAATATTCTGCAAGATAAATATAGAGGAGCGGTCATCAGGCGTAAGACCACCAACAGATACCTGAATCAAGGGGAAGACGAAGGCGATGGCCACACTTCCGATCAAGTAGAGGCGGTCCAACTTAGGGCTGGAATTTTGCAGGCCAATCTTGTAGAAAGCATAGAGCAAAATGAGGATCAGGTTGACCTGGATTAGATAACTGAAGAAAATGTCCATTTCACTCCTCCTTGTTTTGGTGTTTAACTTCTCCCATCACTGCGTCAAGGGTACTCAGATCAAGGTCTTTCTCTTCCACGAAAAAGCTCAGCATCCGTTTAAATGAGCCCCCAAAGTAGCTGTCCAGGAAGGTCCCAAAATAGGCCTTGGCATAATCATCGCGGGAAACAAGCGGATAATACTCAAAGGTTCTTCCATAAGCTTTGTGATCGACGAAACCCTTGTTCTCGAGAATCTTGATCAATGTGGAAACGGTACTTTGCTTTGGCTTAGGCTCTGGAATGGCCTCAATAATATCCTTCAGGAGACCTTTTTCCAATTCCCATACGACTTGCATAATCTGCTCTTCTGCCCGTGTGAGTTTCTGCATATCTTTAACCTTTCCACAATACTAAACCTAAAGAATTAAACTTTCAACTAATAAATTAAATTAATATCTAAATAATTAGGTTAGACCTGCACTTCCCCTACCGTTACCTGATTCAGTTCCATTGTATAATGTCATTCGCAAAGCCTCTGTTTTCATTGTTTCTCCTTTTCCTTTCCGCAGCATGTTGGGGTCAGGGAATGCAACCGGACAATGACCATTGTCACACTGCCACTCCCATCAGGGTCGGTCAGTACATTTCCAATGTTTCCAACAGCACCGCGACGGTCAGTATGGATCTCCAGGCTCCCCTAACGGTCCCTGCTACCTGCATCCAGACCCTGGAAAATGACCTTTGGTACTCTTTTACTACGGAGACAGAATTTGCCTACTATGAGGTCATCATCGTCGCTCAGGCCTGCAATACGCCGGCTGGTTTGCAAGCGATGCTGATTCAATCCGATGATTGCAATAAGGACCATTACGTTTACCGGGCTTGCTCGAACAAGCAGACCATGGATACCATCAAGTTGTTCATGCGAAATCCCGGAGCCGGGCAGCAGCACTTGATCTATGTGGACGGATATGACGGTACCATCTGTGATTTTGACATCTGGTTGCGGGGCAAGGAAGTCATCCGGCCAATGGATTATCGGTATTTACGCTATGACTATGATCTTTCTGAAACACCCTATGGGATTCCTGCTGGCTTGGAAACCGGGTTCAGGAACAATATGGCCTATTTATCATGGACGGGTTCCGCAGGAGATGAGACCGCCTACTATGTTGTTGAGTTGGCTCCTGACCCCGCTGATTTGGTTCAGGGCTCAGAGTATCTGCAAGTTGTTGGCATCATCGACCCAAGGAATTTTGCCGGTACCGGAGAGGTCAGATATGAATTTGAAGACCTGATTTCAGGATTTGAGCAAGGGAAGGATTACCATTACCGGATCGTTTCGGTAGGTACCGATGGTGGCCGTAAAGTCTCTGAAAATGTTGTTATCAAAGCCAATTTGATCGAGGACTTCTTTGTCAGTGAGGTTAAGTCGACCCAGGAAAAGAATGTGTTTGCCATCATTTACATCAATAAGAAGAAAAAACAGGACTTCTTTTTGTCGGTTCGCAATGTGGCCGGAGAGGTCGTAAAGGAAACAGCTCTGAGTGGCATCAAGGAGCCCGATGGTGAGGTTACCATTCACATGGAGGAATTCCCGACCGGCACTTACTATTTCGAAATGGGAAATGGGAAGGAAAGCTTCTCAAGGACTTTTGAGGTGGAGTAGATCAGGGCTCATTTGAAGCGTATTTCTCAGGTATAAATGGCTTGCCAAACCGTTTCCCAGTCATGGTCGCCTTCCTGGTCATAGATCACTTCCCCATCTTTCATACCGATGATCCGGCTGTTTCCTGCCTCTACTGCTTCCCGGTCATGGGTGGAGCAAATTATCTTCTTACCTGCCTGACTGAGTGCTGTCAGCATCTGATAAAGCTCCATGCGGCTTTTGGGGTCGAGCTGTTGACCCGGTTCATCCAGGAGTAGCCAGGGGCTATCCTGTACCAAGGCACGGGCCAATAGTACCTTCTGCAATTCTCCTCCTGAAATTTCATCTAAATCCCGATCCTTCAGGTCAAGGATTCCCATTCGCTCCAACTCCCCCTCTACCCGCTGACGGTCGTTTACCCCATAAGATCCCCACCAATCCAGATGGGCATAGCGTCCCATCAATACGAACTCCAGGACATTCAGTTGAAAGGGTAGATTGATGCGTTGTCTTACCACCGCCAGATTCAGGGCCCGCTCACGTGCATTCATTTGCTGGCTGTCCCTGTCCCCGATGGTTACCCGTCCATCGAACACCATTTCACCGGTAATGGTCCTCAACAGGGTTGTCTTTCCGCTGCCATTGAGGCCAAGAATATATGTCAGGGGCCCATAAAAAGAAAGAGAAACATTCCGAAGAATGCTTCTCTTTCGAGGTGTAACACTGACTTGGTGTAATTGAATACTCAAGCCATCAGATCAATATTCATCCTCGTTGAAGAGGAAGTCATCTTTGGTCGGATAGTCCGGCCAGATTTCTTCGATGTTTTCGTAGGGACCATCTTCTTCGAGGTCCCTTAAGTTTTCTTCCACCTCAAGAGGAGCACCGGATCTCCGGGCATAATCAATCAACTCTTCCTTAACGGCGGGCCAAGGTGCATCTTCAAGGTAAGTGGCAAGTTCTAGCGTCCAATACATATGTTATATACGTTTATTTTTGCGTTGGCAAATGAAACTAAAAAGATTGGAATATTCAATGGGAAATCTTTAATTTTTCAATTCTTCCAGTTTTGAATTATCCAAATCTCCTTCAAATTCCACTACGCAGATGATTGAGGAAAGTTTTCTGATTGGGAAAAATTTTCCAACTGACTTACGATTGCCGTGGCGTCCAGGCGATTTCTTCACTCCCTGTTTTGAGCGTCATCATTCTCGAAAAGGTAAATAACCAGTCAGATAAGCGGTTGAGGTACTTAAGTGTAATCGGCTCAACTTCAGCATCTTCTGCCAAGTGAACAGCCAGCCTTTCTGCTCTCCTGCATACGCAACGGGCGACGTGGGCAAAAGAATTTGCGGGGTGCCCACCGGGCAGTACAAAATTCTTCAAAGCCGGCAGTTCATTGTCCATCTCATCGATCGAATTCTCGAGATCGGTGACGTCCTGCTCGGTTAATTGGGGCAATTTGAAATTATTCTTTTCCGGATCGCTCGCCAATAATGACCCCATTGTGAACAGATTGTCCTGAATTTCTTTCAAAAATTCTCTGTAATCGGTTGCGGGATCCTGGTCGCGGATCACCCCAATGTAGCTGTTGAGCTCATCAATGGTACCGTATGCTTCTATGCGAAGATGGTGTTTAGCCACCCTGGTCCCTCCCAAGAGGGAAGTTTGTCCTGTGTCACCTTTTTTGGTATAGATTTTCATAGTGGGTTCTAAAAGAGTTTTGTGCTGAATCCGAATTTAGAACCCAGCCTTGGGCGCGAAGTTCAAAGAAAAACTTTTTTTATCATCCAGGAGCCGTAATGAGATCTCCATTTCCTTCTCTCCATCGCTCCAACGGTAGCTGCCAAAGTTGCCCTCCGGCACCCCATGCCGACCCCTGAGAAACTCCTCCGATTCACGGTAAATTTCACTGGTTTCCCCTTCATCTTTGAGGAATACATTTACAACAATTGCATTGACAATCCGGGTCTCAGCCTCCTTGCTCATGTATTCGAGCATCGCGTATTTTTCCTCTCCCAGATTAATTTTGTACACATACCCGAAGCGGTCGGTGGTCTTGGGGGATCCAGGTTCTACTTCTTTGACGCTTTGCAGGAGATCACCCAGGCTTACACCTCTGAAATCACCTTTCTCATTGCCATACAACTTTGTAAACAGTTCGGACCGTTCCGCTTTGGGAGCCCCACAAGCCTGGAGCAAAATGAGAACCATTCCCAAAAGGAATAAGTGGTTTTTCATCTTCATGTTCAAGGGATCATATCACCATTTCAGGAGCATCGTCACTGGCTACCAACCGACCTTCTGTTTTGGACCGGATCTCCTCTACTGAAACCCCAGGGGCTCTTTCCAGTAGATGGAATCCATCTTCGGTGATGTCAAACACTCCTAAGTCGGTAACGACCTTCTTTACACATTTGACACCCGTGATGGGGAGGTCACATTTGCTGAGAAGCTTTGAATCCCCCCTTTTATTGGTGTGGAACATGGCCACGATGATATTGTCGGCAGAGGAGACCAAATCCATTGCTCCTCCCATTCCTTTGACCATCTTCCCGGGAATCTTCCAGTTGGCGATGTCTCCGTTGTCTGCGATCTGCATGGCTCCCAGTACGGTCAGTTGTACGTGACCACCCCGGATCATGGCGAAGCTGGTAGCCGAGTCAAAGAGGCTTGAACCAGGCAAAGTGGTTACCGTCTGCTTACCGGCATTGATCAGGTCAGCGTCCACCTTGTCTTCATAAGGAAAAGGCCCCATACCGAGCAGACCGTTTTCTGACTGGAGGATCACTTCGATGTCATCCGGAACGTAGTTGGCGACCAAGGTCGGAATACCAATTCCCAGGTTGACGTAAAACCCATCTTGCAATTCTTGCGCGATGCGTTGGGCGATCTGTTGTTTTGAAAGCGCCATATATAATTTCGTGCTTTTTTGAGTTGAAGATTAGAACCTGAGCAAACTTATCGGGAGCGGACAGTACGCTGCTCGATCCGTTTTTCATAATCGGTTCCCTTGAATATTCTCTGGACAAATATGCCCGGTGTGTGGATCTGGTTCGGATCAAGTTCTCCCGGCTCTACCAGTTCCTCTACTTCAGCAACCGTGATTTTCCCTGCCATCGCCATCATTGGGTTGAAATTCCGGGCGGTTCCTTTGAAGATAAGATTGCCGTGAGAGTCACCTTTCCACGCTTTTACCAAGGCAAAATCGGCTCTGAGCCAATGTTCCAGCAAATAGAACTTGTCGTTGAATTCGCGTAGTTCTTTTCCGTCAGCAACTTCGGTACCATAACCTGCCGGCGTGTAAAAGGCTGGAATTCCAGCCCCTCCGGCACGGATACGCTCGGCCAGGGTTCCTTGAGGGATCAGATCTACTTCCAATTCTCCACTGAGCAATTGGCGTTCGAATTCTGCATTTTCCCCAACATAGGAAGAGATCATCTTTTTTACCTGCCGGGTTTGCAACATCAGCCCAATGCCAAAATCATCCACCCCTGCATTGTTGGAGATACAGGTCAACCCCTTCACTCCTAGTTTCACCAAGGCTGAAATACTGTTCTCGGGAATTCCGCACAAACCGAAGCCTCCCAACATCAGGGTCATATTGTCCTCGATGCCTTTGATCGCTTCATCTGCGTTTGGATATACTTTATTCATAAGATTCTTTATTTTCAGGTAGGATAAAACTAAGGCGAATTTTAAAGATTTCATACTCTTTGTCTCATCATCAAGCTCACATTTTCAGTGCCTTTTGGCAGGAATTCAATTGCATTGCCCTATTTGGTGGTCAATGAGGAGGAATAGAACTTGGTATCATTCCCGGCAATGTTCTAAATTTACGACTTCTTAATTTTGGACGAGATGGACACAGGATATATGCAATCAGAACTGGAAAGCAATGTACACAAGGTACAAGCGCAAATTAAGGCACTCGAAGCTGAACTTGAAAAAGTGGTGGTTGGTCAGAAGAAAATGATTAACCGTTTGTTGATTGGCCTTTTTGCAAATGGGCATATTCTTTTGGAGGGTGTACCCGGTTTGGCAAAAACCCTTACGGTTTCCTCTCTGGCAGAAGTTCTGGACCTCCGCTTCAAACGGGTTCAGTTCACCCCTGACCTGTTGCCCGCTGACCTGATCGGAACACTTATTTACAACCAGAAGGAAGGTAGTTTCGAAGTAAAGAAAGGTCCAATTTTTGCGAATATTGTCCTCGCTGATGAGATCAACCGTTCACCGGCAAAGGTTCAGTCAGCGCTGTTGGAGGCAATGCAAGAGAAGCAAGTCACCATCGGGGAAACCACTTTTCCATTGGACATGCCGTTCCTGGTCATGGCTACCCAAAATCCAGTTGAACAGGAAGGTACTTATCCGCTGCCTGAGGCGCAGGTTGACCGCTTCATGATGAAAGTCCACGTGGGCTACCCGACCAAGGTAGAGGAACGGGAAATCATGCGCAGAATGGCAAAGACTACGAAGTCAGATCCGCTGCGGCAGATCATGTCCAAAGCGGATATATTCCATGTTCGCAGCCTGGTAGATGGCATTAAGATTGATGCACGCCTCGAAGATTATATTGTGGATCTGGTATGTAGCACCCGCGAACCTGCTGCGTACAATATGCAAAACGTTGCCAAGTACATTGAATTTGGAGCTTCTCCACGTGCCGGGATCGCGCTGCACCTGGGCGCCAGGGCTCACGCTATGATGGAAGGCCGGAGTTTTGTACTGCCCGAGGACATCAAAGCCATCGCTGGTGACATCCTCAACCACCGGGTCATTCTCAATTATGAGGCGGAAGCCGACGAGATTACCTCTATCCAGGTTGTCGAAAAAATTCTTCGCACGGTCCCCCTACCCTGATGATCACCCTCCGCCGTGGTGATTATTTCTTCTTCTTTATTCTGATCAGCTCGCTGGTCCTTGCCTGGTTGCTGCGGCATACCGAGGACGATGCCTTCATCACTTTCAGGTACAGTCGGCACCTGGCCGAAGGCATTGGCGCGGTCTGGAATCCAGCTGATTCTCCTCCCGTAGAAGGTTATTCCAATTTCCTGTGGATGGTATTGATGGCAATTCCCCATTTGCTGGGCATGGAGGTGGTCGGTTTTTCCCAGATGCTTGGCCTGTTTTTTTGGGGCTTGAACCTGTGGGTGAGTTGGCGCTTGATCCAATTGCTGATTCCTTCTTTCTTGCTTCGCGTGGTTGCCCTTGCGGCCATAGCTTTGAACTATACCTTGCTGGGTTATGCAACTGGGGGAATGGAAACTTCTATGAATGGGTTTCTATGTTCGCTATTCTTTTATGGGGTGATAAATATTTTGATGACCCGGCCATTTTCTTTAGATAAGGGATCCAAAGCTAGTGGGGCTCCGTCCATGCGGTTGGGTAGTCTGGGATTGTTAAGTGCCTTGCTGATTCTGAGCAGGCATGACAATCTCATCTTTGTTGCCCTGGCTCTGGGATTGATCCTGGTGAAGGGGTGGAAGGAAGGGGCTCTTTCCCCCAGATTGTTGAAGTTTCTGATTGCTCCTTTTATCCTACTGAGCCTGTTGTTTTTCCTGAGGCTGTCTTTTTATGGACAGCCCTTGCCCAACACCTTCTATGTGAAAGGTCCGGGCGGTGATCTGAGCGAAGGGCTCTTCTATGTCATCAGCTTTGTTCTGGTCTATGGATTGTTTATTCCTTTACTGCTGCTTTTACTGCGCGGGCTGAAACACCTTGGGAATAACTTTGTCCTGTCCTTCCTGGGCTGCACAGTTGGGTTGTGGATGGTGTACCTGGTCCTGATTGGAGGAGATTATATGGAATTCCGAATGTGGGTTCCAGTGATTCCTGTCACCATTGTTGGCCTGGCCTGTTGGCTGGGCATTGCGGGTGTGCGCACCTCGCTGAATGCTGCGCTGATGGGCTTGCTGATCGTGTTCAGTGGTGCACATGCTTATGCCCATAGTCGTTTGTACCAGTTGCGCTTTGTAACCGCGATTCATCCGGCCGTTTCGGACAGTGCTCCCCCCTATCTGAGTATGGTGGAGCAGGCGCATGGGATTCAGCAGTTGCTGAAGGGACCACTCATTTTTGCAACCGGTAATTGCGGCGCTTATGCATACTACAATGACCGTATCCAGTGGATCGACCTTTATGGCCTCAATGACCACTGGATTGCGCGGAATGGCATTTCCCGGGACTTTGGGCCGGGCCACCGGCTGGTTGCTCCTTTTGAGCACCTGGTCGATCGTGGTACACATCTGGTTTCGGTAGCCTGTCTCCATGACAGCCAGTTGGCGGAACAACGTCCTTACAATAACCGGGAGGCATCCTTTGATGCCGTGCTGGCTGCCTATCGTCCTGAAAATGGTGATGCTAATGTCCGGGTTCTCGAAATTCCCGTTGCTCAGGAATTTACTTTACTATGCCTTTATCTGCACTCTCATCCTGATATAGAAGCACTTATAAATGCTGGAGAAATCCCTGCACCAAAACCCCTGAATTTTTATTGAATATTCTTTGTGTAAATGCTTGTCCAAAATCGCAAAATAATTAACTTTGCCATCCGTTTGCACCAGTAGCTCAACTGGATAGAGCACCTCACTACGGATGAGGAGGTTGAGGGTTCGAATCCTTCCTGGTGTACACAAAGGGACTGCAAGATAATCTTATCCTGCGGTCCCTTTCCTTTTTCGGCCCTTCCAGCCTGTATTCAGGCCGAAATAAGTAGGACTTCATTGATCGGGGGTGTCCGAAGTCGCCCTTCGGTTTTATTACAGTTTCCCTTCACCTCCGAGGAAAACTCAAATTTTCAAACGAACCGTTTCTGTTCAACTGCTACAAAATTGTAAATGGGAAGTTCCAGCCTTGATAGCCTTGCTCTCCAAACCTCCACTAAGCAGGACGTACCTTTTCGGTGCTTTGCTACTTAAAATGACAGTATGGATATACAAAGGCGCACCTCCTTACCCTCAAACTTGAGGGTCAAAAGGCGCAAGACTGAGAGATAGGAAGCCGCAGGACTGAGGGTATGGACCCGCAGATCTGAGGGGCATGATCCGCAAATTTGCAGAGTAATACCCTCAAGCATGATGGTATTACTATCATAATTTACGTCTTCGGTAATGGAAAGCTGCGCCACCACAGTCGCAGCCACGAACCCGGATAGTTTCTCCCTCCCAGGTTCCTGGCCGAGACCAGTTAAGGGCAATACTATCAACAGTAATGGTAAGTCTTCGAACACCTGCGACTTGGTAAGGGAACGCTTGCTCGGCAAAATGATTCTTTTTCCATCATCCAAAGGCCTGTACAAGAACTTGGCAATGGAAAGCTATACCTGGGACTGGTTGAAGCAGAGAGGTGGTTGCAGGAAAAAAAGCATGAATGATTGGAAACTTATCCCCAACTTAAAGACCAAAAACCAATGTTCACCAAAGCGATCGTCAGAAAACCAGGGATCAACTTTGCCGATGGGATTACCTCCGCAGACGAAGGCAGGCCGGATTTTCTAAAAGCCCTGGAACAGCATGCATCCTATTGCGACGCGTTGCGGCAATGCGGGCTGAAAATATTTGTACTTGAGGCGGATGAGCGATTTCCAGATGGGTGCTTTGTCGAAGATACTGCTGTGGTTGCTGAGCAGATGGCAGTCATTACCAAGCCGGGAGATCCAAGCAGGGCTGGAGAAGAAAAAAGCATTGCTGAAATTCTTGGGAGGTTCAGAAAATTGGAATGGATTGAAGCACCCGGCAATCTGGAGGGTGGAGATATCATGCAGGTAAATAATCATTTCTATATCGGTGTTTCAAAAAGAACCAATTCGGATGGGGCAAGACAATTGGCGACGATCCTTTCAAATTATGGATACACTTCCTCGAATGTCCCGGTGGAAACTGTCCTGCATCTGAAAACAGGGGTTACTTACCTTGGAAATAACAACTTCATTGCGGTCGATGAATTCTCCACTGCCTTTGCAGCTTCTAATGTCATCGAACTTAGCCCGGATGAATATTACCACGCCAATTGCTTGTTGATCAACGGCCACCTACTGGTTCCCAAGGGATACCCCAATGCGAGACGGGAGATTGAAGGATTGGAATACCAAATCATTGAGGTTGAAATGTCCGAGTATAGAAAGATGGATGGTGGCCTGACTTGCTTGTCATTGCTTTTTTGATACTCAACATCTTTACTTAAATCTCCACTGAGGCCTTCTTTCCCATCAGACTTCCCATCAGGCACCTTCTCCATAAATCTCAATCTTGCCCGCTTCTCCGGCCCGTCGGCTGCCCCGGTACATACCTTCGGTATTGAACGGTAAGGCGATATTTCCTTTGGCATCCACCGCGATCAGACCACCATCCCCGTTGATCCGGGGAAGTCGGTGGTGGACCACTTCCCGGCAGGCTTCCTCCAGGCTGAGGCCTTTGTATTCCATCAGACAGGACACGTCATAGGCGGCGACACCGCGGATAAAATACTCCCCACTCCCGGTACAGGAAACGGCACAGGTCAGGTTATTGGCATAAGTTCCTGCACCGATCATTGGGCTGTCCCCTACTCTGCCGAACCGTTTATTGGTCATCCCTCCGGTGGAGGTAGCAGCAGCAACATTCCCAAACTGGTCCAGGGCTACCGCGCCCACTGTCCCAAACTTGTGGTCTTTATTGGAACTGTGGTCCAACTGAACCTGGTCCGAACCCTTGATTTCCTGCCATTGCTGGTACCGGAATTCATCGTGAAACCATTCCTGGGCTTCGAATTTACTCCCCACACTGCGGGCAAATTCTTCCGCTCCTTCTCCACAAAGGAATACGTGCCCGGATTGCTCCATCACTTTGCGGGCAAGTGAGATCGGATTCCTCACCCCCTTGATCAAGGAGACGGCCCCGGCTTCAAGCGAGCTCCCCTCCATGATCGAAGCATCCATTTCATGGGTTCCGGTAGCGGTAAACACGGAGCCCCGGCCAGCATTGAACAAAGGACTGTCCTCCAATTGGACAACCGCCAACTCTACCGCATCCAGGGCGCTGCCTCCTTTTTCCAGGGTCTGGAAACCAATGTTCAAAGCATTTTCAAGCGCAGCGGAATACGCGGCCTCTTTTTCCGGAGTCATTTCTGCTTTCAGTATGGTTCCGGCCCCACCGTGAATGGCTATCGTATATTTTTTCATGGTTGAAGCAATATTAGTAAGTTGAAAGCAATATCGGCACGCTGGGGACCAATATTCGTGCGTCAAGTTCAAAATCATCCAACCGAATTATCCTCCGGTGCAATTCGTTTGAGGAACACGGCACGGGTGATAAAGTAAAGCAGCAATCCAATCGGCCCATACAGACATGTCAATACCAGGCTGGGAATTGTCCAGTAGTGTGGGATATTGTGCTTGCGAGCATTTCCAACTTCCCAGGCACCAATGAACAAATCGAAAGCCAGGTAGTGAATCCAACCAGCTAACAGCGCTTTTGGATTTTTAAATAATAGCGCCACTTCTGCCAGGGAACCAAATCCACCTTCTCCTTCGTCTCCCAAGGTCAGAATAACTACCACCAGATAGATGCCCGCGATTACCAGGCTTGCGAATCCCGATAAGGTGATCATACGGGTGAACTTCCACTTTGGCAGCAGTATAAGCAGGCCCCACCCCACCATGGCAATACCTGTACAAATTGAAAATAATAACTCCAGTGTTTTCATATTCCTTTATTAAAGCTGGCAAGAAAACCAATAGCGCATCTACCCGGTACCAGAAGTCTCCAATTTCCAAAACTTACAATTTGGGAAATTGGATGGGACTCATCCAAACTTATGGTAATCCAGTAGGAAGATAGTGAGGGAATAATACTCCATCTATCTGTCCTCACACCGCCTTACGTACGGTTCCGTATACGGCGGTTCATAAGTTTTCGATTTCCAGTGATATAAACGATCGTTCGGCTAACACTTCCCCTTGACGGGCATGTTCGGGACTTGCCCCCTGGAGTATCGCGCCACGCCAGGCGCACTATGAAAAAAGGGCCGACCAACTGGTCGACCCTTCTTCTTCTAATATCTCTTAAGTGTTCCTTATGCGTCGGGGCACTTCAAGTAGTTGTTTGACTTGACGCCGTTGCGGTAGGAGTCGTTGATTTTCTTCAGGGCACCATTCAACTGGCCTTTGGTGAAGGTAGAGCCACATCCACCGAAGAAGTTTTCAGCTTCCTGGATAACTTGAGCTACAGTCATTCCAGCGAAAGGATTGTTAGCAGGCTTCACCACGAGGTCGCTGAAGGCGAAGTTAGCACCACCCAGGTTAGGATCGGCCAAGTCGAAAGCTACATTCAGTTTTGCAGCTACCAGACGGCCACCGAGGGTTGACTTCATTCCGTTGGTCAGGTTCACACAAGCGTCAGTGTCAAGACCAGCACCTTGGTTCTTGCAGATGGTGAAGCCAGATACTCCACCAGAGCCTGAGAGGGTGATGCGAAGGTTAACTACGTTAGTTGCTTCGTGTCCGAGGGCGGCAGCTACGTCAATTACTTTTGCACTGTTGTCACCAAGTTGAGGGCAGTCGAAAGTTTCAACAGTACCATCAGCGTAAGTCAGGATGATATCGTTGTTTGCGTTGTCGTCAAGGTCAACCAGAGCGACTGAGGAAACGCTTACAGGAGTTTCGAAAGCGAAGTTCATCCATCCACCAGCTGCATCATCATCAGGATTGTCAACGCGGCCATCGCCATCGTTGTCAGTGACACGCTCAGCGAGGATCAGGATGTTGCCCAAGGCCTGATCGTTACGACCAGCGGGGTTGGTACCACCATTTCCACGGCCAGGTCCACCATAATTCTCATTAGGAGTACCGAGGTCGAAGTCACCACCTGAAGGATTGCTTGAATCGAAGATGATTACATCACCAGTACGTCCGCCGTGGTTACTGTGACCAGATACAGTAAGTCCGTGCTCAGTGAAGAGTTGATTGGTTACAAAGTCACCTTTCTGGAAGGTACCATTGTTCAGAGGAGTACAGGAATTGCTATATGCGGTAGTACCGAATTCAATGTCAACACACTCAGCTACACTATATCCTGTGCAAAGGTTGTTATTGGGATTGGTAACGCGACCATTAACGTCAGTCTTGTTGTTGTTCAGGATCTGTCCACCATTAGAAGGAAGGTAGGCATCAACTGCAGCAGCACTGGTCAGGGTAAGGGTGTTACCAGTAGCACATCCAGCTACGAGACCATTAGGGAAAGCAGTTGAGAAAAGCTGATCGCGAAGGGCGATTGCTGGGCCCTGGTCGCCACAAAGACCGTAGTCACACTGATTGTAAGTGGTGAAGTCAAGAGAGCACTCGACAGCACCTGCACATGGTACAGTACACCAGTTGGTCAGGTAAGCAGATTGAGTTTCTGCGGTTCCGCTGGCTTGAGCAGTTGCCCATGCTGGATCAAATACCCAAATTTCAGTAATAGAGTTCTGGTTGACACCTTGGAAGAAATCAAGCTTACCAATGGTCAGGCGAACAGCTACATTATAGCATGATGGAGCATTTGTCAGGTCCCAACGAAGCTGCCATGCATTGACACCACCAGTTGGAAGTTGAGTATTGTTCCATTCGTTTACGTTTGTTAATACAGGAAGACCAGTGTTCTGGTCAATCATTATGTCGCTTGGTGCATCAAGCAGGTAGTCACAGCTCAGGATAGACCATCCAAAAGCCAGGGTGAAGTTCATGGCCAGTGCCTCTGCACCATTTTCATCAATACCGTTGAACATTTCGCCACCTCCCCAAGGAGTACCAGCGGGAGGAGCACCGAATTCGCTCCAATCCACATCCATTCCACCACCTGCCTTGGCAAGTACGTAAGGGATACGAGTGCTACACTCTGGATCAAGATTGGGGTGCACATCTCCTGCTGCACCGGCCAGCGTAGGAGTTTCTTCTGCGGATGCGTTGGAATTAGGATTTACGCTTTCAGGCTTACAGCTGAACAACACCATCGCGGTGGCCAGCATGAGGAGTAGTGATTTGGACAAAGCTTTCATAGTGTAAAGAAATTAGAAGTTACTGTTGAATGATTTATAAATAAAAACACTTTAGAATTTCAATCTGAGAGCACCCAATTATTTATGCTTGTGAGCGCCTTCGATACAAATATGGGCTACCGTGTAATGTTTTCCAAACTTTTATGCGATTTTTCTTACCAATTTTTAAACACTGTATTGTTGAGAACCTGCTACTCACTACCGCTACCCACCCCTAAATGCTCCGCTTTGACACAGGACCATGACGAACAACAAACGCGCATCTATCTGATTATCAAAACTATAAATACTACACTTGTTGAAGTATCCACTAAGTACACTTTTCTGCTATTCCCCAAATTATCTTGCTCGATCATATCCGACCTAAAGCGAAAAATTTGCAAGGATACACATTATCCAGATGTAATACTTTTGACTAAAGTGTAGTTTTTGTCCTCCGGGCTCAATTTGGCTTGGCCTCAAGAGTCATAAACACAATTGGAATTTGTCAATTCGGCAGGACAATCTCAAAAGTGGTTCCAATCCCTAACTCTGATTGGAATTTGATTTCACCACCAATTTTATCAACCAAAGACTTAATAATGGCCAGCCCCAACCCATGTGAACTCTCTCCGCCGGTTGGTCTGGCTGTAAGCTTTTGAAACTTTTTAAACATTTTCTGCTGATCATCCTCACTAATTCCAGGCCCCTCATCCTTAACAAATACTACAAACCTGCCCTCCCGCTTAGTTACCCCTACCACGACCTTCGCTCCCGGATCAGAAAACTTAATAGCATTGGAAATAAAATTGTCTAGAATCCGCCCTAAATCTTTGGAATTGGAATGGGTGACTAAATCCTCGTCCTCCAATTCCGCCGATAAAGAAATCTTTTTCCTGTCAGCTTCAAGCTTAAATGAGTGAATCTTTCTCATTATGAGCGTGCTCAAATCTATCCGTTCATCAATCTTCACAGCGTCATCCTGCTCCATTGAATTGATCAGTAGCAAATCCTTTATCAATTCCCCGGCATTCAAATTAGACTCCTTGATCATTTCAACTAGCTTTCTCTTCTCATCTGCGACATCTGCACCGAGAAGATCCAAAAGAGCCAGCGTTTTATTGATAGGTGCTTTAAGGTCATGGGCAACGAATCCGATTATTCCGTCCTTTTCCCGAATCAGGTCTTCTAACTTTTGGTTTTTCTGTTCTAAAACCCCCTTCTGAAATAATATCTCCCTCCTCTGTGCAGAGACCTCTGCATTCTTATCAACCAAACGTTGATTCATATTCTTGAGCTTTCTACTAAGTCGAAAGTTGATGAAAAATATGATTGTGACCAGGATCAGTACAATGATTAGTCCCAATATAGCCAGCCACAAACCGCGAGATTTGGTATTGACAATTTCATTCTCCTTTTCCAATAACTCGATTTGCGCATTCTTCTCATCGACCTGAAATATGGCCAGGAGATTCCTCGTCTCTTCTGCTTTTTCCTCTTTTGCAGTAGAATCTTTGTATTGAACAAGGTCACTCATCAACTTGTATGCCTCCTGGTAGTTCCCATAGGCTGCCTGCAAGGTTGCATCGAGGGTCATCGTCTCTGAAATATAAGTTTCCCCGTCGATGCGGTTCAATATCTTGTGGGTTGAATCCAGAAAATAACTGGCTGAATCATTCATTCCCAAGTTAAGGTATCCCTTGGCAATATTGAGGGTTGTATTGGGTAGGTAATAATCATTCTTTAGGGCAATTTTCAATTCCAAAGCTCGAAAGAGGAAGGACAACCCTTTTCGGTTCTCATCGAAATCGAGGTAAAGATTGCCAAGATTATTGAACAAAGCGGAATTCCTCCTGCGGGACTTTTCAGCAGGATAATTCTCATAGATAAAAAGGTAGGTTTCCAGTGCTTTTTCATTGCTGTCCAGGTCATGGTACATCGATCCCAGGTTAATCAAGGGATAAGTTGCCTTTACCTCCAGGCCTAAGCCCAGCAACGTTTCTCTGGCCTTCATGTAATAATCGTATGCAACACCAAAGGAGTTATTGGAATTGTTAAGTAACCCTATACCATTGTAAATCCATGCCAATTGCTCCGTTTCCTTTAATTCCCTGGCCAATTCAATAGCGCGCTCATATTGGTCAATTGAACGGTCAAACAAAACATACCTTGCATAAATACTTGCTGCAATTAATCTACCACTAAGCTCTCCCTTTGGGTAGCCGATCGAGTCTGCCAATTCTGAACCCAGATTAGAGAGCTCGAGGGCAAAACTTACTTTTTGGTCTCTGTACCTGGACGCCCATTCATTCAGTGAATCTACTTTTGAAGTGTCATTGGGGAGTTTTTGAAGCTCCAGGAATATTGAATCACGCACCCCATCAGCCCCTCTGCAAATTGAGAAAAGGGTAATCAGGCATCCAAATGCAAAAAGTATTATCCTAAACCGCATCAAGACTGTTGATTAAATATCCTATACCGATAGAAAACGATCCAAATAAAAATTATGGAGTAATTTACAAAAGATTCCTAAACCATATCTGCACTTTGCCAAAGCAGGCCTTTTTTTTAGCTTTAAATGGTCGTTGTAAAGCATATCTAAAATTGATTATGAGAAGAATTCCTATTGCCTTCTATATTATTCTCTTCCATTGTGGGATTGGGTTTGGACAAAGTCCATCCGTAGATAGAGTTGATCCCCCCAACTGGTGGGTCAATATGAAGCACAGTTCTGTCGAACTTCTAATAAAAGGAGACAACCTGCAAAGCATCAAGAACGCTTCTGTTGAGTATCCAGGCGTGGTAGTCTCGGGCTTGTATCATTACCCCAACTCCAGGTACATAGGGCTTACCCTACAGGTTGATGCTACTGCCAGTCCCGGTAAATTTGAAATTGCTTTGGAATCTGATGGAAAAAAATATCCATTTACATATCGTCTTGACCAGCGACAACTGGACCCAGCCAAACAGGAAGGCATCACTCCTGCAGATCTTATCTATCTCGTATTCCCTGACAGGTTTGCCAACGGTGATCCATCCAATGACAAAGTCAAAGGCTTGAACGAAACTTCCATCAACCGTGATTCGATGTTTTACCGGCATGGAGGAGACCTCCAGGGAATCATGGACCACCTTGATTATTTTTCCGATTTGGGAATCACCACCCTTTGGATCAATCCAGTTCAGGAAAATGACCAACCTAAAGAATCCTACCACGGTTATGCTATTACTGACCATTACCTGATCGATCCAAGACTGGGTACCAATCAACAGTACCGGCAACTCGTTCAGGCAAGTAAGTCAAAGAACATTAAGGTCATCATGGATGTGATTTACAACCACTGGGGAAATCAACACTACCTCCAGTTGGATTTACCAGACCCAAATTGGATTCATCAATGGGAGTCATTTACCAAAACCCAATACCGGGCCCCTACCCTGATGGATCCTTATGCATCGGAGGCTGACAAGAAACGGTTTACCGATGGTTGGTTTGATCACCACATGCCTGATCTAAACCAAAAAGACCCCCATCTTGCTGCCTACCTTATTCAGAATACCATCTGGTGGATCGAATACGCCCAGCTGAATGGTTTACGAATTGATACTTATGCCTATCCCGATCAGGCATTCATGATCAACCTGGTGGATGCGGTGCTGAAGGAATACCCCAATATTGGAATCTTCGGCGAGACATGGGTTCATGGTATAGGCACCCAGGGCTGGTTCACTGCCAATCACGGACTACATCCAACCCACAAAAGCAACCTTCCTGGTGTGACTGATTTTCAAATGTACTATGCGCTTAACGATGCCTTGACGAAGGAGATGGGATGGACCGAGGGCGTATCCAGAATGTACTATACCCTGGCCCAGGACTACATCTATAAAAACCCAGGAAAGAATGTTCTCTTTTTGGACAACCATGATGTCAGCAGGTTTTATTCTGTCGTTGGAGAAGATTACGATAAATTCAAAATGGGGATGGTATGGCTACTGACCGTGCGTGGCATACCCCAAATTTATTATGGCACCGAAATCCTGATGAAAAACTTTGCTGCCCCGGATGGTCTCGTTCGCGAAGACTTTCCCGGTGGCTGGAAAGGTGATAAATACAATAAGTTTGAGGCTTCAGGAAGAACCAAGGCTGAAAATGAAGCATTTAATTATGTAAAATCCCTCGCCAGATGGCGGAAAAATACTCCAGTAGTTTACGAAGGGGATTTGACTCAATTCATACCCAATAACGGACTCTATGTCTACTTCCGGCACGATGCTGAAAGTGCGGTCATGGTGGCGATGAATTGTGGCAAAAAGGGGAATGAAGTTGACATGGACCGTTACAATGAAATCTTGTCATCATTCACCTCAGGTGAGAATGTGATTACCGGCCAAAAAGTTCAGCTCACAGATCAGTTTGAACTTGAGCCCTATTCCGTCCTGCTTCTGGAATTCAAAAAGAAGTAATCAAGCTGCTTTCCGCTGGTGCGGAACCCGCTCTTTGTAGGGATTGACTTCTTTGCTCATTTTCCTAAGGAATCTGAAATGAGAGACGATTGCTTCCCACCAAGTATTTGACTTGTAATTCAAGCCATTGTTCTCAGCTGCTTCCTTGACGATTTGGGTGAGGGGTCCGTAATGGATATGGCAAATGGTAGGACATAAATGATGGGCCAGATGCTGATTCAGCCCACCTCCCATCCACGCGACGACCGGTGAATTGATAGCAAAATCTGAGGTACAATCAACTTGGTGAATTGACCAGTTGGTGTCCAGGACTTTATCCTCTGGTTCAGGAAATACTGTTTCATCCACCAGGTGAACCGGAGCAAGGATCATAACCGCAAAGAGGGAAGCCACCATGTGAGATATCCAGAAACCGAGTAGAATGGTGCCAACCGGAAGGTTCAGTACCAGCAGTGGGATGATCAATCCGTAAGTGGTATAGAACAATTTAGATACGATCAATAGAATGACCTCTTGGGGAGGGTGCTTCAAATCTTTCTGGTCTCCGATTTCAGAACTGAACAACATCAGAAAGTCCTTGATATAGATCAGGAAAATAGAGAACTGCGCATAAATAAAGGGAGCAAAATAGACTTGATAGCGGTGATGGGGAAGGATGGGTGAAAGCGGTGAGAATCTCATCAGCTTTTGATTTGCAATATCTGCATCAAGTCCAGCAATATTGGTGAATTTGTGATGCGACCGTACATGCTTTAAAACCCAGAAATATCCGCTGATTCCCACCAAATCAAAAGCTCTTAATAGGATATAGTTATACTTCTTGTTCCGAAAAAGGGCATTGTGAGAAGCGTCATGGGCTACATTAAAGCCAAGCATTACACCTGAAAAAGACAGGATCGTCATCATGAGGATGTAAAACCAAGCCGATTCAACCACTTGGGTGATCATCAGGGCATAGCTCCCTACCATAATGAGGAAAACCGTCGCCACCTTGATCCACCATTTTCGGTTTGCAAAAGGTGTTTGTCCAGTGTTCTTAAAGTATTCTTGGGTACGCTTGGATACTTCAATAAAAAAAGACCTGTCGGCCTTGTTATTGAATCTTACAAAATCATTCTTTCCCATTGTCACTCAGTTACTTTTTCCCATTTTTCAAGGTAGCAAAATGTAAAACATGAGGGTTAATTCCAAGCCCGAGAAGCCTAATCCGTCCAAAGATCAGATAAACACACCCTTTGATGAAGACCTAAACGACTGAATATCAATAAAAATGGCGAAGCACCCGGGGTACTTCGCCATTTCATAGGTCGATTAAACCTTATTTACTCAGCTTTGAGGAGCTCAAGGAAATCGACCGCTGTAATATCTTCGGTTGCTGGTGGGTTCTTAACCTCCAGACCTTCAAAAATCTTTCGTTCAAGAACTTCATCGAACAAGCGGCTCGACATCTTCTCATCTTTCAGGAAGTAGTCTACGAATTGATCCATTCTTTCAGGATCTGCATCGCCAAGCATACTTCCGAATTGTTGCATGACTGCAATTTCGGCTTGCGCCCGGATATCAGCTTCCTCAACGATCAGGTCAGGATTTTCCTCCTGCATTTTTTCTATGATCAGGCGCCAGGTCAGACTCCGCTTATACGATTCGTAAATCTCACCGATATTCTCCTCAGTTACCTGCTCACGGGTACGAATAAGCCAGCGCTGCAAAAACTCATCAGGAACTTCGATGTCATGTCCCTCAAGCAGCGCCTTGATGGTCTTGGAACGATAGAAGCGCTGTCCTTCACGCTTGAAGAAGCCCTCCATATCTTCAGTCAACTTCGCGCGCATCTCATCTTCAGAGGTAACAGTGCCCTCTCCAAAAGCTTTGTCGAAGAGTTCCTGCCCTACTTCCATGAGCTCGATCCGATTGATCTTACGCACATTGAAGCGGAAATTCATCCCCTTAATTGCTTCCAGTTCCTCATCGCTGATGGTCCGAACCTGCTCATTCTGAACATTGTACTCCCAGACCCTGCGGATTTCATTGTCATTCTCAGTGATCTCCTCCATCTTCAGATCAAGGTGATCTTCTTCCGGTTTGAGGCCAGCACCCATCTTTTCTTTGAAGTCTTCGTTCTTGACCCGCTCAGGATTCAAACTGAACATTCGGGAATAACCTTCTTCAATCGGATCCCCGTTTTCATCAACCTGGATTAATTTTCCGAAAAGAGTGTCTCCTGGTTGAGAAGAATCAGGGTTGGACATAGGACCATAAGTCCGCTGGAGATTCTCGACCTCCTTGCCTAATGTTTCATCGTCAATGGAAATATTGTACAGAGAGTTTTCCCCTGCCAAACCATAATTGACTTCAAAAGGTCCAGCTACCCCAATTTCAAATTCAAAATCGTAGCTGGAATCGTCGTCCCCTTCCAGATCAATCTCGGTAGTAAGCGGCAGTGGCTCACCAACAACTTTGATCTTGTTCTCCTCGATATATTGTCCTAATTCTCTGCTGACAACCTTGTTCAGTTCTTCCAGCAGGACACCCTGACCATACATTTTCTTTACCACCCTCACCGGGACTTTTCCTTGACGGAATCCCTTAAGTTGGACCTTCTTAGCGTAATCCTTGAGGATCGTATTCACGCTGTCACTGTAATCCTCAGGTTCGATATGAACCGTCACCTTAGAGGTGAGTTCGCTTAATTTTTCGTCGGTTATTTTCAAGACTGAAAAATTTATTGTTTTGTCAAAAAAGAAAGGCCAGAGGTTCAGAAAGCTGATTCTGGCCAAAATGTGCGGATGGAGGGACTCGAACCCCCACGGGTATCACCCCACTAGATCCTAAATCTAGCGCGTCTACCAATTTCGCCACATCCGCATGTTAAGGAACGCTCAAAAACTCCGCAAAAGTAGAGTTAATTTGCTTTGATTCAAAATGGATTCTGAATTCCCTTCGGTGAGCAACATCTTTGGTATAAATAAGACTTCTTATTTTTCCCGGGATTTTAGAAATTGGCACTTATGACTACCAATTCGGTGGAAACCAAAAGAGAGCAGGACCGGCAAACGATTCTCAAAGCATACCGCTCCCTCATGCGGGAAGCGTATTCTGTTGTATCTGACAAGAATGAACGAAAGGAAATGCGGCGGGCATTTGAATACGCTGTCGAAGCCCATGAAGGGGTAAGAAGAAAAAGTGGAGAGCCCTATATTCTCCATCCCATTGCGGTTGCAAAAATCGTTGTCAAAGAGGTAGGGCTTGGGGCAACCGGGGTCATTTGTGCCCTGCTACATGATGTTGTCGAGGACACCGATATTGAGCTGAAAGATATTCGCAGAGAATTCGGTTCTGAAGTAGCGGTTATCATTGATGGATTGACGAAAATATCAGGAGTATTTGACCATCAGACTTCAGCCCAGGCTGAAAACTTCCGCAAGATGCTCCTGACCCTGAACGACGATGTTCGGGTGATATTGATCAAATTGGCAGACAGGTTGCACAATATGCGGACGCTGGAGCACATGAAGAATACCAGCCAGCTTAAGATTGCTTCAGAGACACTCTACCTTTATGCTCCCCTGGCCCACCGACTTGGCCTGTCTAAGGTCAAACATGAGCTGGAAGATATTGCACTGCAATTCACAGAGCCGGATCTGTACAATGAAATACAGCACAAGCTCATGCACGTGCAGCGGTCCGACCGGTACCAGAACAATAAGTTCATGGGCCAGATCAGGGATAAACTGCAGGAGGAAGGTGTTGATTTTACCATTCTACAACGGTACAAATCCATCTACTCCATTCATTCCAAAATGAGCCGTCAGGGGATTCCCTTTGAAGAGGTTTTCGACCTTTTTGCGATCCGGATCATCATCAAACCCAGCACCAAAAATGAAAAAGCGGAATGCTGGCGGGTATTCTCCTTCTTAACTGAGCTGTTCCAACCCAATCCGGAACGGGTGAGAGACTGGCTCACCATTCCCAAAACCAATGGGTATGAAGCGCTTCATGTTACCCTGATGGGCCCACGAAACAGGTGGGTTGAAGTGCAGATTCGAAGCGAGCGAATGGACCTCATTGCCGAAAGAGGGGTCGCCGCTCACTGGAAATACAAAGAAGGCGGACAACGGTACGACGATAACTTTATCAAATGGCTGAGTCGGGTGCGGGAACTCCTTGAAAACCCCAGTATGAACGCGGTAGAAGTCGTCAAAGAGTTTCAAACCGACCTGGTTTCTGACGAAGTGATTGTCTTTACCCCAAAAGGTGACTTGATACAGCTTCCAAATGGTTCAACAGTGCTTGATTTTGCCTATGAAATCCATACCGGGGTTGGTAATGGATGTATAGGGGCAAAGGTCAACCATAAGGTGGTCGCATTTTCCTACAAACTCAAAAATGGAGACCAGGTCGAGATCATTTCATCCAGCAAACAGCACCCAAAGGCTGAATGGGTCCAATATGTAAAGACTTCCAAAGCTCGTAACCGTATCAGGGAAGCGCTTAGAAAGCAAAAAAAGACTGTCGCGGAAAAGGGACAAAAGATCTTCAGCTGGAAAATGCGGAATTACCCAAATGATAAAGGAGAAGTCACCAATGAATTGTTAGCATTCTTTAATGTTCCGACAGAGCTGGATTTCTTTTACCTCCTGGGAATGCATAAACTCGATATGAATAAGTTGGCCGAGTTTATTCAAATGAAAAAAAGTGGTCTCAAGGTCTCTCCCACTGAAGAAGGTCTCGACGTCGACCGGAATTCAGACCGCAGGAACTTTGAGGAGCGACTCAAGGAACAGCAAGGAGTCAATTCAGATATGCTTCTCATCGGTGAAAACATGGATATCACTGGCTATAAGCTTTCGCCCTGTTGCAATCCGGTTCCCGGAGACGAAATCATTGGCATCATGCGGCCTGAAGGGTTGATGATCCACCGACCCAACTGCAGCAATGCCATCTCTGCGATGTCCAATTGGGGGCGGAATATTATCAAAGCAAAATGGAACCAAACCCATTCTGTTACCTTTCTGGCCGGGATTAAGATCAGAGGAAGTGACTCCCAGGGGATGATGAACAGTTTGATCAAGATCATTTCAAACCACATGAAGCTCAACATCAGGAGCATCACCATTGACTCCAATGACGGTATGTTCGAGGGGATTTTCAAAGTATTTATACGTAATACCATGGAACTGGAAAACCTCAGAAAACGCCTTAAAGGAGTTCAGGGAGTATTTTCCGTCACCAGACTGGTCGAAGATACCAACCAGCCTCCGCTTGATCAGGACAACTGATTCATTTATCCGAAATTGACCTATGCACAACCGTTTCCTAGCCAAATACCAATCGGGAAAGCATGACCAGGGCAGTCTGATAGGATCATTTGGGTTGACATGGGGCTTTTTCTTCCTGTTCAGTGGTATACCCATCCTGCTAATCGTCTCCTGGTATATTCTGAACGGTGAGCTCACCTTCAGAGAATTTCTGGATGACCCATCTAATCTTAGCGGAATGGGTATACCTGCCCTGGCGGTATTCATTGGGGTGATGGGCCAATTTCCAATAAGTTTCATTGGCCTTTGGTTATCAAACAAATTCGTGCTCAAGCGAAGCATGAAGACATTCATCACCGCGGCGACCCATTTCAGGTGGAAGCGATTTCTTACTGGCATGTTGCTCTGGATGGCTTTGATGGCAGGATATGGACTCCTTTTCTGGACCAAGGCACCAGATTCTTTACAATATGCACCTGACTGGGATTCATTCTTCAACTTCCTCCCCTTCATTGTAGTCCTGGTACCAATCCAGTGTGCATTTGAAGAAATTGCGATCCGGGGCCAATTGATGCAAAACATGACCGGATACCTGCAGGGAAAAACGGTGCCCTTGGTACCCCTCTTGGTATCATCTGTGTTTTTTGCGGTCCTTCATGGTCTCAATCCAGAAGTGTCAACCTATGGTTTTGGAGTTATGATGGCCCAGTACTTTTCTATGGGGCTAATTTTTGGGCTCTTTGCCCTCCTGGATGAAGGCTTAGAAATAGCCATAGGGCTGCATATAGGCAACAATCTTTTTTCATTGCTGCTGGTTTCTTACCCCGGTAGTGTGCTGCCAACCCCCTCACTTTTTCTTCAGACATCGGTAGAACCCTGGCAAGACCTGTTGGCATTGATCGGCATGGCGACTGTACTGTTCCTTGTCCTCTATGGAAAGAATCCAGGCAGAATTAAGCGTCTGATCCTAAAAGAAATATAAAATTGTAACCCGAGCGATTGAAGGTAAAAACCAAGTCATCAAAATTGCCAACCCAGCAAGTCCTCAATCGCCTTCCGGTCGGGTGCCTTTTGGGGGATATAACAGCGATCAACCTTTCTCATTAGCCACTTGAGGGCCAAATCAATGCGGTCTGAATTTTGCTGATCGCGTTCGCCAATCAGGAGTGCACATTGGAAAACCGTGGTCAGATCCAGGAACAAGGCCTTTCCTTGAAATTCTAGGGTCTCACGGTCTGCGTTCAACAAGTTTTGAATACCCGTGGTCAATGAAACCGCCTCCCTGATCAGCATTTCCCCATAACGCTCATTCTCTGAAACAAGACTTTTGATCTCATCCAACAATATGGACAGGCCACTGGACTTAGCTGCGGCCCGGATCATGTCGAGCACCATGATATTTCCAGCTCCCTCCCAAATCGGGAGCACCATGACATCCCGCATGATCTTGGGCATGACCGTATCTTCAATATAGCCCATCCCTCCCATCAGCTCCATACTTTCCCGGGCCAGGTAGACGGCAATTTCAGCAGATTCCCGCTTGGTCATAGGGGTCAGCAACCGTACCAGTTCGGAAGCATTTTCGTCTCCGGAATCAGCCGCATCAAGGGCACGAACAGTCCTCCAAACCATATAGAAATTGGCCAGGTGAAGACTTCCTAATTCCCAGAGTTTGCTCCGTACCAGTGGATGGTCGAGAGCTATTTTACCAAAAGATTGACGAAAACTCAGGAATTGATAGGCTTCTACCAATGCCCTGCGGCCACCTGCCAAAGCTGCAACTGAATTGTACAACCGCGAGAGATTGATCATTTCCGCCATGATGCGGAATCCTTGGAACTCCTCCCCGATCAGTTTTCCAACTGTTCCATCGAGCAGGCATTCAGCACTCGCCATTGAGCGAACCCCAAGCTTATCTTTCAAACGAACAATGCCCAGCGGGTTGCGAGACCCATCAGGCTTATTCTTCTCAACGAGAAATATAGAAAGTCCTTTTGTGCCAGGCCGATGCCCATCTGTTCTTGCCAATGCAAAAATGATCTCGGCATTGACATTGCTGCAAAACCATTTCTCACCGCTTAGCTGGTAGTAATCGTCATGCAGGTGCTCAGCACGCACCAGATTTGCTCCGACATCAGAACCACCGGCCTTTTCAGTCAGGAACATCGCCCCGGTGAAGAAGTCAAGCGCTTCCGCGGTTGCAATATGGGGCAGCAAACGGTCTTTGTCCTCTTCGAGTGCAAAACGGTCTATTAGCCTGGCAACCCCATCGGTCATGCACAAAGGACAGTACTGACCTGATTCCGCCATCGCAAACAGGTATCCTGAGGTAAAACCAAGACTGTGAAGTTCCCCTGCAAACATTTTGCGGTACTCGGGATTCCACTTGACCTGCATCATGCCGGAATCCACCGCAATTTTCATCAGGCGATCGTAAGCAGGATGAAACCTGACTTCATCGATGGTTTCTCCAAAGCGGTCCCGCTTGACCAGTTCAGGACCTTTTTGATCAGCGAGTAAGGACAATTCGTCCATCTCAGTGGCTGCCTGCTCCCCTAACCGCTTCCATTTCGGATCCATCAGCATCCTTCCGGTCAATGAAGAATACTTTTCCAGATAGGCACGAAGGATGCGGTCGCTTTCGAAGAAGCTCAAACTGGTACGGGCATTGTTTTGCAAGACCCGGTTTTCACCTAACTGAGTTGGATTTCCTTCGACAGCCATTTATTTATTTTCCCATTTCAAAAAAGTGACCAATCGACCCTTGCAGATAACCATTCCAAACCGACGCTGAAACCTGGGCATAGTCATTTTGATAAATGGACCTTAAGCCAATGGTAGCACGAAGATCGAATTGCCACCCGTTTCTACGGTATTCTCCTCCAGCCAGAACTCCATAATCCCAGGGGAAAAGAAATTCTGTTTGGTCAAAGGGCTCGTCTTCGCGGAAATCAAAAGCCTGGCCGAGTTCGATGTCTGCCAGACCGGAATTGTCCCCACGGAGCAGATAGGCTCCGTAGACACCTCCTATGATGGCCCAGTGTTCACTGGTCTCAAAACGAGCGACCAATGGAATCTCCAAATAGTAATTTCGAAACTGACCTTCTACCACACCCTTATAATCTGCTGCAAATGGCAGATAACCCACGTTGGGGATGAATTGAAGGATGATGGTATCTCCCTCGATAGGAGTTGTAAACTCATTTGCCTTCATAGACAGTTGGAGTCCAGTCTCGAGCGTAAGGCGTTCGGCCAGCCGAAATCTTACAAAGGCGCCATTCAAGCCATTGAACCCGGGAGACACGGTGGCACCTTCTACATACTTCGAGATGGGAGTACCAAAATTAAAGCCGTACTTAATGCCAAATCCCTCAAATTGTGCATTGGCACTGAAAGGAAGCATCCCCAGGAAAAACAGGGCTGCCAGGAATATATTGTGCATACAGAAAGGGTTATTGCACGATAAAACTACCTGAATATAAAGAGGTTGTTTCGTCATTCAAAAGGAAATGGTAGGATCCGCGGGGCAAATCAGAGACATCTGCCTGAGCATCGCGTCCTGCGACCTCTTGCTCCATGATCAATTTTCCTTCCATATTAAATATCTTGATGGCGCCTGACAACAAATCCCTTTCCCAGGAGAAACGCACAACGTCGCTGGATGGATTTGGGTAAGCGGTAACGTAGACTTCGGGTGAAAGCACATCTACCAATCCGGTAGCGGTACTCAATTGCATATCATCCACCCATACGGTGTTTCCAACCTGTCCCTGAAAGATATCGCCCTCTTTGCTACTGGCAATAACGATGGACATAGAGTCCGGGGTGTCACCGCTGAAATAAGTAAAGGGTTCATCCCACATGGTATAATTCGGAACCGAAGTGGTCTGGGTAAATCCGGCGAAAGCAATGGTATCCCTGGAACTTGTGGCCGCATTGTACTTGAATAACCAGCAATAAATGGTACAGCTGTCACTGTTTACGGAAGTGAATTTATACCAACCCGTAAAATTTCCCAGGTTTCCAGTATAGGGATAAGGAATCCCCTGCTTGAGGTTGTTAGGAGGAAGGGCACCTTGGTCAAACTCGCCAAGTGCCAAGGTTCCTGAAACCAATGTACCGATAAACTGAATCGCACCTGTTTCTATCTTGGCCGCATAGGTTCCACCATGTGCATCCGTTACCCGTGTGGTGGTAACAGGATTGAACCCACTCAATAAGACAATCTTGTTGGCGGTAGTCCAGTTGCCGGATGGTTCCATGTATTGACCGAGATCATTCCATTGCTCCAGATCAAGATTTGAAACTTGACCGAAAGACAATTGGGCAAGAAAAAGCGCAGCAAATAATAGTAATGATTTTTTCATACTTTCAATTCAAAATAATTCAGTGATATGCTGAAGCTGCGGAAGTTCGAAATAATTCAGGTAATATCAAATCAAAGTCATTAAAACACAATGAGTCCCAAAATACATAAGCACCTGATAATCTTAACTTTATGCGTCCTTGCCAGTTTGTACGGACGTTCCCAGATCATTTCTGACACCATACAATTTGGTGGATACCAAAGGTTCTACGACATCCACCTCCCCCCTGCTTATCAACCGGGAAATTCACTTCCCCTGGTCATAGATCTCCATTATCTGGGAGGGGATGCGAGGGATGAAGACACCCTGACCCAGTTCAATCCAATCGCAGACACCGCAGATTTTGTAGTCTGCCATCCCTGGGGGCAGGGAACCAATTGGAATGCTGGCTTTGCCTCGCCTTACTGGGCAGGCCCGGGGGATACCCTGTTTATCTCTCAGATGATTGACTCCCTGGCCATCAATTACAGTATTGATCGCCGCAGGGTCTATGTGGTGGGCATGGGCCAGGGAGGCTTCATGGCCAACCGGATCGGCTGTGAACTCGACCGGAAGGTCGCGGCCATCGCCTCAGTAGGTGGAGCCATGGCAGACAGCGCCATGTACTACTGCAATTCAAACCGGCCCATGCCCGTCATGCTCGTCAATGGCACTGCCGATTCCGTCATCAATTACTACACCGGGTCCCCCGGTTTCTGGCAACCCATTGATTCCCTCGTTCGCTTCTGGGTCCAGCGCAATGCCTGCATTTCTACTCCGGTGAGCTCAACCCTCCCCGATCTGGTCAATGAAGGGTCCACCATTGAAACCGAAGCCTGGACCTGCGCCGACTCTTCGGAGGTGCTGCTCTACCGCGTCGTTAACGGAGGATTTGCCTGGCCAGGAGCGACCGACTCCCTCCCCAACAGCGGAATCATCAACCAGGACATCAACTGTGCGGAGGAAGTCTGGGAGTTCTTCAAACGCTTCCAACTTCCGGCCGAGTTGGTCGGACAAGACGAGGAGATCACACAACTTCAGCACCTTGAGATCTGGCCCAATCCGGCTCAGCAGGAGCTCAACATCCGCTTTCCTCAGGGAGCAAAAGCAGCTATTCAGGTGGTGGATTTACTGGGAAGAGTCGTCATGCGTTGGGACGAAGCCAGAACCGGCCACCTCACCTGGAACATTTCAAAATTGGATACTGGCATCTACTTCGTAATTTTGAAATCTGGAAAGGGAACCTTTTCCAGCAAGTTCATCAAAGAATGAGTTTATCTTTGCCAGTCCATGAGTACGCGTACTGAAATCAATAAACGGCGAACCTTCGCCATCATATCTCACCCGGATGCGGGAAAGACTACCTTAACTGAAAAATTGTTGCTTTTTGGAGGGGCTATTCAAACGGCTGGAGCAGTTAAGTCCAACAAGATCAAAAAGGGAGCCGCTTCCGACTTTATGGAAATCGAACGGCAAAGAGGTATCTCGGTTGCTACTTCGGTGATGGCATTCGAGTACCATGATACTTTGGTCAATTTGCTGGATACTCCTGGCCACAAGGACTTTGCCGAAGATACTTACAGAACCCTTACCGCGGTGGATTCGGTCATTTTGGTAATCGATTGCCAAAAAGGAGTCGAGGAACAAACAGAAAGGCTGATGGAGGTTTGCCGAATGCGCGATACCCCCGTGATCATCTTTATCAACAAGCTTGACCGTCCTGGTCAGGACCCCTTCGAATTGCTGGATGAGCTGGAAAACAAATTGAACATCGCGGTGCGGCCGCTTTCATGGCCGGTCGGCATGGGCAAGGACTTCAAGGGAGTGATGGATTTGGAGTCGAAGAACCTGTTGCTGTTCGATGCCAATATCCAAAAAGTCGCCGATGACATCGTCGAGATCAACGGACTGGACGACCCCAAGTTGGACGAGGAACTGGGTTCCAAAAAAGCCAATACCCTGCGCGAAGAGATCGAATTGGTAGAGGGGGTCTATGACAAATTTAAAATAGAGGAATACAGAGAAGCATTGATAGCACCGGTATTTTTCGGCAGTGCCCTCTACAATTTTGGGGTCAAAGAACTTCTGGAAAAGTTCATTCAAATCGCCCCCCTCCCACAGCCTCGCCCGACGACCGAAGGATTCATCGATCCTAAATCAGATGAATTCACCGGTTTTGTATTCAAGATTCATGCGAATATAGATCCGCGCCACCGGGACCGGATTGCCTTCCTGCGCGTTTGTTCCGGGAAGTTTGAACGCAACAAATTCTACAAACATGTCCGTCTGGATAAGAAGGTACGCTTTTCCAACCCGGTTGCCTTTATGGCCCAGCGCAAGAGCCTGGTCGAGGAAGCATTCCCCGGTGATGTAATTGGACTCTATGATACCGGTAATTTTAAGATTGGTGATGCATTGACGGAGGGCAGCGATGTTACCTTCCGGGGAATCCCCACTTTCTCTCCTGAGATCTTCAAGGAATTGATCAATGACAATCCCATGAAGACCAAGCAATTGGACAAAGGGATCAAGCAATTGACGGAGGAAGGAGTGGCACAGTTGTTTACCCAGCAGCCGGGTAACAGGAAGATCATCGGGACCGTAGGTGACCTTCAATTTGAAGTTATCAAGTACCGGTTGGAGCACGAATACGGTGCTTCTTGCCATTTTGTCCCCATGAACTTCTACAAAGCTACCTGGATTACCAGTGAAGACGAAGAGGAACTGGAACGGTTTATCACGCTGAAACCACGCTATATATGCCGGGACAAAGATGAAAATCTCGTTTTCCTGGCCGGCTCAGAGTGGACCCTGAACATGGAACGGCAGAATTACCCCAAGATCATGTTCCACACCAACTCAGAGTTCAAGACTGCAAAGATGCCCGTCTAAGCCAACAGGGTTGGTCTCCCTTCATTCCTAAAAAGCCTACCCGAGTGGCAACCAAGGCTTTTCCAAAAGGTGGCAACCAAGGCTTTTTCATAATGTGTGCCCAGGCTTATTCAAAAATAAAACGGGCCTATTTCCCGGGCTCCAGGGTGTACAACCCATGCAGGACATTCTTGACGATGTCTTTCAGGTCTCCTGATCCGGATAGTACCCCCATCATACCATACATGGCAGCACTGCGGCCGTGGGCCGGGCCACCAGAGCTGTATTTATTCTGGATTTTCTTGAACATGCCAGAAGGGAGAATCGCCTTCAACCCCTTGAATGCGGCAACCTGCACATTGGTACCGAGCTTAATCATGGAAAATCGCTTCACTTTCTCCACTGCTTCAATCAAGTCTTTCAGGAACTCCTCGACCACATCTTCATGGACCTGGCTTACGGTCAGGTGAAGGCTTGCCGGTGCTTGCTGCCGGTCAAAAGTCCATCCCTTGATATTCAGTTCGTCTCCAAGGGCGTAGATGTTAATCTCATCCGACCCAATCGCCAGAAGACTGATGTCCGGATTACCCAGCAGGTGAATTCCATCAATCTCATCGATGGCTTTCTTCAGGCGGTCCGTGGCTCTCATGGTCCTACCGGCCAATTTCATATAGCCATCCATACCAATGACGTTGAGGGCAGCCCAGGCAGCGGCAATCGCCCCGCCTGGCCGGGTACCCAGCATCGTGGAACTTGCATAAATCCCACCCGACCATTCTGTATAGACATAGAATTGGTACTTGCGCAGGTCTGCATTTTTGTACAGAATCACGGAAGCCCCTTTGGCAGCATAACCGTATTTGTGGACATCTGCCGAAATCGAAGTTACCCCTGGCAAAGAAAAATCGAAATCAGGTATAGGATAGCCCAAACGGCGGGCAAAAGGCAACATGAAACCTCCAATGCAGGCGTCCACATGCAATAGAATATTGTGCTCCAGTGCCAGGTCGCTCAGGTCCCGGATCGAGTCAATCACACCATGTGGATAAGATGGTGCTCCCCCCACCAGCAGAATGGTATTGCGGTTGATGGCTTCCCTGATGAAACCAATGTCCACCCGAAAGTCTTCTTTCACCGGAGCAAGGACTGCTTTCAGCCCAAAGTAGTGCATCGCCTTCATAAAGGCAGGGTGGGCAGAGGCCGGAACAATAACTTCCGGATGCAGGATGTGCGGCCTGTTTTCCCGAGCCCATTCGCGAGCAGTTTTTACCGCCAGGAGGATGCTTTCTGTACCGCCCGAAGACATAGTCCCGGCTACTTCATCATCCCCATTGAACAACCCGGCGGTCATTCGGACCACCTCCGATTCGAAGCGGCACAAACTGGGAAATGCAGTTGGATTCAGCGCATTTTCAGAGAAGAATAGATTGTAGGCATCCTTAATGGGTTGAGCGTATTCATCTCCCGGATGGTAGACCAGACAAAACGCACGTCCGGTCTGCCAGTGGGTATCTTCTCCCCTGGCATTCTGCATGGACTGCAAGAGTTCTTCGGGATTCATTCCCGCAGCAGGTATGGTGATATTCTCTTTATTCATTTTCGCTTGGGTTCTCAATCTAATCTGACAATCAATGCTGTAACGCTTCTTGGGCAACCGATGCCAGCGGCTCCTCTTTTACTGATTTTGGGTTGAAATGAAGCTTCATAAAATCAAGGGCATTTTGCTGAAACATCTTGTGGATCAACTCTTCAGGTTCCATACCGAACCACAAACCTTGTTCGTACTTGTGCTTCTTAATGAAATGGATCAGGTCATTCCTCAAATCGGGAATTGTACTTGCATCCGGGTAGGGATCGATGTAGGTAATGACCCCATCAAAGTCAGATCCCAGGGCAATGGAATTCCAACCAGACTTGTCACCAATGGCCCGAACCACTCCGAATATGTTTCTGGCGACCATCCTGACAAGTGCCTCTTTGCGCATCTCAGGGTCTTCTATCTTGCTTACTTCATCCAGGTAACTTGAGCTGGCTAAAATGCCTTTGTCCAACATGATGCCGACCAGCCCACCACTCTCATGGATGATCTTAATCTCATCATTCGCCAGATTGATCTGCCAATTGTGGAAGTCAGTTTTCTTGTTCTTCCCACCGGTATCTTTTTTGGCAATACTGCCCTCCATGGTGGCGAAGTTATTGATACCGGTATGTGAGCACAGGATTGGAATCTGATCCGAAGGATTCAGCCGGTTGTAGGATTTTATGAACCGGTAATATTCCTGCCTGGCGGCTACACTCATGTGCTTGATGTCTATCAGGATACGAGGACCATTGTCTTTGGCGAGGAGTTCATGGATCACTTTCCATCCAAGGTCTGTAATCCCATCGTTCAAACCACGTTTTTGGTTGAAGGCAGCTGAAAACACAGGCTTGAGACTCCGGGCATGGCCACACAATTCGTTGTAAAAATGATGCGCCAAATTGATGTAAAAAGGTGGATATTCCCAGGATTTAACAATGCCAATATTGTCAACCAACTCGGTTAAATCTGCATCCACCGGACTGTTGCCCGAGGTAACCCCACAGTTAAAGACATGGGCTCCTTCAATGGCCACCACCACTGCAATCGTGTTGGGCTTTTCCGCCAAGACCTCCTCCATCTCAGCATAGCTTCCCACTAATTGGTAGGCGAATTTTCCGTCGGGGGACTTTCCCTGCCCACGGTACAGAAATGCATAGTGGGACAACAATTCCTGAAAATAATCCCTTCGGGTTCTCAGTTTACGAAGTTGATAGTGATCAATACCCGTGATGGTCCGCAAAACCTGATCTGCTTTGCCTCTACCAACCATCATCTTTGAAATCTTCCGAAAATCAAAGAATCCTTTTTCAACCGGATAGAGGGAATCAAATACCACGCGGGTATTGCCTCTGGCATAAGAATACAGATTGGCTTGTGACTCTTTCAGCATGCTCTTGGTCTTGAGACGGGCCAACCGGCTAACTGCAGTATCTTCTGCCTGGTTGTACGTTTTCTCCCAGAGGTTTCTTTGTCCTTGAAGTACAGGTGTGTTGTAGGCTCGGAGCGTTGGGTGGGTGTGGATGTCCACAGAGAAATTTTTGTCTTTCATCTTTTCATTGGGTGGCTTATCGAATTCATACAATGGGTGATGCATCCCCAATCATAAAAAGGGGTGATACGGAAGGCTCAAAATGACTTATAAGGTTGCTTGTGAGCTAGTGTATCGTAGCAATCAAAACAAAGCTAATCATAATGATTCATTTTTTGAAATATATTGTATTAATAATATCCCAAATAGGCAATACAGCTTTAGGGGAGACAGTTGTCCTACTCTGTCCTGGCGATCGGTCGCGAGGCAATTCCTATCTCAACAAATAGAATGTGCTACAAAACCTGGTTCTGAATTACTGTTTTAGAATTTGTTTTACCAATGTATTTCCTCGGTTGGAAACCCGGGCGATATAGCTCCCGCTGGCCCAGCCAGCCATATCAACTGCAAAGCGGTTGCGGCCAATACTGGATTCCATCTTACTTTGGTAAACCATCTTTCCGGAAACATCATAGACTTGAAGCATGAAAGTCCCTGCAGCCTCTGTGATATATTCAATCTTGATATTGTCGACAGCAGGAATCGGAAAGACTCTGGAGAGCTTAAATCCTTGTGGTTCATAGATCACCTGAATCACATTGCTGTACTGGTACAAGCCATCCATGTCTACCGCACCGATTCGATAGTAGTTGATTCCTTCCCCGGGATTCAGATGGTCTCCATGGTAAAACCGCGTTTCTTCTGTATCTCCCGATCCAGCAACCTCTCCTACCGCCTCGTAATGAGCACCCGTCAATGAATGCTCAATTACATAGTGGTGATGGTCTCTTTCATAGGCCACGCTCCAATCGAGTCCTACCACGTCATTTTCAAGTGAAGCGCGGAAGTCGATGAACTCAACTTCAAGCGGTCCTGGCTGGACACAAGTCACTCCAAGCACTTGGGGACATGAAGGTGCAAGAAAGAGATTGTCCGCCCCTTCAAGACCATAAACACAAATATCAGTAGGTACACCTTGGGTAGTGATCGAAAGGTTAACACAGTATTGACCAGAAGGTTGAATGGCCGTATTGTCGCTGGTCCACCAACTGGTTGCATTGGAATAAGTGACAAAAGTGGCGGCTGAGGTAAGCGAGCCATTGTAGAGGGAACCTGTCATGGGGCTGGTAAGCGTATTTGAAAAGTTTACAATGGTGGCACTTGGATCAATTCCGATCCCCCAATTCCCGGTATTGTCATTCATTTCGGTACCGATACAGGCTCCGGTGAAGATATCAACGACATCGCAGCCCCCAGGAGCACACATGGTAAGGTCAAAAGTATATTGATTCCCTCCAATACTGGTCACATTGTTAAGGGTAAGGCTTGAAAGATTGCAGGCGGACAAGGAGCCCGCAAACAATGCAATGAATACGATGCTGGTCTTCGACCAAATATTTCCTGGGTGTACCATATCAATAAATAAATTTGCGAAAGGCAAAAGCTAGAAACCACTAAAGTCAATGCTTCTTAAAAATAGCCAACTATTCTCAATGAACAAACAATCTTATCAACTTTTTATTGACAATCAAGTAGTTATGTTAGAACATACAGATTCCTGCCCCACTTCGAAAAACCTTAAAAGACTGATGAATAAACGATTATGCCGGTGGTGTAAAGCGAAGAAATATCCAAAAGATTGACCAGATTATTGATCAGGCGAAAATGCACAATCATAGAAAAATCGGAGTCATTCGTCCAATAATACTCGCTTTCAACCACGTGATATAATATATTTGCACTGACAAATCATTATTTCACCGAATTAGAATAATATCCGATGGGAGTTTTTGACTTTACTAAAGATGCCGGAGAATCAACCGGAAACGCAGGAGGCACCAGCCTTTCATCCTACTTGACTGCAAAATTGCCTGAGATGCTGAGTAAGTATGGCTTGGAAGTAGACAATCCAAGTGTACAATTCAACGATGGTGTCGTCACCATCAATGGGGTTGCAGCTGACCAGTCCACCCGTGAAAAAATCGTTTTAACCCTGGGTAACCTGAAAGGTGTTGGCCGGGTAGAAGACAATATGACCCTCCGCGGTCAGGAAGCTGCTGAAGAAGTTGCTGAAATCGAGCCCCGTTTCTACACTGTAAAGCGTGGAGACAGCCTCTCAAAGATCGCCAAGGAATTCTATGGCAATGCCATGAAATACCCTGAAATCTTTGAAGCCAACAAGCCAATGCTTAAGGATCCTAACCTGATCTACCCCGGACAAAGCCTCCGAATCCCTGACTTGGAAGGTTAATCCTGCCGAAACATATATAACAAAAGAAGCTGTCTCCAAAGGACAGCTTCTTTTGTTATGAGACAGCTGGTTTCAGACAAAGCTCAGATTCCGGCTATGCATCTTTCATCCAAAATCGCAGATCGAACGCAGCACCCTATTGCTTTAAGGCTGGAATTGACCGGATCAAACTGTCAAGGAATTCAGCATGCTTTTGGTGTCCCAGATTGTTGTAATGTCCATCAAGGCCTGCTACATAATCCTCAGCCGTCACCAAGGGTATGTGGTAAGGGATGACTTCAAACAAACCGGGAAAGTCACTTTCCAAATCTGGTTGTGGATTTGACAGGTCGGGAATAATTGCATTGATCAGAGGGATACCATTAGAATCACACAGTTTCTGGATTTCCTGCACATAGTATTCGGTCAATGGCTTCTCTGATTTCAGCTTTGAATTTCTTTGCCAATACGCATGATGGGGTGCCAATCCTGTTTTGTCTAAAATACCCAGGTGTTTCAGTCCCTTCCACATAGCAGTTCCCAATATAGTTCGAGACAAGAATTTCTCGCTGGGTTTGGAATTTGAATCAGCAGCCAGGTAATGTTCTTTCAGGTAAAAAGTATAGGCCTCTTCAGGAGAAGAGAAACATTCACTTGTCGGGCAAGCCATGAGCACCCCGGCATTGGTGACATAATAAACGGACTGTCTTTCACTGACTTCTCGGGGGTAATAAACAACGTCATTTCCCAGATAAATATTTACGATTACGACATCCGGTTGGAGAAGAGGGATGTACTTCATCGCCACTGCAAGGTATTGAGCCGGATCTGTTCCTGAGATACCCGAATTGTAGACCACATAACCTTTTGTGGAAAGTAAGTCTGCAAATGAATTCGTCCAGCCATCTGCCGACCAACCAAAGGTGAATGAGTCTCCCAACAATAGAACTTTCTTTTTGCTGGTCTCAAAGGGTTGAAAGGGGATACTTCTGAATCCATCTTTATTGATGGGGAAGGTGAGGGTTTGTATCAGGGCACTGTCAACAGAACTCAACAATGAGTCAGGGAGCATCTTCAGGGAGTCAATCATTTGAGAATAACGGCTTTGCTCCTCCCCGTCTCGCAATCTCTTGTAGTACCTGTATACAGAATGGACAGAACCTGAAAAAGCTGAATCAGCACCATAAGCTTCTTTGAATTCGCCATCCCAGAAACCGGTAGCTGCCAATTTCTGCCCCTCTGAGTTGATGACCATTATTCCATCAGCATTGTTGGTATAGTCTTGCTTATGAATCAAATGGCTTACCTGTTCAAAATGCCTCATTGGGAAAATCTCTCCGGGTTTCATCCCAGCAATTGCCAGGGAAATTTCTACGATAAAGAGAAGCAAAAGCAAATTGGGGAGGGTATCTATTCGGAGAATCCTCTTCCACCACTTCGGTTTTGGGCTCCAATATCCCTTTTCAATTTTAGCCAGGTGATAAATAGAATAGTAGGAGAATAGCAACGCGGCGGGTGCGGTCAGCAAAAACCAGGGAATCTCCGAGGACAAGACGAATAAGACAACGAACATCTTCAGGTTGTGCAGGAGGAACATTACCAAAAATTTGCCACCGGCCCAATATGAGCCTTTCCAGACTCCCCAAATCACAATTGCCCATTGCAGGACGATCAAAAGAAAGACAATAGTGATTATTCCAAGAAATCCTGACCTTTCTGCCGGCCCTTGAGTAAACAGTAACCCCATGGTAACTAAATAAGCCACCAACATGCAGAGAACCCCCACCATCACCTTCTTCCTTTCCGAGCCTTTAACCATAATGCGAAATTTACAAAAGACTGTGAGTTAAGGAAATCCTTATCTTTGTCCAATGAATCGATTTTTGATCGCCTGGGTACTGTTGCTGCTCATCGGATGTGGCAATTCCAAACAGCAATTGATCGAGGATGCTCCTCTTATAACGCAACATTACCGCGATGATCTGGGACGGGATATCAAGTTGAGCCGGACCCCGATGCGGGTCGTATCTCTGGCTCCCTCCTGCACAGAGATGCTCTATGCAATTGGAGCCGGTTCTCAGGTCGCCGGGGTTAGCGATGCCTGTGATTATCCAGCTGAAGTATTAGATGTCGCTTCCGTGGTGACCTACCCAAGCCTCGACCTTCCGGCCATTGCAGAATTGAACCCTGATCTCGTACTCGCTACCACCGAGATTTTTGATGTGAAAGAAGCCGACTTCTTCGACCGTTATGGAATTCCACTTTACTTCCAGAATTTTTCCGGAACCGAAGACATCTACCGCAATCTGGAAGTACTCGGTGATATCCTTGACCACAAGAAAGAAGCAGCTACGTTAACCGCATCTTTGCAAGCGGATGAAAAGATGATCGTGGACAGTACCAACCTGAAGGTGAAATACCGCACCATGATCCTGATTGGGGTCAAGCCGCTGATCGTAGCCGGAGCCGGGAGTTTCATCTCTGAGGTCATTGAAAAGGCCGGGGGAACCAATGCTTTCGGAGAGCTGGATGATAAATACCCGGTTGTCAACCAGGAAGCAGTACTCAATGCCAATCCTGAAGTGATCCTGATCCCTTCCACCAATGAACAGATCTACCAGGACTTTGCAGACGCATATCCCCTGCTTCACCTCAATATGATTGCCTCCCAGGATGGTCGGGTCTACCTAATGGACCCCAATTTGGTATTGCGTCCCGGCCCGAGAACCATACAAGGAATGGCCTTTCTCGCACGAACCATTCACCCAAGTATCGACCTGACCGGGATCACTGAATGAAGCGGTCCCTCCTATTCAGTACGATGTTGCTGATCGTTGCCATCCCAGTAGTACTGTTTCTGGGCATGAACACCGGGGTATGGAATCTTTCTCCGGGAGAAGTGCTTGACCTGATCTTTGCTCCCGAGAGCCTCTCCAAAGTGATTGTCCGTGATCTGAGATTGACCAGGGTGCTCATGGCCATGCTGAGTGGTGGTTTGTTGACCCTCGGCGGGTTCATGATGCAAGCACTCGTCCGGAATCCACTTGCCGACCCCTATATCATGGGATTATCGGCCGGGGCAGGCTTCGGTGCCAACCTCCGCCTCCTCGGCATCATCACGGTCGGAAGTTTTGCCTTGCTCCCCCTGTATGCATTTATAGGTGCCTGCCTCAGCCTCGGATTGCTCCTACTCCTCGGCTTCCGCCACCTCGCCAGCAATTCTACCCGCCTCCTCATCGCCGGCATCGCTGTTTCTTCCTTCTTTGTGGCCTTGACCGGACTCATGATCTACACCGCTCAGGATTCAGAAGACCTGAGAGCCGTCATTTTCTGGTCATTTGGCAGCTTTGCCGGGACCTCCTGGGATGCGATATGGGTCTCCCTTATCCTGTTGACCGTACTTTGGGGTTTTGGACTGGTCAATTCCCACCGCCTCGATCTGATCAGCATGGGAGACCTGCAAGCCCGTTCTCTGGGAATGCGCACCGGATATATGAAATTGTTAATTCTTGGGTTGACCTCTTTGTGTGTAGGCGGCAGCATCGCCTATACAGGTCCAGTAGGCTTTGTCGGTCTGATGGTGCCTCACTTTAGCCGGAGCCTCCTGGGGGGACTGCACCGTCCCAACCTGATCTTCGGCACCTTATTGGGAGCGGTATTTCTGGCTGTGTGCGACCTTATCAGCCAGCTCATTTATCCACCGGTTGGGCTTCCCATCGGAATCCTGACCGCACTCCTCGGGGTACCTTTCTTCCTGCAATTGCTATTTTCCAACCGGCATCGGATCTGAAGCCTCCACCAAACTGCCAAACTCCTCCGAATTGAGGAAACCGGGATATTCCGCCAGGTCCAGATTTTCTAATTGGTAGCCCAATTTTTCCAGCTTGGCAAAGGTCTCAAGCGCACCCGCATAATCCTTTTGATCTAAATACAGGTAAAATTTTGAGATTAAGGGAGGATCAAAGAAGGGTTCCGCCTCAATGGACAGGTTGAGGTAATATGCCGCAGAATCCGGCTGGTTGAGGTAAACCATGATATCCCCTTGCATCCAATTGGTATACGCATCTCCCCCGCCCAGGGCAACTTCGTAATCACGGATGTGGCTTAGAATAGATGAATAGTCCTTTTTAACGTAGTCATGTTCTATACACAAGCCAAAGATGCTCATGTCTCCCGGGAAAAAGCCCCGGTACTCTTTTAATACCCGCTGGTAAACGGTATCATCTTCCATCAAGGCCAATTGCAAGCGCACCCGGTTCAGGATCCGGTCCTGCTTTTCCGCTTCTGGCAATTCACTGAAGCCACGTTCCCCCAGGGAAAAGTTCCCCCGCTGGTAATCCGCCGCGACCTGGTCTTTTGCCCGCCCATACTCTGCCTGTCCACTGCTGTCCTCAGAAGTATGGTAGAGAAACTTGGCCATTTCCCCGATCCCCTCGCTGACCCATTGCCCGGAATTGTAACTGAAGTAATCAGAAATCACCAGGGATTCCTGGCTTTTGTATTTCCTGCGCTCAACCAGAAATTCGTAATAATCAAAGGTAAACTCTTTGTCATGGACCCGGATTTGCACCAGCAAATTCCCATCACGCTCTCTGATGCGGTTGATTTCAACATATTTCCAGTCGGTGTCGTCGCCAGGATTGCCTACCAGTACCCCATCCGCCATCGAATAGTACTCCAACAGCTCGTTGGCTTTATCCAATTCAGCATCGTCAATGGTTAGCAGAGATTGAATCCGCTCTTCCAGCCGTCTGGTATCCTGGTGGCGGAGAAAAAAGTTCCCGTCATACGTTTGAATTGCTTCTCTGAGTGAATCCGAGAACATCAGGGTCTCAGACTCGGTCAGGGGAATGTAAAATGTATCAGGAGGACTGCAGCTTGAAAAGACAAGGAGACATATTACTGAAAAGGCCAATACCTTTTCCTTCAATGCGAGTTTACTATTCTGCAATGCGTTCTTACTATTCAGCAATGCGTACTTGATTCCCTCCAATTCGCGCTTATACTTCTTCATCCAACTTTGAAATGGAATCCCGCATATTGGTATCTGCCTGGAGATTTTTCAGCTTGTAATAGTCCATGATCCCCAGATTTCCAGAGCGGAAAGCTTCGGCAATTGCCATAGGAATCTCGGCTTCGGCTTCGATCACCTTTGCTCTCATTTCCTGGGCTTTGGCCACAAATTCCTGCTCCACCGCGACTGCGAGGGCACGGCGTTCTTCCGCCCTGGCATTGGCGACTTTGAGGTCTGCCTCTGCCTGGTCGGTCTGGAGCTTGGCACCGATATTTTCACCGATGTCGATGTCGGCGATGTCAATGGACAGGATATTGAAAGCCGTCCCTGAATCCAGGCCTTTTTCGAGGACCTTCCGGGAGATCATATCCGGATTTTCAAGGACATCCTTGTGGTTCTCGGCTGAACCGATCGTAGTTACAATTCCCTCTCCCACCCTGGCCAGGATGGTTTCTTCACCCGCTCCACCCACCAAACGGTGGATATCAGCCCGCAAAGTAATTCTGCTCTTTGCGATCAACTGGATGCCATCTTTAGCAACCGCCGCCACCGGAGGAGAGTTGATCACCCTGGGAGTTACGGAGTCATGCACCGCCTGGAAAACGTCCCGGCCGGCAAGGTCAATCGCAGTGGCCAACTTGAAGTTCAAATCAATATTGGCCTTTTCGGCAGAAATCAATGCATCAATGACTGCATCGATATTGCCCTTGGCGAGGTAGTGGGTCTCGATCTCTGTAATGGAAATGCTCAGGCCAGCCTTGGTGGACTTGATCAGATTGTTTACCACCATAGAGGGTGGAATCTTTCTGAGGCGCATTCCGATCAACTGCCCGATTCCAACCCGCACTCCGGAAAACAGGGCCGTAATCCACAGTCCGACAGGCACGAAGAAGAGAAACAGAAAAAGGAAGAGAATGGATCCACCAATGATCAGTATGGGAATCAAGGGGAAATCATTCGCTAGAACAGGGGTCAGAAGTAAATTATCCATGGCTTTGCTGCTTTCAGTAAAGCTATGTTTTTTTAAGGAAAGGGACAATCTACGGGATGTTGGCAAAATCCTTTCCAATTCCTTGATGTACAGCCTATTTTTGCACAAACTGAAAATTCATACGACATGAAATTCTTTATAGATACTGCTGACCTGGATGAAATTCGGGAAGCCAATGAAATGGGAGTCCTGGATGGGGTAACCACCAACCCTTCTCTGATGGCCAAAGTTGGGGTCACCGACTTCAATGGCCACTATGCCAAGATCTGTGACATGGTCGCAGGCGATGTCAGTGCGGAGGTAATCTCCACTGACTACGAGGGTATGATGCGCGAGGCCATGGAACTCGTTAAGATCGCCCCCAACATCACCATTAAGATCCCCATGATCGCGGATGGGGTCAAAGCGCTGAAGGCTTTGAGTACACAAGGGATCAAAACCAACTGCACCCTGATCTTTTCACCGGTACAGGCCATGATCGCTGCCAAGGCGGGTGCGACTTATGTGTCTCCTTTCCTGGGCCGTCTGGATGACATCGGACACAATGGCGTCGAGATTGTAGAGTCGATCAGGATCATATTTGACAACTACGCCTTCAGTACTCAAATCCTCGCGGCCAGCATACGCCACCACCAGCATGTGGCTCAGTGTGCAGCCGTAGGAGCTGATGTAGCCACCATGCCCTTCAATGTGATCAAGCAATTGATCAAACACCCATTGACCGACAGTGGACTGGCGACATTCCTGGCTGACCACAAGAAAAACCTTGAGAAAAACTAAGTTCCCGAAACATAATAACCACAGAAAAGAGGCTCCCTAAAGAGCCTCTTTTCTGTATGCCTAAGCTGGGTTCAATGCAAACCGGAGTTCAATGCCTAAGCTGGGTCCAATGCAAAAAAAATCCCGACACGAAGTCGGGATAATTTTTCTTGCGTTGGTTATAAGGCTTAGCCTTCGTTCTTCATTTCCTGAACTTCCTTGCGGATTTCCTGGCTCAAAACTTTAAGGTCTTGCATTCCTTTACGTACGCGAGTACCTGCTGCCTTATTA
>CAYGRE010000029.1:0-71185 GCA_964352215.1 uncultured Bacteroidia bacterium
ATGATGCACAGGGGAATTGGATTTCCCGGCTGGAATCGGAGGGAGAGGTCATTCGGTCCCGGACAACCCGTAAGTTGACTTATCGGCCCTCCAGGACTACCAGACGTCCACGTCGCCAGAGCATACTCCCCTTCAGGTCGTAATAGTAAACCCCTGAACTCAGTTCAGGAACGAATCCTTCACCCGCCCGCATCCTGCGGTGCAGCACCACTTTCCCTTTTGCATCGTAGATGCGAACGTCTATCTCATCGGATTGGTCCGAGACCAACCGCACCTGCGATCCATTGGGGACAGGATTCGGAGCAAGTTGGGCATAGCCCTCCTGCGGTACAGCTTCCAGCCCCACCAACGTGGTCCCATTGATATTGATATTGTCCAGGTAGAGGTTGTTCCCCCAATGCCCAATATTGCGGAATGCGATGATCACCTTGTCATTGCCCTGGTAGGCACTCAGGTCAAGGGAATCCGTGCGCCATTCACTGGCCGCCGGGGTAAATGCCGTGCTTTGGTTCGGGGCCGTGGCCAGGTCGAGGCCACCCTGCCGGTACAGTTGGGAAAAGGTTGCGCCACAATCCAGGGAAATCAATACTTCCATGGTGTCGGTGTATTGACCCCCATACTGACAATAGGCAACGTCCCAGAACAGTTTCGCCCCCGCGATATTGGTGAGATTGACCGGGGCACGTAAATCAACGTAACTGCCCTGTCCGTCCACCCCAAAGTTGTCAACGTAAACAGAAGTGGCGCTGGCGCCGTACCCACCAGCAGCCGCAGTTTGAGACCAGCTCAAATTACCAACCGCTTGCACGGACCATTCATTGGGGGGATAGGCACCTTCGAAGTCTTCTGCAATCGAGGTGGCGTTGATTCCGGTAACCTCCACAAAAATTGAGTCGGTATCGGTTTGCCCATTGCCATCGGTAACTGTCAGGACCACCTTGTGTTGCCCAATACCCGTAAATGCTGCGGTAGGATTCCGCAAAGCCGAAGTGGCAGGAGACCCATTCTCAAAGGTCCAGTACCAGGAGGCACCACTATGGTTCAGGATGGAATAGTCCTCAAAAGCAAAGGAGTCATTTTCGCAAAGTACCTCCAGGTTGTTCACCATGGGCCGGGCGACGGGACGGGTAGGAGAGACGTTGAGGTCCGCTTCCCAGATGCCTTTGCCATAAGAAGCGATCCGCAATTTGCCATCCCGGTAAAAAGGCCGCACCAGATCGGTATTGAAAGTAACCGGCAGATTGGCATTGTACATGACCCAATCCGTTAACCCATTGTCCTTGTAGTAAACCGTCTTGTTGCCGCAGAAATAAAGGCCATCATTCGTATTGGGTACATAAAGCAGAGAATGTACGCTTTCCCCATTCAACATGGCGGTAGTGAGATTGGTCCACGAGGCACCGCCATCTTCCGTTTTGTAGACTTTGTTCCCATTGGACCCCAGCGGATAGGCAATGAAGAGACGGTTCTCATCTTCCGGATCTATTTGTAACAATACTTTCCGCTTGTTGGTGTTCCCGGGGAGGGTAAGACTGGTCCAGCTTTGCCCGGCATCGGTGGTTTTCCAAACATAACCGGTACTGCCACCCACTTGCTGGTTGACATACATTACCTCGGGATTGCTGGAGGCAATTTCGATAAAGGTAATTTCCGCTGCGGTATTGCTGCCAAAGGTGTAGACCTGCCCAAAGGAGGCACCTCCATCCCTGGTCATCCACAATTGGTTGTCCCGGCCCAGGTAGGCAATCCGGTAGCAGTTGGGGTGAAACTCCAATTCGCTGGACTCTGCGGACCAATAGCTTTCATTGGGGGACAGGCCAAAGGCAATGCCATAGATCGTAGCTCCGATGGACTGCGGAATATAGCGCCCGCCAATATCGGAGAAGTAGGTGCGGCGGTTGTCACCCGGATTGACGTATCCGGTAGGGGCTTCACCACCACCCAGGCTGAGGAAATCCCCGGCCGGATAATTCTGGTACCAGGCAAGGTTGCCATTGTGGTACAAACCACCCACCAGTACATCTTCATTCCACCCACTGCCGAAGCCCCAGTAATCGGAGCCGTGAATGCCATTCATGCGCACCGCTGGTTGGCTGCTAAAGAAGTCGGTGGAGTGATAGATGCCGCCATCGGTGGTGACATAGTAGTCATTGCCAAAAGCCCTGAAGTCCTGGTTGTCTACATGCATATTGAGTGGCCCCCCGATATAGCCGGAAACGCCACTGAAGGTGAGTCCGCCATCGTCAGAGCGCCACAGATTGAGGCCACCGATCAGGATGCGGTCGGGATTGCTCTGGTCCGCCATCAAGGCACAGTTGTAAAATCCCTGGTGGTAATTCCAGGTAGTGCTCCCCACCGCCAGGTTGGGATGGCTGCTGGTATAGGGACCACCCGCCGGACCATTGGGCAAGGTCCAGGAGGCACCGCCGTCGTCACTGCGGTAGACCCCGATATAGCCGGAATCCCCGGCTTTTGCCTCTCCGATCAGGTAGGCATAGACCCGGTTGGAATCGGCGGCGGTTACTGCGAGGCGTCCCCCGCCATCGTTGCGGTTCGGATCATTGGAGGTGTACCAACCTGTGGATTGTATTTGCCAGGTGGCACCGGTATCGGTGGAAAGGTAGAACTCACAAACAGACTGGGCCGGATTGTTCTTCAGCAAATATGCTTTGGCCGGATTGGCCGGGTTGAACTTGAGGTCATAGCAGGAATTGGGGAACTGGGTGACCCAGGTGGTTCCGCCATCCGTCGAGCGGTCCAGGCCGAATTGAGAAGCAATGAAGACAATATTGGGATTGGTGGGGTGAAACTGAATCTCATTGGCATTGTAATTCGGGGCGATGTAGCTGCTGTTCCAGTTGGCACCACCATCGGTGGTGGTGAAGACGTAGGCATTGCCGGAGGCAATCACATGGTCCGGGTTCGCGGGGTCGACCGCGATGGCACGCAGGCCACCGGGGTGCACCACGTCGTCGAAGACAGACACCCAGGTCTGTCCACTGTTGGTGGACTTGTAGACTTCACCCGGTTCAGTCCCGGCGTACATGACGGCGGGCGTCCCGGTGCATTGAGCCAGACAATAGATATTCGTCTGGTTGGCCCGTGGGGCATTGTTGTTGTCGCGGACAAGTCCGGGACCGACCACCGACCAGCCCGAGCCTGTTCGGGGGGCGTGCAGCGCCAACTTGTCCCTGTATGCCTGGTCAGCACGTTGCTGAGCGGCCGGACTCGGCAGGTAAACGTGCCCGTCAGCTCCGATATAGTCATCAATCCTTCTCCGCCAACGCTTGTAGTACTGGGTATGGTAGGACTTTTCAAAGGCATGGTCCCGGTAAAAAGCCCTGTACATCGAATCGACTTCATTGACATTGGGATCGGCGGCATACATGGCCTGGGCCCAATCGGGGGCCTGGGAAATCTCATACTCAGAAGGACGGAACATTTTCTGGGCCTGGAGAGAGAAAGCTCCCAATAGCACCAGGACAGTAAGCAATACGTAGTTTATTTTCATCATCAGCGGATTGAGGATAAAAAATAAGAAACTCCAGCCGTGATTCCATTATAATTGGCCTTGATTCCATTATTATTATAAGATGAAGGCACGAATTGTATTCCCACCGTCACCACATTCCGGTCTTCCCCGCAAAGTATTCCTTGCCGGAAGCATCGAAATGGGCAATGCGGAGGATTGGCAAACCAAGGTCATTGAAGGCCTGGCCGACCTGGACATTACTGTCCTGAATCCAAGAAGAGAAGCCTGGGACGCCAGTTGGGAACAGCGCATCGAGAACCCGCAATTCAGCGAGCAGGTCAACTGGGAATTGGATGGCCTGGAAACAGCGGAATTGATCTTGCTCTACCTTGTTCCGGGTACCAAATCACCCATTTCCCTGCTTGAATTTGGGATATATGCCAGAAGTGGGAAAATGCTGGTATGCTGCCCGGAGGGGTTTTGGCGAAAAGGGAATGTTGACATCGTTTGTGCCCGCGAAGGAATCCCTCAATTTGAAAGCGTAGCCGAACTCATCCAAGGTGCAAAGGAGTACCTGAAGTCTACCTAAGGTCTACTCAAGGCTCTTTCATTTATTCCTTACTATTCTTTACCTAAGACCCTTCCTTTACTCCAAGCTCTCAAAGTTGAGGTTGAAGAAGTGGAAGTCCGGATTGGGAAGGTCTATCTTAAAGCCAGTCACGTTCTTATCGCTGTCCAACTCAAAATTGATCAGAGCATAAGGTAGGAATTCATCGTCAAACTGAACTTTAAAAGAGTCGTGGTGCCAGTGGGACATCTTTCCATGGAAGAACTTGGCCGTGGGAAGCAATTTGATGTACAACTCACCTTCATCCAGTTTGATTTGAGCTTTTCCGTACATCTTGTCTTCAAACGTACCACAATAAGAGACATAAGGCTGGCTGGGTTGGGTGTCCAATTCGCGGCTGGCTTCCCGGCTCTTGACCTGGGCTTCCATATAGCCAGTGTATCCGGTCTTGTAGCCATTGTAGATTTTGATCCAATCCATCGGTTCTACCCCGAGATATTCATCTAGCACCAGGTAGCGGATCACGTCATTGATAAAGAAATCAAAGCCATTGTTAAGGACCACGATGGCCATCTTTTCTTGGGGTACAATCGTAACCTTAGAAATATATCCGGGCATACCGCCGTCGTGTTCAGCAACCATCCGTCCACCGTAATCGAACAATCCCCACCCCAGACCATACGCTTTGAAATGACTTCCACGTGAGCGCAATTCATCATCTACATTTTGCAAAGTCTCCGGGGTAAAGAGGGCCTGAACCGTCTTGGGGTCCAGAACCTGCTTGCCTTTGTAAGTTCCCTTGTTGATGAGCATTTCTGCCCAATGGGTCAGTTCCTCAACACTGCTGTAAATCGATGCCGCTGGTTTGGTCCCTTCGAAGTCATAGCGCTTCTGCAATTTTCCCTGCAGGTGGGGGAGGGCAATCTCCTGTCCTTCTTCCAACTCATCGTTGGAGGGACGGGTTTCAGTCATCTCCAGAGGAGTAAATAGCCTTTCCTGAACGAATTCACTCCAGCTTTTTCCGGTCTTCCGCTTGATGATCAGTCCAGCCAGCATGTACATATTGTTCTGGTATCCGAACTTGCCCCGGAAATCATTGGTGACGGGCAGGTATTGCATACGCTCCATGATTTCCTCATCGCTGTATTCGGTTCCATACCACAAGAGGTCACCGTAAAAAGTGCCCAGTCCGCTGCGGTGGGTAAGCAAATCTTTCAGGCGAAGGTGATCGGAGATATAAGTATCGGACAGCTTGAATTCAGGTAAATGGGTTTTGACCAGGTCATCCCAGGCGACCTTGCCATCCTCCACCAACAGCGCGAGGGCAGCGGCGGTAAATGCCTTGGAGCAGGAGGCAATATTGAAGAGATGGTCCGTCTCCACCACTTCCTGCGTCTCTACATTGGCATATCCCCAGGAATCCTTGTAGATGATCTCTCCATCCTTGAGAATGGCAACTGCCAATCCCGTCGGAGCGAAAGTATTGTATGCGGCATTGATGGCCTTTTCTACATTCTTGAGTTTGGGCTTCTTGGCGGACAGCGGGCCGGCAACAAGGAGAATGACCAAAACGAGGTTCAGGAGTTGAAAGCTTCTCTTCATGCTGTAAAATTACACAAATGCACAATTAAAACCTGACCAGCTTCTGTTGGTAAGATTTTCGGGTTTGGCGGCCCCGAATATCCAGGTAATAGACCCCCACTGCCATATTGCCCAGGTCAATCTCAGTCGTTCCGCAGGAAATCTCTTTTTGCAGGGCCGTCTTACCTTTGGAATCAACTACCGTAAGGAGGAAGGCCGGATCCGAACAGAAAGGAATGTGAATCCGCACTTGGTCATGGGTAGGAATGGGGCCCACCTCAACCTGGAGTTGGTTGGTAGCCGTGACCGCAAGCGGCTGCCCAATCGGAATATGGTAATCCTGACCATTGTTATTGTCCCAGGTATTGTTGTCGTAATTGATCACGAAATCCACCATGGTCGGGGACTGGGCCGGATGGTTGAAGGGACCGATCTGAATCGTCAGCTCGTTGTTGGTAGGGCCATTCATCGGGGACTGGACCGCAGGGCCCGTTCCCTGGAACAAAACAGTGCCAGTGGGCCAGTAATTGGTGTCGGCCTGGGACCAGCCGTCAACCCCCCAGTGGAGTTTCCCGGATGTAGGTGGGTTGGGAACATGGATCGTTACCGTATCGTTGTAGGTAGGATTGGAAGGCGTCCAGTAAATCGCATTGGCACCGGGGCCGGCATTGCTGGGACCAACATAGACATGCTGAATCGGGGTCTTGGTAATATTTCCCTGGTTGTCGGTCACTTCAACATAATAGTCGACCAGTGTATCAGAAAGCCCGGCGATTTCGGCATAGTATTCATTGGCCATGTAGTCGGGTAATATGAAGAAATTAACATCCCCGTTTCCAGTTACATTGCCAGTCGGGAAATTCCGGGAAGCCATGGGAATACTCTGCCAGGCGGATACCCCAATCCCACCTGCATAAGTTTCATTTTCACCATTGCTGAGGGGATTGACCCCATCAAAATCGGTCCGGTATTTCAGCACCGCACTCTGAATACCTGCAACATCATAAGCAAAAGTCCACACATGGAAGTCGGAGCTGTTTTGTACTTGCTGGTAGCCATAAATGGGTCCATAGCCCATACCGCCGGGATTGTACGGGAACCGCTGGGGAATAAATACCGTGGGAGCTGTATTGTCGGTCGTCGGATTCGCATTGATCACCAGGTCGGCAAAGTCGGTGGCAATATTGGCAGCCAGGGACTGCTTGACCTCCATGTCCAGAGAGGTTCCATAGTACATATAACCGCTCGTGAATCCGGGCAAGAGATGGTGCCAGGCCTTTTCTGCATTGCTGGCATTGGCATCGGGATGCACCACCTTCTGGATATTGATGCCATTGCTCAAATCCTCCGCCATCTGTACCCGGTTTTCCGCTGCTACCAGGACCGCCCAATTCCGGGCATCTTCCGTCCACCCATTTGGGTCGAACCGGTAAGAAGTGTTGTACATCGGCCAGATCCAGTTGATGAATTGGGGATGGCCCCAGTCATTGGCGGCATTGAACCATGAACCGTCTTCGACCCGCACCACGTCATTGGCGGGAACCGGATGATCCGTGAGAAACTGCTGAATGGTCGTAGGCGTGTAGCCCTGGCTGGCCGCAGCATTGGCCAATCCCGGAACCGAGTTGTTATAATAATCGAAGCCGCCACCCCAGGCATTGTCCCCGTCGTGGGCCATCAACACCAGGCAAGGCTGGGCATTGTGGATTTGACACTTAAAAATATACAAACATTCTTATGGGGGCAACCCTGAGATTGTCCTTCTTTAGAGGGAACATTTCTGTCAGGGAATGCCAGATATTCGGTGGTCTGAATTGGTGTTCGCAGGGTTATTTTATTTATTGTATTCACTACCTGCATCTTAATGCTTGGTAGCTAGATACTTAGTGGCCTTTTCGAACTAAAATGGTAAAGCAAATGAACATTAATATTGGGGCAAAGATCAGAGAGATTGCCAAGGAAAAGGGCGTAGGTCCAACCGAACTTGGGAAACGCATCAATACATCTAAGCAGAATGTCTACGGGATATTCAAACGGAAGTCGATGGATTCCAACTTGATTTCCGAAATTTCAATCGCCCTGGACCACAACTTTTTTCAATATTATATGGAGGATTTGCAGGCGCATTGGGGCCACCGGATGGCAACGGTCGGGAGCAATGGCGCTGGCAATACCGCCGAAGTATCCAGGCTAAATGGAGAAATTGCTCATTTAAAAACCAATTTAGAACTGTCCCAGGAACTCAACACCATGTTAAAGGAAAAACTGAAGGTTTGTGAAGGGCAGCGCGTAAAACAATAGACCCAGGTAAAACAATAAGCTCCAGAAAATAATTATCCCGTCTTTTTTGCAATTTCATGCTTTGGTCACTATAATTTGGCCTTAGTTTTACAACCCATGGAATTGCCCATCTACATCTTCTCTATCCCCGATCTGGTTGATGACGCGTTCATCAGCGAGAATCAAGGAACGACCCTGAAGACAAGTCTGTCACAGGAATTAGAGGCCGAGCTGAGCGGGGTGGAAAGGAAATTGCTGAATTTTGATGAGGTCATTCAGGTTACGGGGGGGCAAGCCTCTTCGGAACTGGCCTTATTGCTGAAGGAGGCCTTTGAGGAACGGTCCCGACAACTCAGTGGGACACCGGCTTATCAGGCACTCCTCAACCGCCGGGCCAGGATCGCACTCCTGGAAATCCGAACCCACCGAAATCCCGAAGGAAATCTGCAAGTTGAGTTGACTCCCGGTCATGTGGTGGCAGTTCTGGAAGGGGAGACTCAGAGCTGGTTTCGGATGGTTTTGGAAAGACATGTCGCTGACCTTTACGGCAAGCAGGGGCAAAGCATCCATCCGCATGGGTTGTTGCTGGAGGCGAAACATATCCCAGAATACGTTCCTGCAAATGATGCCACCTCTGGTTCTGGTCGTACGCCTCGGGACAACGATTCCCGGCTCAACCGAACCCTGCAAAGATTTGGGGCAGCGCTGCTACTCGTCCCCGTGGCATTGGTCGCACTTATCCTCATCTTGTTTTACACCTGGGTTGCAGATGTGCGCCATGAATATGATGACCTCAAGCAAACCGTCAATATTCAAAAAGATCAGATCATAAAGGTAGTTCAGGATGGGTTGGAGCATTCGACGGATGTGATGGACATCATAGATGTGGTCAGGGATGTTACCCTTGGAAAAGACAGCACGAAGCAAGAATAAGCAATAGAATAGGAGAACAGAACAGTGAATACCCCTTCGAAGAAAAAAGAGTACTTCCCAATATCAGACACCTTTCGTTCCTACCTGAAGAACCAGCACCGGGAACGTAAATTGCCTCTGGTCTACGAAGACTTGTTGAGGTTCAACCGTTCCTTTCCGCTCTTGGACTATGAAGGGAACCATACCTATTGGGAAACGGTCATGTATTCCCAATCAGACCTGGAAGATTTGCACCAAGGACTCAATTATATTTATGCTTTGTTGATGGCCGACGGTGAGAAGCGCTTTACCAAGCACCTCGCAGTTGACCGGATTGACTACAGCTTGTTTGGAAATTCACAACCCTTTCGCATCCGAATCGTCAACCGGCTCAATGACAATTACGATCATTTCTATGTAAAAAGGGCGGATGCCTCCCGGCTGTATGGTTTGGAATTGGAGGATATTATGTCTCCGAACAAATTGTTTTACCTTTTGGATGGGCAGACTCTGGTAGAAGCCCATATTCCTGGAATTCCGGGGGATTTGTTCATTAAAAAGAACCTTGAAACCACTGATTTTGAACAGATCAGAATTGCCAAGGAGTTTGTCAAGTTCAGTGAAAGGTGTTTTGTGAGGCTGTTAGGTGATATGCGGTCCTACAATTATGTCGTAGATGTCACCCCCGACATCGAAGGAAATCAATACCGCTTCAGAGCCATTGATTTTGACCAGCAATCTTATGAAGGGCGTAAACGGTTCTACCTTCCCCAATTTTTCAAGAGTAACCTTCCTATCGTGCAGATGGGCATTAAGAAGATGAATCACCGCACCGTAGAGCAATACCAGTACGAGGAACGCAGCCGGATTGCTGCCAGGATCATGACTGAAAGTACCAGAACGCTCTCTCTGCTGGAAATTATGAAAATGGACAAATTAAGTTCTCCTGAGAAAGTGGATCAGCTTGCCAGAGAATTGGCCGAACACCACGATGACCCCAAGTTTCTGAAAGCTCGTACCATGGGGGAGTTGGTCCAGGAAAACATCCAATTGCTGCTGGACAAGGCTTTCCGTCAGGGAATGGAATAAGGCTGTTTCTTGGGGAAACCCATCAGGGGATTTTTGGAAAATTCTCGAAAGATACCGGATGGATTCCGGAACAGGCTATCTACTCGTCGGTTTCATCCCCATATATCCCAATCCAGGGAGACTTATCCCCCTGCAAGTAATACCCCCGGTACATACCCGCTGAATTGAAACTCATGGCTACGCGGCCTTTGGCGTCAATCCCAATGACCCCTCCCGATGCACCGACTTCTTTGAGCTTATTTTGTATCACTTCGTCAGCCGCTTCCTGAATACCCATTTCTTTGTACTCCATCAGGGCCGAAATATCATGGGCTACGGCATAGCGGATGAAAAATTCACCATGTCCGGTACATGAGACGGCACAAGTCTTGTTGTTGGCATAGGTTCCAGCTCCAATTACCGGGCTGTCACCGATCCGTCCCCATTTTTTATTGGTCATACCCCCGGTTGAAGTTCCTGCAGCCAGGTTGCCATAAATGTCCAGCACCGCGACTCCTACCGTCCCAAACTTGAAATCATTGTCTTCACCGGGTACGAATCCGCCATCTCCGTCTTTGACTTCACGCTCCTTTGCCCGCATCAACTGGTCGGCCCGGCGCTGTACCTTGAAGTACTCGGGGTCTACGATTTCCAATCCCTGCTCCTCGGCAAATTGCTCGGCTCCCTTCCCACTCAGCATCACATGAGGTGAGCGCTCCATTACGGCCCGTGCTGCTGAAATAGGGTGCTTCACCGTCGTGATGCCCGCTACTGCACCCGCATCCATCGTCTTGCCATCCATGATCGACGCATCCAGTTCATTGGTGCCGGCATTGGTAAAGACTGCACCACGCCCGGCATTGAACAAGGGAGAATCTTCCATGATCCAGATGCATTCTTCCACCACGGTCATGGCTTCTTTTCCTTCCTGAAGCATGCCATGTCCCACCCGTAGAACTTCGTTGAGTTTGTCCCGATAGCGCTTTTCCTGGTCGGAAGTCATATTCTTCTTGAGGATGGTGCCCGCCCCTCCGTGGATCACAATACCATATTCAGGATAGGCCTCTTCAACTGGTAACGGAGAGGAGCTTAGAAACAGAAAGGAACCAATCAGGAGAATTAAATACTTCATGCTTCAATTTAATGGTTTCGAGGGAAGCAACATAAAAAATGAGACCCAACCTAAGCTGAGTCTCATCTTTAGATGTATCAAGATCATTAATCTTACTTCCGGCGCATCATCGGGAGATTTTTCATGCTCATTCCTTTCGAGTTGAGCTTGTTCATGGTCTTCATCATCTTCTTCATTTGACCAAATTGCTTGAGCAATTGGTTGATCTCCTGTACCGGACGTCCGGCTCCCTTGGCGATGCGCTTCCGACGTGAGCCATTGATGAGGGCAGGGTTGGTGCGCTCATCTTTGGTCATGGACTGAATGATCGCTTCAATATGTTTGAAGGCATCGTCCGGGATATCCGCATTCTTAACGGCTTTACCAACTCCGGGGATCATACCAAGGAGGTCCTTGATATTACCCATTTTCTTGATGGTCTTGAGTTGCTTGAGGAAGTCATCAAAGTCGAACTGGTTCTTGGCCATCTTCTCACGAAGACGCTTCGATTCAGTTTCGTCGTATTCCTGCTGAGCCCGGTCGACCAGAGTTTCAATATCACCCATCCCGAGAATCCGGGAGGCCATACGATTGGGGTAGAAGTGATCGAGCGCATCCATCTTTTCGCCATTGGAGACGAACTTGATGGGTTTGTCGACGATTTTACGGATCGAAATGGCGGCACCACCACGGGTATCACCATCGAGCTTGGTCAGTACGACTCCGTCGAAGTCAAGGCGATCGTTAAAGGCCTTGGCAGTGTTGACCGCGTCCTGACCCGTCATCGAATCCACTACGAAGAGGATCTCTTCTGGCTTCAAGCCCTTCTTCAGACCTTCGATCTCATTCATCATCTGCTCGTCAACTGCGAGACGACCCGCGGTATCCACGATGACGATATCCTTGCCATTCTTCTTGGCGAACTCAATACCTGCCTGGGCAATCTTGAGTGGGCTCTTACTCTCACGGTCGGTGTAGATTCCTACTTCAACCTGCTCTGAAAGCACCGTCAACTGATCGATTGCCGCCGGACGGTAGACGTCACAGGCAACCAGTAAAGGTGCACGTCCCTTGGATTTCAGGAATTTGGCCAGTTTACCAGAGAAAGTAGTTTTACCAGAACCCTGCAGACCCGCGATCAGGATAACGGTAGGAGGCTTGCTGGCATAATTGATGTCAATCTTTTTGCCACCCATCAGTTCGGACAGCTCATCCTTGACGATCTTCACCATCAATTGACTGGGCTTGACCGAAATGAGAACGTCTTCACCTAAAGCCTTTTCCTTGACCGTGTCGCAGAATTCCTTGGCTACTTTATAGTTAACGTCTGCATCCACCAATGCGCGGCGGATCTCCTTCATCATTTCCGCAATGTTCAGCTCCGTGATCTTGTGCGATCCTTTGAGCTTTTTAAACGAGCGGTCTAATTTGGAACTAAGATTCTCAAACATGTATTGCGTGTTGTCAGATATTCGATCTGCTAAATTAACAAATTTTATCGGGATAGGAAGAATAGGGGAGCCGGTAATTCGGGCTGTAACAAAGATTGAGTCCACCTTCCAAACTCCCTGTTTATGAAACAACCGATCCAAACTTAAGGTTCAGATCGGTTGTTTTCGGGACAGCCTGCTTAGAAAAGGCTGATAGGTCGCAGGGCAATAATCATTATTGCTGCAACACCAGCTTCTTCACAACGGTACGATCACCCGACTGAAGACGTACATAGTACATCGCATTGGGGAGATCGGAGATGTCGAGGGTCGTCTGTGACTGTCCTTTTCCAATTTGAGTTTCCATCAATATCCTTCCGTCAATGCTGACGACCTGCACATCAATGGTTTTCTTCACTGCCTGACTTACATAAAGTGTAGCCGCCCCATTGGTTGGATTGGGTAGAATAGAAACGGAATTCGCATCCTCCAGGTCCTGTGGGATACCCACTACAACCACATCAATGGTCTCGGTGTAGACGCAGGAACCTCCATTGATTGAGAGGGTGACGGTGTAGGTACCGTTCTGCGCATAAGTATGGGTTGGGTTTTGTTGGGTATCGGTAGTACCATCACCGAAGTCCCATGACCAGGAAGTGGCTCCTGAAGAGGCATCGGTAAAGTTGATCACACCCAGGTTGGCCAGGTAGGAGAAGTCGGCTTCCACCACTGAGGCATTGACCGGGCTGGGATCAGACACACATGAATCCTTCTGCACTTCCAGGTCATACAAGTAATAGTAGAAGTCGGGACCGGCAGGTGAGCCAGTGATTGTCATTACTCCTTGGAGGGTATAGGGGTAATTGGCACCAGCATTGTTCCGGTAGAGGTCTACACCCGTACCACCCACTGAATAATCACCGGGTCCAGGGACCGTGAATCCAAGGTTGATCCGGCTCTGCCCATCTGGAATATTGACCGTGATTTGCTGTACCGTATTGCCCTGGTCGTCGAAGAGGAACAGGTCCCGGTTGCCGGCACCATCCGCATCCACCCAGGCAGAAATGATGGTGAAAGCATCGCTGGCGGTAAACTCTACCGTTCCGGTAAAGGTGGTTCCATGATAGCCTCCAGTGCCAAAGTTGCCATTTACCGGCCCTACATTCTGCGCAGGGAAAGAAATGATATTGTAAGCATTGTAGGAAGTATTGGCCGCCAATGGGGGAGTGGTATAAGTTGGGCCGGCGGCAAGCACGTTGCCATTGTTGTCCTGCCACTGGATATAACCGCTGCCACTGACCGTTCCGGACATGGTGACCGGATTGTTAATGCAGGCTTCACCATCCGTCATGGTCGGAGGATCAAGCAATGCCACGGTCAGGCTTTGGGTAGTCGTGTCGGCTCCCAAAGTATTGGTGACAATGAGGGTGACGGTATATACACCTGAGGTAGTATAAGTATGGCTTGGATTCTGCATGGAAGAACCATTGCCATCGCCAAAGTCCCAGCTCCATGACTGAGGGACAGCCGTGGATTGGTCCGTAAATTGGATAAATCCATCACAAGGGCCGGCATCGGTATTGGCAAAAGCTGCATTGGGAGCAGATGTTGGAGTCTGGCAAAGTGCAGGAATGTCAAATGCTTCTACCTGATCGGTCCGGCTGCTGGAGCTTCCCTGGTCGGCACTGAAGCCAAGACCACGGTTGGCAAAAACTTCCCAGATGAGGCACTGATTCGCGCCATTGTAGTTGATCTGGTCAGCCATCAGGATGGCGTCACGGCCATCAACAAAGCCTGGATTACAGGGTTGTAATTTGAGTGCGTCAATCACCAGTTGCATAGCGATATTGTTGCCACCCGTACCATTGTAAAAATCGGGATCAAAGCCATATTGGTCGATCAAAGCCCAGTTCAGGTCCCAAAGCATGGTACACCAGACAAAGCCGATGCCGTGTGGCTGAGAGACAGCGCCCGTATTGTTGGTGGCCGCGTAGGTAAAATTATTGATGATAAAGCTGGTAGAGTAGGGAGCATTCCGGATACCGGTTCCTGTTACAGACTGGTTGGTGGCATAGGTGCCGATGCCACGGACATCGGTGTCCTGGTCGCCGGGTTCGATGGTCAGCATCAGACCAAACCAATCGCTCCAGCCTTCGCCCATTTGTTCTGAATTGCCAAGGCAACCGGAAGCACTTGGACCACCCGTCAGGCGGTTGGAAATACCGTGCCCGTATTCGTGGGCAATGATGCCATTGTCAAAGTCGCCATCCTTGGGAAAGTTACCACTACCAGCGTTGCCAATGGTCGCGTTGACAGCTCCGTTGGCCAATTGGGCCATGATGGCGGCACCGTTGGCCTGAGAAATCATGATGGAAGGAATCGTGATATTGTTAGATGCACCACCCATGGTAATGGGTGCACCACCGACATTGTTGACGATGATTACGGCTACCGCGCCAGCTTGCTGGGCGGCTTCAACTTTGGCAACGAAGGTACAGTTGGCCCGGATGATCATGGCAATTTTACCATTGATGGCGGCGCCATTGACGATCGGATCACAACCATCATTGGGGTCAGGATTGGTATTGTCATCCACCATGACCACATCTGCAGTAATCGGGGTAGCGGGAATACCGGGGCCAAAGGTGGCATCGGTGGCGCTGTATGGGCCAGCGATCACAGAGGGGGCATTTACCGTCAGGTAGTTGGCAGAAGTGCTGCCGCCTGTATTCCAGAGGTACATCTGCATCCGGGGATTTTGTCCGTCTCCGGGGGTCGCAAAGTTGGCATTGTTGGTACCACCGCCATCCTGGGCTTCAGCACGAACATAATCGCCGCCATTCCCACCATTGCCATAGTTATTTTCCTGAAAATTTCCACTGGCCTCATCGAAACCATACTGGTACCAGACATCATGCATGATATTGTTCCAGAAGAATAGGTTGGTGATAGCGGCATCCTCGTAGCCTTGTGGCTGCTGGTTTAAGTTGAGGGGAAAATCGAAAACCAATGCACTGCCACCATCCGGGCTGTAACCGGGAGCGTTGTTGTTGGCGCGGTCTTCGTAAGCATGGACATTGTTGCCACGGGTAATGGTGAACTCTCCACCGGTCTGTCCATTGGTATCATGCCAGCCAAAAGGCGAAGCGGTAGCATCTGCAGGATTGACCTCCAGGGTACGGGCACCATGGTTGGGACTTTCCAATGGAATTGCAAATACGCGGTAATCATCTGGGTTCTGAATACGGGGGGCAGGAGATTCTTCAGGAAGAGGCGAATGGTTGTGACTGCCAAAGTTCAAAGGACCATCTCCAAATTCACATTGGGTAACCCAGTCGATTTTGTCCAGCAAATCACCATTTTGGGCATCAATCCGCATGCTCCACCAGTGCTTGGCGTCGGGAACGTAGATAGAAAGGTCCCAGGCAAGTCTGACATCTTCAGTAGCCGTAGGCTGGTAGGAGAGGCGGACCGGGATATCTTCAAGGGAGATACTGCCTTTGTTGATATAAAAAGTGGTGGAATTCTCAGCGGTAAGAATCGTAACCGGTGAATTAATAGGAAGTCCCAGGTGGCCTGCCGCAGCTTCGACCGCTTGGATTGGATTGAGGGTAGGGGTAATGGCATTCACCCGTGCTTGGAGTTTCGGGATAAAACTGCTGTGCATATTGAGGACACTACCTTCCCACAGATTGAAGTTGGCGACCCCGTTGAATACAGGTATTCCCTGATGGGTCTGCTGGATGTAGACATGTTCGACACCATTGTGCTTGGTGACCACATGGTCGGTGACGACCCAGCCGGTAACGTCGGCTTCAGTCAGGCCATAGTTGCCGCGATTCTCGTTTAAATAGTCCCTGACAAGATCGTTGTATTGTTGTGCCTGGGTGACACATACGCCCAAAATCAGGGCAATGAGTAAAATTGTCCTCTTCATAATAGTTAATCAAAAATTCTTTTTCCAGTAAGTATATGATCCACGTTTCCAAATGAGAGACTTTGGATAGTTCTAAACAGTTAGTAAGGTACGAAAATATGAGATTCAATTTTTAAAATAGGATGAATGATTACTGTGATTGTCGGGGAGGATGCGAAGGGTTTAATAAAAACTTTTCGGACCCGACCGGGCCCTCATCCCCTGTCCAGAGAAGCAAGGCTTTATTCTCAGAACCGTTATCTGCCTCTCTGGCCTCTCTGGCCTCTCTGGCCTCTCTGGCCTCTCTGGCCTCTCTGGCCTCTTCAGCTCTGGAATACGCCAAATCCTCAACAGGTGCCTTTTTCTTTTCCTCCCGGTCAAACCTCCACTTCACCCGGTCATAGTATGCCTTTGCTCCACTCACACCGCGTTGAACTGCCTTTTTCAAATTTTGATACATATCCAGGCTGTCCCGTACCAAATGGTGGCCAGCCACCAACATGGTATCCCTCACTTTGCTAATCAGTGCCTTGAGTTGTGCTTCCAGTACCTCGATTTGCTGGTACAACTTATGTCCTTCGTCCAAGGCATCATTCGGAAGGTAGCCGGGGATCAACCAGGGAAATTCACGCACGGCCAGTTGCATATTCCCTATGAAATGAAGGTTGTGCGGCCCAATCCGCAACAAATGGGGTATTTCTTCAGGACTAATCCCCTGGTGAAAATCAAAAATTCCTTTAATGGTCCCGATAACCTGGTAGAGGGATTGCAACTCGGTCTGAGAGAAGCTCTTTGGGATGCGCGTGGTATTCATAGACAATGGCTTTTGTGATAAATCCTGATCAATGCCCTCAATATGGGGAAAGTCAGTAAAGTCAATCGGGCAAACTGTGGCGTTTTGTGGTGTTTTGTGGCATTTTGTTCCAAAATATGGCTTTTTAGGGCAGAGGATTTGGCTGGTGAGGCGAAATTCCACGCTGGCGAAACTTGAAAACTGAAGGTGGGTAGGCGCAGTTTTTGTGGGTCCATACTATATTGGTTTCATCTCATGAATTGGAAGAGCGTCCTTGAGTTGCTTCAATTTTGAGGGTGCCTAGGTGCAGTCCTGAAGGCTTGGAGCCACAATTTTGAGGGTATGGAGGTGCAATCCTGAGTGTGCTGAGGCGCAGATTCGAGGGTCAACAGGTGCAATACTGAGGGTGCTGAGGCTCAAAGTTTGATGGTCCAGAGGCGCAAATCAGAGGATACAGAGGCGCAAATCCAAGGGTTTGGACCTGTATTCCCGTATATCAACTCCTACAAATCGGAACATCCATATTCGCACCCATCCACGTCACAATCTGAAAACCCAAAGACACGGACCAATAACTATCGTCCTAAGGTTGTAGAACCAGGGGAGTATCCAAGGGCCAATTCCCCATAAATAAACTTCGAATTTGAATTTAGCCCGACACACACTAAATTTGCGCCCTGTTAGAATTTTGCGAAAGAAATCTATCAACGCAATAAGAAATAACGTTAACACATGGATAACCTCATTTATTTCCTCCCACTGGCCGGCGTAGTTGCCCTGATATTTGTGTACATCAAGTCCAGCTGGGTCTCCAGGCAAGAAGTAGGGACTGAGAAAATGGCCCGGATTGCCAAGAACATTTCAGACGGTGCTATGGCTTTCCTTAAAGCTGAATACCGCGTTCTGGCCATTTTTGTACTTGCAGTCACTATTTTGCTGGCGATCAAAGGTGCTTCTGAAGATGCCTCGCACTGGCTGGTTGCCCTTTCGTTTGTCGTAGGCGCAGTTTGTTCTGCTCTGGCTGGCTACCTCGGAATGCGCGTTGCTACCAAAGCAAACGTACGTACCACCCAGGCTGCCCGTACTTCTCTCGGTAAGGCACTGAATGTTGCTTTCTCAGGTGGTGCCGTCATGGGCCTCGGCGTTGTTGGTCTTGGCGTTCTCGGTTTGGGAGGTCTTTTCCTCCTCTACACTGAATTCCTCGGAGACATGATCACCGAAGGTAGCGCTGCCGCCGGAAACCCCCAGGCAACCACCATTATGGTGCTCAACGTACTTTCTGGTTTCTCATTGGGTGCTTCTTCGATTGCACTTTTTGCCCGTGTAGGTGGAGGTATCTATACCAAAGCTGCTGACGTAGGTGCTGACCTCGTAGGTAAAGTGGAAGCTGGTATTCCTGAAGACCACCCACTGAATCCTGCTACCATTGCTGACAATGTTGGTGACAACGTCGGTGACGTTGCTGGTATGGGAGCTGACCTTTTTGAGTCTTATGTCGGTTCTATCATCGGTACCATGGTACTCGGTGCCACGGCTACCGTCATGGGTTCTCCCATCGGCCTTCCCCTGGTTGTCCTTCCCCTGATCCTTGCTGCGGCTGGTATCTTCATTTCCATCCTCGGTACTTTCTTCGTAAGTGTCAAGGATGGCGGAAATCCTCAAACTGCCTTGAACAAAGGCGAATTTGGTTCTGCGGGTATCATGCTTGCTGCAACCTTTGGTATCATCTACTGGGTCCTCCCCAATGGAGCTGCTATCCCTGACATCCTGAGTGGCGGCACTGCCGTAATGGTAGGCCCACTCGATCTGTGTATTGCAGTCAGTGCGGGTCTTTTAGCAGGTCTGGGTGTAGGTAAAATCACCGAATACTATACAGGAACCGGCACCAAGCCAGTTCAATCCATTGTTACTGCATCCGGTACAGGTGCTGCCACCAATATCATCGCCGGTCTCGGTGTAGGTATGATGTCAACTGCCATTCCAATCCTGCTTATCGGTGCTGCCATTCTGATCTCACACCACTTTGCCGGTCTCTACGGTATCGCAATTGCTGCGGTAGGTATGTTGGCCAACACGGGTATTCAGCTCGCAGTTGATGCTTACGGTCCTATCTCTGACAACGCGGGTGGTATCGCAGAAATGGCTGAACTTCCCAAAGAAGTACGTCAGCGTACGGATAAGCTGGATGCAGTTGGTAACACCACTGCTGCCATCGGTAAAGGTTTTGCCATTGCATCTGCTGCCCTGACTGCATTGGCTCTTTTCGCAGCCTTCATGACCGCAGCCGGTGTAACCAATATCAACGTTGCCGATCCCAAGGTAATGTCTGGTCTTCTGGTAGGCGCCATGCTCCCCTTCGTATTCTCTGCCCTGTCTATGGGTGCAGTAGGACGCGCTGCCAACGCGATGATCCGCGAAGTACGTCGTCAATTCAATGTCATTCCTGAATTGAAAGCTGCCCTGAACGTCATGCGTAAGAATGATGAAGCTGGCATCGACAAAGCAGATTGGTCTGAGACTGACAAGAATACTTTCGAGGCTGCCGATGGCAAAGCCGATTACCAGAAGTGTGTAGAGATTTCTACCCAGGCTTCTATCCGTGAAATGGTTCTTCCCGGCCTGCTCGCAATTCTTTCTCCGGTAGCAGTTGGCTTCCTGGGTGGTGCGGAGATGCTCGGTGGACTCCTCGCTGGTGTAACTGCTTCCGGTGTTATGATGGCTATCTTCCAGTCCAATGCTGGTGGTGCCTGGGACAATGCTAAGAAGATGTTCGAAGAAGGTGTAACCATCAATGGCGAAGAATTCCACAAAGGTTCTGAGCCACACAAGGCTGCCGTAGTTGGTGACACCGTAGGTGACCCCTTCAAAGACACTTCAGGTCCTTCCCTGAATATCCTCCTCAAGTTGATGTCAGTTGTGGCCCTGGTCATCGCTCCTTCATTGACGGCAGCAGGACTCATCGCAGAATGGACTTCTGAGAACAATACCGAGCCTACTCCCATCGAACTCCGAATGGAAGAAGGAGCCCCCGTCAGCGACGCAAACACTGTGTCCTACAATGAAATCATGGATGCACAACCCGTTGCTGAGGTTGTTGCTCCCGCAAATAACAACAACAACACAACTGTCGACTTCATCACCGAATCTACTCCGGTTGAAGTTGCTCCAAAAGTTGCTCCGGTTGTTGCTGTTGAATAAATCACTCAGTCAATCAGCAGTGAAATGCAAAGGGCCGCGCGAAAGTGCGGCCCTTTTTGTATCGTACTCGAGCCTGTCTTTCAAGGATTCGGATAGATAGAGGTTGGGATCAAGCCCGAGGGAAAAGGCATCAGGAGGTGAACCGGAAAATACCACTTTGCTGGGTACGGCCATTTGGAAATCATCCATCTCACGGCTTACCTGAATTTGTTCTTCATACGCTTTCGAATTACCTCTTTTTTGTTTTTCTGCAAGCGTGGTTCCAGAGCTTAATCTAAGCAAAAGGGCCCCTTTTCACAGATGAAAAGGAGCCCTTTTAAATCGACTGATTATGCGTATTGCTTATTCGTCGCTATCGTCACTGTCGTCGGCATCGCTGTCGTCGCTGCCATCGTCTTCATAGTACCAGTCAAAGCTGGTGATTTTATTGTCTTCCAGGCAGAATTCGTAGCTGTTGACTTCTCCGTCATCATCCAAATCAACGATGTAGCAGTTTTGGTTCTGGCTCACGATTTTGGGACTTTTTCCGTAAGGAATCATACCATTTTCGATCACTTCAACAGAACAGTGCGCTTTAACCGCTTTTTCAGCAGAAGTTTCAGAACCGTCCAGCATACCGAGGAATGCCTTTAAAGTAGGATCAGTCTGTGCTTGTACACCCGTAGGGAGCATCAGTTGGATGCCCATTACCAGGACTGCCGCAATCAAAATCTTTTTCATAAATGTTGAATAATATTGTCTGTTTCAACTAATAGTGAGCGCGAAATTTCAGTAAATAAAAAGTTATTCCATGCGCTTGACAATCAGTATTTTCCAGTTACATTTGCGGCCCGATTCAAAAAGCCGAATTACAATTCCTCCACCAGTTGAATGTAGTTCCCACAGGTGTCATTGAGGATCGTAACCTTCACCGTACCCATGGAAGTGGGTTCCAGCGAAAATTCAACCCCAAGAGCAAGCATCCGATCGTATTCGCCCTGAGCATCGTCAACATAGAATTGGGTCCAGGGAATTTTGGATTCGAACAATGCACTTTGAAAGACCTTGGCCGGTTCGAAATGAAGGGGCGCTGGTTCAAGAACAATTTCCGGCCCGTCAGGATCTTCAGGAGATACCACGGTCAACCACCGATTGCCTCCTCCCAATGGCGTGTCATGTTTCAATACAAATCCCATCTTCCCGGTATAAAACTGCATTGCTTTTTCCTGGTCCAGTACGGGGACGCTTACGACTTTGATTCTCATCTGGTAGTGTTTTTATTATTGGTACAATAAATAAAATACTTTTTGGGATGATTTCCCACTGGCAACGCCCAATCACTTGAAATCCGGGTATCTGGTAAAGAGGTCATAAAAGTGGATGCAGAAAAGAGAAGGCCACCGTTTTCTACACGACACCCTTTACTCTTTTCATCGTATTCTCCAGATTTTGGACTAAATTAACCCCGATGAAAAGGCTCAATTTCCTCGTATGCTTGCTCCTAATGCTGTTTTCGCTGCCCTCTGTGGGGCAAAATGGCGCAGAACCAGACAAATACTGGGTCTTTTTGACCGATAAGGCTGACTTTACCCAATATTCCCCGCAGGACTTACTCTCCCAAAAGGCATTGGAGCGTAGGGCCAAACACGGGATTGCACTTCACCATACGGACTATCCAGTGAACCCGGCTTATCTGGACCAGGTCGCAGCCGCAGGAGCCCACCTGAGACATCCTTCCAAGTGGTTCAACGCTGTTTCCGCGATTATGGACGACGCGACAGTTGCACGGGTCAGCGCCCTTCCATGCGTCAAAGAAGTACGCAGGATCGAGCCGGTTTTTCGGGACCTGGACCCTGTACAGTACAATCCGAGCCCAAACACCAAGGTCGGGTACAATGCCGGCGTGACGGCCCAGCAATTGGAAATGATTGGCCTCGACCAATTGCACCAAAACGGGTTCAATGGAACCGGAGTGCTGATCGCGGTCATGGACAATGGTTTTAGAGGGGTGGAAGAAAATCCCTACCTGCAACATATTATCAACGACGACCGGCTGGTTGCGACTTATGATTTCGTCAACGACGAAGCAGACGTCTTCAATCAGGGCTCACACGGTGCCTGGGTACTCTCCATCCTGGCCGGATGGCAGGAAGAAGCCATCGACTCTTTCAATTTCTATGGATCGGCCCACGGAGCCTCTTATATTCTTTGCCATACCGAGAACGATTTCTCTGAAACCAGCCAGGAAGAGGACAATTGGGTAGCGGCTATGGAGTTTGCCGATTCGATCGGAGCAGATATCTTTTCCACTTCGCTGGGCTACCGGGGAATGGACCAATTGAGCGAATCTTATGACTATGAAGACATGGATGGCAATACCACCATCATTACCAATGGAGCCGATCTCGCTGCCTCCAAAGGGATTATTGTGGTCAACAGCGCCGGCAACAGCGGTGCCGACCATATTACTGCCCCCGCAGATGGGGACAGTGTGATCGCAGTGGGTGCCGTCAAGGGAGACCGGGTAATTGCGGGCTTCAGTTCGCATGGACCTACCGCGGATGGACGCATCAAGCCAGATGTCTGCGCTGTGGGACAATTCAATTCCTTCGTTGGCACTGATGGTGGCTTGCGCCGTGGGAACGGTACTTCCTTTTCCTGCCCCCTCATGTCAGGCATGATTGCCTGCCTGCTCCAGGCCAGACCTGAAACTCAGAACATGGAGATGTACGATGCCCTGATCCGGTCATCAGACCGCTTCGAAAACCCGGACACCGTGTACGGATATGGGATCCCTTGGGCCAACGATGTCCTCATTGCTTTGGGTGGTTCCCCTTTGGTAGGAGCACCGGGTAGTGATGAGTTGGCCAGTGGTGCCTTGGTATTTCCAAACCCTGCCTCCGAATGGATCAACGTGGTGTATGACAATGACGAAATCGGATTTGCCGGCAACCTTCAGATCTTCGACGTCATGGGTAAAATGGTCCTCGACAATGAGGTCCGGGTCGACCCTTTCTACAATGTGTTTCGCCTGGATGAAGAGTTAAGCACGCTACTTCCAGGAAAGTATATCGTTCGACTGCTCCGCGATAATTTCAAAGAGCCGCTCCTCAGTCAATTAATCATCCTAAGCCGTTAATCCCAATGGGAATTCTCTTCAAAAGCTTTTCCGAGTGGGAAGCAGAAGTACGCAAGCTGGATTGTCCTATTTGGCAGCCCGTGCTGGATTATGAGATCAAGGAGAATGGACGCACGGAAGAAGCTATCTGGGCTCGGATTGCGACCTCATTCGCAGTGATGAAGGATGCGGTGCAAACGGGTCTCACCGGTGACATGCGTTCCCTGAGTGGCATGATTGACAACGGGGCCAAGAAGATTATGGACTGCGAAATCAGTGTCTTGGGAGATGAATTCAAACGGATGTTGGCCTACACCATTGCTGCCAAAGAAGTCAACTCTTGCATGGGTAGGGTAGTGGCAGCTCCGACGGCCGGGGCCTCCGGGATTATGCCGGGCATCCTCGCCACCGTTCAGGAATTGCACCAGATACCCAACCAAAAGATATACGAGGCAATGCTGATCTCTGCCGGGATCGCTTTGATCATCGAGACCCGCGCTTCCATCGCAGGTGCGGTAGGGGGGTGTCAGGCTGAGACCGGGACCGCGGCGGCCATGGGGGCAGGAGCAGTTGTCTACGTGCTGGGGGGAGACATGAGCATGGTCTTCGATGCAGTTGCCATCACCATCATGAATATGCTGGGTCTGATTTGTGATCCGGTAGCCGGATTGGTCGAAGTCCCTTGCGTAAAACGAAATGGTTCAGGATCCGCGATCGCTTTTGCCAGTGCCCAGATTGCCCTGGCCGGTGACAAGAGTGTAATTCCGGTCGATGAAGTCGTGGATGCCATGGGAGAGATTGGAGAATCCATGGACGAAAAGTACAAAGAAACGGCCTTGGGAGGGATTGCCAATACCCCAACGGCCAAAGCGATTGAAGCCAGTATTCTGATAGGGGATGCCGAATTGGTCCAATGGGACGAAGAGGAAGAATCCTACAGGTACAAGTCCCGGGACTGATGCAGAGATGCTCACCCGCCGATGGCTTCATTAGCCGAGTTCTCACCAGCGGATAGCTTCATTAGCAGAGGCCTCACCAATAGATAGCCTCATTAGCAGAGGCCTCACCAGTAGATAGCCTCATTAAAGGACAATTTCAACAGCGCACAGAATAGCTGTGGAAAACGAGCCGTTCATTTCCCCTATTTTTGTATTTCCAAACGATGGCTACATGAAAAAGATATTCCTTCTTTTCGCAGTATTAAGCATTTCCCTTGGCTCTCAGGCCCGTGAGCTGCTTACCGACCTTGATTTTACTTCCGGTAAATGGGAAATGGTCGGGGTTTCGCTGACCAATTACAGAGAAATGCCTATTCAGGAAGAACTGGGAACCTTTATCATCCGGGAACGGCATGTCCTCGAGAAGTTCCAGAATGAATGGGATTTCGAAGAGAAATTTGACGACTACTGTGACTATCATTATGCTCTCAAATTCTACCAGAACGGGGAATTGCAAAAGACCATGTTGGTCAACCTTCTCTGCAATTATATCACCTGCAATGGCTTGAGTTTCGAGTTTACCGACGAAGACCTGGTCAAATACAAGCGCTATTTCCGCAAGGTGCGTTGGTCCCGCATCCGGTTCTCTGACCTGGACCTCCTGCAACGCTCAGTGGGTGTTTTGGACCAGGTTCCAACCGTGTATTGGTACAGCGATTACCAACAGTACAACTTCACCGGCGAGTTCTCAATTACAGTAGATGACCTGCCCTGGGATGCCAACCGTGATTCCATCATCGATGTGGTATCTGCTGACCTTGGTCAGAGGATGGGAAGAGAAGATTTTTATATCACGACCAAATACTGGCTCCTGTCGGACGATTTTGAGAAAATGACGCTTCGGCTGAATGTCTATTGCGATGAGTCCTTTTACCAGGCCTACCCGGAGAACAATGTGATCACGGCCTGGCGGAACCACTTTACCGAACAAAGCTTTGTGCAGATCATGGTGATCGGTATGAGTCGCAATGAGTACTACGAATACATGCGGGGACGGACTTGAACCGGAACAAAATACAGGGCCGCGAGTTGGTGACAAAAAGGTCCTATGGAATTTCAATTAGAATCTGAATTTGAGCCGGCCGGCGACCAGCCGGAGGCTATTCGCCAATTGGTTGAAGGGTTGAATGCGGGCGATCCTCATCAAACCCTGCTTGGAGTTACCGGATCGGGTAAGACCTTTACCATTGCCAATGTAATCCAGCAGACCCAGCGGCCCACCCTGATCATGAGCCACAACAAGACTCTGGCGGCTCAGTTATACGGGGAATTCAAGTCCTTTTTCCCCGATAACCAGGTTGAATACTTTATCTCTTACTACGACTACTACCAGCCGGAAGCCTTTATACCTTCCTCCAATACTTATATCGAAAAAGACCTCTCTATCAACCAGGAGATCGAAAAGTTGCGTCTCCGAGCGACTTCTGCTTTGCTATCCGGACGGCGTGATGTCATTATTGTGTCGTCTGTTTCCTCCATTTATGGTATGGGACGGCCCGAGGACTTCAAGGCCAATATCCACACCTTCAAGGTGGGTGACGTGATCACGATCAATACTTTCCTGAACCAGTTGGTGGATATGTTTTACAGCCGTACCACCGGCGATCTCTTACGTGGAAACTTCCGCCTCAAAGGCGACACGGTGGACATTTTCCCTGCCTACGACGATTATGGGATTCGGGTCATGTTCTTCGGGGATGAAATCGATAAGATCCAGGTTTTCGATGTTGAAACCGGGCGGCGTTCGGAAAAATTGGCCTCCTACACGATCTATCCTGCCAATCTCTTTGTCACCCCCAAGGAAGCCCTCAAAGAAGCAATCGTCAGCATTCAGGAAGAGTTGATGCAGCGGGTCGATTATTTTAAGGACAACGGGATGTTCCTCGAAGCTCAGCGCCTGCTGGAACGGACCGAATTCGATCTGGAGATGATGCGGGAACTGGGCTATTGTTCTGGTATTGAGAACTATTCACGGTTTCTCAGTTACCGGGAGCCGGGCTCAAGACCTTATTGCCTCCTCGACTATTTTCCGGAGGACTACCTGTTGGTGATTGATGAAAGCCATGTCACCTTGCCCCAGATCCGGGGCATGTACCACGGGGACCGGTCGCGTAAGATGACTTTGGTGGAGCACGGTTTTCGCCTCCCTTCGGCCATGGACAACCGTCCCCAGCAATTCCAGGAATTTGAGGGCATGATCTACCAGGCGATTTATGTAAGTGCTACGCCCAGTGAATACGAGTTGCAGGTAAGCGATGGGGTAGTGGTGGAGCAGATCGTACGGCCGACCGGTTTGCTGGACCCTGAAGTAGAAGTAAGGCCTCTTGGAAACCAGGTCGATGACCTGCTGGAAGAAATTGACGAACGCGCCAAGCGTGGGGAGCGTATTCTGGTCACAACCTTGACCAAGCGCATGGCAGAAGAACTGGCCCGCTACCTGGGAGACCTGCGCATCAAGTGCCGTTATCTGCACAGTGAGATCGATTCGCTGGAACGGGTGGAGATATTGCGTGACCTGCGGGATGGCAGATTTGATGTGCTCGTTGGTGTGAACCTGTTGCGGGAAGGCCTGGACCTTCCGGAAGTCACCCTGGTCGCGATTCTGGATGCAGACAAGGAAGGCTTTTTGCGGTCAGGGCAGGCCCTGATCCAGACCGCAGGACGTGCGGCCCGGAACTCTGAGGGCCGTGTGATCCTCTACGCCGATAAGATCACCGCAGCCATGAAGAAGTTGCTGGACGAGACGGAGTACCGTCGTACCCGGCAAATCGCTTACAATACAGAACACGGGATTACCCCGACCACCATAGTACGTAAGAACGAAGATGTATTTGGTGATGCACTTGGCCGTCGCAAATCTCTGTACGATCTCGAGGAAGAGGCTGGAACCGTGGCCAGGGAGAATATCGGAGAATACCTGAGTCAGGAGAAGCTAGAGCAAAGGATCAGGGATACCCGTAAGGAGATGGAATTGGCTTCCAAGGATTTGAATTTTGTGGAGGCGGCGAGGCTTCGGGATGAATTGTTTGCTTTGCAGGGGGTGTTGCAGGAGAGGAAGTAGGGGGGGCTTTCCCATTGCTACACTTTTTATGACTCTTCGATAAAATTTCATTGAAACTAAATTATGTGCCTCACCTTGTTTGCATATCGGGTTATTCCTGGTTATCCGCTTATTTTGGTATCTAATCGCGATGAATTCCAAAGTAGACCTACTCATGTGGCCAGCTTTTGGGATCATGCTCCCCATTTGTTGGCGGGACGGGATGCCGTACAGGGCGGGACCTGGTTGGGTATGACGAGGGACGGTAGGATTGCAAATGTGACCAACCACCGTGATTTTCGGATTCCACTGTTGGAATCGGGCCCCAGTCGAGGGAGCCTGACTTCTGAATTCCTGGTCCCGGAAAAAAAAGAAAACAGGCCTGATCCGAAAACCTACCTGGAAAGGATAGATGCAGAAGCCCAACAGTACAATGGCTTCAATTTACTCCTGGGGACCTTGGATTCACTCTGGCATTACTCCAATCGGGAGGGAAAGATAAGTAAGGTCGAGCCGGGATTCCACGGAATCAGCAATGCCTTGTTCAACACCCCCTGGCCCAAATTGGAAGATGGCCGGGCCGCAATGCGTGCTGTGGTGGAGAAGAATCCGAATGCGGTGCAAGAATTGTTAGAGGTAATGCGGAAGGCAGAGGTATACCCGGACGCGCAGTTGCCTGACACAGGCCGTGACCTTGAATTTGAGCGCATGGTATCACCCATTTTCATCGAGCATCCCATTTACGGCTCCCGTACCACTACGCTCATCCGTATCGGGGAGGATGGGCAGGCTGAGTACGTCGAGCAGACCTACGACGCAAACGCCAAATCTGAAGTTCAGGTGATGTTCAAATTTCGGATTGGTGAATGAATCCAGATGAAAAGATCAGGTAAACAAGTTTGTAATTACTTTTTCGGAGGACGTTTGGGCTTGTTTTTCCTTCTGATCCTGCCTTCATCAGCTGGATGAATGCGCCTTTTTGCCTTGCCACCTGATTTCTTTTTAGAAGGTGGTTCCTTCTTTTCTTCAGGTTGTTTGGGGTCTGAGGGTACCTCTTCTGCTACCGCATCTTCTCTAACTGTCTCCTGAATTTCCACCTTTTCCTCGAAAGGGGCTTCTTTGGATTCTTCTACTTGAGAGGAATCTTTTTCAGGTACCACGGGAGGTTCGACCACAACTGGCGCCTCAGGCACCACTGGAGGTTCGACCTCAACTGGCGCCTCAGGCACCACTGGGGGTTCGACCACAGCTGGCACCTCAGGCACCACTGGAGGTTCGACGGCAACTGGCACCTCAGGCACCACTGGAGGATTCTCCTTAGGCAAAATGATCTTCTCCGATTCCTTCTCTGCATCATCATAGATGTCCCGGCGGATCAAATCCGATACAAAGACAAACTTATCTACGTTCTCATTTCCTGAGCGGAGGATGGACAACTTGGTACCTTCCCACTCTTTCAGCCCATTGTAAAGGAAGAGGATCTTATCCGAGATATTGACCACCGAGTTCATATCGTGAGATACCACCACCGTACACATATTGAATTCGTAGGTGATCTCTTTGATCAGGTCATCAATCACTTTGGCAGTGAGGGGATCAAGGCCAGAATTGGGTTCGTCAACAAAAAGGTATTTGGGATTGAGGGCGATGGCTCTGGCAATGCCCACCCGCTTCATCATACCACCCGAAAGCTCAGAGGGGAACATGCTATTCGTTCCCGACATATTAACGCGCTCCAGACAGAATTCAACCCTTTTCTTAATGGCTTTTTTCGTCCATTTGGTGAACAGCTTCATGGGAAAAGCGATGTTCTCCTCAACCGTCATGAAGTCAAACAGGGCCGAATACTGAAAAAGCATCCCCATATTGGTACGGAAGTTGCGCACCTCTTTGTGGTTGGCCGCGTGGAAATCCAATCCATCGTAGATCACCTGTCCGGAGGAAGGGGTCATCAATCCAACAATGCACTTCAGCATTACCGATTTCCCTGATCCGGACGCCCCAATGATCATATTGATCTTTCCGGGATCAAAAGAGAAGTCAATTCCTTTCAGAACTTCCTTTTCACCAAATGCCTTCTTTAGGTTTTTGATCTCTATGCCCATCAGATCAGGATTTGTGCGAGAACGTAGTCTGAAATGAGAATTACGATACAGCTAAAGACCACTGCACGGGTACTGGACTGACCAACTGCCATGGCTCCCCCGACCGTATAATATCCCTGATAAGAAGAGATGGAACTGATCACAAAGCCAAAGGTGACCGCTTTGATGAGCATGAAATAAACATAAAATGGAATGAAAAATTCCTGGGCACCGGAGATGAAGTCGATGGCCGGGCATTCACCGGTCAGAATACCTGCGATGAGCCCTCCCATGATCATCAGGAATGCCGCAATTACAATGAGGCTGGGGAAAACGACCAGTGAGGCGAGAATTTTGGGCATAATTAGGTAGGTACCTGAATTGACTCCCATGACCTCGAGGGCATCGATCTGTTCGGTTACCCGCATGGTACCCAGTTGGGAGGAGATCGAAGAACCGACCTTGCCTGCCAATACGAGAGAGGTAACGGTAGGAGCCAGTTCCAGCAGGGCACTGTTCGCAACCGTGGTCCCGATCAGCGACAACGGAAACAGGGGAGATTCCAACTGATAAGCTGTTTGCAGCGTCATGACTGCCCCTATAAATAAGGAGATAAGCGTAACGATGACAATAGAGCCAACCCCGATCACATTACATTCTTGCAGGAAAAGGGTCCAGTACACACTGAACTTTTCGGGGGACCGGAAAAAACTCCCGATCAGGATAAGGTATCGTCCCAGGTGCAAGAAAATCTTCATAGATGGTCAAATATAGCGGTCAGTTTGCGAAAATTAAAGGTTTTATATGTGATCCGGTTCATTCGAAGTCAAACAAGGGTGGTTTTTCATCCCAGATCCCCGGAGTCCGGGCAATTACGACGTGGTAATAGACTGGAGCAATAATGAATCCAAAAAGGAGTGTGAAGATAACCCAAACAGCCTTCAAGGCTTTTCCAGACTTATTTTGGGTAGCAATATGGTTGATGATATAGAATTTCATCACCAGGAGACTTGCAATTCCAGTGAGCAAATAGACAAAGAAGAAGATCATCATCAGTATAAAAACTTCAGTGTCTATTCTGACGAATTCTCCATCAATGCTGTAATAACGGTCATTGGGTACCCCTTCATGGTAGACGGTCAGGTCATGGTAAATATAAATGAGCAGACAAATGAAGGGCAGCCAGGCAAAAATCCCAAGCACGCGTCTGTCTTTTGGATGAATTCCATTGATATGCATGAGGGTCAGAAACTTATATTTTCAGGGATACGAGGGGGCGATTTAGCCATGGATAGAGGTTATGTTCAGTAGCAATTTAGGAATTTTTTCATTTTTTGTTTTCTACATTTCCAGACTCGGAAAATGACCCTCCCCAAATAATTACCGTCTCCTGAAAAATCCCTAATTTCCCCTATGCTAAAACCTATCCCGCTGAAAAAGTACGAAGGCCCGGATGAATGGGACGTGATTGTGATCGGCTCCGGTATGGGGGGACTGACCAGTGCTTCTCTGTTGGCGAAGACGGGCAAGCGGGTGCTGGTCCTGGAAAGGCACTATACCGCAGGTGGATACACCCATGTTTTCAAGCGCCGGGATTACGAATGGGATGTCGGGATCCACTACGTAGGGGACATGCATATTCCTTATACCCCTTCTGCCAAGGTGATGCAATACATCTCCGACGGTTCCATGCAATGGGAACCCATGGGAGATGTCTACGACCGCATCATGATGCCCGACCAGACCTACGACCTGGTCACCGGCAGGAACGAATTGCTTGCCCAATTCATCTCCTATTTCCCTGAAGAAGAGGAGGTTATTATCAAATACTTTGCCCTGCTCAAGCAAGTGACCGGCCTCTCGAAGAAGTTCTTCATGGAGAAGGCTATGCCGGGAATGGTCAGTGCACTGGTCGGAGGCCAACTGCGCAAAGGATTGCTGAAATGGGCAGGCCGGACCACCCTCGATGTATTGACCGAATTGGGAGCCAGCCAGCGGCTGATCGGGGTGCTTTGCGGGCAATATGGGGACCATGGATTGCCTCCCGGGCAGAGCAGTTTTGCCATCCATGCCATGGTGGTATCCCATTACCTCAAAGGTGGGTCTTACCCGGTGGGGGGATCATCACGGATCGCAGAATCGATTTATCCGGTTTTGGAAGCGCATGGGGGGCAGGTGTTGGTTCGCGCAGAAGTCACAGAAGTACTGGTCCACAAGGGCAGAGCGGTTGGGGTTAAGATGGAAGATGGACGGGAATTCCGGGCCAGAACCATCATTTCGAGTGCCGGATATTGGAATACCATGTACAGGTTGCTGCCGACCGACCTCCGCCCCCCTCAGCAATTGAAAGAGCTGGGCCTGGAAAAGTCAGTGGCCCATATTTGCCTCTACATCGGTTTGAAGCATACGGACGAAGAATTGAACCTGGGTAAGGCAAATTTCTGGATTTATCCGGGGTACGACCACGATGCTTCTGTGGCCAGGTACCTCGACGACCCCTCAGAAGACTTGCCAGTCACTTATATCTCATTTCCATCCAGCAAAGACCCCACTTGGCAGGATCGCTATCCGGGAAGGTCCACCATTGAAATCATTACCCTGGCCCCTTATGAATGGTTCAAAGACTGGGAAGAAAATCAATGGAAGCACCGAGGAGAGGATTATGAAACCTACAAGGAGCGCCTCTCACAACGTATGCTGGAGAAACTCTATGACAAGGTGCCCCAGGTAAAAGGTAAAATTGATACCTATGAGTTATCCACCCCGCTTTCCACCAAGCATTTCATGAATTACGATCAAGGAGAGTTGTATGGATTGAACCATACACCAGACCGTTTTGAACAGCCCAAACTACGCCCCAGAACCCATGTAAAAGGACTTTACCTGACAGGGCAGGACATCCTCACCGCAGGTGTTTCCGGTGCCTTGTTCGGTGGCGTGCTGACTGCCTCAGCCATCACAAAAAAGAATTTTCTGGGCACAATCATGAAAGCAAACAGTTGAATCCATTTCCCGCCCCGCTTACCTTTGCGCTATGAAAAAGATATTCATTAGCGGTGGTAGCCGTGGCATCGGTCTGGCTATTGCCCGCCGTTTTTACAAAGAAGGATTTCAGGTCATCATCTGCGCCAGGGGAGAAGAGGGCCTGAAAGCAGCTTCGGATGAACTTCCTGGATTGATTACATACGTTTGTGACCTTTCTGACAAACAATCGGTCAAAGATTTGGTTGCTGAACTACGTGCTAAGCACGGCACCCTCGACATATTGGTCAACAACGGAGGCGTATTCCTCCCCGGCCAATTGCACAACGAGGAAGATGCGGTCTTTGAGCAATTGATTGCGACCAACCTGTTCAGTGCTTACTACCTGAGCAAAGGCTTGCTTCCCGATATGATTGAGGCGGGCAAGGGCATCGTAGTTAACATGTGCAGCATTGCGAGCATCACCGCCTATGAACACGGAGGAGGATACAGCGTTTCGAAATTTGGAATGTATGGACTCTCCAAAAGCCTCCGGGAAGAAATGAAATCAAAAGGCATCAGTGTGATTGCGATGCTCCCCGGAGCTACTTATACCTCTTCCTGGGAAGACATGGATGTTCCTGAAGAGCGCATGATTCCCCCGGAAGATGTTGCTGAGTTGTGTTGGACCGCATGCAATATGAGCGAACGGACAGTGGTAGAAGACATCGTCATCCGTCCGCAATTAGGTGATCTCTGAGAGCTTCAAAAAATTCGGCCTTCGATATGAAATATTGTCCTGATCTCTATCAACGAAAGCGTATCCCCACCATCGAGGTGAAGATCGGTGATGTCCCCGTAGGAGGGAACAATCCGATCCGGATTCAGTCGATGACGACCACAGATACGATGGATACCTTGGCGACGGTGGAGCAAACCATTCGTATGGTGGAATCCGGGGCCGAATATGTACGGATTACTGCGCCCAGTATCAAAGAAGCCCGAAACCTTGAAGTGATCAAAAAGGAACTCAGGGCCAGGGGCTGCGATGTTCCTTTGGTTGCCGACATACACTTTACGCCTAACGCGGCTGAATTGGCTGCGCGAATCGTCGAGAAAGTGCGTGTCAACCCCGGAAACTATGCCGACAAGAAGAAATTTGCAGAGCTGGAATATACCGACCAAAGCTACCAGGACGAATTAGACCGCATCCATAAGCGCTTTGCACCGCTGGTAGCCATCTGTAAGGAATATGGAACTGCGATGCGTATAGGGACCAATCACGGCTCCCTGAGCGACCGTATCATGAGCCGCTACGGAGATACACCGCTGGGAATGGTGGAGTCCGCCCTGGAGTTCATCCGCATCTGCGAGATGTACAACTACGATCAGTTGGTCGTGTCCATGAAAGCCTCCAACCCACAGGTCATGGTACAGGCTTATAGGATGCTGGTGGCTAAGATGCTTGAAAACGGAAAATGTTATCCTCTGCACCTTGGAGTCACCGAAGCTGGAGAGGGAGAAGATGGCCGGGTCAAATCCGCCCAGGGCATTGCCGCTTTGCTGATGGACGGGATCGGAGATACAGTGCGGGTCTCGCTTACCGAAGAACCCGAATACGAATCCCCGGTTGCGAAGTTTCTCGTCGATATATTTGATGGGGCAGGATACGAAGCAGATGGAGACTGGCGGGATAAAATCCTGTTATCAAACCCACCGACACTCGTTGATCCCTTTAGCTTTGAACGAATCAAGAGCCGTGAAACCCTCAATCTTGGACATGGAAATGTTCCCAGGGTGGTAGCAGACTATTCCTGCAAGGCTGTATCCCGGGAACAGGTAGGAGATGCAGGTTATAGCTACAGCCATACCCTCGACAAATACAACTTTGCCGATATGGCGGCTGACTATATCTACCTGGGTCAGCAACTCCCGGACTTTGAACTTCCCGGAGGTCTCAAGAGAATCGTGGACCATTCTTTTTGGAAAAACCTCCGTGACCTGGCCAATTATTACCCGCTGTTTGGCAGCATTGCTGATACAGAAGGGGCTGTCCTTCATAGTGAACTGAATTTTCTCCGTCTCGGCGTGGAGGACATAGAAGCGGAAGGGCTGTCTTCCCTGATCAAGGGGCCTGGAAACTGGAGCCTGATCCTGGATGCGAAAGGACGTCAGACCGCTCACCAGTGGCGTTGGATGGTCAATCGTCTGGCTGCATTGGGTAATGACCGGCCCATCATTCTTTCTACCAATGTTCCTGAAACCTTTTCTTTTTATAGGGACATCCATCTCCCTGAGCATCTGAGGGTTGACAAGCCTTCCATGCAGCAATTATTTGTTGCAGGAATGACCGGAACCCTGGTGGTAGACGGGCAGATAGATGGGATTCTACTGCATCCGGCCAATGCTATGAGCAACCGTCTAAGCTTTGGCATTCTTCAGGCCTCTCGTTTGAGAATGACCAAGACAGAGTACATCTCCTGTCCCAGTTGTGGGAGAACCTTATTTGACCTGCAGGAGACCACTGCCAGGATCAGAAGCCGGACCGAACACCTGAAGGGGGTGAAGATTGGTATCATGGGATGTATCGTCAATGGACCGGGAGAAATGGCGGATGCCGACTATGGTTATGTCGGGGTCGGACCGGACAAGATTGCGCTTTACCGTGGTAAGGAAGTGATGGAACGCGGGGTGAAAACTGCAGAAGCAGTAGATAAACTTATCGAACTCATCGCTGCGAATGGCGATTGGATAGAGAAGCCTCAATAAGAACTCAATTGGCACTGGGATCAAACGGAGTCGGGGGAGTATGATTTCTGATCCAGTCCATGATATAGGGAGCCATCTGGTCCTTGTGAGCCGTGAAATTGCTATCTACAATCTTTTTGACAGGGGTTATCCCCCGGATCGAATTGCAGAGAAACACTTCATCCGCAACATTCAGATCAAGAATGGTCAGATGCTTTTCTTCAATGTTAACCTGGTTTTCTTTCAGCACCCGTATGACCTGCTTTCGCATAATCCCCGGCAGGCAACCTCCAAATACAGGTGGCGTAAATACGGTAGCGGCATGGACGATGAAGAGATTGGCCATACTGGTTTCAATGATGAATCCATCCGAAGACCGTAAAAGGGCATCGTCCCATTTGTTTTGTTTGGCAAATCTCGCGGCCAGGATATAAGGGAGGGAGTTAGCCGATTTAATCCTGGTCAGTGGAGAAGGAGTGATCGGAACATGATGATAGATGCCGACCTTCTTGTAAGGCGCCAAAGTCCAGGGATCAGAGGTCAGTTTGGTAGCCTCGATAAGAAATGAAGGGACATCGGTGGTTGGCAAATAGGCACCAGCCCCACTTCTAAAAACGGTAATACGCACCCTGGCGAAGTTATGAAGGTGGTTTTGGATCAAAGTGCGATCTAATTGGGCTGTTATCTTAGGAATCCAGACAGCCGGGTCAAAATCAAATCCCAGGATCTCCATCCCATCGATCATACGTTCAAGGTGATCATCAAGGAAATGGGGACGTCCATCCCGAATCAAGATCGTCTCAAAAATAGCATCTCCGAACCGGAAAGCCCTGTTTTGAAGGATCTCGGCCTCGTTGGGATCGTTGATGAGCCGGGTATTGTAATTCAACAAAGTGCCTTTTGGCATGATAATTGATCTAAAGTAAATGTTCTTTCCATGGGTATCTTATTCCCAAATTCGATAATTATTAATTAAAATTGTAACTCCTATCAGCCGGAAATTTAATCTGTAGTGTTGCTATGAAAAATAAAATCCAAGCTTTCTCCCTCTTTTTGTTGCTTATAATGGGAGCAAGCACACTTTTTGCCCTTAATCCTTCACGGACTTATAAGCAATTGCCTGATAAATATAATATGGTTTATGAGGCTCACGACGTCAAAACCTCGGACGGTGTAACTTTAAAAGCATGGTATTTCCCGGCAAATACCAAAACTACCCGTCTTGTCCTCATTTCTCACAATGGGGAAGGCAATATGGCTGATTACCTCCGTCGAGTTGATCAGTTTACCTCCATAGGTTACAATGTTGTAACCTATGACTACCGCGGATTTGGAGAAAGCTCTGAGTTCGAAGTCGACAACAATATGTATATCTATCCTCACTTCCAGGACGATTTGAAAGCCATGATCGACTTCTGCCGCCAGCAGTATGTTCAGTCTTTTGATATGTACGGATGGGGAATCGGTGCCGGCCTCTCTCTGGGAATCGGCTACAACCGAAAAGAAATCAAGAAGATCATCGCGGATACGCCCTTCCTGAGCATGGAAGACCTTGAGACCCGTTTTGAAACATGGGACGCGCCTATGGAAGTGCCTTTTGCCGGTTACGACAAGAAGTATGAGCCCATCTACTCTATGGACAATGAGCCTGTTATCATCAAAGGTAATGAGAAGAACATCAAGTTGATTGTAGGTTCAGCAGACATTCTCTATCGGGATTCTGACTACAAAGACATGGTGAACAAGCAAAAGAAATTGTTTGACAAGGATATCTATATCGTTGAAAACCCCGACGGCAAGGATAACTTCCGCGTCAGCAAGGCTGATTACTTCAAAGTCATCAGCGAGTTCCTACTCAACTGATCCAATTGCTCTTTGAGAGTGATCTCATGGAAAAGAATATGGAATGCTGCTCTCTGGGGCAGCATTCCCTTTTTTATAGGCTATTCTTTGAGGTGGGATTCCCTTTTTCCGTGGCCTTCCCAACAATTTGAATCCCTGGCTTGTTGGATTTAAGACTTCAATAACTGATCCCAATGGCTAGAATATTTCGATTTATACTCGCTGGAATTTTCATACTAGGAGGCATCGGTCACTTTGTTTCCCCTGAATTCTACTATCCACTCTTTCCTGAATGGGTTCCCATGGTGGATGCGATCATCTATATTTCAGGAGTTTTTGAATTGGGAGTGGGAGCTATGCTTTTCTTTCCGACATATCGTCGCTGGGGAAGTTTGGGAATTATTCTCCTGCTGATCGCATTTCTACCCATGCACATCAGGGACTTCTTCATTGAAGAACCAGCCTTGAAAGAAATGTGGATCGTGATTATCCGGGTACCCATCCAGGCAGTGATGATTTGGATGGCGTGGGTAGTCTATCGGGATTCAAAAAAGACCCTACCAGGATTTTCCGAAAGGGTCTAAGCGTCCTGTTTTTCCGGATTTTCCATCTCTGTCACTTTTCCAGTCCTCTTTGTTTCCTTTTCGGGACTTGCCAGAATCCGATTTGCCCCCTTTGCCGGACCTTTCTGAATCCCAATTCTCCCTGCCCCCCTTGCGAGGGGACCTTTCTGAATCCCAACCCATCTTTTTCTCATTCTCAAATGGATCGCTCTTTTTGGACCGGCTTTTCCCCGCTGTGCCTTCTTTGGAACCTGAGCCTCCCGACCGTTCTGTCCAGCCCATTGCCTTGGCCCCATGCCGCCATTGGTCTACCGCCCAGATCAACTTCAGTACAGGGCGGATACGTTTGAATTTTTCATTGGGAAATTCCCATGCATAGCTGTGAACCTTTTCCTTGGTGTAAAGACTAAGTTTGAACCTGCTTCCGTCCTCGGTGTAGTTCTCCTGGACCATCTCGCCTGGAAGATCTGCTCTCAAAGTTGAAAAATAAATGCGGAAATTTCCACTCAGGGTTTCGTTGAGCTGGTGCAGCCGTTCTTTGATCTCCAACTTCATGACGTCTACGATTTCATAGACCAAAATCATGATATCACCCTCCTCGGAATAGACGTGAAATAAGATGTCGTGCTCATAGGTATGGCGTTCCTCAAGGGTTAACAGCCATTTTTGCCCTGTCTTTGGAGAAAACTTAATCTCATCTTCTATCAGGTCGTAATATTCCTGCCGCTCAGTCCAATTCATGTGTTTTTTTTTGATAATGGTCTGCGAGATCCGCAACCGACATATTGCTCAATCGACTTTTGTCAAACCCCAATTTTCCTGCAATTTCCTCAACTTCCTCCAAACTACCTGCTTCCACTTCAATAAATTCCGGAATATTACTGTGGTCGTCCAGCATCTCGTCGATTACAATATGCACTTTTCCCAGTTGGTATTGGGTTCTGACCTTCCGTATATTAAGGGTTGGAACGTACCCAAGGCCGGAAAGGATCAATTGTACTGCCTCAAAATCCTCCACAATGCTTTCGTGCTCTTCCATTACCTTAATCCCTTCGGTGCTGTCAGAGCGTTCCTTATAAGTCAATACGGATACATCTCCCTCTTTGCGCAAACGAATCACCTTACCTGAAGTAGTAAGGGCCCTGTCCGGGGTGTCATAGTAAATAGCGTAGAATTCCTTTTTGAACTCCTCTACCGCTCCCAGGAGCATCAGTTGGGTGAGCACTTGTTTCCGGTCAATTTCCAGAATCTTGGCTTCAATCTCTTTCATGGCTGCAATTTAAACCAGTCGTACTTACTTTTGCAGCAAAATTCACCTTCTGTTACTTTTACAGCAAAATCATTCGCATCCATGTATATACTTGTTCTGAATTCAGGTAGCTCTTCCATCAAAGCAGATGTCATCGATCAAAAGACAGGCGAAAGGCCGCTGGCGATGCGTATCGAACGGGTGGACGGACCAAATCCGATTGTGCACTTCAATGGAGAGACCCGGTCCTGTCCGGCAGGGGGGCATGAGAATGCCTTAAGATTTGCCTTCCCGATGCTGAAGGGGCGCCTTGATGGGATAACCCTTTCCGGGGTAGGACACCGGGTAGTACATGGAGGGGAACATTTTTCCAGTCCGGTCAGGATTACAGCGGAAGTTGAGCAGGTGATTGACGACCTGAGTTCCCTGGCTCCGTTGCACAATCCAGTTAATCTGGCTGGCATTCGTTTGGCCAAAGAATTTTTTCCCAGGTTACCTCATGTGGCTGTCTTTGATACTGCTTTTCATCAAACACTTCCCCGGCGGGCCCAATTCTACGCCTTACCCGCAGCATTATCCAGGAAATACGGATTGCGGCGCTATGGTTTTCACGGGACCAGCCATTCTTATGTTGGTCACCTGGCGGCCGAATACCTGCAAACTGATATGCGGAACCTGAGACTCATAACTTGTCACCTCGGGAGTGGGGCCAGTATGACTGCGATAGAATATGGAAGATCGGTCGAAACTTCTATGGGAATGACTCCACTGGAGGGTTTGGTAATGGGAACGCGGGTAGGGGACATTGATCCTGGTATTCTGCTCCGCTTGCTGCGGGAAGATGATATTACGGTGGACGATCTGGATCGGATTCTCAACCATGAAAGCGGCCTCAAGGGGATTTCCGGGCATTCCAATGACATGCGGGATATCATTGACCGGGCGGCTGATGGCGATGAGGATTGCCGCATGGCCCTGCATGCCTTTTGTCATCGAATCCGAAAATACATCGGTGCCTATGCAGCGGTTATGGATGGGGTAGATGCGATCGTATTTACTGGCGGGATCGGAGAAAACAGTCCTACCGTTCGCAGCCGTTGTACCCAGCGACTGGATTTCCTCGGCGCCTTGCTCTGGGAAGACAAAAACCGGGATGTAAAATTGAGCAGGGATACCCCTGTTGTGGATTTTGCCCGTCCCCACAGCCGGGTCAGATTGCTGGCCGTGGCAACTGACGAGTCATTGGCGATTGCCCGGCAAACCGCTGAATTGGTGGAAGAGCATGACCAGGTGAATGTCATCCCCAATATACCTATTGCGATTTCTGCTCGTCATGTACACCTAGACCAGCCCACCGTAGAGAAATTGTTTGGTGAAGGCTACCATTTGACTGAGCGCAATCCCCTTTCTCAACCAGGACAATTTGCCTGCCATGAAACGGTGACCTTGGTAGGACCGAGGAACACTTTGGAGAATGTGCGTATCCTTGGACCCGTGCGCGGTATCTGTCAGGTAGAGGTAAGCCGTACCGATGAATTCTTTCTGGGGATCGATGCACCGGTCCGGGCCTCTGGGAAAATCGAGAACACACCTGGTATTACCTTGGAAGGGCCTGCTGGAAGGGTTAATCTGAAGGAAGGATTGATCTGCGCCTGGCGCCATATTCACATGACTCCTGAAGATGCGGAGGTCTTTGGTGTAGAGGACAAAGACATCGTAGAGGTGGAGGTGCGGTCGGAGTTGCGAAGCCTGACCTTTGGCAATGTATTGGTGCGGGTTTCTCCCGAATACAAGTTGGAGATGCACATTGATACCGATGAAGGGAATGCTGCGGAGATCAAAAGAGGTACAACCGGTGTATTGGCGGCGGGAGAGGGGAAGGCTTATCTGACGCGGAAGCGGTTGAAGTAATGTATGCTGGATTTCAGAATTTCCACGCAATCTGGATTCCGTTACTATTTCCAACCTGAGGTAAAATACTCACCTCTCGGTCATGGGAGCCCTTGCGATGTAACACCGGAACGAAATAGCCCACCAATGCCCCAGCTGCATAGCCGGCCATTACGTCGGTTGGAAAGTGCTTGCCGGCTCTGACTCGCAAATAGGCCGTGGTGGCAGGGAGCGCAGCCGCCAATCCCCAGACAATATCGGACCAAATCCTGAAGAAAAGCTCAAGAATACCCTCCTAAAATTTAAAATGCCCGAAACCCATATCATATTGGGGTCCGGGCATCTTGTGGCATCAATAAATCAGATACCAATGCTTAGCTGAACAGGTTCTATCAGTTCAGCTTTTCCAAATGCACATCCATTTGAGGGAAAGGAATAGAGACACCTTCACGGTCAAAGGCCTTCTTAACTTCTTCAGTCATGTGGAAGTATACATCCCAGTAGTGTTCATTCCTGGTCCAGAGACGGCAGGTAAAGTTGACGGAGCTGTCACCCAGTTCAACCACCCGGACAAATGGATCGTCAGGAGCTGTTGATTTATTGAGTACGAGGTCTAAGCCTTTGGCCACGTCAAGAATAATCTTCCTGGCCTTCTCGAAATCGTCAGAGTAGCTGATGCCAAAGGTGAGGTCACAGCGGCGAATTTCGTCACGGGTATAGTTGGTGATATTGCCACCTGCGAGAGGGCCATTGGGGATAAAGACAGTTTTGTGATCAAGGGTGAGCAGGGTAGTGGAGACAATGTTGATGTCCACGATGCTGCCAGATTCTCCTTGTGCACTGATGAAATCTCCTTTTTTGAAGGGTTTCAGGACCATGATCAGGACACCCCCGGCAAAGTTGGCCAAGGCACCTTGCAAGGCGAGACCAATCGCCAAACCAAGAGAGGCAACCACACCGACGATGGAGGTCATTTCCAGCCCCATTGTTGAAGCTGCGATGATCACTACCAGGGCATAGAGCACATACTTGAGTGTACTGACGAGAAAAGGAGTTAAGGTTTCATCAATCCCCCGCTTTTGGAGGATCTTACGTAGCGCATTGGTAACCTGCCCAACAATCAAAAATCCAAAAACGATTACTGCGATTCCAATCAGAAGACTAATACTGAAGTCCTCGATTTTGGAACCAATATTGATTCCAAACCAGTCATAGAGAATGTTTCCAAAGAATAGTGAATTCATAAAATCCGGGTATTGATAGTTATTGTGTAGAAATGTTTAAGCCGCAAAAGTAATTTTTTGCGGCTTAAATAACATGCTCTCTTCGATCAATTTATCACTCAGCGGGACAAATCAGTGGGCATTCTCTTTCAGTAACTCTGGAAACTTGGCTTTGAAGCGGTTCAGTCGGGGGATGGAAACGGCACGTACATAACCCTGATTGGGATTGCGTTGTTCAAAATCCTGGTGGTAATCTTCAGCAGGATAGAAAGCTTCGAGAAGGGCCAGTTCAGTGGAGATCGCACCATCGAAAACCTTGTCTTTTTCCAGCTGATTCATATAGTTCCTGGCGGTTGTCTTTTCTGAATCGTTTTGGTAGAAGATGGCAGAACGGTATTGTGGACCATGGTCGGGCCCCTGAGCGTTGCGGGTAGTGGGATCATGGGAGCCAAAAAAGACTTTCAACAGGGTTTCGTAGCTGACCACCTCAGCGTCGTAATATACTTCTACGGCTTCGGCATGCTTGGTGCGTCCGGAACTGACTTGCTCGTAAGTAGCGGTAGCACTTTTTCCACCCGCATAACCCGATACGACCTCTTCAACTCCGGTTACGGATTCAAAGATGGCCTCTACACACCAGAAACAGCCACTTGCAAAATAGGCCTTAGAGAGATTTTCCAGGTTTTCCTGGCTGACCTTTTTTACCGGAGTGGTACTATTACCATTTTCGGCCTGTGGAGCCGGACTACATGCGATGCCTAAGACCGCAAGGAGCATCAACGAAAGGAGGAGATTCAGTTTCATAATATCTTTAATCGATTCTTGTGGGCGATTGTTTTGTTAATATTTACGTGGCACCGGATTCAGAGTTATCACGAAACAATCACATTTGCATCAATGGACCCCAAAAGGTTAAATTATCAGAATGTATCAAAAATCATTTCCCATTTGTCCTGTTGAGGGCCCGCGCGACCCAGTTCCTTACCAACGGGGGATGATGAAGGGGGCGATCCCCCGGAAATGCGCTACCTGCCAGTTTCTTGAGGGAGGAATGTGTGCCAGGGGAGTAAACCTGACCGACACCCTGCTTTACCTTGACCATGGTCCCTGTTCTATAAGTGGAAATACTGATCCCGAACCGATCAACCTACCCAATGTTTGGCCCTATCAACAGATTATGGTTCCCTACAAGTGTACTTCCTGTCCGCGGCTGATGGCAGATGGGGGAGATGGAGTGATCTGTACCGACAACAGGGAAGTCTTGGGGGGATTTCCCAGAGGCGTGGATTGGGGGAAATTCAAACCGGATCATCCAGTGGTTGGAATTGCAGGATACAAGTTGGACCGGGATACCATCCTTTTGGAGGTGCGGGGCAATCGCAATCAAGCGGTTCGCAGTTTCAAAGCCTTAAACCCTAAGGCGAGCATGAAGGAGGCGATGGATGCGATGCAGCAAGTAAGGGGCAAAATCATGATGGCCTCCTCTCAGGAAAATCCGGGAGGACCTATCTGGTAAATAAAGATGCTTATTTGGTGAAGGTCAATCCGATGCCATCTTCGGTTTCTACCGTGATCACGATCTCATCAGTTGATTCATCAACATGAATGGTCAAGTGATCCAGCGGTGCGATCTCACCTCCTTGAATTCCCATGATTTGCCCATCGATCAATTCACCGTAAACCCTTTGGTCAAAGCATTCCATGGTTCCCAGCTCCCTACAATATTCAAACCGCAGGCTGCCATTGTGGTCTACCAATTGAAAGGTAGCATTCATGGATTGGTTTTGACAGGTATAGACACCGAGTAGTTCTTCAACCCCGGTACCTGTACCGGATGCGAAACTGAAGTTGAGGCCCAAGAGGCCTGCGAAAGCGAGGAAAAGTATATATTTTTTCATGGATGAAGGCTTAAGGAGAATCATTGAATGGTGATACGCTTGTTCTGGCGCTGGCCATTTTGAGTGATGACCATTTGGTACATGCCGGTAGCCAATTGCTGTTGCAGATTCAGGTCAATTTCCTGGGTGCCGGCAGAGGCGTTAAAGCTTTCGGTGTAGACCGAACGCCCACTCAGATCAGAAATCGTTAACTGGAGCAAGCCATCTTTTTCCATCACGGTGCGCACATGCAGGTTACCATTGCTCGGATTAGGATAGACTTCCATTTCCTGCAATTCCCTTACTTGCACGCTGCGAATCTCAGAATAGGATAGCTCTCCATTTTCATCCGTCATCTTTAAACGGTAGTAGTTGTCCCCGTAAGAAGGAAGATGGTGCTGGAACTGGAAAGTGGTTTGTCCTTCTTGGGCAGCCACTGAACCGATGGTCTTGAACTGAGCCATGGCACTACCATCGGTCGACCAGGTCACTTCAAAGTCCTGCCCGTCGAGGGAGTTTCCGGTTTCCCAATTCAAATTTACACCGCCAGAAACAGGCTCGGCTGAAAATGAAGCCAACTCGATCGGAAGGATATTGCTCAGGAGCAAATTGTCGATGCAATTGTAGTGACCGGTTCCGGTGCCCGTATTGTTGTAATTAACAATGGTCAGGAAGGTATGATTTTGGGTAGGAGTAAAGTTGATGCCGTGGTTGATCCAGCTATTCAGATTGGTAATCGAGCCTGAATCCCATAGCAATTCCACGCGATTGGTGCAGGAAGAACCTCCCCAGAACTGAATCCGACCGGTCCCACTCCATGAACTGTGTGCATTCGAACGGAAAATGTCTATCGAACCGGAATAATTAATCCCGGCCAGCAAATTGCAGGCTTGTCCCATCGCTTCCTGATAAGATTGGCCATTGGTGGTTACCATTCCGATATAGGTGACACCGTTGGAGGCGGGAGTATTGATGCCAAAAATTCCAGCACCGGTTCCATTGATGATCTGCACATCAGGTGATCCTCCACAATTGCTCCAACCAGAGGGGACAGAGGAAGCACTTCCGTTTGAAGCCTCAAAGGAAGAGTTGTTCAGAATTTGAGAATTGAGAATGGTCATGGCACAAAGTGATATGAACACCGACAAAACGGCTATCCGATGGGGTACGATCCGAGTGAGTAATGATTTCATAATCGAAAAAAGAATACGTCTTAAACAAACAGCTAAATCGAAAAAAAAGTGCGTTGATTGATCCTGTGATCTGAATCCTAGACTCAAGATAAGAAAATATACACAAAAGTCACCAAAATATTACATACCAAAGTCAAAGCAATTCCTTTTCACTTTCATATTCTGGTCCTATTTTCGCTCTTATTATGAACTTGGAACATCCCTTTCGCCACATTCTCTACATCCCGGTTCGGTTTTCTGACCTCGATGCGATGGGACATGTCAACAATGCCCGTTACCTCACCTTTTACGAGGAGGCGCGTTCGGCCTGGTTCCGTGACTGTGCCGGGATGCCGCATAACAGTACCGACTACCCGGTCATTCTTGCCAGGGCAGAGGTAGATTATCTCCTTCCTATATCTCCCGGACAGCATGTATATGTTGCAACCCGTTGCACTGCCTTTGGGGAAAAGAGTATGACCATCAAAGGGTTGATAGCCCTGGATCCCGGCATGACAATAATAGCCTCAAGATATACCTGCACCCTCGTATATTATGATTACGAGGAAGGCGTATCGATCCCAATCCCACAAAGCTTCAAAGACCGGGTCGCACGTTATGAAGCTGGGAATTAGATTTAGGCTGGTCTTTTTGCCCCTTAAAAACCTTCTTGAAATCGTAAGCCTCCCCTGGGAGATTAATATTTTTACACCATGAATTCCTCAGAAGCATCCACTGTTTCAACTCCCGTTTCCCTGATTGAATTGGCGGAAACGTATGGTACTCCTCTTTATGTTTACAATACGGACCGCATTGCAGCCCGGTACAAAGGTTTAACCGATGCTTTTAAGGATGCAAATGTTAAAATCAAATACGCAGCGAAGGCCCTGACAAATATCAATATCCTTCGTTTGCTGCAACAACTAGGATCGGGACTGGATACGGTTTCTATTCAGGAGGTAAAACTAGGTTTGAAAGCTGGATTTGAACCACAAGAGATCATTTACACCCCCAACTGCGTGTCTTTTGATGAAATCAGGGAAGCTGTTGAGTTGGGTGTGCACATCAACATCGACAATATCTCTGTCCTGGAGCAATTCGGACACCATTATGGTTCCCAGGTTCCGATCTGTATTCGTATCAATCCCCATATTCTGGCCGGAGGGAATTACCAGATTTCAACCGGGCATATCGACTCCAAATTTGGAATCTCCATCTATCAGATGCGCCATGTGGAAAGGGTCGTTGCAAGTACCGGAGTTCAAGTTCGGGGTTTGCACATGCATACCGGATCGGAGATCAAGGACATCGATGTGTTTTTGCGAGGGGTGGAAATCTTGCTGGAAATGACAGACTACTTTCCAGATTTGGAATACATCGATCTGGGAAGTGGTTTTAAGGTTCCTTACAAGCCAGAGGACCTGGAAACAGACCTGGAAGATTTAGGAAAAAGGCTGACTGAGCGCTTCAATGCCTTTTGTCAGGAGAAAGGGAAAGACCTGGAACTCTGGTTTGAGCCGGGGAAATACCTGGTCAGCGAATCGGGAACATTTCTGGCGAAGGTCAACGTGATCAAGCAGACGACGGCGACCGTCTTTGCCGGGATCGACTCAGGATTCAACCATTTGATCCGGCCCATGTTCTACCAGTCCTACCATCATCTCACCAACTTGTCCAATCCCGAGGGTACCGAGCGGATTTATACCGTGGTAGGGTATATCTGTGAAACGGATACTTTCGCCTGGGACCGTAGAATAGCTGAGATTCGGGAGGGAGATGTGCTGGCATTTCACAATGCGGGTGCGTACTGTTTCTCCATGGCATCCAATTATAACTCCCGCTTCCGTCCGGCAGAGGTGATGATCCATCAGGGACAGGCCCACCTGATTCGGGAACGGGAAGATCTGGATGACCTGCTGGCAAAGCAGATCATGGTTCTCTGAAATCCTTGTCAATGGTCATGGCTATACCTCAGTGCCCTATTAAGGGACACGTATCAAAAGAACTGGAATTGATCCGATCTTTTCATTAAATTGAATTCGAATCAGATCAATAATGGCTTGGTTCAGATGGGTTTTATGTTGGAAGTCACAAGTTTTACAATCAATATGAGGAATCGCTTTACCTTTTTACTAATTCTGTTCATGGTCCCTGGAATAGGCTGGGCTCAATGCACCACGAACAATGCGACCGGTTGTCAATGCAAGGATCAGAATCAGACGGATTGTGATTTGTTGCCAGATATCGGTATTTCCGACTATGCCATCCTGAATTACCAGGGCGGCCCTACCGAGTACCCTCAAACCGGTGCTGGAGCCAATAATGGCCGTCTCCGTGTAACTGGTAGTACGCCCAATTACGGGTTTGGTCCCTTTACGGTTGGTGCTGTAAACATCTGGACTTGCGGTACAGATACCTTCACCGATTACAACCAGGCGCTCGCCGTTTGCAATACCCCAACTCAACTGATCAAGCAAAAGATTTACCATAAGAACAATGGGACTATGACCTATTGGGAAAGATGGGCAGGGTCCATGACCTATCACCCTACCCACGGTCACATGCACGTGGATGACTGGGCTACTTTCACCCTCCGCGTTGAAAATCCCAATGATCCCAATCCACTGAACTGGCCAATTGTCGGCAACGGTGCAAAAGTTGGGTTTTGCCTGATGGATTACGGAACCTGCTCCAATTACAACGGTCATTGCCGCGATGCAGCTGGCAACGTGTTGACCAACGGTGACTTCACCAACTGGGGACTTGGTGGTGGACAGTACAACTGCTCACCAGTAGAACAAGGAATCTCGGTTGGGCACACCGATATCTATTCAGAAAACCTGGATGGCATGTGGATCGATATTCCACCAGGAACCTGCAATGGTGATTACTACATTGTGATTGAAGTTGACCCCAACAATAACTTCCTCGAATCTGATGAAACAAATAACTGGACTGCGGTTCCATTTACCCTGACTCAGCAGGTACCTGCTGGTTCTAATACTGCATCCATCGCTGCCAGTGGACCCACCAACTTGTGTGCCGGTGATTCTATCACCCTGACCGCAAATGCCGGTACCGCTTTCCAGTGGTCCAATGGTGGAACTACACAGTCGATTACTGTTGGTACAGGTGGTTCTTATACAGTCACCGTGACCAGTCCTTGTGGAACCGGCGTCTCTGACCCAGTTGTTATTTCAACTACCAATACCGCAACTGCACCTGCGACCACCGGTGCTACCATCTGTGGTAGCGGTTCGGTAACCCTGACTGCAAATGGAGCCGGTACTTACTATTGGTTTGATGCCCCAACCGGTGGCAATATGGTGGGCAGTGGCCCTTCCTTTACTACACCTACCCTGACGACTACCACCGACTACTATGTAGAACGTGAAGAAACTGTGCCCGGACAATCACTCAATGGAGGTCCATTGGACAACAATATTGGAACCGGAGCCTACCATACCAACAATTCCCGTTACCTGGAATTTGATGCACTTAAGCCCTTTACCCTGGAATCTGTCTGGGTAGATGCACAGAATGCAGGAACCCGTGACCTGGAGGTCCGTGATGACAATGGTTTTATCATCGCTTCCGCATCCGTGTTTATTCCTCAGGGACAAAGCCGGGTATCATTGAATTTCCAGATTCCTCAGCAGAACAACCTGCGGTTTGGACTTTCATCCAACTCAGCAGTTGACCTTTACCGGAACAACGATGGGGTAAATTTCCCTTATGTAATGAGTGATGTTGCCACCATTACCGGTTCTTCTGCTGGTGCCCAGTATTACTATTTCTATTATGACTGGGAAATCAAAACCGATGACTTGATTTGTACTACCCCACGTTCTATGGCAACAGCAACCATTGCTGCAGCCCCTGCCGTGAGTTACACTGGTCTTGGTACCAACTATACTACGGCTGATCCTCCGGTTAACCTGGTCGGAAACCCGGCTGGTGGTACTTTCTCAGGCCCAGGTGTCAATGGAAACATGTTCGATCCTTCACTGGCTGGTGCTGGTGGTCCCTATACTGTGACCTATTCCTACACCGATGCCAACGGATGTTCCAATTCCATCGACCAGACGGTCACTGTATCTCCATTCGTTTCTGTACTGGACGGAGAGCTCCCAGGTCAACTCAATGTTTTCCCGAATCCGCATACCGGATCATTCAACCTGAGTTTTGAATTGTTGAATGGTCACAATGTGGAAATCATCCTCCGGGATGTGACCGGTAAAGTCGTTCAGACAGAAAGCCTGGGTAAGGTAGTCGGACAATTCAGCCGCGAATTCAATATGAGCGATCTCAGCCGAGGCGTATATCTGCTCGAGGTTCAGGTCGATGACAACCGATTCAATACCAAGATCGTTTACCATTGATGGTGATCAACATACTTAAAATGAAACCCACGTTTCTCAGGAATACCGCCACCCTTTTGGCGGTATTCCTGTATTCTGCCCTGTCCTTGCACGGCCAATTGGCCGTTACAGTTTACGACGAGCTCAATACGCCATTGATCTCGAATTCAGTGAACGACATTGAGGTCAGCAGCAATGGCCTGCTCTGGATCGCAACCGCCAACGGTCTGAACACCTTTGATGGGAACTCCACCTGGAATTTGTACCAGAGTACCAACAGTGACCTGACCGACAGCTGGGTACAGGAGGTGCATTTGCAAAACGACAGCATCGTTTGGCTCGGAACTTTTCAGGGAGGACTGAACCGCTTTGATGGGAGCAACTGGCAGTCGTGGACAACTGCCAATTCGGATTTGCCTTCCGACCATGTACGTGCAATCGCCACGACTCCGGGCGGCACCGTTTGGATCGGAACCACCGCCGGCCTGGTCAGGATGCAAAACGGAAATATGTACCTCTATGATTTTGTGGGTGCTGGTCTGGAGTCCAATCATGTCGCCAGTATCCTTCCGGTGGGAGAGGACACGGCCTGGATTGGAACCATCAACGGTGGTCTGCTCTATGTGACTGATACCAATTTCAGTGCACAAACCCTGGCCAACTCCGGTATTCCAGACAATTCCATCCTGGATGTCATTATGGATTCAAGTGGAGACCTTTGGGTGGCAATGCCCGCCGGGGGATTGGGGCTCTACCGGAACCTCGTTTGGTTTGGCTACAATCCCTTCAACTCTCCCAATCCAGCGAGTACCATTGAGGAAATGACCCTTGACCAGAATGAAGACCTTTGGATGGCAAGCCTGAGTCAGGGACTCGTCTATTATGACCAAACCAACTGGTCCAACTGGAAAAGCAGCAACAGCGATATCCCTGCTGATTATTTGTCCACGGTTGTATTTGATCCCATTTCCGGTAATCTATGGGCTGGTGCACCGGCTGCGGGATTGCTTAAGATCGACAAAGATATTCTCTTAACCAGTCCCAAACCTTTGGCATCAGGTTTTACCATTTCTCCAAATCCCAGTCAGGGGCAGTTCAGAATCAGTCCTTCTCAAGCATTGGGGCCATTTTCAGTACGTATACTGGACATGACCGGAAGAATCATGTATCAGTCGGGAGGAACGGCAAGTAAACAGGGTAAACCAGTGACATCAAGTACACCAGGCACATCAAGTACACCAGGCACATCAAGTACACCAGGCACATCAAGTACACCAGGTACGTCAGGGACATCCGTCGACCCCTTAACCAACCCTCCGTCCGAATCCTTGCTGCTGAACCTCAACCTGCCCGCAGGGAGATATTTCGTAGAAATGAATCAAAATGGACAAAATAGTTATCAATCCATGATTATTCATTGATACTTCTCCCGCTGCAAAACTTTTTGTCCCTTAGTTTTGTCTTTATCACAGGAACTCAATGCATCCTGGTTGTACCTATGATGGCCATTCATAAGAACCTCCTATCTTTTCTATTCTGCATATTGCTGTCCGGCAGTCTGTGGGGGCAAGATAAATACACCTTATCCGGCTATGTGAGGGATGCCCAAACCGGGGAAGACATGATCGGGGCTACGGTAGCAGTACCTGAGATCGGTGCTGGAACTCTTTCCAACGAATATGGATTTTACTCTTTGCGGGTCCCCGCTGGCGATTACCAGGTCATTGTAAAATCCTTGGGATACCGGACAGATACGATGGCGATTAAGTTGAACGAGAATACGCAAGAGAATTTCAAATTGGCACCGGACGGGGTAGTAGTGGAAGAAGTACAGATCACAGACCGGGCAACCGATGACAATGTCACAAGTCTTGAGATGAGTACGGAAAGGCTCAGCCTCAAAACCATCAAACGACTTCCAGCCTTCATGGGGGAGGTGGATGTGATCCGCTCCATCCAATTGCTGCCCGGCGTCCAGGGGGTAGGAGAGGGGATCACCGGGTACTATGTTCGTGGAGGACAGTCCAACCAAAACCTGATTCTGCTCGACGAATCTACGGTCTACAACGCATCTCACTTACTTGGATTCTTTTCCGTCTTCAACTCCGATGCCCTTCGCGATGAGTACACCTTATATAAAGGAGGTATCCCGGCTCAATATGGAACCCGCCTTTCCTCAGTCCTCGACCTGAAGATGAAGGAAGGAAACAATCAGGAGTTCCACGCTGCCGGGGGAATAGGCTTGATCTCCAGCCGCCTCACTTTAGAGGGACCCATCGTCGAAGACAAAGCTTCCTTCATTGTTTCCGGCCGCCGGACCTATGGCGATCTTTTCCTGCGCCTGTCTCCCAACGAATCCATCAACACTACCCAGCTTTATTTTTACGATGTCAACGCGAAGGCCAACTGGCGCATCTCAGACAAAGACCGCCTGTTTTTGTCCGGGTATTTTGGCAAAGATGTTTTCAAATTCAGGGACCTGTTTTCCAACGACTGGGGAAACAGCACAGCCTCTCTCCGATGGAACCACCTGTTCAGTAGCAGATTGTTCTCCAATACCACCTTGCTCCTAAGCGACTTCGACTACGGTTTTGACGCCAAAACCTTCACCGGGGAAAGCTTTTTTTACGGATCCGGAATTCGGGATTATGGCGTCAGAGAGGACATGACCTGGTTTGCCACTCCTAAACTCCAACTGAAATTCGGGGGAGAGGTGGTCTTGCACCGCTTTAATCCGGGATTGTTTGTACCGGAAGAGAACACCTTCCTCCAGGAAGTTTCGGCCAGTCCCGACTATGCATTGGAGGGAGCAGGGTATATTCAGGGAGAGCACAAAATCTCCGACCGCTTTTCTATGGGATACGGGTTGCGCTACTCCTTTTTCAATCAGATCGGCCCTGGAGAAGAATATACCTACAACGATGACTTATCGGAAGTACTCGACAGCACAAATTACAGCCAGGGCGAGTTGATCCAGCATTATGGTGGATTGGAGCCACGGCTTGGCGCCAGGTTTTCCTTGGATGAAAGCAGCTCAATCAAGGGCTCATTCATGCGGACCCGCCAATACCTGCATTTACTGGGGAACTCAACCGCCTCCTTTCCCTGGGACATTTGGGTGCCCAGCAGCCGACATATCAAACCGCAAATCGCCGATCAGGTCGCGGTGGGATATTTCAGGAACTTTCTGGATAACCAATTGGAAACTTCAATTGAAGTTTATTACAAAGACATGCAGAACCAGGTTGATTTCAAGAACGGTGCCGAACTTTTCCTGAACAATACCCTGGAAACTGAGATTCTTACGGGGGAAGGGACCTCTTATGGTGCTGAGTTTCTGGTCAAGAAGACACGGGGCAAAGTGACGGGATGGGTAGGTTATACCCTGAGCCGGACCCGAAGACGCATTGACGGGATTAACGATGGTGAATGGTACAATGCCAATCAGGATCGGCGGCACGATGTCTCGGTGGTCGGATCATGGCAAGTTGCCCCAAGGTGGAACCTCGGAGGAACCTGGGTCTTTGCTTCCGGTGCTCCTGTAACTTTTCCAATTGGAGCATATATCATAGGTGACAATCTTGCACCTCTTTACGGAGATCGCAACAGCTCCAGAATGCCTGACTATCACCGGCTTGACCTGAGCGTTACCATTGATGGTAAACCCCGGGAAAAAGAAGACAAGAGAAAATTCGAAAACAGCTGGAACTTCTCCCTTTACAATGCTTACGGTCGACGCAATGCCTTCTCTTTTGATTTCAGAGAGGAGAAGAGAGATGTCGTCTTACCAAGTGGAGAGATTGAAACGGTCTCCGAGCGAAAAGCGTATAAATTGTACCTCTTCCGTTGGGTGCCTTCGATAACCTGGAACTTTAATTTTTGAAAATGAAAGGACTATTTCATATCCTCACTTTTCTGGTTCCATTGCTCTGGTTGACTTCCTGTGAGCAGGAGGTAGACCTCAACCTTGAGGAAGCGGAACCCCGGATCGTCATCGAGGGATGGGTGGATGATATGCCTGGACCTTATGAATTTATGGTGCGCCGGAGTGGTGACTTTTTTGGCGCCCCGGAAGAGATACCGGTCACCAATGCAATCATGGTGTTAAAAGACGATATGGGTGGCGCCGATACCTTGGTGGAAGATTGGCCCGGCCATTATTTCTCAGGTCACCTGCAAGGACAAAGAGAGCACAATTATACCTTGGAAGCATGGGTCGAAGGAGAAGTGTATACCGCAGAGAATTATCTTCCCCGGATCAACCCTTTTAATTATGCCTTTTCATTTTACAGTGACACCCTCCCTTTTGGAGAAGGCCACTATATCCTGGTGAGTGCCAATGAGCCTGCCGGGGTAGGAGATTATTATCAATTTAGAATTTACCGGAACGATTCCCTTTTCAATGGTCCCGGAGATGTATTCTTTACGGATGACCGATTCGTTGATGGTCAGGAATCCCTATTTGTATTTCCTTATCCACATGAAGTCGGAGATACTGTAGTCGTTGAGGTACGGTCCATCTCGAACCTCACCTATGACTTTCTGCTCACATATTTCCAGCAGTTGAACGGAGGGGGAGGGCCTTTTGGGTCGCCTCCCGCCAATCTTATCACAAATTGGGACAATGATGGGTTGGGATTCTTTGGTACCGCAGCAGTTATCAGGGATACTATCATCATCCAGTGAATTAGTTCACTTGTTTTTCTCCTGTTTTGTAACTATATTATTGTTGCACGCGTATAAGAAGCGAACTAACTTATGGAGTGCACTGACCTTGGGTAATGGATTTATGTCATTGCACTTCTGAAGCAAACATGGGGACGTTTTTTTAATTAGCGGAATACATCCGCGGGTACAATAACTGGAGGATCGAAATTATATGGCACACGTTTTAGTTGTAGGAGGAACTGGAACTCTTAAGGATGTTTCATTGTTTCTCGCACAGCATGATAATACGGTAAGTGTTATCGCCCGGGATGCCGAAAGGCTCACTACCCTTGTTAAAGAAGCAGGTGACCTGCAAGGTCAGATTAACCCTGTAAACGTAGACTACAATCAAACAGACGAACTACGAGCAGCGCTCTTTGAAGCAATTGAAGCTTATGGCCCCATTATTCTGGTGGTCAATTGGATGAAGACTTACGCTGTGAGTGGTGCAGAAACCCTTTCTCTGATAATCAACCGTACCTCTCCGATATGTCGTTATTTCCAAGTGCTGAGCACCCAAAATGCAGATCACTTCCCCAATGAGCACTTTTTCTCTAATCCGTTTGGTGAAACACAGCGAATCCTTCACCGGACCATTATGTTGGGAAGTCAGTTGGACAATAAAAGCCAACCCCGAGAATTGACCAACAGTGAGATTTGCAATGGGATAATAGACGTAATTCGAAATGACCGAAGAAACGCTGTCATTGGGATAGCCGAACCACTAGGTGGCCGCGCCCAATCAGCATAAGATATAGATTAGATTTTTAAAACCGTTCCTGCAATTTTTGGGGACGGTTTTTTTATGCCCGATTGGGTCTTCTGGGTGTTGGTTGATCGGGTAAGAGGTGTACGGAATAAATCTTGGATTTAAAGAGTATCTTTTTTCAACGTCTGCGTTAAGAGGAAAAAGGAAATTATGCTAGGCCTGTCTATTACCCTCTGGTACAGTATTTTTAGTACAATGCTCTCCAATCCTGTTTTTTCTGGCAATGGCATGCTTCCCCGTAATATTTCCGACGCAGATTACAAGGAACTGAAACAAGACTTGTGGAAGCAACGGGATTCCTTGTCCCGGGTGTTTGTCGGATTGACTGCACCTGGGTCAGATGCTTCAGTGCCCGATACTTCAGCACCCGCTGGGTCTGGACCAGTTGCGTCAGCAGCGGCTGAGGCGCTAGCAGAAGTACAAGCAGAATTCCTCGAAGCAACCCGAAAGATCATGCAGGCCCATCTTGAAAATGATTTGATCCCCTGTTGGTATGGTACCGAATGGGATTTCAACGGGATCAGTCAGGTTCCAGGAGAGGGAATGATCGCCTGCGGGTATTTCGTCAGTACTTTGTTACGGGACCTGGGCTTTGATTTGGAAAGATACAAATTGGCCCAGCAGGCTTCCCTCAATATTGTCCGCTCTTTGTCCCCCAAAGAGCACCGCAAGGATTGGTCGGGAATCTCCACCGCAGTCCTTACCGAACGCATTCAGGAAATGGACCAGGGTTTTTACGTAGTAGGGCTGGACAATCACGTCGGCTTTCTCTTGCACGATGACGATGGCTCGGTTTGGTTCATTCATTCCTCTTATATGGATCCGGTGGCCGTGGTCAGAGAACTGGCTACGGATTCAGCCCCTTTGGCGGCTTCCAATCGCTATGTAATTGGCTATCTTGAATCCGACTGGTTGATTCAAAAATGGCTAAAAAAAGAGAAAGTGGTAACCATTAAATCCTGAATGGCACCCAAGGCACCAAAAAGAATTATTTCCGGGTAGTAATAATTTAGTAACTTTTAAAGTAAATGAATCCATTGAATGGGTTTGATAGAAATCTCTTTTAACCAACAACCAAACGTGCGTAATTTGAAATCGTATGAGAATCTTATTGTGTGCCTTCCTATGCTTTTGTTTGTTTGTATTATTGGGTAGTTCCAGTCACCTCAACGCCCAATCCTACAACCCCTTTCCCGGTACTGATACCTATAGCTTTATTTTCAGTAATCCGGGAGATACTATTCTCCATTCCATCCGGGTAGATAGCATCTATACTTCCGGGGCTGATGTGGTATACGAATTCAACCGCATTAACCGCAAGGACACGGTAGGAGCTTTGCTGGGGGATTGCTCAGGAAATGTCACTTTACCCAATCCTACCATATTTAATTCACCAACGCGATATCGGAGCCGACCCAATGGTTTCGGAAACTATATGCTGCAACGACCCAATGGGGTTTACGATTTTGTGGATGTTCCCCGTGAGGATACCTTTCACCTGGAGACCCAAATCCCAGTAGGTACATCCTGGTTAGTCAACCAGCAGAGCGGCCTCACTGCAACTTTGGACTCCATCACCCTGATGAGCTTTTTCAACGTTACTGACTCAGTCATGCACATTTCACTGTGCAATGGGAATCAGATTCAGTTGTCGAGTCAATATGGGTTTATTCGTGCTGTTCCCTGGGTGCCCTTGCTTTTTCCCGATATTCCAAGCAGCCTTTATCCCCCTCAGTATGACCTGAGAGGCATTGATGCAGCGGGAATTGGAAGCGCAAGACCAGGATTTGAAGAGATATTTGATTTCCAACCTGGGGATAAGTATCAGACAAAAAGTGAGGATATAGACTACGAGAATGGGGGAACCACAAGCTATGCAGAGCACATTGTCCAATCTTGGGGGCCAGTTCCGCAGGGTATGGGTGGAGTGCATAATGTGGAGTCCATAAGCTACGTTGCTAGAACCTGGCAGCCAGCTGATACCATTTACGCAGCCCCTGCTCCAATAAACGTTGTTATAAACAGCTCCAGTTTTTTCTACGCAGTAGATGGCTCCATGGAATGGGAAATGCTGGGTTGTAATTCTCCTGATGTTTGTGGTGGCCCTATGATAGAGATTGCGAAGATAAAGCGGGGGAAGGTGGTCTATTCTTACCGCTATTATGATTGTAATGGCATACAATGCACCTCGGCCTATGGTCCCTTTTGGGAAATGACCGAAGGGTTGGGACGGACCTACTATTACCTGTTTGATATCCTTTCAATTTACGGTGGCCATGAGTCTATTGAGACGATCTGTTACGAAACATCCAGAGGGTCATCGGCTGATACTTGTGAGGCCCTGGATACGGGTCCGGTTGTTTCCGTCCCCGATCCTGCGATGGATTTGTTAAGCCTGGTAGAAGTAGGGCAGGATATCTTTGCAGGAAAGCTGCACCTGTTCATACCCAAGGGAGAGCAATACATCTCTTTGTATAGTTTGGACGGCAGAAGCGTCTGGGAAATGGAAAGAAGAGGAGGAGAAGATGAAATTGAGGTCGATGTTTCGGGTTTCTCAAAAGGCGTGTATATCCTGGAAATTGTGGACCCTGAATACCTGCCTCTCCGGAAGAAGATCATTCTTTACTGAGCAAAAGGTATCACCCGGAAACCAATCCATACAAGGCGATCCCAGCGGAGACGGAAACATTAAAGCTGTGCTTGGTGCCAAACATGGGGATTTCCAGGCAGACATCGCTTTCATTCACGACCGCCTGATCTACGCCTAGGACTTCATTGCCCAGTACCAAGGCCAGTTTGTCTCCATTCTTCCAATCGTATTCGTTCAGAGGCGTGCTGTCTTCGGCCTGTTCCAGACTGGCAATGGCATACCCATTTGCCTTCAGGCTTCGCACCACTTCCAATACATCTTCTTGCTTTTCCCAATCCAGGGACAACTCCGAACCCAGGGAAACCTTGGAAATTTCCCGGTCGGGTGGGGCAGGGGTGTAGCCACAGAGATAGACCTTCTCAACCAGATAGGCATCTGAGTTACGGAAAATGGCTCCTACATTGGCTTTGGATCTGATATTGTCCAGGACAACGACGATGGAATGCTTTTCAGATTCCTTGTATTCAGACACCGACTTCCGTCCAAGCTCATCCAGTTTGAGTTTCCGCATACCGCCAAAATTACCTTCTACCTCGCAAATAGCAATAGCCCATGGTTGAATCCAGGTGAGGCAAGCCAAATCCAGGAAAAGTCAAATACCCATCTACCGGATCAATTCTCTTCCAAACTGATGATCAGATCCGCAGTGTCCACCAGACTTCCCGCCCCGAGGTGTACCTCCGTTACCCGCATGGGCTTGTGCGCCACAACCGTATTTTCCATCTTCATGGCCTCGATGATAAACAACGGAGCGTTCAGCTCAACTTCATCTCCGGGCTTTACATAGACGGTGCTCAGCATGCCTTGCAGAGGTGATCCTATCTGATTGGGATTTCCCGCGATCGCCTTTGGATTCTTCTCGATCAGGACGTTGAGCGACTTGTCCAATACCCTGAGCGTCCGGTTTTGACCGTTAAACTTAAAGAACATCATACGCTCCCCATTCTCCTGAGGCTCAGAGATTGCCATAAGCTGAACCAGGATCCGTTTGCCCGCGGTGATCTCGATGATTGTTTCTTCTCCATCCTTCAGTCCATAGAAGAATTGCAGGGTGGGAATTTTCTCAATCACGCCGTACTCTTCCCGTTTTTCATGGTAGGCTTCGAAGACTTTGGGGTAGAGTTGATGGGAGAGGAAATCGGTAAATGGCAGGTCTCCAAATTGCTTTTTGAAATCCTCATAGCCTTTGGTGAGGTCCAGGGGAGGCATCTGTTCATTGGGACGGCTCGTATAGGGCTGCTCATCTTTGAGGGCCATTTTCTGTAACTCTTCAGGAAAACCCTGGTAAGGCTGCCCCAGATCACCCCGGAAAAATTCTTTGGTAGATTCAGGAAAGCTGAGGGAATGCCCCTGTTCCAGGACATCTTCTTTGCTCAGTCCCTTGGAGACCATCAAGAGGGCCAGATCGCCTACCACTTTGGAACTGGGGGTTACCTTAACGATGTCTCCGAAGAGTTGGTTGACCTCAGCGTAGGCCTCTACCACCCGGTCCCATTTGTCTTTTAGGCCCAGAGAGGCTGCCTGTCCCTTTAAATTGCTGTACTGTCCTCCTGGTATCTCGTGGCGGTAAACGGAAGCGGTAGAGGCTAGCAGGCCCGATTCAAAGGGGTAATAAAATTCCCGGACGACTTCCCAATAGCGGCTGAATTGCTCCAGCATTTGTGGATCGAAATCGTGGTGGCGTTCATGGTGGGCCATCATTTCAATCACGGTATTGAAATTGGGTTGTGAAGTCAGCCCTGACATGGATCCAAGGGCCACATCCACGACATCCACTCCGGCTTCAATTGCCTTGAGATAAGTGGTGGTCTGGAGGCCAGAGGTATCATGGGTATGGAGGTGAATCGGCAGTTTAACCGTGTCCCTTAAGGCCCCGATCAACTCGGTAGCAGCCTGTGGTTTGAGCAGACCAGCCATGTCTTTGATGCAAAGAATATGGGCCCCTGCATTTTCCAAATCCTTGGCGAGTTGGGTGTAGTAAGCAAGGGTGTATTTGCTCCTGCTTTTGTCCAGAATATCTCCGGTATAACAGATACAAGCTTCAGCCAGGGAACCCGTTCTTTCCCGCACACATTGGATACTTTTCTCCATGGCTTTGACCCAATTCAGGGAGTCAAAGATGCGGAAGATGTCGATCCCGGTTTGGGCAGATTGCTCAATAAAGGCTTCAACCAAGTTGTCAGGGTAAGCCGTATAACCAACTGCATTTGAGCCTCTTAAAAGCATTTGCAGAAGAATATTTGGTACGCGTTCCCGGATCTTCTTCAGACGTTCCCAAGGGTTTTCGTAGAGAAAGCGCATACAGACATCAAAGGTGGCGCCTCCCCATACTTCCATAGAAAAAGTCTGTGGGAAGTTGCGGGCAAAGCTGGCCGCTGGTTCCAGCATGTCAATGGTCCGCATACGGGTGGCAACGAGGCTCTGGTGAGCATCGCGCAGCGTAGTATCTGTGTAATGAATTTTCTTCTCTGAACGGAGCCATTTGGCAAATCCATCCGGTCCCAGTTTCTCAAGCTGGTACTTTGTCCCGCTCTCGGGATTCACCGGTTCGTATGCAGGCACCACTGGTTTGACAAAGGTTCGGTTGGAATCGGTGAACCGCACGTCCGGGTTGCCATTTACCGTAACTTCCGCCAGATAGCGCAGCACCTTTGTTCCCCGGTCCTTTTTGGCTGGGAAATTGAACAATTCCGGGGTATCACCAATGAAGTTGACGGTAGCTTTGCCCGAAGTGAAGGTCGGATGGGCCAGGATTTTTTCCAGAAATGGCATATTGGTCTTGACCCCGCGTACCCGGAATTCTCGGAGAGCCCTCACCATTTTCCGGCAGGCGCCTTCCAGGGTGGTCGCATGCGAAGAAACCTTAACCAGCAGGGAATCAAAGAAGGGACTGACCTTAACGCCGGGGTAAATAGATCCCCCATCCAGCCGGATACCAAAACCGCTTGCAGAGCGGTAGGCGATAATGGTTCCGTAATCGGGACGGAAATCATTGGTCGGGTCCTCGGTGGTAATCCGACATTGGAGGGCGAAGCCGATCTTGAGAATCTTATCCTGTGGCGGGATATCAATTTCGGGACCGTCCAATGCATAGCCCTGGGCTACGAGAATCTGTGTTTTCACCAAATCGATCCCGGTGATGACCTCGGTCACAGTATGCTCCACCTGGATGCGCGGATTCACCTCAATAAAGAAGATGTTCTCCTGCTGATCCACCAGGAACTCCACCGTTCCCACATTGTTGTATCCTGTCTCTCTGGCAATGGCCAGCGCATAAGCATAGATGTCTTCCCTGGTTTTGTCCGCCAGGCCCAGAGAAGGAGCCACTTCGACCACCTTCTGAAACCGCCGTTGTACCGAGCAATCCCGTTCATACAAATGAACAATGTTGCCATGTTGGTCGCCTACGATCTGGACTTCTATATGCTTGGGGGATTCGACGAATTTCTCCAGGAACATAGTATCGTCCCCGAATGCCTTGAGTGCTTCGGAGCGCCCTTCCCGGTAGCCTTTTTTCAATTGCTCTACATCCCGGCATACCCGCATGCCGCGCCCACCGCCACCAGAGGCAGCCTTGAGCATCACCGGGTAGCCAATTCGTTCTGCTTCCGAAAGGGCAATCTCGATCGAATCCAAATCCTGGTGGGAGTCCTCAATCACCGGCACATGGGCCCGCTTGGCGATAATCTTGGCAGCGACCTTGTCGCCCAGGTTTTCCATCACCTCAGGGTCCGGACCAATAAAGATGATCCCTTTACGCTTACAGGCGCGGGCAAATTCTACATTCTCAGAGAGGAACCCGTAACCGGGGTGAATGGCTTCACAGCCCTGCTTGACCGCCATGTCGGTGATGGTCTCGATGTCGAGGTAAGGCTTGAGGGGTTCGTCATCGTTGCCAATCTGGTAGGCTTCGTCAGCTTTATAGCGGTGCAGGGAGTAGCGGTCCTCAAAGGTATAAATGGCCACCGTCTTCAGTCCCATCTCAACGCAGGCACGGCTGAGCCGGATAGCAATCTCTCCCCGGTTGGCAATCAGAACTTTGGTAATCTCTTTTATTTCGATCATGGACGTATTTGCAGGGTTTTCTCTGATCAGTGTCTTTTTTCAAATGAAGGTGGAATTTAGAGCATGCAGGTTTACCCACCAATCAGAATTAAATATTTTACCTTTTTCAGCCACCAACTCTGTTTTCCAAGTGATGTGGACAATTCCATGACACCAACAGTCGGATAAATCCCCAATTTTGTTCCCTTATGAGCTGTTGAATCCAAGCTGCAACTCCAAAATGGCGAAAACGAGATCGAAATCCGGTACCAGGAAGAAGTCCGGGGAAACCCCCTTGATGACGCAATACAATGCGATCAAGGCCAAGCATCCCGGGACCATCCTGCTGTTTCGGGTAGGAGACTTTTATGAAACCTTTGGTGAGGACGCCATTGAGGCAGCTCGTATCCTGGGTATTGTGCAGACCTTTCGCAACAATGGACCGGGAAAGATCGAATTGGCAGGGTTTCCCCACCATTCACTGGATACCTACTTGCCCAAATTGGTCAGGGCCGGACGTCGGGTTGCCGTCTGTGACCAACTTGAAGACCCCAAGCAGGCCAAAGGGATTGTCAAACGCGGCGTGACCGAATTGGTGACCCCCGGAGTGGCAATTTCAGATAAGATACTGGAACAAAAAGAGTCCAATTACCTGGCTTCGGTCCATTTCGAAGGCAAGGTCGTAGGAGTAGCGTTTATCGAACTCAGTACCGGTGAATTCTTTTGCTATTCAGGAACGGTGGAGAAGGTCGAAAACCTGGTCAATACCCTGAAGCCGGCCGAGGTACTGGTGCCTCGCAAGGACATGCGCCATTTCCGTGAAAAGATCGGGGACAAGCTTTACCTCAGCCGACTGGAAGATTGGGTATTTGCCTTTGCTTATGCCGAGGAAAAACTGCTCAATCATTTTGGCATCAAATCTCTCAAAGGTTTTGGCCTGGAAAAAGAGCAGGAGGGAGTCAAAGCAGCAGGAGCGATTCTGCATTACCTGGACGAAAATGAACAAAAAGAGATTGGTCATGTATCCGCTCTGACCCGCTTTGACGATTCGGAGTATGTCTGGATGGATCCATTTACCATTCGAAACCTGGAACTGGTCCATTCCAATCATCCGGATGGCAAGTCTCTGATTGATGTCATTGACGAAACCCAGACTTCAATGGGTGCCCGGTTGCTGCGGCGGTGGGTGCTGTTTCCTCTCAAGGATGCGAAGCATATACAGCAACGGCTGAAGACAGTAGAGGCATTTGTACGCGATCCGGAAGGGATGCAGCGGGTAGAGGAGATACTCGGAAAAATGAGCGATTTGGAAAGGCTGGTTTCTAAACTGGCTACCCGTAAGATGTCCCCCCGGGAAGCGATGTTCATGCGCGATTCCTTGCGCCTGATTGACCCGCTGAAAGAAGCCCTGGCTGCATTCGGGGATGACTTCCTGAACCAGAAGGTGGCCAAATTTGCGGATATCTTCAGTACGCTGTCAGTATTGGACCATTACCTGGAAGATGAGCCCAGCAACAACCTGAATACAGGTGGGGTGATCCGCCGTGGGGTCAATGCAGAATTGGATGAGTTGCGGGATTTGTCGAACAATTCCAAGGACCTCCTGCTGGCCATGCAAAGGCGGGAGGTGGAACGAACCGGCATCACTTCTCTGAAAATCGGATTCAACAAAGTCTTTGGTTACTACCTTGAGGTCACCAACTCCCACAAGGACAAGGCCCCGGAAGATTGGACCCGAAAGCAAACACTGACGAATGCTGAGCGGTACATTACCCAGGAATTGAAGGAATACGAGGACAAGATACTAACCGCGGAGGAGAAGATCGTCGGTATTGAAACGGGATTGTACCAGGAATTGCTGGACAACCTCCAGGGAGATTTGCGTTCGATTCAGCGCAATGCCTATCTGGTAGCGGAGACGGATATCCTACTCAGTTTTGCCCGGACCGCGAAAGGGAAAAACTATTGCAAACCAGAAGTGCACGAGGGAGAAGAATTGGATCTCAAGGCTGGTCGTCACCCGGTAATCGAGCAAACTCTACCTCCCGGAGAACCCTATATCCCCAATGATGTCTATCTGGACAACCAAGGGCAGCAGGTGATCATCATCACCGGGCCGAATATGGCAGGTAAATCGGCCTTTCTCCGGCAAACTGCATTGATTGTTTTATTGGCCCAGGTGGGTTCTTATGTTCCCGCCGATGCAGCCAAGATTGGCGTCGTCGACAAGATATTTACCAGGGTAGGTGCGAGTGACAATATTTCCAGTGGGGAATCGACCTTCATGGTTGAGATGAATGAGACCGCGCGGATTGTGAACAATGCGACCCCCCGGAGCTTGATCCTGCTGGATGAAATTGGACGCGGGACCAGTACCTACGACGGAGTTTCGATCGCCTGGGCCCTGGTAGAGCATCTCCACGAGCACAAACGCACCGCCGCGAAAACCCTGTTTGCGACTCACTACCACGAACTGAATGAGATTGCAGCCCGGATGCCACGGGTGAAGAACTTCAATGTCTCAGTCCGGGAAATGAGTGGCAAGATCATATTCATGCGGAAGTTGGAGCCCGGAGGTTCGGAGCACAGTTTTGGTATCAACGTCGCTCAGATGGCGGGAATGCCTAAGAGTATCGTCAAGCGGGCCAAGGAACTGCTGGTGCAGTTTGAGCAAAACCGGATGCGGGACCAGGAGACAGCCCAGAGCATCAAGTTTGCCCCCAAGTCAGACATCCAACTCAATATGTTTGAACTGAAAGACCCCGATACCGTGGTGATCAGAAATATCATGGCAGAATGTGACATTGACCGGATGACCCCGGTGGAGGCATTGCTGAAGTTGCAGGAGATCAAGCGGGCTTTGTTGGATTAGGCCTGTAATTACCATTCCCCTTATTCCTCCTTGCTCGAAAATTTACCACCATGAGAATTGTCCCTTCTTTGGCTTTGTGGTGGGAATACGCGTAAATTCCGATTGCACATTAAGGAAGCACCATGAACGTATATTTCCGGTTTATCATTTGTATGGGTTTGAGCCTGGGTTTGTTTTTCGCAGCCTGTTCCAGCAAGGAAGAGGCAACCGAGGACAAAACCGAAACTCCCAAGCGCAAAACCTCACCTCAACAGAACCGCCCGGAGGCATTTCCCGATTCCTTGAAGTGGCAAGTCTCTATGACCGCCAGAACTGTCCCTGAGAACCGAATCAAGAATGCCCGACGCAACGAAGATGTACCTCCACTCAAACTGAAAGATATTTTTACCAAGGCAGCAGAATTCCTTCCCCTGGTTCGGCCCATCACGTCCTCCGACTCCGTCGTCAAATTCCTGGGATTCGATTTTCACTATTTCGTACCCTCAATGGAGCTGTTTGACGAACCCCAGCGCTATGCCCTCTACCGCAGGGGCAACGATGACCATCCGGCCGCAGTAGCCGTCTACGATTCCGTAGGCCCCAACAACGCGGAGGTGTTCCCCTTTTTCTACAACAATATGGTCATCTATTTCTTCCATTATTTTGGCGATGACGTCACCCACAAGAAGCGGAAAGTGATCCCCGGATTTTTTGCCAATGATTTTGATGGAGAAGGGGCCGTCTATTTCCAACCACATCCCCAGCAGGATCGGATGAAAACCCTGGAAGATTGCGGAGCCATCATGCTGTTGACTAAGGAATTGCAACCAGACAGGAAAATTACCCTGGATCATTTGCAGGTACTGACCCGCTCGAAGATCAAGTATGCAGATACCATCCAATTGGAAGAAAGGTATGATTTCAGGTATGGCCGCCGCTGTGACCTCGAGTACCTGGACGAAGACATGGTCTACCAGGAAATGATCGACTATATTGATGACAACCGCTGCGGGGGAGGCAAGGTGAAGATCCTGCCCATCCTGGCAAACAAAGTGCATCCCCTCTGGGTGGACGGCCCCGGTTATCGCTCCACCATGCTGGAGGAGAAGCGGGAGGAACGGGTTAACAAACGAGATTCAGCCACGACCTGGTTGGTAGGCGGTTCCGGAAAGGACTGGCGAAAAGTCTCACGGGAAGTACCTGAGGTAAAATTGTCCGGCTTATTGAAGGAAGTCGTCGCGAACAAGCCAAGGACGGTTCGGCCCAAGGCTGGATCGCGGCTACTCCTGGGCTCTGGCTGGGACCTCCGCAAAATGTGCGTGGATACCGATAAGCCTGGCGACAGTCCACGTTATGCGCTGTACCATGAACGGGAAGATGGAAGTCCGGACTTTATTTCTCTGGTCGACAGCACTGGACATGGTGTTACCAACCTGGAAGTTTACCCCTTTTACATCGGTGGGGTGGTCATATATTTTCTGGACTATTTTGCCAAGGACTACCTCCACCAGAATCCCCAACGCGTTCCCGGATTTTTTGTCTATTGGGAGCAGGACAAGCGCCACTATTACTTCTTGCCTGGCAATGGTGGAAAGGATATCTCAACCGTAGCTGATATTGGGGCAGTGATGGAGTTGCAGAATGAGTTGCACCCCCGTAAATGTGTGGTTTTTGAGCAAGGTAAGCCGGTTCAGCAACTGGACTACAAGTTTGAGAAGGGGGAAGGAAAGGACCGGCAAGCTACTAAACTCCGGGTAAGGGATCTTACGGTGGGGGATGCAGAATGCGAGGTAAAATCACTTTCCGCCGGAATGACGGTCACCGAATTGTTTGGTTTTGTTCGAAGCGCCCGGTGTGGAAAGGCAGGAGGGGAGGTCGAAGCCCAGAAGCCAACCGAAGCCGTGCCGGTATGGATGATTGGCACGGGGTATCGTCAAGGCTCAAAATAGTATTTCCCATCCCAACTCGGTACGATATAGCGGGTCCCATTGGGATTATCTGCCTTCAATTCATCGAGTTGCTTGCTCAGTTTTTTCAGCAATGAGGCCTTTGGTGGCTTGGTCTTTGGGGTAAAGAAATCCTCCCAATGGCAAAAAATAACCGTCTTAGACTTGAGGTAGGGCATAACGTTGCGCTCTCCCTTCAATTGCATATCGATGAAGTCCATGCCGAGTAAAGCGGCATCGACCGGATGCTCCTCCAATATGCTTTGCGGAATGAAGCCAGAAGGGTAGGGTGTGCTGGAAGATTGGAAGAAGACGCGGTATTTGATAGAATTCTCAATGGGTGCGTTGTCATCGGTTCTGTTGCCATTGGCTGCGTTGTCATCGGTTCTGTTGCCATTGGATTCATTTCCACCTGCATCCATAAAGTCAATCAGAAATCCCAGCGTAACCCCTTCCTGCCAGTGCTTGCCTTTTGTCGGAATTTCCGTCAAGTCCTCGCTCAACTCCTGGTTCCATAGGTGGATGAACCAGAGGTGGTTGGGATGGCCTGCTTTGATAGGCAATACCCTCACTTTTCCCCCATCTAAATCAATCCATTCCCCATGCTTCTCCGGTTCTGCCATAAACGTATTGACTTCGGTAATTGGGTGGGGGAGTTGGAAAGGGGCCAGGGTGTGGCGCATGGTTTTGCTGCCGATCAGTGGTGTTTCAGCTTGAAGGCGCGGACTGATATAGGGTAAGTCCAGGATATGGTCGTAGTGGGCATGGCAGACAAGCACCCCATCGATGTCATCCAATGTGGGAAGATGTGGCTCGATTTGAGCTGAATCGGGGATGACCTTGCCCAATAGAGCTGTGGCTTTGGAGAGATGACTCCAGAAAGGATCGGTTAAGATCGCAGACTCCCCGTATTTAATCTTGAAGCATCCGACACTGAAATATTGAATTTCCAGGGCGTCTGCCTGCTTTGGGGTGGGTTCAGAAGGAGTGGGGACCGGTTGGCCAAATAGAAATGCGTTTGCAATGAATGCGATGAGAAGAACAGGGAAAACCTTGGTCACCATATAAGAGTTGAATATCGTATTTCTATCTTCTTATCGCAATGGCTACAAAAATTTAAAAACGCACTTGACAGCTTAAAAAATCTTATTACCTTTGTCATCCACTTGCGAGAGTAGCTCAGCTGGTAGAGCACAACCTTGCCAAGGTTGGGGTCGCGAGTTCGAATCTCGTCTCTCGCTCAAAGCCGTTCTTAACCGAACGGCTTTTTGTATTTTTTGACCATTTAAGTCCTATTCTGACCTTTCAGCTGCTACTTTATCCGGTCAAAGCCAGCTTCCACAAATACTTTCTCATAAGCGCTCGAATCCCCGAAAGCCCACTCTTCGGTGTAGATTCTGAACGCTCTGCTTTGGGAATTGTCAGTTATACTGAGCAGGAAGTGTTTGGGAGAAAGGAGGAGTTCCTTGCCCTCATCTGATAGTTGGATAATTTTCTCATTTGGAAAGTGGAGTTTGGCGACTGACTCTGCGGTGATCCCGAACTCTGCGACACCCTGTTCAATATGGTTGATTACTCCGGATGCACTGGGCGCATAGACAAATTTGTGATTTACCAGATCAACCCAATCCCGCCGCTCCAACCATTCCATTGCGGCAATTCCGTAAGGGGCCGATTTAGGATCCGGAAGGGAAATGTATCTGACCTTGTCAGTGATGATATCGAGGAGGGTAAAGTTATTGTCGGCGAAAACTGCAGCCAGACGTCCCTTACAAAAGAGATTCGGGGCTCCGATCCCTTCTCCATTTTCCTTGACCCGGTTTGCAAAGTCCTCAGAGGCAGCAAAAAAGATATCGAAGGGCGCACCCTCAATGATCTGGGTCGAAAGGCTGCCGGATGATCCCCAGACAAAGTCCACTTCAATCCCGTTGGCCTCTTCAAAGCCATTTGCCAGCTTTTCCAGGAGGGGTTGCATGCTGGACGCAGCGGCTACCCGGACGATATTCTCCGGGGATTCGCAGGAAACAAACAGACTGCCAAAGAATAATATGGCTCCAACGATCACGAATCGGCTCATTGGGTAAAATTCCACAAAAAATGCTTGAAAAGAAAAGGTGGTCGTACTACATTTGCAGTCCCCAAAATCGATGGGTCGTTAGCTCAGTTGGTTCAGAGCGCTGCCTTGACAGGGCAGAGGTCACTGGTTCGAATCCAGTACGACCCACCACCCCAAAAGCCGAAATGCAGATGTGTTTCGGTTTTTTTATACACTTATAATTTCATCCTGCACACTTGTAAATCGGACCTGAATTTTTCCCATTTCCGCTTTACCTTGCACCCATACCAAGAAATCAGGAAGGATCAGATGACGATCTGGACCGGATGGAATGGTTGAATTTCGAAGACAAAATGAACACCTGAAATATTGATCACCCTTTGAATTGAATACCGGAAATAGAATGACTGTTGAATTGTAAAATATAACCATGGAAACAAACCTATTGTGTAACCACTTTCTAGCTGTAAGCTCAAACCTATTGTGTAACCCCGGCTGACCAGACAAGCCAACCTATTGTGTAACCAGGCTGACTGAATAACAAGTCGCCAACCAAAGACCCGAGATGCCCGATTGGCTCGGGTTTTTGCTTTTAGGAAAGGTGTATCGGGGATTGAATTATTGTCTATTTTTAGGGCTATACACAGCGACCAATACCTTCATGCGCAGCCCCATTGTCATAGTCCTTATTTGTCTGTCAGGATATTTCTGCTCCGCTCAGACTTTCGACGAACAGTTTTCGGTTCAGTTAACCGGAACCGTACAGAACAATCCACCGCTGATCCAGCTCAATTGGGTACCGGGAGTTCCCAATAGTGGCTACCTGATTTACCGAAAAGAATTTGATGAGCAGCAAGCCTGGAGCAATCCGGTTGCTGCAGTAAATGCAGATGACTCTACCTGGACGGACTCCACCGCGATACCGGGTCAATTGTACCAATACCATGTCCTGCGGCAATCCAGTGGAATCTCCGGGCATGGCTACCTGCTATCAGGGATTGAAGTGATGCACCAAATAGACAGGGGAAGGATCCTCCTGGTGGTAGATACGACTGCTATTGGGGTTGCCAATCCTGACCTGACGATTTACCTGGAAGACATTGCCCGGGAAGGGTGGGAATATGCGTTGATTCAAGTTGACCGATCGGATTCGGTGACAACGGTCAAGCAAGCCATCGTCAATGCTTACAACCAGGACCCTGTAAGGACGAAGTCGCTTGGGTTGATTGGTCATGTTCCGGTTCCGTATTCGGGAAATATCTATCCGGATGGGCATACCAATCACCGGGGAGCCTGGCCTGCTGACCCTTACTACGGGGAATTGACCGGGAATTGGACCGATTTTGCCGTAAACAGTACTTCTAGCGGGGTGGCCAGAACAATTAATGTACCGGGGGACGGCAAATTTGATCAAAGTACGATACCCGGAGACATGGAACTCGAGGTCGGGCGGATTGACTTCGCCAATTTGAGCTCTTTCACTGAGACTGAAACCCAGCTTCTTGAAAGGTATTTTAAAAAGAACCATGCCTACCGGAGCAAAGGGTTTCAGCCCAGGTACCGTGGCGTTGTCGAGAATAATTTCCAGAGTTTTTCGGAGGGATTTGGGCAAAATGGAATCCGCAATTTCTCCACCCTATTGGGAAAAGATTCCGTATTCGTATCCGATTACGATGCGCTGAAAACAGCAAGCTATTTATGGGCCTATGGGTGTGGTGGGGGTAATTTTGCGGGTGCCAGCGGAATTGGCAACCAAAATGGATTTGCCAGTGATTCCATCCAGGCGATCTTCACCATGCACTTTGGCAGCTATTTTGGTGACTGGGACCATCCGACCAACAATTATCTGCGGGCGGCTTTGGCTTCCGGGACTATCCTGACTAACAGTTGGGCCGGGCGTCCCAATTGGTTTTATTACCCAATGGGCATGGGCATCCCCATCGGCTATTGTGCACGTCTCACCATGAACAATTCCAGTAGCTATCATATCAGCGGATCTTCTCCGCGTGGGGTCCATTTGGGTTTTATGGGTGATCCCACCCTCCGAATGTACATCACAGAGGCGCCCTCCAATCTGGCCATTTCAGAAAGCTTAACCGGTTTACAACTCAGTTGGACCCCACCGGCAGAGCCGGTAGACGGCTATTTCCTCTACACTGCCACCTCCGGTGTCGATTCATTCATCCAGGTCGGTGGTCTCATCCCGACCACCCAATTCACCTATTCACAGCCGGTCACAGACAGCACCCACCGCTTCCGCCTCAGCGCCGTACAGATGCTCACCACCCCCAGTGGCTCATTTTACAATACCAGCCCCTGGCTGGAAGACCAAATCCTCTCGACGCTTTGCGTCCCTACCGACACCTTTCTCGAGTGTCCATCGGACACCATCATCGTAGCCGACACCGGCCAATGCCTGGTGATTTTTCAATACAATCCACCTTCGGTGGTTGATGACTGCGGGCAGAATCTGGATTCTGTGCTGGCCCCGGTCCTCCTGTCCGGCCTCGGGCCTGGCGGCGCCTTTACCGTGGGCACCCAGGTAGAACTCTATGGTATCCCACAGGACTCCTGCCAATTCACGGTTTCCGTCCTCGACCTCGAAGCCCCGGTCGCCATTTGCAAAGATTTGACGGTGAACCTCGATGCAGGCGGGAATGCCACCATCGTTGCCCTCCAGATCAACAATTTCTCTACCGACAATTGTCAATTGCCTTCCCCCTTGGCC
>CAYGRE010000030.1:0-40042 GCA_964352215.1 uncultured Bacteroidia bacterium
TCCATTCGCGCCAATTCGTCTTCATCCCCACGCATATCAGGCAACTCCATTGCCTCCATTGGAGCCTCAGAAGTTTCTCCTTCTTTCCCGGTCTCTGTCTCTTCCTCTGCCTCTTTCTTTTCCCTATCCTCGTCCCCCCTCAACGAAATCCCCAATTCCCGTTCCATTCGCGCCAATTCGTCTTCATCCCCACGCATATCAGGCACCGACACCTCACCCTCATCACCCGAGGAAAGTCCAAGTTCGCGTTCCCAACGGGCCAATTCGGTCTCCGATTCCCGGGTTTGATCCGGTAAAGTCAGGTCATCAGGCAAGATCGTAATATGCCTTTCGGTCCTGGCAACCGGCACCTGCTTACCCTTGAACAAGCGCACCACCGGACGAAGGATAAAGACCAGGAAATCCTGAAGGTAGTTCCGAAATGAGAAGAAGAACTGACCGAATTGGAGCTTCCGCATGGATGCCGCCTGGTAGGTAAACAGCACCGCGAGGGGAAACAAAACCAAAATGGGCAACCAAACACCTATCCACACCGGAACCACTGCTTCGGTGGCCATCTTTTTGCCCTGGATCATAATCACGTAAAAGGCCAGGTAAAACGTAACCGAAACCAAAATGGGTATTCCAACCCCTCCTTTTCTCACCAGTGCGCCCAAGGGAGCTCCGATGAAGAGAAAGATAATACAGGCTACCGGAAGGGAAAATTTAGCATGGAATTCGATCAGGTAATTTCGATATCTGAGCTCCTTTTCCTCAAAACGACTCGCCGTCAATTCAGATGCTTTCTGCATACTGCTGGCACTGCTCAAGGCCCTGCGCATTACTTCCCGCCGTTTATATTTGGGAAAAGTCAGCAATATCTTATCGGGGGGTATACTCAGCGTACTGTCTGGAATATCCAGAAAAGCAGAATCGATTTTGGAAGTCTCCTCGACATAGCCCCGGTACTCCACCACCATGGAATCTCTTTTGTCCATGACCGTGTCCATGGAGAAATTCAAATCATTCAGGTTCAGCATATAGTGGTGGGAGGCAAAATCTGATTCTGCCGTCCTCTCCAGGCTAAATCCCGAAAGGTCAAAGGTGTAGTACAGGGCTTTGTAATGGGTTCTGACAAATGATTCCTTTTCTGTTACCCTCCCCTTGTCGGTATAATTATTTTCAAAACTGGCTCCATCAAAGAGCCACATGTTCATGAAAGAACCGTAGGGATCAACTTTCATCACCCCCGAATCTGCCATCACCATCCTGTCATTGCCGCGGCCCGAGGTGTGGTCGTAAATCATGATATTGTACAGCATCTCCTTGCTGACGTCCTTGTCCTCAATGCGGATGACATAGTTGTCGATGTCGGAATTGAAGTGGCCTGGCTCCAGGGAGAAGGTTGGCTTCAATTGTTTCACATCATAGAGCAAACTGTACAGTTTCAGGTTGGTGATCGGGATGATGTAGGAGGAAAGAGAGAAGGATACCAGAGATACAAACAGGGTCAGGACGATCATGGGGCTGATGATCTTGCGGGTAGACAGACCACTGGACCGCATCGCAGCCAGTTCGTACTGTTCTCCGAAAGTTCCCATGGTAAAGAGGGAGGCCAGCAAAACCGAGACGGGGAGCGCCAATACAATCAGAGAGACGGAAGCATACGCAAAAATTTTCGCAATCGTATCAGCATCAAGCCCTTTGCCAAAGAGATCGTCCTTGTAACGGGACAAAAACTGTAAAACCAGAAGAAATAGGGAGATGATCAGGCTCCTGATGAAGGGTCTGAAGTAGGACGCGAGAATAAACCGGGTGAGTTTTTTCACGTAAATTGCGTCTCGTCTGGATTAAATATGCATACTCCTGAAATCAATAACGAAGAACTGTCCACCTTGGACAACGCTCATTTTTTCCGGGTCAAAAGCGGCCTGGATGATAAAGTTAAAGACCTTTTCATCCTTTTAAAAGGCAATCTGGAGGCCGAAGTCGGGAATTTATTGTCCTCTTCAGAGCAGGATATTCCGTGGACTCCGGGGCGGCGGTTTCAAGGGGAGAATTACCATGGATTCCCTTGGCGTGCCATTGACTATCCCCGAGCAGCCCAAAAACCAAACCTGTTCTTGTTTCGTTGCCTGCTGCTTTACGGCCACTGCTTTGCCTTCCACCTGATCGTAGATGGTGATTGGAAAGAACGATTTCTCGAACCCCTTCTGAAAGCACAGCCAAAGCTGGGAGATCTGGGATTCGTGATTGACAGCCGGCCCTCTGCCTGGGAATGGTTCATGGACCATTCTGATTTATTTCCGCTCTCCGAATTGGGGAGAGATGAACTCTTGCGACTGGCCCAAAGCCAGCCTCATCTAAAACTCAGTCTGGAAATTCCCCTTTCTGAGTTCTCTAATATCCCGGCTATCGGGACCCAAATATGGCGTGAACTGCAAGCGATCCTGTTCACAGAATCCTGAACGGGTCTGCATCCTGCCAAACCGGAAACTTCTCCCGGTACCTCTCCAAACCTTTCCAGTCCAAGCTCACATTCAACAACTTTGCCTCCCTTGTCGCCGTGGCCAAAACGGTCCCCATATAGTCGATTGCAGCACTGTCTCCGGAGTATACAACCCCGTTCCCGTCTGTGCCTACCCGGTTTACCCCCAGGCAGTATGCCTGATTTTCAATCGCCCTGGCCTTTAACAGTGTTTTCCAATGAGACACCCTTACTTCCGGCCAGTTTGCCACGTACAACAAGACGTCATAGTTCAATCGGGGTAGTTCTGAGGAGGTGTTCCGGCTCCAAACCGGAAACCGGAGGTCATAACAGACCAGGGGATTGATCCGCCATCCCTTCACTTCAAATACTGAGGATTGCTGTCCGGATGCATAATTCTCGTCCTCTCCTGCCATGCGAAACAGGTGTCGCTTGTCATATCTGGTCAATAGCCCCTCTGGCCCTACCGCCAACAAGCGGTTGAAAAACTGTCCATTCTCCTCGACGATCAGACTTCCGACTACGACTGCATCAAGCTCAGCGGCAAGGGTTTGCATCCAGGTCTGAGTAGCCCCCTCCATCTCCTCCGCCTTTCCTTCAGGAAGCATGGTAAATCCTGTGGTAAACATTTCGGGGAGAATAACCATATCTGATGCCCCATCCTTGTTCCGAAGAATTCGCTCAAAATGGCTCCGGTTGACAGCTGGATTTTCCCAGGCCAATTCATCTTGTACGAGACAGACTTTTAAATCTTCCATCTTCAAATTGATTGATCCTAATACAAACCCGAGATGTCTATCCGGGCGAATCCCCTTCCTCTACCTGCTCTCCTTTTTGCCTTTTGCGAGATCCCTTTTTGGTTCCCCGCTGTTGCTGGTATTCACGCAAACGCTTTTGAGCTTCATCCTTAATGCGCTGTCGCTCTAGAACAATTTCATCGATCGACAACTCTTTGCGCACTGGTTTCTTCAGCGCGCCTTTTCGTCCAAAGGTGACCAGATAGACAAATCCACGGATGAAACGACTCCACCCAGCCATGTACAGCAAGGGCGAATCCGTCGAAGAGGTATAGGTAAACCATGCCGCCATCGGACTCAGGATGATCACCGGAAGCCAGGTTCCAAACCATACCGGTAAAATGCCATCTCTGGCAAACTTCATTCCGTTGATCTGGAAGAAATAGAAGATTACAAAGAAGATGATCGAGAAAATTACCGGGAGTCCGATCCCTCCTTTTCTGACGATTGCCCCTAGTGGTGCGCCAATAAAGAGGAAAACCAAACAGGCAAAGGGAAGGGCAAAGCGGTTGTGGAGTTCGATCTTGTACTTACGATAGCGCTCGCTTTCTCTCTCCAGACGCTCCTGAATGATATTGGTATAATTCTTTACGGCCCGGCTGGTTTGCAGGGCCTTGGTGAGTAACTCATGTGGGGGAATGTCCGGGAACCATTCGCGGACCAGCTTTCCTTCATCTACTTTGATGGTCTTATTGGGTGCAAAATGCACAGAATCTTCCGGGTGCAAAGGGTCTACATTGAGTACAGGGTCGGCCAATTGGCCGCGGGCTTGCTTGGTGGTGGAGTCCGACTTTGTGTCTTTCCACTTTGGGGCTGGCTCTTTCAGAGGGGGATTGGCCAAAACACCACGGCTGGTATCTATATGGGTGTACTTGGAGATGTACTCAGCGAGATCACCACGGATGGTGACCATTCGGTTCTCCATGCTATCGACCGACAGGAAGAGGCGGTGAATATCTGAGGTCAACTGGTGCCGTGCCAGTACTGTCCCCTCGCTCTCATCCAGTTCAAATCCGGTAAGGTCTACCCTGTAGTTCAAAGTGTCAAAATAGAACCTTGAATAATTGGCCCCAGCGGGCTTTCCTGGCTTTTTAGGAGATTCTTCGTGGACCACTCCCTTGAACAGGGTCATGGAAAGTCGCCCATTTCCAGCACTAGGCATCATCTTGCCTGAGTCTGCTAAGGTGATCCGATTGTTCCCCACCTTGTCCGAATGGTCGTATATCTTAATTCCGTGCAAGACGTCTGTATCCCTGTTGATCTCGCGGGTATGGATGACCATGCCATCAACCCCATTGTAGAAATGTCCTTCTTTAAGGGCAAATGAGGGTTTCAGCTGCCCGAGGTCGTAGACCAGGGTAAATAATTTCAGATTGACCTTGGGATAAATGTAGAAATTGAAGCCAAAGGAGAAAAGCATGAGCACGAATGTCCCATAGGTTAAGGGGCGCATGATCTTGAACAGGCTGATTCCATTGGCTTTCATGGCCGCTAATTCGTAGCGTTCTCCCAGTCCTCCCATGGTGATCAGGGTGGATAAAAGTACCGCCAGTGGCAGGGCCATGGGAATCGCATTCAGGATGGCGAGGCCAAATACTTTGGCTAACACGATGGCTTCCAGGCCTTTTCCAAAAATCTCATCCTTGTAGCGGCCAAAGAAAGGCAGCATTAGGATAAAGACCAAAACCGTAAAAGAGATAAGGAAGGGACCAAACCAAGACCGGAAGATCAGCATGTGGATCTTCTTGAGGAATTTGGTCCAGAATAGTAGTATCCTCAGCATTGGTCAATTTACATGAATCAGGCTACAAATATTGTGCCTCTTTCACTGAATTCCCAAAAATACAGAAAGGGCCGACAACAAAGCCGACCCTTTCATAATCTAATCTAATTACAACCTAATTTGCATCTTTGGAGTCGACGATCACAAACAAGGTCTCGCCAGACTTTTTAGCACGGTACCGCTCTCTGGCAAACCTTTCCAATTCCGCGGCATCACTTTCCAGGATAAAACGGGACTCTTGAACAGCCGATTTTTCCTTTTGGTAAAAAGCGAGGTCTTCTTCGAGTTCTCCGATCTGACGTGCTGTTTCAAATCTTCCCCACACGCTGTTGAGGTCAAAAAACAGCATCCATATCAAAGCGAACCCACCTACAAAAAGGTAGAAGTGATAAGGTTTGAGTTTTGCCTTGAGCTTTTTCATAATCAGCAATATTTAAAAATGCTGCCGCCAAATACCGCCTGACTTCCCAACTCTTCCTCGATGCGGAGCAGTTGGTTGTACTTAGCGATCCGGTCACTCCTGGAAGCAGAACCGGTTTTGATCTGGCCTGAGTTTAATGCTACGGCCAAATCGGCAATAAAGTTGTCTGCTGTCTCACCACTTCGGTGTGAGATAACATTGGTATAACTGTTGCGGGTCGCGAGGCTGACAGCTTCGATGGTTTCAGTCAGGGTACCGATCTGGTTCACCTTGATCAGGATAGAATTTGCGATTCCCCCCTTGATGCCTTTGGACAGGCGGTCTACGTTGGTGACAAACAAGTCATCCCCAACCAATTGCACCCGGCTACCCAGCACATCGGTCATTTCTTTCCAACCATCCCAGTCGTCTTCGTCCAAGCCATCTTCGATGGATACGATCGGATAACGGTCTACCCAGTCTTTCCAGAAACTCACCATTTCAGATGAGGTCATGGAGTCACCAGTCGATTCGAATACGTATTTTCCTTCTTTGTAGAATTCTGAAGAGGCGGCATCCATGGCGAGGAAGATATCTTCTCCTGGGCGGTAACCAGCCTTTTCGGTGGCTTCCAGGATGAGCATGATAGCTTCTTCATTGGAGCCGAGGTTTGGGGCAAATCCACCTTCGTCACCGACATTGGTGCTGAGACCTTTTGACTTCAGTACCTTCTTCAGGTTGTGGAAGACTTCAGTTCCCATGCGGAGGGCCTGGGCAAATGACTCCGCCTTGGGTGCCATGACCATGAATTCCTGGATGTCGACCTTGTTGTCTCCGTGAGAACCGCCGTTGAGGATGTTCATCATTGGGACGGGTAGCACTTTGGCGTTGACACCGCCCAGGTACTTGAAGAGGGACATTCCTTGTGAATCGGCTGCGGCCCGGGCAACTGCAAGAGACACGCCGAGGATCGCATTCGCCCCCAGGTTAGCCTTGTTTGGGGTGCCATCCAGGTCGATCATCAACTGGTCTATGAGTGGTTGGTCCAAGGAGTCGCACCCGACAACCAATGAAGCAATCTGCTCATTTACATTATCCACGGCTTTAAGTACCCCTTTACCAAGAAAGCGGTTGGCGTCACCATCCCGCAATTCGATGGCCTCATGGGCACCTGTCGAGGCTCCGGAAGGAACCGCGGCACGGCCAAAGCCGCCGTCGTTGTTGACTACTTCCACTTCAATAGTGGGGTTTCCTCTGGAATCGAGGATTTCACGCGCATGAACGTTAATTATAATGCTCATTCTTTGTACAATCGGTTATATGATTGAGAAACAAAATTACCTAAAATTGACCCGCCAAGGAGTCGTAGTTTTCTACAATCCAAACTTGTGTAGTAGATCGGGGACAGAACCGAATGATCAGCGGCCTTCCCTTTGATTTGACAGTCCTTTTTGAGGCTCAAGAACTTACCAGCCACAGGACGATTTAAATGACAATTCACACAATGTGCAAAGGTGATAAAAATTGTTGGGATTTAGAATGTTAGCGTATGAACGGTTTGTTAAGATATTGGGGGGCTGCATCAGCCAAAATGTCTAAATGTTAGATGTTTCTCAATTGAAATACCCGATTCTCCTTGTCATTTTCATCCCGACGATTTGGATCCAACATAAACCCATTCCTTTTCAGCAGCTTGACTGATCGTTGATTCTCAAGGTGGGTAAAGGCTTCAATGCTATCCAATTCCAGCTTTCTAAATCCGAATTCAAGAACTGCCTGCACGGATTCCGCCATGATCCCTTTTCTTTGGTGTTCTGGCAAAAGATCATATCCCAATTCCGCGACCTTCTTATCATTCGAAAAATTCCAGAGACAGATACTCCCGACCAACTCGGTTTCTCCTTTTGGAACAATTACCCAAAACAACAGGGATTCCTCAGCTATTCCTTTAGTGATCCTTTCAATGAACACTTCGGCTTCTTTGATACTCGCGGGTGGTGAACGTTTGATATGGAGGTTGACCTTGGGATGAGAACGGAGGAGATAAATATTCTCCAAGTCATCCCTTGTCATTTGTCTTAGGGAAAGACGTTGGGTTTCCAGGTTGGGAAAAGGGTGAAAATATGAAGTGTCCATGGCTTGGAATCAGTTGAAAACCTTGATGATGCTTCCCAATTTTATAGTTTACCAGATAGCAACAGGGGGCTTGGATAGCTGAATTCAAGATAGAAACACCCCAAAATAAAATCCTCCAAGGTTGGAAATGAACTTCATTTTCGTCCTTGGAGGATTGTTGCTTAATAAATCGAGGGAGGCTCGTGCAACCCTTGATTATTTCACGTAAAAAGTACTGAAAATCTTGTCAGCAGTTTCTGAGAAGGTATCGAAATTGTCCTGGGTAGCAGAATAGGTCAATACATACGCTTTTCCACCTTGAATACGGAATTGCTGCTTCCAGGCGAGATCCATTCCGACGTAGTTGGCATGGTAGATGATGTAACGGTACTTTCCGTAAGCATCGGTCATCTCTTTCTCTTCCTTGATGTCAAATCCTTCAAATGCATCTGCGAGTTGTGAGCGGGAGGCTTCAGCATACTCATCCAGTGAGACTGGACGGTTAGGAAGCACTTCTGAGACAACATTCACATTTTCCTGAAATTCGTCGGATGAGCCTTCCAATTCAGAGAAAACGGCAAATTCAGTTCCTGATGCTCCGTCAGTTTCGAGTTCCCACTCAGGTGGATATGCAATGGTGAAGTCGGTTCTTTCGACAGTTTCCCATCCTTCAGGTGCGACTGGTGCAGCTGGTGGAGCAACTTCTTTCGCGTTGTTGTCTTCCACAGCTTCTCCCATGGCCTCATTGAGGTCACCCATGATCTCTGCTGCTCTCTCTTCATCACTTTTTCCGCTTCCGGAACAGGAAACCACAGTGAAGGAGAGGGTCCCTAGGACCAGTACTAGTGCCAGTAGTTTTTTCATTTCTAATTTGTTACAATAATAAAGGCAACAAATTACGAACTAATAGGCCAATAACAATTTGACTACCAGCTTATCAAGGCTAAAACGGTGTTTTGTGGAAAAAAGACCTCTGTTATCCTGCTACCACCGCCTTAGCATCCTTCATCAGCTGCACAAAATCATCAAACAGATAGCGGCTGTCATGTGGGCCTGGACTGGCCTCTGGGTGGTATTGCACGGAAAAGGCCCGTTTACCGATGACCCGCACCCCTTCCAGGGTCTGATCATTTAAGTTGGTATGGGTCACTTCCACACCGGTATGTGCTTCGGCGTCTTGCAAAGAGACTGCAAAGCCGTGGTTCTGAGAGGTGATCTCTCCCCGGTTGGCGAGGACATTCTTGACGGGATGATTGATCCCACGGTGGCCGTGGTGCATTTTATAGGTACCAAGTCCCATCGCCCGGCAGAGCATCTGGTGGCCCAGGCAAATCCCAAAAATGATCTTGTCTTCCGCCAAAAGTTGCTTCACCAACTCTACTTCAGAAGCCATCACAGCGGGATCCCCAGGACCATTGCTGAGAAAATAACCATCTGGCCCCCAGGCGGTGAATTCTTCATAACTGGTATCGTGCGGAAATACCTTGACATAGCAGCCACGGTCAGTCAGGCAGCGGAGAATGCTCTTCTTGATCCCAATGTCCAGGGCACTGACTTTGAAGGGAGCTTCAGGATCACCGGCAAAATAGGGCTCTTTGGTACTTACCTTAGAAGCAAGCTCCAAACCTTCCATGTCAGGACATTTTGCCAATTCCTTCTCCAACTTATCCTTGGCAAAAATCTCTGAAGAAATGATCCCATTCATGGCCCCTTTGCTGCGAATATGGCTCACCAGGGCGCGGGTATCCAAATCAGAAATACCTACAATCCCATTCGATTCCAGATAATCCTGCAAGCTGCTTTCTGCGTCGGAACGGGAAGGGATATAGGTGAAATTTTTCACAATTAACCCAGCGATCTTCACGCTGTCACTTTCCATCTCTTCGGCATGAACACCATAGTTCCCGATGTGGGTGTGGGTAGTTACCATCATCTGACCGAAGTAGGAAGGGTCTGTAAAAATCTCCTGGTAGCCGGTCATGCCAGTATTGAAACAGAGCTCGCCGGTGGTCGTTCCTGGAAGACCAATGCTGTAGCCTTCAAAAAAAGAGCCGTCTGACAACATCAGGACGGCTCTTTTACGTTCATTGTATTTCATAAATCGCTCAGATCTTCGATTGGTCGATAAGGGGAATTGATTTGTAGGTAAGTTCCTTGCCCGCTCGCAGGTCGTCGACGACACCTTTGATGGATTCTGGGGTCAGGTTGTGCACGTAGTGCTTATTGGTGATCTGGCAAACTGGGCCAGTGTCACAGGAACCCAGACACTCTGCTGTGCGGAAGAAGAATAAACCATCTTCGGAGTAACCACTGGCATCGCAGTTGGTGTAGTCTTTGGCGGCTTGCAGGGTCTCATCTCCGCCGAGTTCTCCGCATGCGAAACAAGTACACACATCAAATACGTACTTGGGAACCGGCTTCTTGTAATACATAGTGTAAAACGTAGCCACCCCATATACATGGGCGTAGGAGAGTTTCAGGGTGTCGGCAACCAACTCTAGAGCTCCGCTGGACAACCAGCCGTACTTATTCTGTGCCATCCACAAAACGGGCATTACTGCTGACTTAGGGTCAGGATACTTGGCAAGATGCTTTTGCACCTCCGCCAGTTCTGCCTCATTGAACTCGAACTTTTCTACATTCGAGTCTGCACCTACTGAAATTCCTATTTCGTTGTCTGCCAAAGCGACCTCCTGTTTAGATTTCCCCAAAATTAGAATAAACAGTGATTCGAGTAAAGTATTTTTCACTTACTTTATACACTGTTTCTATTCAGACCTGATAACTAAACTATTGATGAGAAAGTTTACCCAACATTTTGACAAGGTTTATGTGGGCTTTGCTATGATCCTGTATGCCTACAGTTTCTTCTTTTTTTACTCCTATTTCGCCCGCAGGGTATGGGCCGCAGCGAATTTCCCGTTTTCCTATGTCAATGAGGACGTGCTAACCATGACCTATGTAGTTGTCATTTTACTCATCGTTGGTTTTTTAGTTGGAGGTGTATCCATCTACTTACTGTGGAAAAAACATATTCTTGGAAAGGTCCTGACCCACATTATACTTTGGGTAAATCTCCTTGCCGGTGTATTGATGGGGGCCCTGGTCTACGATATCGAAGGCAGGTATGCGAGGCTGTCCTGGTATGTTGCCACCTGGCGGTGGATGTTCATCGTGCTGGTAATTTTCTCCGTCATCGGTTTGACTGGTTTATTGACGAGGTGGAATGTGAAAAAGAAGGAGATGGAAAGCCTACCTGAATAAATGCTTAACCCATTCGGAATGTGAGTCGGTCAATGTCTCCGCTTTCCTTCTGAAGCTAAGGCTGTTCATGTCCCTGGCCGTCAACTTGCTCGCCTGCCATGATCCCCAATTCAGCAAAAGCTCCTCCCGAAGCAACCCGATGTCCCGCCAATCACATGCGGAGAATGCACTTAACCAAGCGTCTATCTGAACCAGTCTCCCTTCTTCCATCAACTTTTCGGAAACCGCTTGGGCAAAGGGAGCCCTCAGGACAAAGCCGTATCTGGATTGCAGGATGAAAAGGGCGATTGGTCCCAGAAAGGAAATTGATACCAATTCCGGGGTCCGTTCGGGAATCGTTATCAGCGCCACAATACCCCCCAGGAGAGAAATACCCATTGCAATAAGAAATTCCCAGGAATAAAAGAGCCTTTGATTTTTGACTATTTGGGGGGCTTCTTCTAAAATCTTTCCTCCCGGTAGCTTGAGCAACTTCTGGACGGTAACATCCACCAGCCGACCTTCTCTCCTCCTAATCACCAGAAAGCAATAGACTGGGGTCAGAAAAGCCCCAATGGCCAGGGCCAGGAAAAATAGTATTTCAGAAAGAAGAAGATTCATTGTAGAGAATATAATCTGGGATTCTTATTTGGTTATTTCTTTCAGTAGATTCCACGTATTGGGAGCCAATGAAACCTTTGTATCTACCTGTACCTCTATTCTCAATTCGCGGTCTGGAGATTGGTTCCGCAAGGCCTCAATGACTGCACTGACAGCCCAGTCGTAATTGATATCTGCGCCTGCCGCCACCTCCAGCACATCTAATTCCGCAGCACTGGCTTCATTCTCAGCCGCATTCCAGAGTTGAACAATTAACTCCCCGGTTCCGGTCAATTTGGTCTGTTCTCCCTCGAGCGGGCCAATGAGCCCTGTCACCTTGTATATTTCCGGTATCATTTCCCGATAATCCTGGCTCCGTCGTCCCAATACATATTTCCACCCATGGATTTGAGACAATTCTCCCCTGGACATGCCAGTCTTGCAATAATTGAAGGGATGGAACCGAGCCAATTCTCCTTGCAGGCGAAAGGCGTTTACCAGCTTTTCTTCCAGTTCATCCATTTCAGAACCTTCCCACAGCAATGCATCCTCTGCCTGAAATGCCATCGCGACTCTCTGCCAAAACCGGCTTTGACTCACCAATTCCCTTAAATTCAAAATGTGAGTAAGGTCTTCATTGCGTAAAAGGTCAATTCCTCCCCGGTACCCACTTTCACAAAGGTTTCGAATCTCCAGGTTCAGAGTTGACTGTCCTACTTCTTCCAGATGCTGAACTGCCCAGGGGGACTTCCATTTGACAAGCCATTCCACTCCGAGTAACTGAAGGATAGGTTTTTGAGATCTGGCGGCTGCTAACATTATCCCCTCGGCCCTCACCTTTTCCCCAGCCAAAGTCACCAATTTCAATTCTTTCCTTAATGCAGACTCGTGTGCCTTCAGGACCAGAACAGGCAGGTCGCGGAACATCCTGTGCATTCCTATCCCAAGCGTGAGAAATACCCCGATGGCTTTGCCAAAAATCGGTACAGGCAATATCAATTGGACAAAGAGGAACAATACAATCATGGACCAGCCCACGAGATGCTCGTCTTTTCGCTTACGTTTGAGCAGCCCAAGTATCTTTTCAGCAATCTCTTCGCGGCTTCCGAGTGAGACCTCCCGCAACAGTTGGGATATTCGCTTTCGGCGGACATAGCCAGCCAAAGACCCCGCTAAATGGGGAGCCCAAATCGCGAGGATAATATTGATGATATACATTAGGTATGAATTCCCTCCAGAAAATGGATTTCGTTTTCCGAAAAGTTGGAAATTTCTGGTTGGTTGATGCGTTCCATGCTTTACTTTTTAAAGGTAAGCAATTTGGATGGGTTGGAGAATCTATGCTTTGAAAGAATCCATGCGAAGAGTCCTCAGGGGAGCCTTCCTATAGAGGTATCGTCGACAAATCGCCGCAATATTTCCCTGGTATTGGGCAGGAGTTCAATGCCCGGAGTAAGCGTGACTTTTGGCTGCCTGTCCAGCCTATAGTTTGCGAATGATTCCAATACAGCAACCAGTGGCCAATCTGCTTTGTCCAATGGGAGCAATTCAATTTCATCCACTTCCACCACCCTCGCTGTCTTATCCTTCATATCCCAAAGCTGCAATTTCAATACCCCGTCTTTCAGATACCAGGCCTTTGGTCCCCCAATCTGCCCCACAACCTTCCTGACGGGAGAAACCAGATTGGATACCTTGCCACAGTCGGGACATTGTAAGAATGAAATACCTCCGTGTTCAACCTCAACAGGTCTTCGAAAGTCGTATTGGCAATATGCCTGAAAACCCTCCCGGTGAATCTTCCAGTTCCCCTTGTAGAAATTTCTTAAAGGTGCCGGAGCTACCTCGAGCTCAACCAGCCTTTGAAGCATCTTAGGAGGCTTTTCACCAATCATTTCCGCGGTGATCCTTCTCCAGTAGATATAATTTTCGTTCAATTCCACGAACCCCAGCCATGAATCAGGTTGTACCCTCCCCATCATCTCCCGGAGGCTTCGGGAATAACGACCCGCCAATTCACGTACAATAGGTGCCGGGTCTCCCATGACTTCCTTTAAAAGAACCAAACAATGAGGACTACCCCATGCATCCATTCTGTGCAAGGCCAAACTTTTGTAATCCATACGGTTGGTAGTGATCATTGCCCGGCAAAGCCGGGCGTGCAGTACCTCCTCTCCTTCTTGTTCGTACTGAAAAAGGAGATGCTCCACTGCGCCAATCTTACTATCCAATTGAAATCCAGAATACCGCTTCAGGGCGAGGTATATGATAGAAAAGAGGTATGTGAACCCCAGGAAAACCGTTGCCTGTCCTCCATCGGTGAAGAGTGCAACGACAATAAAAAAGACCACTAGAAATACACTGGCTATTTCATGGGGGTAAAGCGGATTGCCAACCAACAAGTCTATGATCTCCTTTTCATCCGCTCCCGGATAGTCCAACTTAATCCTCAAGATTCGGTTGAAGGTTATCATCTGCCTCCTGATGGATGCGATCCCAAGCGCCATCACAACGATCAGAGGGGGTAACAGCAGGAGTACGACCAATAGACTATTACTCATATCTGTTCATTGTAATTCCCTATGATCTCCCTGGTATTGGGCGTCAGGTTGAGGCCTTCCTCCACATGGATCATAGGCTTGGGGGCAGGATGCTCATTTTCCAGGCGTTCTACCGCAGCTGCCACTGCCCAATCGATATTGGGAATGTCAAATATTCTGACCTCATCCACCGCTGCCTTGCTCACGCGCTTGTTCACTTCATCCCAAAAAGAGAGTCTTAAAACCCCATCCACCAGCTTTTCATCTGAATTCCCGCCGATTTCTCCGATGACCTTTGCCACCGGATAAACCAGAGAGTCACCAGAAAGGCAATGCGGACAACGTATAAAATTGCAGCCATTGATATTTTTGAGGGTCGCCTTTTGCAAATCCTTTGTACAATAAATACTCGGAAAATGCTGATGCAGTTTGTGCTGGGTCAGGAAGAAGTTCTGCAGTTCCGGGGGGACCCTTTGCGCCTTCATACCACTGAGCAAATCAGGGTCATCCTTCCCTTCCGCTGCCAACTGTAATCTCTTCCAATAGGTCCAGCGGTTGACCAACAACCTCAATCCCTTCCATTTATCTTTACTGCTGATCGCCACCGCTTTTTGAATCAGAGTACCATGGGCACCCGCGGTCCGCACTGCATCTATCCCCGAACGGCCATCAAAACCAAGCAGGTAATTCATCGAAAGCATACTTCCCCAGGTTTTGAGAAGGTTTACCGCCACGATCGAATAGGCTTTTTCCTTTCTGTGAGATAAGCCCCCCAGCAATGCCTCCACTTCAAATTCTTTTCCTTCGCGTATCAACCGCCTTCCCTCCTTCTCCACCCTTACGGCCCTTCTCTTCAGTAGGACTTTGCCCATTGAATTGCCCAATGGGAACACTCCAACTGCCATTGCCAGACAAATTATTCCCAAGGCAATCGGACCACTTTCCAACTGGATTGAAAAGAAAATGATGGCAGCATAGAAAAGGACGGTCACCCAACGCAGGATATTTAGGGATTTTAAGTCTAAAATTCGATGCCAGAGGTCACTGCGCGGGGCCTCAAATTCGAACTGTTTGATCCCCGAAGTTAATTTCCGAAAGTCCATTTGAAACCAGGCAATTAGATAGACCAGGTAGACCAGAAACAATAAAGAAACGATCAAGTATCCAGGAGCTGGCATAAACAATCGGGTTATTTGTAAGGCTAAATTTAATAAAAGCCAGTCAATTCCGGTAGAAAAACCATTTGTTCCTTCGTTTCCGGAATCCTAATATTGACCTTGATGAAACGCCTTAAGTGGATTTACACACGTGAAGAAGGATTTGCTGCCCTGGTCATCTTTTGGGTATGCATCATAATGGTTGTGGGGATATTTGTCCCCGTCGACCACAGAGTTGTCAACAATCTCTTCTTCGACGAGCATGTGCGCCAGGACATGCCAGAAGACAGCCTCTGGTTAAGCAAAGGGGATGGCATCCTGAAAGTGGGGGAAGAATATGTACTTTCTTCAACCTTTGGGGACCAATACCAATACTTGCTGATGGCCAATGGAGAAGCCTCCATCCCACCCTATAAGTTCCGCATGCTTGCACCTGCGGTGGTGCGGGGCATGATCTTTCTGGAAGACCAGACCCTGGGCCGCTTCCTGGGCTCCTACCAGCGCATGGATAAGTTCCGCAAAGGGCATATCAATTTCTGGATTCTCAACTTTTTCTCAGTCCTGATCGCTACCATTGTCTTTTTCAGGATTCTTAAGTTGGTAACGGACCAGAAGTTGCTGCTCTTTGCGGGGCTCGTGCTCTTTGTCACCCAGTACAGCATCCTCAAAACAGCCACCTACGCCATGGTGGATCCATTTTGCTTCATGCTCTTCAACTTTGCGGTGTACTATCTGATGCAGAAAAAATGGGTCCACCTGGCCTTGTTTCTGGTGCTCCTTGGTCTGGCCAAAGACGCCTTTATCATCTTCACCCCCGCTCTGTTCATACATTTCCTGATGAACAAGCAACTTAATTGGAGGACGTTGGGCCTGGTCGCCATCCCATTGCTGGTATTTGTCGGGATGCGATTGATCCTGAAAGAGAGCGCTACCAGTGTGCAGTACGATTGGGACATCAGCAAGGGAAACTTTTCACTTGGCTACCTGACCATTCGGTTCAGCAGTCTGGGCCATTTTATCCCATATCTGGCTGGATTGGCTTTTGCATTCGGTGTGACCTGGTTTTACATCCCCAAAATGCGCCTGCTTCGAAAACACCATTTGTATTATTTTACCCTCACCTTTACAGTACTGCTCCTGATCGCTCAACTATTGCTTGCCAGTAGGATTGTAGTGGCCTTGGCCCCGGTCATGCCCCTGCTGATCCTGATCCCGGTAACCTTGTTTCAGGAACGACTCGCCAAAGCATGAGTTTACTTTTCTCCACCTTCGCGTTCGGAAAATATTCGTAAGTTTGCCGGAATATATTGCTTGCAAAGGATTGCGATGAAACTGAAAGTAGGTCAAATCGCTCAGTTGCTAAAGGCTGAGGTAGAAGGTAACGCAGAACTGGAAATCCACGGACTGGCCAAAATCGAAGAAGGTGGTCCTGGAGAAATTACGTTTTTGGCTAATCCCAAATACGAACAGTTTATCTATACTACTGGTGCGAGTGCGGTCATTGTAAGCAATGATTTCCAAGCTCGTCAACCTGTGGGTGCATCCCTTATTCGGTGTAAGGATCCCTACTCTGCATTTACCACCCTGCTGAGCAAGGCGGTGGAAATGATCCAGGCCAAGACCGGGATCGAACAACCCTGCTTTATCCATGAGACGGCTACGATTGGCACAGATGTTTACATCGGAGCTTTTGCCTATATCGGTTCCGGGGTAAAGGTTGGTGATGGAGCCAAGATTTACCCCAATGTTACCTTGGGAGACCAGGTCTCAGTCGGGGCAAACAGTATTGTCTATGCCAATGTATCCGTTTATTATGGGTGTCAGATCGGTGCCAATTGTGTGGTACATTCAGGCGCTGTGATCGGCAGTGACGGCTTTGGTTTTGCTCCTCAGGATGATGGATCATTGGCAAAGATTCCCCAGACGGGCATCGTTCGATTAGAAGATCATGTAGAAGTGGGGGCCGGCACCACAATTGACCGGGCGACATTGGGGGAGACCGTGATTCGCAAAGGGGTTAAGTTGGACAATTTGATTCAGGTTGCCCACAATGTAGAGATAGGTGCGCATACCGTAGTAGCGGCTCAAACCGGTATTTCTGGCAGTACTAAACTGGGTAAGAATTGCATGGTTGGTGGTCAAGTGGGAATCGTTGGCCACCTCAACCTTGCCGATGGTACACGGATCGGAGCCCAAAGTGGGGTATCAAAATCAACAACAGAAAAGGGGAAGGCACTGCGTGGTAGCCCTGCCCAGGATTATAAACAGCAATTGCGATCGGAGGCCGTGTTCCGAAACCTGGATGCACTTGCAAAGAAAGTTCACCAATTGGAGCAACAACTCTTGAAAAGGGATCAGGAATAACAATATGTACGAAAAGCAACATACAATTCAAAAACCGGTTTCGGTTACCGGCGTAGGACTACATACCGGGGCCCAGGTCACCATGACCTTCAACCCCGCCCCAGAAGGTCATGGGTTCGTATTTCGTCGGATAGACTTGAAAGGATCCCCAACAGTAGCTGCGGACGTGGACAATGTGGTCGACATTACCCGTGGCACCACCATTGAGGACGGCTTGGCAAAAGTACATACAGTCGAGCATACCCTGGCCGCTTTGGTTGGCCTCCAGATAGACAATTGTCTTATTGATTTGGATGGCCCTGAACCTCCCGTCATGGACGGAAGTTCCTCCCAATTCATTGATGCGCTCAACAAAGCCGGAATGGTGGAGCAAAACGCGGACCGGGAATTTTTCATTGTAGACCAGCCGATCCATTACTACGAAAATGAGCGTCAGGTTGACCTTGCTGCCTTGCCCCTGGATGACTTCAGGGTCACGGTAATGATCGACTACAATTCTCCTATTCTTGGGAGTCAACATGCCACTCTGATCAACATCGACCACTTCCAAAAAGAGTTTGCGGACAGCCGGACCTTTTGCTTCCTCCATGAATTGGAGCAGTTGGTTGAAGCTGGCCTGATCAAGGGCGGTGACCTGAACAATGCCATTGTAGTCGTCGACAAAGAGGTTAGCAAATCCGAATTGGACCGACTTTCGGACCTCTTCAAGAAGCCAGGAATCGAGGTCGCCAAGGAAGGAATCCTGAACAACATCGAATTGCGGTACCGCAATGAACCCGCACGCCATAAATTGCTCGACCTGATCGGCGACCTGGCTTTGATTGGTGCTCCGATCAAAGCTCAGATTTTGGCTGCACGCCCCGGCCACAAAGCTAATGTGGAGTTTGCCCGGAAGATTAAATCTCTGATCAAGCAAAAGAAAATACAGAAGAAGTACCAAATGAAAGAAGCGGAGGGCGTAGTATTTGATATCAATGCCATCCAGCGTATTCTTCCACATCGGTACCCATTCCTGATGATTGACAAGATCACTCACTTCACCGAAACCGAAATCGTAGGGGTGAAAAACGTCTCCATGAATGAGCCATTTTTCCAGGGCCATTTTCCCGGCAACCCGATCATGCCCGGCGTACTTCAATTAGAAGCCATGGGACAAGTCGGAGGAATCTTGCTCTTGAATAAAGTAGAAAATCCTGAGGATGTATGGGTATACTTCCTCGCGATCAACAATGCCCGGTTCAGGAAAATGGTGATCCCCGGTGATCAAATCATCTTTAAACTGACCCTTGAAAATATGAAGCGTAATATTTGCAAGATGCATGGTAAAGGCTATGTAGATGGCAAAGTAGTTTGCGAAGCCGACCTTGTGGCTGGCTTAGTACCAAAAGACAAAGAAGCCTGATCAGAACCTACGCGACCAAATGCATAATCCATCGTCTGTGAGTACCAATACCGAAACTTTGATTCATCCACTCGCCTCCATTCATCCAGATGCCCAACTCGCTCCCGGTGTACGGGTTGATCCCTTTGTGACGATTCACAAAGATGTAGTCATTGGTGAAGAATGCTGGATTGGGTCAAATGCTGTGATTCATGAAGGAGCCAGAATAGGAAAGCACTGCCAGATATTTCCGGGTGCTGTTATCTCCACCGTTCCTCAGGATCTGAAGTTCAAAGGAGAATATACCACCTGTGAGATCGGTGACTATACCACCATCCGTGAGTTTGCCACGGTGAACCGTGGTACTGCCTGGTCAGGCAAGACCGTCGTAGGCAGTCATGTACTCCTGATGGCCTACACCCATGTGGCCCATGATTGCGTGATCGGTGACCATTCGATCCTCGCCAATGCCTGCAACCTTGCTGGCCATGTCGTGCTCGAAGAATATGCCCGACTGGGTGGCATGTGCGCAGTTCACCAATTTGTCCGCATTGGTCGGCATGTCATGGTCCAGGGTGGCTCACTCGTTATGAAGGACGTCCCCCCCTATGCAATGGCAGGACGCAGACCCCTGCGCTATATGGGGGTCAACTCCGTCGGCCTCAAACGTTCCGGGATGGATGGAGAATTGATCAACCATATTCAGGCCATCTACCGCCATGTATTCGGGTCTGGAAATGCAGGCAATGGAATCAAGCGTGTCGAAGCTGAGATCGCTGAATCCGAAGTACGCAATGAAATTTTGGAATGGGTGCGGAACTCCAAGCGTGGCATCATCAAAGGACCTGGTGCCTCTCAGGCTGAAGAGGAGGATTGATGACAACAAATTCCATTCTTGAGGGGAAAGACGTAGGCCAGCGGTTTCACAAACAGTGGGTCTTCAAGAATGTAAACTTCAAATTGTCCTCTGGCGATCGCCTCCTGATCACAGGTGCCAATGGTTCAGGGAAGTCCACTTTGTTCAGAATCCTTTCCGGTCAACTTGCTCCCACCAAAGGAACCATCCATTTCCACCAAAAGGGAACTCTGCTCGATCCTGGCAAATGGTTCAGTCATATCAGCTGGTCCGGGCCGTACATGGACCTCTATCCGGAATTAAGCCTGAAAGAGGCCTTTAAAATGCACTTTAACTTTCGCACTTCTATCCTACCCCAAGAGGAGATTTTGGACAGGTTGCGACTTCTGGAACACCAGAACAAAGAACTAAGGCATTTCTCATCCGGCATGCTCCACCGGGTAAAAGTAGGGCTGGCCCTCTTTTCCGAAAGCGAAATTCTGTTGTTGGACGAGGCTACCACCAATATGGATGAAGAGAACAGTCAATTGATCTGGAATCTTGCCCGGGAATTTCAGCAAGACCGGATCCTGGTCTGGGCCAGCAATCGAATTACTGAATTTGACTGGTTTGAAATGCGGCTCGACCTTAAATGACAACTGGACAATGAAAATCCCGACAATGTCAGGTTCTTCATTTACCAATATGAAGCCGAGTAATAGGGCCAATTATACTTCAGAACAGCCTTTTTCCTTATGTTGAGGGATTCATTGTCCAAGGGAAAATCCGTATGGGAACAAATTGTGCTGAAAGGGGGTTTTCCTCCTAGGAATTAATTGTTAATTTCGAGACCTAAACCCAAAGAAAGAGGAATGAGTCAGAACCCAATCGATATCGCGGACAAAGTAAATCCCACATTCTTTCCCAAGCATCAGGAAGCGCTTTACAAAAAGCTGGAGAGCAAGGACCTGGTGGTGGAAGTCGGCGAAAATGATCCTCTCGGCACACAAATGGTCCTGAATCTGGGGCCACAGCACCCTGCCACCCACGGTGTACTCCGTTGTGCATTGCAACTGGATGGTGAATACATCCAGAAGTGCCTCCTCGATTTGGGCTACCTTCACCGGGGAGTCGAAAAGATTGCCGAGCACAAAACATACCAGGAGTTCATGCCCTATACGGACCGCATGGACTATCTCTCACCTTATTCCAGCAATGTTGGATTCTGCCTGGCGGTTGAGAAGTTGTGCGGTATTGAAGTTCCACCACGTGCGCAGTACCTCCGTACCATCGCCTGCGAGTTGGCACGTATTTCGGCCCACTTGCTTTGGATGGGAACCATGGTAATGGACGCCGGTGCCATCTCCATGTTCATGTGGACCTTCCGTGAAAGAGAAAATATTTACAACCTCTTCGACAAATTTGCCGGAGTTCGCTTTACGGTCTCCCACAGCCGGATCGGTGGACTTCAGTTCGATGTTGAAGACGATACCCTGAGGGGAATCCAGAGCTTTCTGGACAACTTCAAGAAGGAGCGCAAGGGCTGGAAAAAAATGCTGGCAAAGAATGCCATCTTCCTTCGCCGGGTCAACGGTGTAGGTCATATCTCAAAGGAAGATGCCATCGCTTATGGATTGTCTGGCCCCGTCCTCCGTGGATCAGGAGTCCCTCATGATATCAGAACCTTTGAACCCTACCTGGTCTACGACCAAGTGGATTGGGATGTGGTTATCCGCGACGAAGGTGACTGCCTGGCCCGTTACTACATTCGTTTGGATGAGATGGAACAGTCTATCCGTATCATTGAGCAATGTATCAAGAAGCTCCCCAAAGGGGATATCCGTGCTGATGATGCCAAAGCTACCTACCCTTCCAAAGAGGAGATTTACTACTCAATGGAAGGCCTGATCCACGACTTTATGATGACCGACCTGGGAGTTTGTCCACCCGAAAACGTCGAAGCGTACAGTGCCATTGAAGCTCCAAAAGGAGAACTTGGCTTCCACCTGATGTCAGACGGAACTGGTTCACCTTTCCGCTGCAAGATCAACTCCCCCTCCTTTGACAATTTGCAGGGACTGGAGAAAATCATGGAAGGTGCCATGCTTGCGGATACAGTTGTGCTGATAGGCTCGATTGATCCCGTGATGGGAGAAGCTGATAAATAAAGCAAAAAATTGTATCTTCCGTAGGTGAGGTTAAATTCATCCATATTTCTATTGGTACTTTATGGATTGGCATTGCTGCATCCAGTAATGCCCTATATAGAATATCAGGTGAACCATTCCTACATCATCGCAAACCTCTGTGAAAATGTAGACAAGCCGGAGTTGCAGTGCAATGGTGCCTGTCATCTTAAGAAGCAAATCAAAGAGCAGACTAAGGAGAAAGAGAGTCCTGGAAAAGTGCTGATTGATGTAGACAAATTGCCCATCGCCGTACTTTCACCCCTTCCAGCCTCTACCATCTACATTCCTGTCAGAGTTTCACACCAGCCCCGGACTACATTGTTAACCGGAGATTTCCAAACCGATATATTCCATCCTCCCAGTGCATAATTGAGAATTTTATTTTCCATTCTTGATTTAGCATAAGATGATAACATGAATATATCAAAGAAATTGCTATTGGCAGCAGCCATGTCATTGCTCGCATTTCTGCCAGTACAAGAGGTCAAGGCCTGCGATGTCTGCGCTATGTTTTCGGGTGCCACACCAAACATCCTGAAAAACAGAGCAGGACTTTATTTTAGGTACCGGAGCTTTGACGGGCTCTACGATGGCCTGAATTTCCAAAAGACTTCACACTTCCCCGACGGTGTACCCATTCCCACGCCCGACAATCCGGCCCTGGTAAAAGAACAATATGCCTCCTCCATCTTCTATGGCAGGTGGTTTTTCAAACCCCGCTGGAATGTCCAACTTCAACTCCCCCTGGTTTACAATACCGCTTCGGTCGGTGATTTCACCCAATCCATCGGCGGACTGGGCGATGCCAACATCATGGTCAATGCCGCAGTGGTGGATATTGCGTCAGAAAAACAGTCTATTCAATTATTTCTGGGGGCGGGGATCAAGCTTCCTACCGGAGCCAAATTCAGAGAAATAGCGGATTACCTGGAATGGTATGAGCTACAAGGGACTACCGGCAGTTGGGATGCGCTTTTTAGAGCTGACCTTTCCTGGCGACGCAATAAGTTTGGCATCATTAGCAGCAACATGTTCCGCTTGAATACTGCAGACAAGCATGAGATGCGGTTTGGTAATTTCCTGAACATCACCACAAATGCTTTTTACCTGGTTGACCTGTCGGAAGCAAAATACCAACTCATGCCCTCCGCAGGGGCTTTTCTGGAAATGTATTCCGGCCGGGAGCATTATAGACTGGAGGTTTTGGATACCGGAGGATCTACCTTGTTTGGTACGGTAGGAATCACCTTGTTTTTGAATAAGGTGGCCCTTCGTGCCGAACTTCAGGTTCCTGTCTGGCAAAAGCTAAGTGGTGTCCAAATGTTGAGTAATCCTGTGGGAATCGTGGATATTTCCTACAATTTCTGATGTAACTTCGCGGCATGGAAATACTCCTGACCGCAGCTTTCTTTTTGGTTCCCTATCTGATGGGCTCCATCTCAGCGGCAGTTATTGTCAGCAGGTCATTGCACGGCCAGGATATACGCGACCTTGGTTCGAACAATGCAGGCAGCACCAATATGTTCCGCCAACTGGGGTTCAAGGCTGGGTTTTACACCCAGATCATAGATATAGGAAAGGGATCGCTGGCGGCAGCGCTCCCTTTCTTTTTGGCTTGGTGGCTTCCAGAGTATCCACATGCCCTGAGCCAGCTCGAATTAGAATTTCAAAGCATCATTGCAGGCATGATGGCGGTCATTGGTCATATCTACCCCATATTTTTTGGCTTCAGAGGGGGCAAAGGCATCAATACCCTGCTGGGGATGATGCTGGTAACCAATTGGGTGGCCTGTTTGATCTGTGTCCTGTCCTGGGTACTCATCCTATACATTACCCGCTACATCGCCATTGCTTCCATGGGAGGGGTCCTCACCTACCCCATCTATTTGGCATTGGCCGCCGTGATTCGATCAGAAACACCCAATTGGCTACTGGTCTCAGGAGGCTTCGGAATGTTCCTTTTGGTTGTCTATACTCACCGCAGCAATATACGTCGACTCCTTGTGGGTACAGAAGGCAAAAACCCTTGGTTTGAGGGCCGCGTGCAATAAGTATTCTCCTTATTTTTTTATAAATTGCACGTAAGACGAATCGTCAGTGCAGATTAAAGGATGGATTTCGTTGAAGTCGTGACAAACACCGGTTTAACCTATTGTGAATCATGCTTCGAAAAACTTCCCTTACTTGTTTTCCTGTGCTGAACCAGTCTGAATTAATCTACTGACTGATATTAAATCGCTTATTATTTATGGCAATTAATCTCCAAAAAGGTCAACGCGTCAACGTCGGATTGAGCAAAGTCGCAGTTGGACTGGGCTGGAAGCCCGCTATCGGGGGAGAAGAACCCGATCTGGACGCCTCCGTATTCATGGTTGGCTCCAATGGAAAACTTCCTCAGGATGAATGTTTCATATTTTACAACAACCTCAAGTCTCCCGATGGAGCTGTAGAGCATACAGGTGATGTTCTGGAAGCTTCCGGTGAAGGAGATGATGAAGAAACCATTCTGGTAGACCTGGACAAAGTGGACCGTAGGGTAGAAGAATTGATCTTTGTGGTTACGATCCATGACGCCGATGACAAGATGAACTTTGGACAGGTGCGCGATGCATATATCCGGGTGCTTGACGGAGGAAACAATGAAGAAATGATGAAGTATGAATTGAGTGAGGATTTCTCCATTGAGACCGCAGTGACCATCGGTCGCTTCTACCGCCGTGAAAATTCATGGCGCTTTGAGGCCATGGGTGTCGGCATGAAGGGTGGCCTGGCTGAATTCCTCGCTGTCTACAACTAAATCTCCTCTTAAATATTTTTCTCACTCCCAATCCATAAACATTAACTATGGCTATCAATCTTTCAAAAGGCCAAACCATTAATCTTGACAAGAAGGAACATGACTTGTCACAGGTAACCATCGGCCTGGGCTGGAAAATCCGCCAGAAGAAAAAAGGATTTTTTGGCAAATTGCTCGGACCCAGCGAGGCCGACTTTGACCTGGATGCGCTGGCATTCTTGCTCGACGACCAGGAAAAGGTCCGCAATTTAGGTACCCAGCGTGATATGGGAGGAGGACGTGTAGTAGGCTTACAAGGTGCGGACGTGGTTTTCTTTAACAATCTCCGTCACCCTTCTGGTGCTGTTTGGCACACTGGTGATGACCTGACAGGTGGAACTGGTGGAGACGATGAGCGGATCATTGTGAAGCTCAATGAACTACCCGCCACCTATACAAAGATTCTCTTTTTGGTAACTATCTACCAGGGAATCCAGAAGAATCAGAACTTTGGCCAGGTCGACAGCGCCTTCATCCGTGCCGTTGATGCCAAAGGCAAAGAGATCGCCCGGTACAACCTCTCTGCTGAACCCGATTACGATGGAAAGTGCTCTATGGTCTTTGGCGAGGTTTACCGCAAGGGATCAGATTGGAAATTCCGTGCCATCGGCAATGCTTACGCATCCGACTCCTTTGTGGACATTCTCCGCAATTACGTATATACCTGATCCGGTAATAATTGCCGGATACATCCCCTTACAACCTGATACGATAATATGAGGAGACTCCCCGTATACCTACTGCTTGACACTTCCGGTTCAATGCGTGGGGAACCCATCGAAGCGGTGAAAGTGGGGCTGGAAGCCATGGTTTCCAGCCTCCGGCAGGATCCTTTCGCACTGGAATCAGTGTGGATCAGCATCATTACCTTTGACCGCGAAGTAAGCCAAATCGTCCCCCTGACGGAACTGGAGGTCTTCAAAGTCCCCGACATCATGACACCGGACAGTGGCCCCACCCATTTGGGACAAGCTTTGCAGGTGCTCTGTGACAAGGTTGACAGTGAAGTCGTCAAGACTACTGAAGACCGCAAAGGCGACTGGATGCCGCTGTTATTTGTAATGACCGATGGCAGCCCCTCCGACCTCATGTTATTCAAAGAGCAGGTTCCACGGGTCAAGAAGCGGAACTTTGCCAACATCATTGCTTGTGCGGCTGGTCCAAAAGCAAAAGAACAGTACCTGAGGGAGATCACAGACCATGTGGTCACCTTGGACACCATGGATGCAACTGCATTTGCCAGCTTCTTCAAGTGGGTGTCAGCTTCCGTCAGTGTGGGCAATCGAAGTATGGGAACCGGTGACCAAACCGATCTCCCTCCTCCCCCACCGGAAGTCAATGTGGTCCTTTGACCAATACCTTCGTTTAAGCTCCATATATAGAAAGCCAATGCGACGTCTACCTGTTTACTTTCTCATAGATGTCTCCGAATCCATGATCGGAGAACCGATTCAACAGGTCGAAGAAGGCCTGGCTACCATCATCAAGGAGTTGAAGCGTGATCCTTACGCTTTAGAGACTGTTTACATCTCCATCATCATATTTGCAGGCAAGGCCAAAACGATCGTCCCTTTGACGGATATCATCAGTTTTTATCCTCCCCGCATGCCGATTGGTGGCGGGACCTCACTGGGTGCTGCTTTGGTCCATCTGACTCATGAGTTAGATGCCAACATCGTCAAGACCACCCTGGAAAGGAAGGGAGACTGGAAGCCGCTCGTCTTTTTGTTCACAGATGGCAGCCCCACCGATTCGTATCAGAATGGGTTGAACGTTTGGAGCAGTACCTGGCGCCATAAAAGTAGCCCGGTAGCGGTCTCATTCGGCAAGGATGCAGACCTTTCGATCCTGAATAAGTTTTCTGATGAAGTCCTGGTCTTCAACAACAGCGATGCCCAGGCTTATACCCAGTTCTTCAAATGGATCACAGCTTCTATCCAGGCCAGTTCACAGAGTGTCAACATGGGCCAGGGGGATGATCTGAAATTACCGGATGCCCACGGGGTGGACCTTGAAAAAGCACCCGGAGGCTCCTCTCCGGTTCCAAGCATTGTGGACAATAGCGTTGCCACCTTCCTCGCCAAATGCCAGCGTACCCTGCGCCCTTATTTGGTAAAGTACAACCGCATGGTAGAGGGCCGCGAAATGCTCGGACTTTCTTACCAGTCTTCCGGTTACCGGTTGGCTGGAGCTTACCCCCTTTCCGACGAGTATTTTGAACTCAGCGACAGTGCGGGCATGACCAATTCATCGGTCAGTTCAGAAAATCTGATCGGTGCTCCCAACTGCCCGTGTTGTGGCAACCCTTACGGTATTTCCAAATGCCCCTGCGGCAAATTGTTTTGTGCGGATGACTCTGACATGACCAAGTGCCCCTGGTGCCACCGTGACCTTTATGCAAGCACGGGTGGTGGCCCGATTGACCTTTCCAGAACTCAAGGATAATATCAAGTGAATATTTTTTCCGACCCAAACAAAAAACAACAGGAATTAGAAGAGAAAGAATTGCTTGCCAAGAGCCTGCTGCATCTTTTCAAAGGGGATGCGCAGTTGATCGCTGAAAGCATTCCTGAGTTCCACCAAGACGAGAAAGTCCAACTCCTGTTAAATGATTTCCGTGCTTTGCAGCAACGAATTTATGACCGTTGGGTAGCACTCGGGTTTTCTGAGCCGGTACAGTACCTCCATGAACCTGACCACGAAAAAAATGTTGAAGACGAATCCAAGGAAAAAACCGAAAGCGAATATGAAGGTATTCCTGAGGATGCAAGCGATAAAACAAAGGAAATCGAAACACTTGAGGAAACCATATCCGTAAATGAAGCTAAATCTACGGATGAAGCGGAGACCACCGATGAAGACATCGCGATTGTCATAGACCTCGGACCAGCCGATACCTCTCCAAGCCAACCACCTGCAATTCCTGTCGTGATCCCAAAACGTATACACATCGACTATCCGAATGGCAAAGTCGATCAACCATACTCCTATACCATCCCAACCGAGCAATTGCATATTTCTCTGGAGCAAATCCAAAGAATTGAAACCAAGGGATTTATGGATGCTGGTTTAGTGCTGGACCAGAAAACCTGGGAAGTCGAAGGGTTTCCGGAAGAACAAGGGCAGTTCCCCTTGGAAATCATCCTTGATTATACCAATGCCGAAGGCCGCAAAGGCCAACTCCTCCTGGAAGGCAATTGCAATATCAACCCTGATCCCCGGAGCCTCTGGCAAGAGCATGAGCCACCGGCAGATGCCCCCTACCCCAAGTCTCATACAGATGCCGTTCGCCTCGAAAGTGACGAAGCCATATTGATCGGGGCAAGTCGGCGGGGCCGCTCTCACGCCCACAAAGGAGACTTTAGAGATGATGATTTCCAACTGGCGCAGGTTTCCGATACCGGATGGTATATCCTCGCGGTTGCAGATGGTGCAGGATCAGCCAAATATTCCCGGGAAGGTTCCAGGCTTGCAGTTGAAATCACCACCAAGGGACTTGAGCAATTGCTGGACGAGGAATTCACTCAGTCAATTGGCAATCAACTGGATGCATTCTCAGCCGACGATGATCCCCAGGTCGAGAACAGTTTACGGTTGCTCCTGTATGACTCCATGGTAGGTTCAATTTTTGATGGCTACAAAGCGATTCTCAGTGAGGCCAACGAACAAGGAGTCGCCCCCAGAGATTATGCCACCACCCTACTGGTCACCGTAACCCGAAAATTTGCACAAGGATGGTTTTTTGCCTCCTACTGGGTTGGTGATGGATGTATCGGAGTCTACCGCAAAGGAGAATCCGTTCAATTGTTGGGAACGCCCGACGGTGGTGAATTTGCCGGACAAACCCGGTTCTTCACCATGGCGGATATCTGGAACGATGCCCAGACCATCCTCGGACGCCTTCAATTTGCCCTGGTCCCGGACTTTACCGCCTTGTGTCTGATGACAGATGGCATCTCCGACCCCAAGTTTCAAACCGATTACAACCTCCGGCAGGTGCCCCGCTGGGATGCCTTCTGGGAGGATTTGCAGAGTGGGGTGGATTTTGCCCATGAATATGACCAACAGGACCAGGAATTGCTGGAATGGCTGAACTTCTGGTCTCAGGGGGACCATGATGACCGCAGCCTGGTAATCATGTATCCCAAGGAAAGTGAGGCCGGCTTATGAGCAATATTGTTAAGCTGAAGGCAACCAATGGTGATGCCATCGAGTTTGTGGATACGGTGATAGGGCAAGGTGCCATGAAGGATGTCTACTTCAGTCCCAACAAAGACTATGTGGTGGCATTTTTCCGCGATCCCCAGGACCAGAATGCCAGAGAACGTCTCGAAGACATCGTTGGCCGCTACCGGGATGGCATCTTTGGACGGGAAGGTGGAGCCTATTGGCAAAGCCTCTTCTGTTGGCCAACCCATATCCTGGAGCACGAAGGCAAACTTGGACTGGTAGCGCCGACCTATCAAAACCACTTCTTCTTCAAGTATGGTTCAGTCAACAATGATATTCTCGGGATTCGGGGGAATGAAAAAGAAGGAAAGTGGTTTGCCTCAGCATCCAATCAAAATAAGTTCTTAGATCCCAGGGAAAGGGGAAACTGGCGCAACTACCTGGCCGTTTGCATCAAGATCGCCCGGGCGGTACGCCGCCTGCATGCAGCCGGATTGGCTCATTCGGACCTTTCCTATAAGAATGTACTGGTTGATCCCAGTGGTGGCAACGCCTGCATCATCGACATCGATGGCCTGGTGGTTCCGGGGAAATATCCACCGGATGTGGTGGGAACCCCCGACTTTATCGCCCCCGAGGTCATCGCCACCGGAAGCCTGTCGAAAGATGACGAGAACCGGATCCTGCCTTCCATCGCTACAGACAGGCATGCATTGGCGGTACTCATCTACATGTACCTCCTTTACCGCCATCCCCTGAGAGGTTCCAAGGTACATGACCTCGATCCCGGAAAAGATGAAGAACTCTCCATGGGAAGCAAAGCATTGTTTGTAGAGCACCCGGAAGACAATTCCAACCGCATCAAACTGGACCAGGTCCGCCCCAGTGAACTTCCCTGGAAAGACACCCAAAAAATCCCCTATTCAACGGTAGGCCCCTACCTGACAAAGTTGATGGAAAGGGCCTTTATAGAAGGTTTACACGATCCCAAGAAGCGTCCTTCTGCCGGGGAATGGGAACAGGCGCTGGTCAAGACCAATGACCTGATTCAACCTTGCCGCAACCCCAGGTGCGACCAGAAATGGTATGTATTTGACAACACCACCCGACCTGCCTGCCCCTACTGCGGCACCCCATTCAAAGGGGAACTACCTGTCCTGAACCTGTATTCCAGCCGTGGAGAGGGAAAATTTATGCCCGACAACCACCGCCTCATGGTTTACAGCAACCAGTACATTTATCAATGGCACGCCTCCCGCAACGTATTTCCCAATGAACGGTTGAAACCAGAGCAGACCAAGCCGGTGGGCTACTTTGTTTTTCACCAAGGGCGCTGGGTACTTGTCAACCAAACCCTGACAGACCTCACCGAAATTGCCGGAGAGGTAAAAACCCCGATAGAGCCGGGCAAGATGGTGGACCTAAAGGAAGGAACCCAACTGCTCCTTTCACGGGAAGATGGTGGCCGCCTCATCGTAGTACAAATGGTGGAGGCATGATTACCTTCCCGCACTTTGGCTACGGACCTGATGACCTGAATTCTCAATTAAATTTTGCAGTTAAGAAATTAGCGTCCATTATTGCAGATTGCAGCACATTTAACACATAGAACATGACCATCGTTGTTTCACTCGTATTGATCCTCCTGACCTGCGTCATCATTTGGCGGGCCAGTGACAACTTCGAAGCAGCCTCCGAATACCTGGGCCGCAACCTCTCCGAAGGTGTCCGGGGCGCCACCATTAACGCGATCGGCAGCTCAATGCCCGAATTGTTGACCACCATATTCTTCCTGTTCGTACTCGTCGACAAAGATGGATTTGCCGGAGGAATAGGTACCACGGCAGGTTCCGCGGTTTTCAATGGGGTTATTATTCCTGCTTTGGTCATTCTGGTTGTAGTAGGATATGGAATTGCAAAAGGCGTAAAAGTCTCCAGAAAAGTGGTTCTGAGGGATGGAATTGCCCTTCTTCTGGCTGAAATCCTCCTGATTCTTTTCATTGGAGGCAACACTCTCGATTGGTGGCAAGGCTTTTTGCTGATGCTCATTTACGGTGCATACATGACCTATATGCTCGTTTCCATGCGCCGCAATCAGAAACGCGATGGATTTGTAGCTGATGACGGCGAAGACGAAGAAGAGGACAAAGAAGAAGGAGGTGAAAAGAACAAGTTTCTGGCCGCCCTGACCCTGGATTTTGAACCCCTCGTTGTCCCAAATGAGATGAAAGGCTTGAATGCATGGATTCTGCTGCTCACCTCTGTGACCGTGATTGGTGGTGCATGCTTCCTATTGGTCGATTCCTGCGAACGACTTGGTGAAGCAATGGGCATCCCCATTTACTTTATAGCAGTTGTACTTGCCTCCGCCGCAACCTCCGTTCCGGATACCATCATATCCATGCGGGACGCGATGAAAGGCAATTATGACGATGCCGTCTCCAACGCCATCGGTTCCAATATATTTGACATCTGTTTTGCCCTGGGATTCCCCCTTTTCCTCTTTACCCTCATCAATGGTCCCATGACCATGTCCCCTGATACGGTTCAAGACGTCGCAGTACTGAGGATTTTACTATTGGGAATTACCTTCCTCGCAGTCCTTGTCTTCTACTTTGGCAAGAGTATGGGCCGCTGGAAAGCACTCCTGCTTTTCTCCCTCTACATCTTATTCCTCATCTTCATTCTCGGGGACAAGGACGTACTGGATTACAACAGTCAACTGTCGGATTTCTTCCACAGCATTGACTTGTCACTCAACCCCCTGCGTTTCTGGCTCTAAAGGCTAAAAAAGGGAATCCTGAATTCTCTTCGATGGGGATATGCTGAAATCATTTCGATTGAGGATATGCTAAAATTCAAGCTGGAACAGACCGACCCTGGCTCCAAAGCCCGGGCGGGCGTGATCCAAACTGACCACGGCGAGATCCAGACCCCGATCTTCATGCCGGTCGGAACAGTCGGGAGTGTCAAAGCCGTGGAGCAAAACCAACTCCGGGATGATGTAAAAGCGCAGATTATCCTGGGAAATACCTACCACCTTTATCTCCGTCCCGGGATGGACACCATGCATGCCGCCGGTGGCCTCCACAAGTTTATGCATTGGGACGGTCCTATCCTCACGGATTCTGGTGGCTACCAGGTTTACAGTCTCTCAAAGCAGCGAAAACTCACCGAGGAGGGGGCGACCTTCAAATCCCATATCGACGGTTCCAAACACCTCTTTACTCCGGAAAATGTCGTGGATACTCAGCGTAAGATTGGCTCAGACATCATGATGGTCCTGGATGAATGCCCCCCTTTCCCTTGTGATTTCAACTATGCCAAGGAGTCACTTGGCCTGACCAAACGCTGGGCCCAAAGATGTAAAGACCATTTTCAACGAACAGATCCCCTTTACGGTCACCACCAGGCATTGTTTCCCATTGTGCAGGGGAGCAATTTCAAAGACCTGAGAAAAGAGTCTTGTGAACACCTGGCAGAATTAGACATGGAGGGGAATGCAATTGGGGGGCTAAGTGTGGGAGAACCGCATGAAGTCATGTATGAGATGACCGAGCTCTGCTGTGGCATCCTTCCGGCCGATAAGCCCCGCTACCTGATGGGGGTCGGAACCCCCGAAAACCTCCTCGAATGCATCGCCCTTGGGATCGACATGTTCGATTGTGTCATGCCTACCCGCAATGCCCGTCACGGTATGTTGTTTACAAGAGAAGGCATCCGTAACATGCGGAACCAAAAATACGAAAGAGATTTCTCCCCGCTCGACCCGGACAGCGACCTCTTCGTGGACCAATACTATTCCAAGGCATATTTACGGCACCTGATCAAAGCCAATGAATACCTCGCCCTGACCATCATGAGTCTCCACAACCTTGGCTTCTACCTCTGGTTGGTCGGAGAAGCAAGGAGGCATATTCAAATGGGTACTTTTGCAGATTGGAAGCCTAAAATGGTGCAGAAAGTAAAGACAAGGCTTTGATGCTTGGGTATTTGACGAAATAAATGTGTTATTTTATACTATGGGGAAAGTGTCCAAAAATCTACTTGCATGTGTCACGCTGCTTCTCATCAGTTGGTTCGTGTCACCCGTAACAGCTCAACTTACCGTAACACCCGTCAACAATGGGCAAACACTGGCCAACAACATCACCTCCAATGGCGTGATCGTTTCCAATGTTACCTTCACTTGTCCGACCGATGCGGCTGGTACATTCAACGGTACCAATTCCAATATTGGCCTTGGCTCCGGGGTGCTGCTCACCTCCGGTCAGGCTGTCCTGGCCATCGGCCCAAACTCTTCCGGTAGTACCGGCAACAACAACCTCGGCAATGGTGATCCTGTACTGGATTCCATCTCCGGCGTGGTAACTTTTGATGCATGCATTCTGGAATTTGACCTGGTCCCCTACTGCGATACGATTCAGATCAGGTATGTATTTGGCTCGGATGAGTACGACGAATATGTATGTGCATCGGTGAATGATGTCTTCGCCTTCCTGATCTCTGGTCCCGGCTATCCCTCCCCTACCAATATCGCGGTCGTTCCCGGAACCAATATCCCGGTGGCTATCAACTCCGTCAACAACGGCACTGTCGGCAACAATGGTTCTCCAACCGGCCCTGGGTGCAACCTCAACAATTCGCAATATTTCGTAACGAACAATACAGGGGCGAGCATTGAATACGACGGTTTCACCACCGTTTTGTCCGCCTTTGCACCGGTGCAGGCCTGCCAAACCTACCACCTGAAACTTGCCATTGCCGATGGTGGAGATGGTATCTTCGATTCAGGTGTATTCCTGGAATTGAATGGCATCAGTTGTACCTCAATCCCACAATTCATCAGTGTTGATCCCTTTATCAACCATCCCACCAGCACTGTGCTGGTGGAGGATTGCATTGATGGTGGATTCCAATTCAACCGCGGAGGGGATATTTCCCAGTCGGCTACCATCAACTACCAGGTTCAGGGCACTGCCACGAATGGAGGCGATTTCTCCACTTTACTGACTGGCTCGGTCACCTTTCCTGCGAACGTTGCCAGTGTATCCCTTCCCATCGATCCATTGCCAGATGGCGTGAGCGAAGGACTGGAAGACATCATTGTGATTGTGCAGGACTCACTTTGTTTTGGCAGCCAGGCAGATACAGCAATTCTGATCATAGATGACCTGCCGCCTTCCGATGCCGGGCCTGACCTGACATTTTGTGCCGGCGACACCGGCCAACTGCTGGGCGTCCCCGTTACCAATGCCAATTACGACTGGGTTCCTGCGACAGGACTAAGCAATCCCAATATTCCCGATCCTGAAGTTACGCTCACCCAGGGGGGCACTTTTTCCTATATCTTCAATGTATCTCTGGCCAATGGTTGTATCGCATCTGACACTGCGCTGGTAGTGGTCCAGCCCCGGCCGGACCTGGCCATGTTCCCGGATGCCTCCTTCTGCGAAGGAGAAGGCGGCGCCCAAATCGGCGCAGTCGCTTCCGGAGGCGTCGCTCCCCTCTATTACACCTGGTGGTGCGACTCCACCGCCACCTTCTGTGGCCTCGATTCAGCATTTGACGACGATCCCTTCGCCAATCCCACTGTGAGTACCTGGTACTACGTCCAGGTCACCGGAAGCAATGGTTGCCTGAGCGCCGTCGATTCCATCTTTGTGGATGTATTGCCTAAGCCGATTATCGATGCCGGTCCCGACCAATATATCTGTCCTGACAGTGCACCCGGTGTGATCATCAATCCCACCGTCAGCAATGCTACCGGTCCTTTCACCTACCAGTGGTCACCGGCACTCGGCCTCAATGATCCTACCATCCTGAATCCATTTGCCCGTCCGGATACCACCACCATTTACTCCCTGGTCGTCACCGCAGGCAATGGCTGCTCCAGTGAGTTGACCACCATTGATACCAATGCCACGGTGAGTGTGATCGTCCACCCCGAACCAATCGCGATTGCCCACCTGCCCAGCGATGAAATCGACCTCTGCTTTGGGGATTCAGTCATCCTGCAAGGTGCCGGAGTCTCAGCTGGCCCTGACTATACCTTCCAATACAGCCCAGTCAGCGGCCTCAGCAATCCCAATGTGCAATCACCTTCGGCAAGTCCCGGCCTGACCACTGAATATGTACTCACTGTATTCTCCAATGGATGCCCCAGTGCGGGAGATACGGTCCGGGTGGTGGTTCATCCTCAACCGACCATTGATGCCGGAGTCGACTTTGAAATCTGTCTCGGAGAAGAAGGGCAGCTTGACGGTGAGGTTGATGTTACCAGCAACGATACCTACGTTCTGAACTGGTCCCCAACCGATGGAATCATCGGCGCCAGCAATGTTCCGAACCCCATCGTGTCACCTGACACCACCACCACTTACGTACTTACAGCCTTTTCAGAAGAATGGGGCTGTTATGGTACCCCGGACAGTGTAACCGTCAATGTAAATTCCACCCCGATTGCCGATGCAGGCCCCAGCCTGAACATCTGTGCGGGTGATACTGTCGTCTTGAATGGCAGCTTTGGCTATACCACCACCTTGCCCGCACCGATCAACCAAGTGTATTACGGTTGGTCCCCCAATCAATCGCTGAGTGACAGCACCCTGCTGGACCCCAGTGCCTGGCCGGGCCAGTCAATCTTCTATACTCTGACTGTGTCCCACGAAAACTGTAGCACCACCGACTCCATGTTGGTCACCGTCAACCCGATGCCAATCGCCGCGGTACTTGCAGATACCAATGTCATCTGTGGTGGCGATTCGGTCCAGTTGACCGCCTCAGGCGGTGTCGGCAATGCCAGCTTCACCTGGACCCCAGCCAACGGACTTGACGATCCTGCCTCAGCAGATCCGATGGCCTCACCGGATGAAACCACCCTGTACAGCATCGTGGTAGAAGAGAATGGCTGTGTCGACTCTACCGAGATCGAAATTCAGGTCATCCCACGGCCCGTCGTAGCCTTTGTGCAATCCCAGATCATAGGATGTGCTCCCTTCACTGTGAATTTCCAGGACCTCTCGACCGATGCCCTCAACTGGGTCTGGAATTTTGGCGATGATACCACCATTTCCAACCTGCAGAATCCAGAGCATGAATATACGGCCCCCGGCATTTATGACGTGACCTTGACTGCGATTGGCCCCGGCGGTTGTGCGGCAGTTTCTGAACCGATCCAGATCGAAGTCGGAGAAGCCCCCATCGCAGCGTTCACATCAGATCCTGCCTTCCCGGTCGAATTGTACCTGCCCGCCACGGATGTACAGTTCATCAACCAGTCACAATTTGCAAACACCTACCTCTGGGACTTTGGCGACGGCGTCGCTTCTGACCTGGAGGATCCGATGCACGACTTCACGGCACCAGGCACCTATTATGTACGCCTCCTGGCCCGCGATGAATATGGCTGTGCCGATACGGTTCTACATGGTCCCTATGTCGTGCTCGCCCCTGATTTGTTTATCCCGAACGTGTTCAGCCCGAACGATGACGACATCAACGACCGCTTCCTGGTCGAGTACAACGGCTCCCAACCCTTTGACCTGCAAGTCTTTGATCGCTGGGGCGTCCGCGTCTACCAGAGCAAGAACAAAGTGCAGGGATGGAATGGCCAGGATGAAAAAGGAAGTGCCGTAGCAGAAGGTGTCTATTTTTACAGCCTGGTGGTCGGAGACCGCGAATATGCCGGTGAAATTACCTTGGTCCGCTGAGGATGGAACATTATTTGCGGGGTCTAGGGTGATTCCTTTAAAATAGGTAGTTTTACCACTGGAGCACCATGATCAAGATCATCGACTGGTACATCATCCGGAAGTTCCTCGGGACCTTCTTCTTCATCCTGCTGATAATATTGGCGGTATGTATCGTGATTGATGTCGCGGAAAAAATTGATGATTTCATCGAGCGGAAGCCCCCAATTGACCTGCTGATCGGCAGCTATTACGTCAACTTCATGCTCTTCTTTGGGAATCTGCTCAGTCCCATCTGCATATTCCTGGCCGTGATCTACTTCACGTCCCGAATGACCAACAATGTAGAAATCGTTTCGCTCTTGAGCAGTGGGGTGAGCTTTTACCGGGTATTGGCCCCTTATTTGGTCACTGCCCTTGCCCTGACTGCCCTGTCCTTTTACCTGAATGCCTACCTCGTTCCGGTTGCGACAAAATCCCGCATCGATTTTGAAAACGATTACCTCAAAGCGAAAGTGGTCAACCGGGATGTCAACATTCACAAAAAAATCGATTACAATGCGGAGACGGGCGAAGAGACTTTTATCTATCTCTACTCCTTCAACCAACTGGTCAACGAAGGCTATATGTTCTCGATGGAGGTAATCAAGGACAAAGACATTGTCAAAAAAATCAATGCCAGTAAGATCGTCTGGAATGATACCCTGGAAAATTGGCGACTGGAAAATGTAAAAGTCCACTCCTTTGCGGAACGGTCTGAAAGCATTACCGAAATACCCACCATGGATACCTTTCTGCTGCTTACCCCAGATGATATTTTCATCAAGGATATGAAAGCTGAGAGTATGACGATGACCCAGTTGTACCCGAGTGTGGAATTGGAACGCATGCGTGGATCGGGCCTGGATGGGCCTTTGGAAGCTGAGATTTACAAGCGTTATGCTTATCCATTTGCCTCGGTCATTCTTACCATCATCGGTTTTGCAGTATCGACCCGAAAACGCCGGGGGGGCACCCCTCTCCAGATCGGAATCGGCCTGGTAATAGCCTTTGCCTATGTGATCCTGGTAGTTACCGGGCAGTCCCTTGCTGGTGAAGATATCCCCATGTGGTTTTCAATTTGGCTCCCCAATATCATATTCTTTGCCATTGGAGTATTTCTGCTCCGCATTGCACGTAAATAACCATGTTTTCTTACCAATCTCCTGACCGCAAGCAGTTTCGTTCGCTCAAGGTCACCTCCCGCTATCTCACTATGCGCGATGGGGTCCGTATTGCTGTGGATATTCTCTTTCCCCAACCCTACGACTTCAGCCGTCCACTCCCCACCCTGATCAATCAGACCCGGTATTGGCGGAGACCCGTATTGAACCCTCCTTTCTCCTGGTTCCTGTCTCCCTTTTTGGGTTTTGAAGGCGGGATGATGAAAGAATTGGTGATGAACGGATTCGTTTTTGTCAACGTAGATGCCAGGGGAACGGGTGCTTCTTTTGGTTCACGGATGTACCCCTGGTCAGAGGATGAGGTCGAGGACGGGCGCGAAGTGGTGGATTGGATTGTGCAGCAGTCCTGGTCCAATGGCAAGGTGGGTGCAATCGGCATCTCCTATACCGGAACTTCCGCAGAATTTCTCGCGACCCGGCAACACCCGGCAGTCAAAGCCTATATGCCTCTCTTTTCTTTGTACGACATCTACGACGGCATCGCCCTGCCCGGTGGGGTTCCCCTGGATTTCTTTGTCCAGAACTGGGGCCGGTTCAATGAAATGATGGACAACAACCGGTTTCCCCTGCCGATCCCGCTGGCGCAACTGGTCCTGAAGGGGGTGGCCGCGGTCAATGGAGACCAGGCTGCCCTGAAAGCTGCCATTGCGGAGCACCAGGGGAATCTGAATGTAAATGAAACCTCCCGGGGGGTGATCTACCGGGACCAAACCCCAGCCAGTAAGGTGGTGGAAAATATGAATACCTTCAGCCCGCACACCTATCAGCAACAGATCAATGGCAGCGGTGGTGCCTTTGTAAGTGCCAGCGGCTGGCACGATGGCGCCTACCAGCATGCGGCCATCAAGCGTTTCCTGAATCTGAAAACCCCCACCAATAAATTGGTGATTGGCCCCTGGAGTCATGGGGGTGCCTTTCACACCAGCCCCGGATATTCTTCGAAAGTCAAAGACAGTGTGGTGGGCATGCCGATCAGCTATTTCGACCATTTCCTCAAGGGCTATGATACCCCTTTTGTAGATCAACCGCAGGTGCAGTACTTCACCATGGGGGAAGAAAAATGGAAGACCGCAGACCAATGGCCTCCGGAGGGATTGGTCGAGGCCAATTTGTTCATGGGGCGGTGGGGTGATTTACAGACCGAATTGCCCGACTATACCGAATCCAGAGAACTGGCACATGATCCTCACATGCGATCGGGAACCAACTCGCGTTGGCGGGCCCTGATAGGCTTGGTGCGCACCCACAAATACTATCCGGATCGGCAGGAGACGACCCGCATCCTCTTGCGGTTTGAGACCGAAGAATTAGCGAGTGACCTGGAAGTTACCGGGCATCCCATGGTCGAATTGTGGGTAAGGACCCAGGAAAAAGATGCTGCATTTTTCGTCTACCTCGACGATGTCCTCCCCAACGGAGAAGTCAGGTACATCACTGAAGGTATGCTGAGGGCCATTCATCGGGAACTAACCCCTACCCCATTCCATGCAGATTGTGTTCCGCAACGCAGCTACCTGGAAGCGGATGCCCGTCCTTTGGATACCACTGCCCCCAATCGTTTATTTTTTGATCTTTTGCCTACTTCTTACCGATTTAAAAAAGGCCACCAGATTCGGGTCTCGATTGCCACGGGTGACAAAGACCATTTTGGAGAGGTGACGCGGGAAGGGGCAAAGTTTGGTATTCTGGTAGGTGGAGAATTCGCTTCCCGGATTGTGTTGCCAGTGAAGGTGTAAGGGATAGATTTTTGTATTGGCTTGACAAATCATCATGTACAGCTCCTGAATGGTCTTTTCCCAGTAAGACCATGTTTGGGGGTCGGTGGGAGCACATCCAGACCGGACTCTTGAATGTTTGAGGAATGAGCATGCATTTGGCTGGACCTGAGTTCTTATTTGGCTGGACCTGAGCATGCATTTGGCTGGACCTGAGTACGCAATGGGCTGGACCTGAGCATGCACAGCCTCTGGGACAGCCAGCTTCGGTTCGGACCGGAGTCCGAGGGGCGCACGGGGGACGGCCAGCTTCGGTTCGGACCGTAGTCCGAGGGGCGCTCGGGGGCCAGCCAGCTTCGGTCCGGACCGGAGTCCGAGGGGCTGGAGTGCAGCCAGCTTGGGTCCGGACCGGAGCCCAGTGGGGCTGGAGAGCGATTCAGCTTCGGTCTTGACCGAAGAGCGCTATCGTAAAACCTGGACAATACTCCAGGGAAACCTATTGTCGAGTCATGTTGGTCATTCGCCTTACTCGAGTC
>CAYGRE010000030.1:40142-68979 GCA_964352215.1 uncultured Bacteroidia bacterium
CCCAATTGCTGCGACTCATATTTCACATACGTCCAACTCGAGTCCCCAATTGCTGCGACTCATATTTCACATACGTCCAACTCGAGTCCCCAATTGCTGTGACTCATATTTCACATACGTCCAACTCGAGTCCCCAATTGCTGCGACTGTTTTTTGGCCCACACTCAAGCGCATTGAACTCTCAAAACGAATAGGAATTCTTTACTTCAGCACATCGCCGATCTCCGGCATTTTCTTGAACATGGCATTGGCAAAGGGGCATAGCGGCAGGATTTTCTTGCCTTCTTTCCGGGCCATTTCCACCACCGCAAGGAGCATTTGCTTGCCTATTCCTTTGCCTTGTCCCCCGGGTTCCACCTCCGTATGGTCGATAATGATCAATTGATCCCCGGCCAGGGAATAGGTCATCGCCCCCAGCTTTTCACTTCCGTCACGGGCAATGGCAGCCCCTTTGTGTCCGATGGTCTTTACAACAATGTCCATAGAATTTAATTTAAATGCTCCGGTCGATACTTTAGGAAATAGAAAACGCTACAAATTGTTTGAAGGTATTGTCCTCTTCGAACCAACAAAAAAGGCCAGCCTCATAAGAGACCAGCCTAGTCAGCAAACCTTACCATGATTACCTGAATCTTGGGGGAGCTTATTTCACCCGATGATGGGAGAAGTTGATGGTAACAAGGTTAAGAATACTAACTTATTTTCCATTGTTCAGTGTCATTCTGAAAATCCCAGTGGCGATGATTGCGAGGGCGATTCCGATTCCAGTTGCGACTTCGATGAATACTACATTTTCCATGATGTTTTCCTCCTTAGTGTGGTTAATTTTTAGCAGTTGTTGTTTTTGCTTTACACCTAAATGTACGCTGCTATTCCGGGCAGGGATGTCGAAAACAAGCCAATGGAGACGATGGGCTAGTGGATGGAGGGAATGTGGCAGGGAATGGACCGAAAAAAGAGGAGGTGCTACCTATGAATAGGTGCTACCTATGAATAGGTGCTACCTGTGAATAGGTGCTACCTGTGAATAGGTGCTACCAATAAATGGATTCTCCCCTCCCCCTTTTCTATTTCCTCGGGATTTCGCTAATTTCAGGACATCCATATAGAAAACCCGTGGTCATTCATAAAGAAAACCAGTGATCAGCCGTAGAAACAACCCAGATTCTCTATGAAACTCCTTTTTCTCGCGGTATTGACAAGCTTACTTTCCAGCACCGCTTTCACACAAACCAACTTCCAATCCGGATACGTTATTCTAGCCGACGGAGAACGAATCGAGGGCTATTTGAATTTCCAGGACCGGGAAAAGAACCCCAGGGAGGCGGTATTTCGGACAGCGCCAGAAGGAGAATCCCGTGTCTACCTGCCCATTTTTTCCCACTCCCACAGTTCCAGCCAACCGGTTGCAGTAGCTACCCGAATGAGTATCCTGATTTGGGCCAGTAATTCTCCCAGGGTTTCAACTTTAGCAGTTTGGGACTCCAGAAGGACGATGTCCTCCATCTCGATCAGGGCATCGAGCATGGCAAGCCGTTGCTTGGCGGTGGCATTTTCCCCGACCTCTTTGCGTACCGCCAGCATGGTTTCACTCAATGCCTCGAGGCGGGAGAGGGCTGGCGGGACATCCTTGAATTCGGTCACCAGGTCGGTGATGGCTTTGCCAACCGGATGCCCGGCAGGTAGCTGAGCCACATAAACATCCAACTTCGTAAGGTCTAGGGCTGGTACAGGGCATCCATGTCTTTGATCAGGTCATCGAATTGTTTCCGTTGAGCAGTGGAAAGCTTGGTCTGATGCACTGTCAGAAAATCACGGACTGCGCTGAGGTCAGTGGGTTGAGGTTGACCGTGTATTTTGATCCTCAGATCCATAAATGCAGGATAAGACTCCGATATGGACTTGGAAACGGCGCGAATGCGCAAGGTCAGGTTGTCATCTGCCCGGTGCGGCAGGTCTCGAACCGCTTGTTTGATCAAGAAAAAATGCTCTGAGATACGCTGCCCGTCTTTGAGCAACCAATCGAAAAAGTCTCTTCCCCATTGGGCTTCGTCTTCCGCCTGCTTGGCACCCCGGTAATAACGCGCCCTTCGCAAGATCCAGCCATCGTCAGCCGCAAAGAGGAAGTTTTCCAATTGAAATTGCTTGAGCCGGGAATATGAATTCGCCTCGTCCCAAAAGTCAGGAAACGGCGTTGTGGCAAGGATTTGCCCCAGGAAGATATGTTCTTTCGCAGCCAGGTCAATTACCTCCTGCTTGTACCGCGCACGCTGAACCCCACCCGGCTTTTCACATGGTTCCTTAGGCATATTGATGCTGCCATCCTTGCAGAACCACCGAATATCGCGGTATGGACCACGCGCGTCCAATTTATAGGCAGCTACCATAGTTGCAATCTGGTCCGTGCCATTGGCAGGTTGTTGCCCCTGGGAGTCTGACAATGAAAACAAGAAGATCGACAGGATCAACACAAAAATTCGCATGGGCAGAACTACGCAATTAGTGCCTGATTTCCAATGCCTAATCCCGGATATTTTCCTTAATCCTGATAAATCTTGCGGAAAGTCCCATCCTCATACCGAAGGACCTGGACACCACCATCCGCTGGCCGTACTTCCTGCCCCAACAAATTGTACCGGGCGATTTCCTTGACAGGTGTATCCTGAAATTCATCCTCTATACCGATGACAATCCGATCAATCGCAAGCTCATAACTATAGGTCTGGCTAACATTCTGAAACATTTGCGGCATAGAAGCAACGATCACATAGACGGCAGTATCTGTACTTTGGAGTGTTAAAATATAGTCCCCGGTATAGTTGCTGTTCATGGGCATATCAATGAAACTGGTACCGGTAACGCTGTTTTGCACGACCAATTTTACCTGAAAATAAGCCGCACTGCCTGCACTCCCGGTCATATCTCCGTTGAGGGAAATCTGATAGTAGGGATCAAAATTGTTGGTGATTTTGTAGGTATTGAAGGACCAGCCTGTGGTAACCAGAGAATCATCTGGCCGGTAAATCAATTGGGTTGGATTGTTAAACACGGCCACAAACTCATTGTCATCGGCCGGATCAGCATAGGTATTCCACTCATTTTCGAAAACGGTAATCTGGTTTTGGGGCAGAAAATCGAAATGGTTGGTCATCTGGGCCGCGAAATTGATGAAGTGATCCCGGAAGACAGCTCCACCCAATTGGTTGTAATAGTATTCCTGAGGAAGCTCATTGGTCCCTGCAAACAGTCCGGAGGTAATCAGGGAATCCGGCACCCCGACTTCCTCGGTCAGGTAGTAGAGGAAAAGTGCCATGGCGTACTGGTGAACATAACGTTGCCAATTCTGCGGGTAGCTGGCCGGGAAATTGTCATAGCTGAGCCAGAGTGCTACATGGGGAAGTCGTACCAGGCTCTCTGCTTCGAGAAAGGCTCCGGCGTAGTTGTAATTTCTGATAGCGGCAAACCAATTGGCGGATGCTTCAATATACCATTGACTGTCACCGGCGTAAGCAAATCCTGGCGAGGTTGCACTGTATTGAAAGACATGAAAAGTTTCGTGGGCGACATTGACCCAATCGTTGTGGGCTCCGACAGGCAGGGTTAAATAGGGATAGCCATTGCCATCCGTGCCTTGCCCATTTGCCCAACCGGACGGAAAGACATCATTGGGACGGTGCAAATAGACATTGTAATAATAGCCGGCCGGTGGATTTGGGGGGTCTGCCATGGCCAGGTCATTGAGGCAATCGTTCCGATAGCGGATCATGGAATCGAGCAAGACATCTGCATCAGCGGCCATGTTCCAGTCATTGTCCCACCAGACGACGTAAATCCCGCGTGTCATGGTATCACAATCCGTAAGATTGCCATACAAGCTGTTCAGACTGTATTGGGCATTCACTGGAAAGGTCCATCCAAAAAAGAAAGCAAAAGCAACCAGGGTTCCAATAGGTAAGTTGAAACGGAGCATTGTAGTAAATGTTATCTCATTAATTCAATTTGAATATACGGTGCTTTCGGGACATAAAAAAGGGGCCAAACAGGCCCCATAGATGTATATAAACGGTCAGAACTACCGACCGGTGGATGTGCGTCGTGTTGCCAAACGGATCTGTCGGATCGTCAGGGCTGAAAAAATGAGGCCCATCCCCATACACAAATAAACTATCTGCATCTTTTCCATGATTCTATCCCTTTCTATCTTTTTATTTCGGCACGGACTGTGAAGAGGCCGATGACAATTATTCCAGCGAAGAGTGCAATTCCAGAGGCAAGTTCGATCATTGATGTAGTTTCCATAATATTCTAGTTTTCCGTTGTTTTCCTATTGACTTGGCAAGAATTCTAAGGTGAATGCGCTATGCGCTTTTCATCATCATGCGAGCGCGAATGATCCCTACGGCAAAAACAGTGATCATCATTCCAACTCCGACGATAGTTTCTAACAGTGCTGCCTTTTCCATGATAATTTTCCTTTCAATTATTTTGGGTGAATCTATGTCACTACTCTTGGCAATGACCGTACCAAAAAACCAAGCTGTGCAGGAGGAAGTAAGGTAAATTGAAAAAACAGCAGGAATGGTGGGCCCGAAATGCGGAATATGCAGAGGAATAGGGCAAAGGGTAAAAAATAAGTACCCTAAATCGGGGGAAAGAAGAAGAAAGATGTTTAGTAAACAGTACAGTTTGAATGGAGTTACCTGTCTAAATCAGTATACAATACTGTACAGTTCACATCAGTTCGGATCAGATCTGGTCCGTTCGGGCCAGATCACAGTTTAAATCAAGAAAAGATTGGTTCAAGATTTGATCATTTCAGATCAGGCAAAGTCCCCGGCGAGGATTTCTTCCAGACTGGCATCTGCTGAAAGTTTACTGCGATGAACCCCCTTTTGATCCCAAATCAATCTTTCACTGGGGTCAAACTGGGTTGCGATCAGAGGATTGTGGGTGGTAACAAAGAGTTGATTTCCCTGGAGAAGGCTAATGTATTTGTCAATCAGCCCTTTCATCATCACGGGATGCAGGTGATTTTCGGGTTCTTCAATCAGGCAAAAGCCGTTGTCCAACTCCCGGTGCTGGTGTAGTATCCAGGTGAATCCGAGGCTGAAAATCATTTTTCTCAGGCCTGAACCCAGAGATCCATAGTCGACTTTCTCCTTGTTGCTCTTTCTCCTGATCAGCAAATTCAAAGGATCAGAGTAGCTAACTGGCTCATTCGCATTTTCCACATCCACCTCTAAACCAGCTGTTTCCAGGTAAGGATTCCACAATTCTGCCAAGCCTTCCACGATAGGTGGATAATCCTGGTTGAAGTCCTTCATCAGCATCGAATGGGGTTTGCTCCGATTGGCCGACTCCTTGACATATTCTTTGAAAGCTTTGTCTCGTCTTAAAATGGTAAAAATGAGCATAGACCAAAACTCCGTCACATGCTCGGGACTCACCTCATTGAAGAAGGGATAATTGCCTTTGATGCTCAGGATGTCCCGCGCTTTGGTGACGGGCACATCGGTAAGGTTCATCAACCTGTTCTTATAAGGTTCCGAGGGCTGGTAAATGAGGACATTGTTGGAATTGTTCTCAAACCAGAGGTTTTCAAACAGCTCCGGGTCTTCTTCAAATCCAATGCAGTAGTGCTCGTACTTTTGATTGAATTCGAGGGTAAAGGCGGCATTTGAAATCAGGGTGATCAGCCAGGCCGGGTCTTCGTCAATGGTATCCCGGAAGAAGAGCACCTCATTGCGGAGGTGGACTGAGTATATGAAAGCGTCTCCGATCTGCAACTTGGCGACAAAAAGATGCTTGCTCTTGAAGCGGATAATGGACTTTAGGTATTCGGTCAGCAACTTGATCATACGAGATCTCCCACTCCCATTTCGTCCAATGAAACAAACCTTGTCCATGGCCTGTCCTGCTTTTTCATGTCCTTCCGGGTAGGTTAGGTCCAGTTGGAAATCGGAAAAGCCTTCTAAATCCTGGATAAGTACAGATGCTACTTTCATATTCTGATTACCGCAATTTACAGCATTGTTGCGAAAACCATAGTACAATCGCCGGAAAGGGTTCAAATAAAAAACCCGGGGTGTTAACCCGGGTCATTGAGGTTTTGATAAAACCGGGCGGCTTTACCGGAGAGGATCTCCATCCTCTGAACCTTAATATAATGAACGCTGTAAGTGTAAGAAGGGCCGACCTTCCGGCCCAAGAAACTCGATAATGAAACGCTGAAAATTTATCTTGAGATAGTTATCTTCTTTGTAATGATCCCATTCGGGACCTGAACCCGAACGAGGTAGATGCCTGGAGGATAATTCCGCGTATCCAACTCTACTTTCCGGTCCACCGGTGCCTCCCAGGTCTTCCTTAACTGACCTGAAAGGTCATAGAGGTGTACGGACTCTGGCTCTAATTCCTCCCAGTCGATGGTCATCATGTCGCCACCGGGATTCGGATAGGCTGACAAACCAAAGCGGGCCAGTGGTGGATCGCCGCCACAGCTTTCCAGGTTGACCGCGATGCGGGCGCCGCTGGAATCAATCAGGATGACTTCGTCAACCACAATGTTGATCGGTATCACCCTGGCCAGGTCGTCAATCATAATCATCTCTACCCCACCGATCCGTCCGAGGAATACCGTGTCAGTATGATTTGTACGGCTGATCGCCCAATGGAACTTTTCCTGAGAGACCTGTAAATCAATCACCTCTGTTCCCTGGTTACCCAGAAATGTGGAATTCAAATCCGTGGTGATGCGGGCAGAATCGATGATGCTGCGGTCGTAATCCAGTGTGATGGCAAATCCATAAGCTCCTACCGGAGGGATAAACCCTTGACCGAAGTACACGTCCACGGTGAATGTGTCACCGGGCATGGCTGTCTCGGGGTAAACCAGGCATAAGCCTGCATTTCCGTTAACCGGAATATTCGATGTCTTGGGATGGGTCTGACCAAAGTTTGCAAGAATTGCCAGGGTATCATTCAGATCCACAATTCCGCTGCCATTGCAATCAGCGTGGATATAATCGGTACCATCAGCAAAGGTGAGCCCCCAGGGTACCCCGGTTTGCGCTGCCCAAAATTGGGTGGCGTTAGGACGGGTAGCTCCCTGGGTGCCAAAAGCTACTCCAATGTTGAGGAGGTCAGCGATATTCGCTTCCCCATCATCATTTGCGTCACCCGGCCACACCGTGCCCGGATAATCACAGGAGTCAAATGGCACGAAGTCCAGTAAACCTATTCCGGACTGGTCGTTGCCGTCGAGGACGAGATCGGTTACAACAACACTGTCCGTAGTACACCAACAATTCCCGGTCATGTCTATGTTGTTCGGTGTTGCCACCTGAACGCCAAGGCCATTTCCACAGATCTGATTTGCAAAGTACTTGGGTAGATCGCTTGTGATCACAATCCCGGTATCATTCAGGATGATCTCACATTCAACCACCGAATCTGTAGCACTGGCGCCAAAACCTGACAAGGCTGTGGTGTTGTAAAAGAACGATGATCTTTTCACAGAACCGGACCCACCTTCTATTGCTGTTATGGTCGATTTGCTCAGATTACAAGAATCCATCTGGATGTCTGAATCAAAAATCGCGGTGGCATTGCGGTTGAAACCGCACTGCTTCAATCCGAAATTCGATTGGTAGATGCCATAGGAATTATCATCGAATGTGCAGGCATAGATGTCAAAGAGCTGCGGGGGGAAAGCATCCAGCCCAACATTGTTGTGGTGAATGCGTGAATGGGACAAGTCCAGAAGGTCAATCCCACTCAACCCGGTGGCAGAGATTCCGAAATCACTCTCGGAAAAATCGCAGTAGGCCATTTTGACCTGGGCACCCACTGTCGAGGGTTCCATCCGGATTCCTCCCCAGAGGACCGAATCTGCATGGAATTGGATCGAATCACCAGGAGTCCCCAAGGCTTGAAGTGTGCCTCTCACCTTGAGCACTACCTGATCATGCAACCGGACTTCAACACCTGGCTCTACCTGAAGGGTAACGCCTGGGTCGATGACAATCTCTGAGGTTACGATGATCGGACTTTGAGTTAGGGTCCAGGTAGTATTGGTCTGAACATCACTGTTAACGATCGTTTGAGACCATAGACTCCCTGGTTTCGCCAAAGCGAAAAGCAATATCAGGGTCAGGATTAATGGTCTTCTCATCATATCCTTCGAGTTGCCGTGGAACAAGTCCACAATTCCTTGAATGCATATCAAATATCAAGCAAAGACCTCTCATAAAAAAATACAAAATTCACCATAAGTGGAGAGAGTTTTTACAGAACATATAAATTCCCCTTCCCTGCCACTGGCTCAAGACAAGACTCTTCCCAGACACCAATCTCCCCAAAAAAGCCATCAAGAGCCCTTCGAAGCCCTACAAGCCCCCCGTGATGGCAAATACAAACAATATCAGGTCCCGATCCCTTCGCCAGAACCAAAAGAAAAGCCAGTAGAAAAGTGGAAAAACTTTTAAATTGCTGCGTAAAATCATTTGTATGCACCAAAGCAAACTGGTCAAGGCCCTCAAAACATTGACTTCCTGGGAGTTACGCCACTTCCAGGATTTCATCCACTCCCCCTACTACAACAAACATGAAAAGGTAAGGGCTTTGGTCGACCAGATCGTCCTTTATGCACCTGACTACACCCATCCTGAATTGAACCGGGAAGCGATGTTTCAACTTTGCTACCCTGACCTCGACTACCACGAACAGAAATTCAAAGACCTCCTCTCCCTGACTATAAAACTCTTCCGCCAGTTCCTTGCGACCAATCACCTGAAAGACAATCAATTCCGCACCGGAATGGCCTTGCTGGATGCGTACCGGCAAAAGCACCTTGACCAGGAATATCTGAAACAGCGAAAGGCTTTGTTAAAATCGGTGGGATCAGGTGTCGAAAAGTTGCCCGCCCAGTACCAGAAAGACCTTGATCTGCAAGAAGACTTGATTACCTACCTCAGCGGAACCATGAGCCGCTCTCTGGACGACTCCGTACAACTCGCCGCCGACAAACTCGACTTGTTCTTCATCATCAGCCGCCTCAAATATGGGGTCGAAATGGCCAATCGCCACAATGTGGTTGGTCAGGAGTTCGAATCCGGCTTGCTGGATTATATCCTGCAATACCTGGAGGAAACCCCTGATCTGATGGCCAAACATCCGGGTATCAAGGTTTATTTGTCCATTTACCAATGCCTCACCCTCTCCAACCCCGATCCCTCTTTCGAAGAACTTCTCAAAACCCTCAAGGAACACGGACCCGGATTTTCCAAACCGGAACTGAGGGAGATGTACGGCTATGCCTCCAATTTTTGCATCAAGCAGGTCAATACCGGACGCCCTGAATTCCTTCCCATCCTGATTGATTTGTACAGGTGGGCCCTGGACCACGGAGCGCTCTTTTCGGTAGATGGCTGGCTGATCCAGTGGGATTACAAAAATATTGTTTCTGCCAGCCTCAAGGCCGGGGAATTCGACTGGTGCCGCAACTTCATTGAAACTTACCGGGAGAAAATCGCTCCGGAATTCAGGGAAAACGCCTATACCTACAACCTCGCCAGCTTCTTCTTTGAACAAAGGGAATATCGGAAAACGCTCCAACTGCTTCAGACGGTCGAATTCAGTGATGTTTTCTATGCCCTGGGGTCAAGGGTGATCCTGCTAAAATCCTACTTTGAAACGGAAGACCACGCGGCCCTCGACAGTCTCATCGAGTCCTTCAAGATCTACCTGAAACGCAACAAACAACTCTCCAAATATCAGTTTTCCATCTATTTCAACCTGGTAAGTTTCGCCAAAAAGGCCAGTGCGCTCAAGCGGAAATCAAGCTTGCTCCCTGGTCCCGAAATTCGGAAAAAGGCAGTGGCTTTGCTTGGGAAAATAGAAGAAAAGGGAAATGTAGCTCAGATTCAGTGGCTGCGCCAAAAGGTTAAGCAAATGACTTAGTGGCTATTTTTTGAGGCTTCTGCGCTTGATCAGATAGTCGGTCAGCACCTTCTCATAGCTCTGGGCGATGTCGACCTCTACGAAATCGATGTTGAATTCGTGTGCCTTCCGCTTGAAGATCTTTTTGCGTTCATTCATCTCAGCGACATAATTGTCTCTGACCTGGCTGGGATGAATCTGAATCTTCTCACCGGTCTCGAGGTCTTCCAATATCAAAGGACGGTTGGGAAATTCAAACCGCTCCTCTGTCTTCCGTTCCAGCAGGTGAAAGAGCACCACCTCATGCTTGGCATGGCGCAGGTGCTGCAGAGAACGGAAAAACTCATCCTGCTGCTCGATCTGATTGAAGAGATCGGTAATCAACACGACGAAACTCCGCCGGCTGAACTTCCGGGCAAGCTGGTGCAAAACCTTTGCGGTGGCGGTGGTATGCCGTAGACTGTCCTTGTTTTCGACCACCTCCTCGAGCTTCTTGAACATGGGCACCAACCAGGACTTCTTGGATTTGGGTGGAGCGTAGAAGTGGATATCTGAATCGAAAAGCGTCAAGCCAGTGGCATCACGCTGCATCACCATCAGGTACTGCAAAGCAGCGGTCAGATAAGCTCCATACTCCAGCTTAGAGATTCCTTCACGGGGATAGCGCATCGAATCACTAATATCCAAAACCACCTGACAGCGCAGATTGGTCTCTTCTTCGTACCGCTTGGTGTACAATTTGTCCGTCTTGGCAAATACCTTCCAGTCTACATCCTTGAGGGATTCTCCCTGGTTATAGGGCCTGTGTTCGGCAAATTCTACCGAAAACCCATGATAGGGAGACTTGTGAAAGCCCGTCATAAACCCCTCTACAATCATCCTCGCCTTGACCTCAATGTTTTTAAGCTTTGAGACTACGACCGGATCCAGGTATTTGATCTCTTGTATCGCCACGGTTCTAAATACGTTTTCGTTGCGTGTTTATTTTCTCAGTCCAATAGGGACACCATATCTTCAATATTAAGGGTTTTAAAGATCTCATCCTCCACTCCGATGATATCACTGGACAATTTGGCCTTTCTCTCCTGGAGCTTCACGATCTTTTCTTCAATGGTGCCTTTGGTGATAAACTTATAGGAAAATACCGTCTTGGTCTGCCCAATGCGGTAACTACGGTCTACGGCCTGGTTTTCTACAGCTGGATTCCACCACGGATCCAGTATAAATACATAATCTGCGGCAGTCAGGTTCAAGCCAACTCCACCTGCCTTGAGCGAGATCAGAAAGACCCGGTTCTTATTGTTGTTCTGGAATTGGTTGACCACTGCCTGTCTGTTCTTCGTTGACCCATCCAGGTAACTGTAGACGATTTTTTCCTCCTTGAGGTTGGCCTCGAGCAACTTAAGCAACCGGACATACTGGGAAAATACCAAAACCTTGGAGCCTTTGGCCAGAATCTCCTCCAGCAACCGTTTAAACTCTAAAAACTTCCCCGACTTCTCCAGCCCCAAGTCTGCGCCCTCTTCCACCAAGCCCGGATGGATGGCGATCTGCCGCAACTTCTGCAGGCCTTGCAGAATGTTCAACTTGTTCTTCTTGAATTCCTGCTCACCAAGATCCATCAAGTAGTTCCGATAGGCATTTTTCGTTTCGTCGTAGAGCTTCTTCTGATCCTTGGACATTTCGCAGAAATGCTGCTGCTCAACCTTTGGAGGCAACTCGGAAGCGACCTGCTCTTTGGTTCGGCGGAGGATAAAAGGATGCAACAATGTACGAAGCTGGGCCTGGCGCTTTTCGTCGGCATCCTTTTCGATGGGTATCGTGTAAAAGTCCTTGAAGAACCGCTCTGATCCCAGTAAGCCAGGATTCAGAAATCCCATCTGCGACCAGAGGTCCATCAAAGTATTCTCTAGTGGTGTACCGGTCAGGGAAAGGCGGTGGGCAGCTTTGAGTTCCTTTACCGCCTTGGAGGTCTTGGAGGAAGCATTTTTGATCATCTGGCTTTCATCCAGGATGACATAATGAAATGGGAAGTCTTTCATCAGTTTCAGATCCTGCCGCACCAGACCGTAGGTGGTAAAGATCACATTATAGAGGGCGAAATTTGCATTGTTCCTGGTTCGTCCTGTACCGGTGTGGATAAGGATATTCAGGTCGGGGGTAAACTTGCGTGCTTCTTCCAACCAATTGTAAATCAATGAAGTAGGCATGACCACCAGGGAAGGTTGCTTGACTCCCTGTTCCCTTTCCTGAAGCAGCAAGGTCAGGGTTTGCAGGGTTTTTCCAAGTCCCATATCATCCGCCAGAATCCCCCCGAGATTGTGCTTTCGAAGCAGATTCAACCAGTCGAATCCTTTCTTTTGATAAGAGCGTAACTCTGCTTGCAGCCCTTTCGGAAGATCCGTCGAAGGGATCTGTCCATCTTCTGCCAGCGCTTTCAGCTTTCCTTTCAGCCCCGTTCCTGGTGCCTTCAGTTCCAAAACCGCGGCCTGGTACTTCTTAACTGCCAATATATCCCCGTCCCTTTCTTCCGCGATCTCCACCAGGTGCCGGAAATCGGTAAACCAGCTTTCCGGTAAGATTACGGTCGATCCATCCGGAAGCACATAATCCCGCTTCCCCTTCAGGATATTGCTGCGGAACTTGACAAAGGGAATGCTGAATCCAGCCACAATCACCACCGCTCTGATATCGAACCAATCGCCATTTTCCCGTGAATCGATCTCGATTTTGGGCACCTCAAAGTTGAGTCGGTTGTCTCCCTCCTGTACGATCTCGATCCCCTGGGCCCTCAGCATGGGGATGCATCTGGACAACCAGCGGAGTCCATCCGGTCGACTCATGAACTCCCAGCCCATCAGGTCTTCACCCGGAGAAAGTCGATCCATCAAATTGGAAATATGCTTTTCTACAGCTCCGTTTCGCTTGATTTTAATGAAGGTAACATCATCCCCTTTCCGCTGGAGCGCGACCGAATAATCCCGCTTTGGATCAAGCGAAAAGCTGTGTCCGCCATAGGTGACTTTGAGGTCCAGTGAGAGACTCGTACTGTCAGAGGTATTCACCAAAAACCTGAACCGCGGAAAGGCGTCCAGATCTTTGATCTCAATTCCCTCAGGAACCACCCGGTAGCGCTCAATGATCTGCGGGACAAATTTGGTGAAATAGGTATTTTCAGTTGCCCGTGAGATGGAGATGAAGTCCTTCTTTAAAAAGGCTTTGATCTTTTTTCCTTCCACTGGCTCCTCAAAAGTAAATATCTGGCCCCGGTGAAGCATCCAGGCGGGTTCCTCCACCACAATTTCATTGGACTCATGGGTTAAATTAACCTTGCGGCCCCGGAGGTGAACCCGTGGGAAATAACGCATCCGCTCCTTGTCACGGAGAAAATGGAACTCGATATCTGCTTTCTCCCGCAAAAATTCAACCGGACTTTGGGCTGGATAGCCATCCTTTCCCATCACAAATACTTCGCGGTCCCGCAGCATCAAGATCGCCTGGGAAAGCTGTCGGTTGATATAATTCCCCACTATTTTCTTGACTTCCTTTTGAAAAATATTCAGGTAGAAGTCCATTTCGTTCTTTGCCTTGGGACCAAAGCGCTTGATAATCTCTGAAGGGTGGACGCTGCCCAATAGCTTGACCAGATCCTCATCCTTGTCATCTAAATTGTTGGAGAAATGATTGAAATTATCGGGATACAGGCCTTGATAGCGCAAACTGAGCTTTCCATTTTCCAACTCTTGTACTACATGGGAAGAAATCAAACAACCTAGGTATTCGTGCCGATATATAGAATATACCGGTCTAAAAGGCTTGGAAGGATCAATTAAACGTACGCTCACTTCAACTCAATCTGCTAGAATGGATCGGGCAAACTTCTAATTTAATTCTTTTGCGTAAGTTTTCCATGTATTGATGAACCTGATTTGCTTTTTTTGGTGAATGGTGGGTAAGAATGCTTAGAAAGGTTAGGTGAATGATTAAGTTTACCGAAACAGCTTACCGCCTTAGCTTGTTATAAAAAGAAAACGACATGATTAATCCTAAAATGGAAGCGCTGCTGAATGACCAATTTCACCGAGAAATGGCCGCAGCGATGCAGTACCTGGCTCTTACAGCCTACTTTGAAGACCAAAATCTAGACGGATTTGCTCACTTTTTCCGTCTTCAGGCCCAGGAAGAGATGGCTCACGCCATGAAGCAATTTGACTACGTCCATACTGTTGACGGGAAAATTACCATGCAGGCACTTCCGAAGCCCAAAGTTGACTTTGACACCCATACAGAAGCACTTTCTTTTGCCCTGGAAAATGAACGCCAGGTCACCCAGGATATCAATAGCCTGATGAAAGCCTCGGTTGAGATGGGCGATTTCGGTACCCAGACCTTCCTGCAGTGGTTTGTCACGGAACAGATCGAAGAGGAAGAAGTCGTTCGAACCCTGCTCCACAAACTGCGCATGGTAGGTGACAACAGCAGTGCCCTTTATCTCTTGAATGAGGATCTTAAATCCCGCAAAGCGGAAGGGGCGCCAAATGCAGCCACGCTTTAAAATCGGGGAACGCGTCCGCTTTCTCCATGAAAACGGGGAAGGGGTCGTCCAGAAAATCCTGGGCCCCAACCTGCTGGAGGTGCTGGTGGACGACTTTCTGGAATTGGAAGTCGGAATCAATGAGGTGGTAAAAATCCATGCGGAAGAGACGGCATTTCTTGCCCCCGATATTGACGAGGATGCACCCAAGCCCAAACCAGAAAACCGGACAGCGGTTCTTTCCCCTCCTTCCCTGGTTGTGCTGCGCAAACCCAGCAAGGACTATGAGTTCTGGATTACCAACGAATCCACAGACGAGATTGTCTTTACGGTTTACATGCGGATCAAGGACAAATACCAGGGATTGGGGGTCGGAACAGTTCCTCCTGGCGAAAAGCAATACATCGGCAAGGTGACTTCGGAAGATTTCCACCGGGCCAATCTGGTTTCAATTCAGATGATACGATTCCCACGCGCGGGTCGCATCCGTCCGATTCCTCCCTTTTCCATGGAGATCAACTGCAAAAAGGAAATCTTCCGCAAGACTTCTACGACTGTGCATGCACTGGGAAGTCTTGGCTGGGAATTCTACCTCGAAGAAAAGAAGTCGGTCGAGGTCCCAAAATCGGACTTCATTCGCATCAAGGACGAGGACAAGCCGGTTCGCAATATGAGACCGCCAGTGGTCTGCGACCTCCACATTGACAAACTGGTCGACAACCCGGCCAGGGTTGACTCCCGCAATATCCTGCTGATTCAAATGGATCATTTTGAACGCAGGTTGAGCGAAGCCAGGTTGAATTCAGAGGACCAGGTGGTATTCATCCACGGAGTTGGGGTGGGGAAATTGAAGCAGGAGATCAGACGCCAGTTGAAAGAATATGACTTCGTCAAGCGTTACGGAGCTGCTGATCCCCTTGAATATGGAAACGGTGCAACCGTAGTGGAGTTGAAATGATCTTTTCAATTGGTGCGGTACCTTCATAGAAATGATCTTTTCAAATATGTAACCTCCCTTGAAGATTGCGTTACCTGTATATGAGGATATCAATTTTCATACTTGCCTTACTCTTTTCCATTCCCCTGTCCGCACAGCAGGTCCAGTGGGCAAGCAAAGTGATCAAAGCCTCCTCTTACTTCCAAAAGCGAAACTTCCCTGGTCAACTCAGTCCAAAGCAAGCCTTGGGACCTCCCAGTATGACCTACCCGGCCAAATTGCACCCTTGTGCCTGGACACCTGCCACCCAAGCATCCGCAAAAGGAGAATTCATTGTCCTTGAATTCGAAAACCCCCAACAGGTCCAGCAAATCGTCATCTGTGAGAATCTGGGTGCAGGTGCGGTGAGCCGGATTAAACTCAAAGACACTGAGGGTGGAATACATGAAGTTTTTGCCGAGCCGATGCCGGGACGGGTAAAAGACAGTTCCAGGGTGTGGAACCTCATCATTCCCAAGACGACCTACCTCGTCAACCTGATCCGTATCGATCTCAATACGAAATCTGTGCCGGGATTCAACCAAATTGATGCCGTAGGTATCTCAGAGTCCAGCGAACCAATCAAAGTAGGTATCAATATCGCTAAGGAGGTTGAACTGCTGGGAAAAATCGAGCATCTGGGAGCGGGGGTTAACTCTACCGGTGCGGAATTGTGTCCGGTCATCTCTCCAGATGGTAAGACCCTTTACTTCACACGGATGTACCACAAAGGGAATATCGATTTCGAAGCACAAGACATCTGGTACTCCGAATTGAATGAAGCCGGGCAGTTGTCCGAAGCCATCAATATGGGGAAGCCCATGAACAATGGCTACAACAACTCATTGACTTCCATCACCCCGGATGGTCAAACCGCCTTGCTGCTCAATGCCTACCTTCCCAACGGGGAAATGGAGGCCGGGATATCCCTGGCCCGCAAATCTGAGGATGGTTGGAGTCAGCCTGTTCCGGTGGAAATGGACGACTATTACAATCATAACATTTACGGCGAATACTGTTTGTCATCTTCCGGCAAGGTGATGCTGCTCGCGGCCCAGCGCAATGACTCCGAAGGTTCCAAAGACCTCTATGTATCCTTCCGCAAGGGATACCTCAAATGGACCCGTCCCCAATCTATCGGCATGAATGTCAATACGGCCGGTAGCGAAACCTCTCCCTTTCTTGCCGCTGATGACAAGACCTTGTACTTCAGCACCGATGGTCTTCCCGGCCACGGTGCCCATGACATGTACGTCACCCGCCGTCTGGATGATACCTGGACTAACTGGAGCGATCCCGAAAACCTGGGCCCACAGCTCAATACAAGTGACTGGGACGCCTACTACTCCGTCCCAGCTTCAGGAGAATACGTTTATTTCGTCTCTTACAAAGACGGTGGCTTTGGCAATGCGGACATTTACCGGGCTCCCCTCCCCCCTTCTCTTCGCCCTGATCCTGTGGTCCTGGTACGCGGTATCGTTACCGACAAGGAGACCGGTCAACCCCTGGGAACGGAAATCTCCATTGTTTCCCTGACCACGGAAGAAGAAATAGGGGTCGCCCGGTCCAACCCTAAAACTGGTAAGTACTCTATCGTACTCCCTGCAGGTGATCAATATGGATTTTCCGCCGAGAAGGAAAACTATCTGCCGGTCTCTGATCACCTCGACCTCACCGAACTCAAGGTCTATAAAGAAGTACGAAAAGACCTGGAGCTTCCCCCCATGAAAGCCGGCGCGTCCATCGTCCTCAACAATATTTACTTTGACCTCGCGAAATACGAACTCCGCAGCGAATCCTATGTGGAACTGAAAACTATGAAAAGGATCATGGACCAATTTCCTTCCTTAAAAGCAGAGGTTAGCGGACACACCGATAACATTGGCAACCCACAAAGCAACCAGGTATTGAGTCTCAACCGGGCAAAATCGGTGCGGGGTTACCTGATCAGCCTTGGAATAGCCGAGGATCGACTTCAGATAAAAGGCTATGGGGAGACCGCACCATTGGTCCCAAATGATTCCGAGGACAACCGCCAGATCAACCGAAGGGTGGAGTTCAGCATTCTTTCGATGTAGGGGTGTCCATTAGAGGTGTCTATTAGGGGTGTCTATTGATCCCCATAACTGGTCCTCGTTAAGATACCAGCAGTGGAATGCTGGCCAAGGTTTCAGTTACGGACATGGATTGGTAAACCTGTTGCCAATGTTTTCGTAAGTTTGGGAAAGCCTTTGTTCGTATGACCCGCGCCCTTTTCGCTTTGATCTTATTTGCTCTCCTTCCCTCCCTGCTGCCTGCCCAGGCAAAAGTGGTTCGTGGCAATTCAGATGCCCAGTCCGGAATGCTGTACTACGACATTGAAAAGGCCACCGACCAGCAAAAAAAGCGTTTTTTGTATACCATCTGCCCGGAGGAAATCCACTGTATGCAGCTGGACTTCACCCTGGTTCAGAGTGCATTGGAAGCAGATTTTATACGTATTTATCCGGGAGTGGATGCTTCAGAAGAACCCATTCAAAGTTTTGGCGGCATCACCCGTGACAAGCTTTTTCAATTCAATGGGAACTGCCTCACTGTAGAATTTCTACGGGACGAACAAGGACTTAACAGTGCCTGGACCCTGCTTTGGAAAAGTGAAAAAGAGGGGGAATGTATCCGGTCGGGGAAAAAAGACGACGACTGTCCCTACATTACCGAAATCTGCGGACCGGTCTACCAGGAAACATTCAAGTACTTTAAGGAATCCCAGGTCGCCAGCCAGGCTGTATTTGGCTCCTGTCTCGACCAACCCAAGCGGTCCTCGTGGTACAAATTCCAGGCCCAGCAAGATGGCCCTTTGGCCTTTGCTATCAAACCTGCCAATGGCAAGGACGACTATGACTGGGTGCTCTGGCGTGCCGACTCCACCTGGGCCAATCCCTGCCCGGACTCGCTCCTGCTCACCCAAAAGCTGGCCTGCAATTTTGCAGCTGGTCTGGGTTCAGCGGGTAGCACCGGCATGAACACATTTGGAAGTACCCTCGAGACTACTGCCTCCGGCAACCCGTTTGCCCGACCAGTGGATGCCAAGAAAGGCGATATATTTTTCTTACTCCTCAATGATTATTCACGGCAGAGCCAGGGCTTTTCAATCAAATTCAATGAGGTCGTTCTCGCCTGTGAGAACCCAGTCCGCACCTTTGTTGCGATCAACCATGCGGTCGTCTCCGGCCAGCCAAAAGTTCCCGTCCGTAACCAATTCAGCCGCTATACGGCAATCCTCCGCATCCCGCTCAATGAAAAGAACAACCAGCCATTGGGGAATTGTGATGCGGGTGAAGTTGCATGGGACGAATTGGTAAGTGGTTTAGAAAGGCCATTGGTAAGGGGTACGGAAAATCCCTTAGGCGGCTCCGAGAGGCAATTGGCAAGGGCTCCGGAAAAGCCGTTGGAGGCAGGGTTGAGAATACCGGGGACCGGCATCCATGCGGCCATTCTGAATGGATTGAAGCTCGGGCGGTACCAGGGCTATTCCTGCGAAGACATGGCAAGCCCGGTCCATTATGGTGACATGCTTGATTTCGCAAGTCTGCAACTGGGCGAGGAAGTCAACTGGGAGAGGCCAGATGAGGCCTTGGCCGGTTTTGGGAATTATATAGAACTCATTGTAGATGAGATTTTCGACCGAACGACCGCACGAAGACGGCAACAAATCAGAATGGTGCGACTGGTCTGGTCAGACGAATCGACCAACCTGCCCGACTACAATATCGCCGTTTTTCAATGGGAAGATATTGCCGGGCTATTGGATCAGGTCTCTGTTCCCAATCCCCACAATGATGTCAGCAGTCTGAGTGTCAAGGATTTCCTTGAGGGGCAATTCTATACCTCGATCCATGTTCACCAGCGGCACCGGAACAACCGCACCCCGGAAGAAGCAGAAGATGAAGCCGTGAAGGAAATCGAGTTTGAAGCTTATCACTGGGATAGATAAACCGGATTCGGGACTTACTTTCAGGACATGTCAACCCGATTCTGGACCGATCGCCAGGACAGAGAAATTAAATTCGAAACCTAAACCGGAGACTGCTATTTACACTTATCTCAAGTCCAACAAAACTTTCCCTTTCCTTCCGGGACGCTCCGCGTGCAAGACTGCCTCTTGCACCTGATCCAGTGGATAAGTCGCCTCCACGTCCGCCTTCAATTGACTCGTCGTCAGCATCGTCAACACCTCTTTCGTAACTCCAGCCAATTCTGACCCGGATTTCGAAGCCATCCAGGAAGTCAACCAAAAACCTTTGATAGTCAGATTCTTAAAGATCATCACCCCGGTATTGATCGGGGTCAGGCCCAAACTCAGCAGTCCGAAGACATACATGGTTCCATTCATGGCCAGACAATCTACAATTGCCCCTCCTACCTTTCCTCCAACCGCATCAAATGCGCAATTCACACCCTTTTTATCGGTGATCTTCATGGTCGCCCTGACCATGTCCTGCTCTTTGGTATTGATCACCTCAGTGGCGCCAATCGCTTTCAACTCCCCGATCTGCTCCTCCCGACGTACCGTGGCAATCGTTTTGATCCCACGTTGCTTACACAACTGAATCACAAATTTTCCAAAGGCGGAAGCCCCGGCCGTGAGCATGAGCCAGTCTCCGGCCTGCAAGCCCGATTCTTCCAGCATCGCAAAAGCGGTAAAAGGATTTACGAACGCCTGGCAGGCCACCTCGTCACTCATCGCATCCGGGATGGGAATAACCCCCTTGGCCGGAACCGACACGTATTCCTGCCAAACCCCAATCGCAGTAAAAATCACCCGCTGACCAACTTTGAAGCCAGCACCTTCCCCTACGCCGTCGATCACCCCGGCAGCCTCAAATCCTCCCACCGCGGGGAAACGAGGTCGGATTCCATACAAACCCTGCACGAACATGATGTCTGAAGGGTTGATATTACAAGTGGTAACTTTGATTAGGACTTCACCGGGTCCGGGAGTTGGAATTTCGACCTCCTGGATGGTGAGAACGTCGGCTGGTTTTCCTACGGCGTCAAATTGGGCACTTTTCATGGCCCGAAGATAGCACCAATTTGTTTTCCCTTGAAAACCTGAATAAGTTTAAAAAGTCAATCGGATCAATTCAAAAGATATGAGCATTATTCAGCAGTTTGACCTTTCTGGAAAAGTCGCCATCGTAACCGGGTCCAGCAAAGGAATCGGCAAAGCCATCGCCCTGGCTTTCGCCCAACAAGGAGCCAATGTGGTCCTTTCCAGCCGTAAACAGGAAGCCGTGGATGAAGCTGCGGCAGAATTCAAATCGGAGGGCCTGGAGGCCATCGCCATTGCCTGCCACATGGGCGACAATGAGCAAATTCAGCAATTGGTGGAAAAGACAATTGCAGCATTCGGACAATTGGACATCATCGTCAACAATGCGGCTGCCAATCCTATTTTCGGCCCTATTCAGGATGCAGACGGCGATGCCTTTGACAAGATCATGCAGGTCAATGTTAAAGGCCCCTGGTACCTGAGCAAATTGGCCTTCCCGTATCTGAAAAAGACCAAGGGAACCGTGATCAATATCAGCAGCATAGAAGGGTTTACCCCCGGCCAAGGCATGGGCCTGTACAGTGTCAGCAAAGCAGCTCTGATCCAATTGACCAAATCCCTGGCGAGAGAATGGGGTCCATACAGCATCCGGGCCAATACCATCTGTCCCGGCCTGATCAAGACCAAGTTCAGCCAGGCACTTTTCGTCAACGACCACATTCTCAAAAGTGTATTGGCCAAGCAAGCCCTCCCCCAAGTCGGCGTATCCGAAGACATCGCTGGGCTGGCCCTCTTCCTTGCCTCAGATGCTTCCTCCTTCTGTACCGGAGAATCCTTTACCGCTGACGGCGGCTATACCATATAAAAAAGATGATAGAAATATTTGCCACCGAGCGACTGAAAGAACTTTACCCCAAGGTCAAGGCATTCATCGACGAAGAGGTCATTCCCATAGAACTCGATGTCCTGAACAAGCCCTTTTCCCATTCCGAGGTAGTGCTCAATGCATTGCGTCAGAAGGTGAAACAAGCCGGTTTATGGGCGCCTCCCCTTCTCGAAAACCACGGTGGCCTGGGGCTGAACATGATGGAATTCGCAATCCTCAGTGAAGAAATGGGTCGCAGTCCGCTGGGTCACTATGTGTTCAATTGCCAGGCTCCTGATATCGGGAACATGGAATTGATGGAGAAATACGCATCCAAGGCTATTCAGGATAAATTCCTCAAGCCACTTATGGACGGGAGCATCAGGAGTTGCTTTTCCATGACCGAGCCGGAATTTGCGGGCTCCAATCCGGTGATGATGGGAACCACGGCGGTGAAGAAGGATGGGCAATATGTGATCAACGGGCATAAATGGTTTACCAGTTCTGCGGACGGTGCTTCTTTTGCGGTGGTGATGGCCGTTACGACTCCGGAAGCCAATCCTTATTCCCGGGCCAGTATGATCATCGTTCCCACCGATACCCCCGGTTTCGAGCTAGTCCGCAACATTTCCATCATGGGTGAACCCGGCGATGGGTACATCAGCCATGCCGAGATTCGATACACAGATTGCAAGGTGCCGGTTGAGAACCTGGTCGGAGAAGAAGGCGCAGGGTTCGTGCTGGCTCAGGAAAGGCTGGGTCCGGGCCGTATTCACCACTGTATGCGTTGGATTGGGATTTGTGAACGCGCATTTGACCTGATGTGCAAAAGAGCCGCCAGCCGTGAACTTGCACCGGGAACCAAATTGGGGCACAAGCAAACGATTCAGAACTGGATTGCTGAGAGTCGCGCCGAGATCAATGCCGCACGTTATATGGTCCTGCACACCGCGCAAAAACTCGATGCAGAAGGCACCAAGGCGGCTCGTTTGGAAATCTCCACCATCAAATTCTACGTCGCAGACATCTTGATGAAAGTGCTCGACCGGGCGATTCAGACCCACGGCGCCCTGGGGATCACCGATGATACGGTGCTTTCCTTTTGGTACCGCCACGAACGGGGAGCCCGGATTTATGACGGTCCGGATGAAGTCCATAAATCCTCCCTGGCCCGGCATATTCTCAAGAAATACGGTATTTAAAGCTGTCAAGGTTGCAGGTAGCATTAGATTGGCATATCCATAAAAAATTCAGGCACCGGGGAGAAATCATCGCCCCATCATACACCTTGGAGAAATCAACGATAATTCAGGCAAAATGAGCGAATCATTCACGGACAAAGCAGTCAACATCAGAAGCGGAGAAGAAATTGACCAGTCTATTCTTGAGACCTATCTGAAGAAGACTCTGGGAAATGACCTTACCATCACCGCCCTGAAGCAATTCCCCAGTGGATTTTCCAACCTGACTTACCTCGTTGAAACCAACCAGGGAGAGTTTGTCCTTCGGAAACCACCGCACGGCGCCAATATCAAAACCGCCCACGACATGGAGCGTGAATACCGGGTCATTTCAGCCTTGAAACCGGTCTTTCCATTCGTTCCAAATCCGGTCGCATTCGAAGAAGATACCTCCATCATAGGTACACAGTTTTACCTCATGGAGCGGATCAAGGGACTTATCCTGCGGGCCCGCCCTCCCAAAGGCATGGAAGTTGGCCCTGACTTTTTCCATTCTATCTCGACCCGGTCGGTAGACCTCCTGGCCAAATTGCACCAGCTGGACCTGACTTCCACCGGCCTGGACAAAATGGGGAAGCCCGAAGGCTATGTCGAACGGCAAGTCAAGGGCTGGGTGAAGCGGTACTTCAATGCAAAAACCGATGAGCTCAAAGAGATGGAGGAGGCCGCAGAATGGCTGAGCAGTTGGATTGAAACCAATCAGGATGACCCTTCCATCGGCCCGGAGAATGCAGCCTTCATCCACAACGATTTCAAATACGACAATCTGGTGCTCAGCACGGAGTCCCCTTATGAAATCAAGGCGGTGCTCGACTGGGAAATGGCTACGCTGGGACATCCCTGGATGGATCTCGGCACCAGCCTTGCCTATTGGTTTGAAGCCAATGACCACCCCGCCCTCAAGTCCTACAACCTCACCTGGATGCCCGGCAACCTGACCCGTCAGGAAGTCGTACAACGCTACCAGGACCAGACTCAAACCACTCTCAAAGACCCGGTTTTCTACTATGTCTTCGGTTGTTTCAAAGTCGGGGTAATTGGGCAACAAATCTATTACCGTTATAAAAAAGGATTGACCAAAGATCCCCGGTTCGCTGGTCTGATCCACGTTATAGACGCTTGCGGAAAGAATATTTCTCAGGCGATTCAGCACAACCGGATCAGTAATTTTCAATGATCGGGAAAAGAAAGAGAAATCAATCATGAAAACACATACACCAAAAACCCTCGAAGACATCAACCGCATTCTCATCCTGGGTGCAGGCACCATGGGCCTGCGGATCGGATTGCAAGCCGCCATCAGTGGCTTCGACGTCACCATCTACGACATCAATCCCGATGTATTTGCGCATTCGAAGAAGACCCAGCAAGGAATCCTTCGGGGAATGATCAAGCGGGAAAAACTGGACCCTGACGCGGTGGAGGAAATCAATGGCCGAATGACCTGGACCGATGACCTCGAAGCGGCCTGTAAAGACCAGGACCTGGTCAACGAATCCGTGATCGAAAACCTGGAAGTAAAGAAAAAGGTCTGGAAAAAGGTGGGTGAATTGTGTCCTCCGCATACCGTCCTCACCACCAATACTTCCTACATGAAGGCCTCCACCATGGCCGAAGATACCGGAAGGCCTGAGTTGTTTTGCGCATTTCACTTCCACGATGTCTTCTGGGCGAATGTGGTTGACATCATGCCTCACCCCGGAACTGCGGAATGGATCACGCCCCTGCTCATGGACCTGGGCAGAAAACTGAACCAGACCCCCATCCACATTCAGAAAGAAAACCATGGTTATATCTTCAATTCCATGTTGATGGCCATCGTAGGTTCAGCTGGTAATCTGGTCACCACCGGGGTCGCCACCCCACAAGACGTGGACCGCTCCTGGATGGGAAATTTCAAGATGGACATCGGTCCATTTGGCATGTTGGATGCCGTAGGGCTGGAAACGGCCTGGCACATTACCAGTGGACTGAAAGATGAAAAAAGCAAGCGGTTTGCGGCCTTGTTGAGAGAAATGATCGATGCCGGAAAGCTTGGGGTAAAGACCGGAGAAGGCTTTTACAAATATCCCGGCCCCGAATTCAAGGACGAGAACTTTATTGAACAGGTTTGATCTGAGAAAGCTTCGGATTCCCCTCTTGCACCGAGGTTCCCAAACAACAAGGTCCTCATTCACAGAGGTTTTCAGGCAATTCTAAATTTCCAATGAACCTTTTTCGTCGTCGCGTGTACTGCCTTTCGAATACACACTACACGATGAAAAAATACTTACTACTTACCCTCCTCATTGCGATCTTCCCGATCTGTTTGCTCGCTCAGGAAACGGTCTACCCGATCACCTCCATCGAAAGGGACAATGATTTCTACACCACCCAAATGCAGCTTTGGAAGAAAGTCACCGATAAAGAACCCCAAAATGCGGAGGCCTGGCAAAACTATTACCGTGCCGCCCGTTACAAAGACTTTCCCGCCATATTCCAGGACAAGGCTTACCGGGAAGAAGTGACAGGAATCATTGAGGCAATGGGCAAAGCCATTCCCAATACCTTTGAGTACAATTACACCTATGCCTGGCACAATGGCTTCGGGGAGGAAAATTATCCCTTTCTTAAGAAGGCGTGGGAAATGGACTCCACCCGCCCCAAAATCTGCGAAGACCTCTTCACCTACCATTATGTAAAGGGTGAGTGGGACAAAGCAGACCACTTCCTGAAGCTATGGTACGACAAGAAAGTCCTCGCCCCCCAGCTCCTCCATTTCTGCTATAATTTACTTGCCTGTACCGAAGAAAATGGGGTGCTGTTCCTTTTCGGGGACAATGACTCCTACCCCACCTGGATGCTGCAAAGCATCAAAAAATTCCGTCCCGATATAGCCGCTTTGAACACTTATTTGATCATGGATGAGGTACATGCGAGAAAGTGCTTCAAGCGGTACAATCTCAAGGTTGACGAATCCGCCTACTCCCTGTTGAATAAAACCGGCGAAGATAAGTGGGGGAATGCTGCCAAATTCATACGCCACCTCGCGGAGAAAAATCCTGACCGAAAAGTGTACATTCCCTTGAGCATGAATAAGAAAGTACAGGAGGAATTGGGGAATGAACTTTATGTGGTGGGTCCCCTTTTCCAGTACTGTTCCCAACAGTTCGACAACATTGCTGTATTGAAGAAGAACTGGCAGCAAAACCTCAAGCTCGACTACCTCGACTTTGTCCCCTATTCAGAAGACTACCAGTATTCAGCAGCGGGATTGCCCTATACCGTTATCGTGTATTTGTATCCCGCGATCACGCTCTACAAGCATTACAAAGCCTCCGGGGAAGCACAAGAGGCCGAAGAAATGCTGGAATTTGCCAGGGAAATATCCAGCAGTATGGGACAACCCGATCTCTACAAGTCCTACCTGGAAGAAGCTAAATGATCAACGCATTCAATTATCCGATCGTAATTTCAAAATGACACGTCAATTCCATTATCCGATAGCAAACTGTAAATTCTCATGATGTTTCGGAGGAACAGCTTCCAACAAGCAAAAGATGAGGATTTGGTGGTGGCCCTGCGCAAAGGCCGCCACCGGGCGTTGGAGGAATTGTACCTGCGTTACCACGAAAACCTTCGCTACTACTTCTTCCGCATGACCGGGAAGGATGAAGAGTTGGCCAGAGACCTTTGCCAGGATTTGTTTGTCAAAGTGGCCGAGAAAGCGGGTACGTTTCAGACGGGAAAAAGCTTCAAGACCTGGCTTTACAGCATGGCCCACAATATGTGCAAGAACCATTACCGCCACCAGGAGGTAGTTAAGGTGGCACACACTGAGCTTCAACAATCCCCTGATTCTCTCCCTGCCTCCTCCATCCTTGCCGGGATAGATGAAGGTATTTTTCGTTCCAGAATGGATGCGACCCTGGCCCAGGTAGATGCGGATCGCAGGAGTGTATTCCTCCTGCGCCACCGGGAAGGGCTTAGTTTGCGGGAGATTGCCGAAATCCAGGCCTGTCCGGTGGGGACGGTCAAGTCCCGTTTGCACTATGTGCATCAGTTTTTGGCGAGCCAACTCGCCGATCTCAAATCAGAAATCTTACAAGAAGATGAACACCTACGACGATAAACTGGAAGAATTGCTCCTGGCGAAAGAATATGAAGACTTGAGTGCTTCGGAGAAAAAGTATGTACGGAAAAGTCTGGGTGCAGGTGGTCCGGGTGATACGCCTGAGGCGTACGCTGCTGCGGTTGATCCAGCAGAGGCATACGCCCCGGTTGATCCAGCAGAGGCGTACGCTGCTGCCCGGGCACTACGCCTACGGAGCCGCAGTTTGCTGGCTTCTGAGGCAGCTCCGGCCGATCCGGCCGGTCTGGCAGCCGTCATGGAGCGCACCCGCCCACGCCGTGCCATCGTCATTCCTTTGTGGCAGGCTGCTGCAGCGGTAGTATTGGTGGCCTTGCTGGCCTGGTGGGGAAGAGGGCTCGGACAGCTTGGTCAAACCGATGGGCTTCTTGCAACGGTGGATACCGTTTACCAGGAGGTGAAGGTGGTAGACACCATTTATTTACCGGGTCAAAATATGGACAATCGTAACAACCCCAAATCCGTCCGTCCAAAATCTTATTCCAATGATGGCCCGGTTCGGAACAGAACCACAGACTCTGACCCGTCTGGAAACCGCACCCCAAACCTCAATCCCTCAAAGAACAGCACCCCGAATCGAGGAATCGCGCAAAGCCCGGCACAGGAAAATCCAACCGCTTCCGACAAAATCGCTGAAGCTCTCGCCCTGCTTCCCAATCCGGGAATTACCAGCCGAAGCGGAGGAAGTCAACCTGGGACCGGCTTCTGGCCTACCGAAATGGACGCCCATTCAGATAAATTTTCACTCGGAAACTGACATTGGAAACTGACATTGGATATTGATCTTTAACACGAGCGCACCTGAACCATCAATCTTGAAAACAGAGCTTATTAAACTTGGGAAAATCTATTATCTTGAGTGCATAACAACCCATTATGAAAAAGCAACTCCTCCTTTTCACCTTTCTATTTTCCCTGTCTACCTGCATTATGGCACAATTCCCCTCCAACGTCAACCCAATTGATGCCCAGCCCAATGCAGTTACAACCGTCAAAGGGGACCTCTCTCAGGGGCAAAAGATAGACGACCTCTCCTGGGCTTCCCGTAGTTCCACCGCCTGCTGGCCGGGAACCCAAAACGCAAAATTCAGAGGCAACCACGTCCTGCACGGGTTCTCGATCCCTCCCTATTCTGAAGTTGTTGTCACCGTCATTCCCGATAACAAAAAGGACAATTTCAGCCTCTACGGGTATCAGGTAGGGACGACCACTTTCACCACGCCTCCAGAGCTTTCTTCTTGCGTCTCTTGCGAAGCCGATCACAAATGGGACCGGCCTAAAGTCGGCAAAACCCAAGACCATACCCGATCCATATTCTTCAATTCGACCACCAACCCGTACAATATCTTCATTGGAGTTGTTGGTGGAGAAGGTCAAACCAAGGGCGGCTATTCCCTCAAGGTCGATCTCAAGTCAAGGGTCACTGACAATACGCCTCAGGGTGCGTTGAAGATTTACAGTGCGGAGGTAGAAAAAGGGAAAACGGTAGCCTATGCCGGTGACCTCGCCAAGGGTACCAAGATCCGTGACCTCTCGTGGGCTGCCAATAGCTCAGTAGCTTGTTTCCCCGCAACCCAAAACAGCAAATTTACCGGGAACCATATTTTCTTTGTCACGGAGATTCCCCCCTACTCCAAAATGTCTATTACACTCATCCCCGACGACAAAAGCGCTAACCTCAGCCTGTATGCTTACCAGGATGGCACCACCAGCAAGGCCTTTCCACCAGAGTTGTCGGGTTGTGTTTCCTGCGAAGCCGAGCACAAATGGGACTATCCCAAACGTGGCAAGACTCAGGACCATACCCGCACCGTCTATCTGAATGCGATCAGGAATCCTTACCGGGTGGTGATCGGCGTTGCTGGGGCGGATGGCTTGACTACCGGGAAATTCAAGATCCAGATTGAGACGGAATAGATACGTTTGAGCAGCCTTACCCCCCCCTTTGACGGTGGGGGGGTTCAACGAGGCAGCCCCTGACCCTTGCCATTGACGGTCCTATGTTTCAATTGAGAGGCCCATCACCCTTGCGGTTGAAAGGTCAGGGTTTCAATTGAGAGGCCCATCACCCTTGCGGTTGAAAGGTCAGGGTTTCAATTGAGAGGCTCTACACCCTTGCGG
>CAYGRE010000031.1:0-68421 GCA_964352215.1 uncultured Bacteroidia bacterium
ACCCCCAAACCCAAACATTCCCAACTATTTTAACTATTTTGCAACCGCTAAGAGGACATGACAAGGCCAGCAGACAATCATTGCTTAACCATTGCCTGCTGATAGTTCACCCAAAATATCCCGAGAAACCTACACCAAGAATATGAAGAGAAGTTTTACCCTGATCGTTGCGATACTGGCATTCGTATCGTTTTCCCATGCCCAGGCCCTGGAAACAGAGTCTACCTATGAATTTCCGACTCTCAAGAAAGATACCTATCTGGGAGAAGTCACCTACAATCCGGTCGACCATTCCTTTTCACTCGTCTATGTCGAACGCGATGTCTTCATCACCCGCTTCATTACCTACAATTTTGACGCGGCCCTGAACTTCATTGGCGCCGAGCAGGATGAATATACCTTAGGCGATGCCGGCCGCGAAATGATGGAGACCATTCGGGGAAAATACCGTTGGTTCAATTACCGGGGCGATTCCTATACCCTGGAGCGCGTCTACATCACCCCTTCATTTGGAGGCAAGATCATTGCCCGGAAGTACCAATATACCTATACCTACAACTGGACCTTCGGGGTCTATTTTGGCCGCGCTCAGAATATGGGTACCGTCAAAATCAAAGGGGCAGAGGATCAGAAAATCTATTTGTACGACCGCTTTGACAACTCAGAATCCGGGGAAGTCTACCTGCTGGTGGGCGTAAAAGGCGACAAATACCAACACGCCCGAAAATTCCAGATCGTCAGAATCACCCCGGAAATGGAGGCAGAATACCTCGAAGAGATCGATTTCGCCACCAACCAATGCATCAACTTCACCTCCGTGATCACCAATATAGAGCCGGACGAAGTGGAAGGCGTAGAATTGGCACCTGATCTGGCCACCGGGGATGCTGTCATCATATTCTCACCGATCAAAGGATTATTGGCCAAGAAATTCCAGGACGACAACCCCGGCAAGCAGACCTTGGTGATGATCGGTTCCGATGGCGCCATCAAATCCAAGGTCGAATACCAGGCCGCGACCAGCGGCTGGGTGGTGGAAGGCTATGTCCAGTCCGTGGACATGAACGACATCTACTTTTACGGCCCCGCCAAAGACGACGCCTATATCAATAAGCTGATGCCCGTCAACTCCCCCCTCGCCGGCCAGGATGAGATCAAGGACATCAAATGGAAGAATTTCCAGATCATGAAGGTCAGCGGAGGCGAACTGAGCTGGATCGAATCAACCCCGCTGGAGGATTTCAAAGATAAATCTGTCAATCCCCCCTCACAGAAGAAGAGCCCTTACTACACAGGAAAGAAGTTTGCCAAATCGCTCGCTTATGTAACTCCGGGTGGGGAAATGATTATATGCGGTCAAAAATTTACCACCAAGCAGGTCCCCGATCCCAACGCCTCGACTCCGGGAGCAACCCGGAAAGTAGTGGACAAGTACAAAGATCTGATCATGTTTCATTTTGACAACCATGGGAAACTCAAGGCACAATATGGGGTCAGACGGGATGAGAACAACAAATGGTCAAAATCAATGCTCACCCCACAGTACGTCTATGTGAGCCCCGACAACAAGTCCCTATACTGGATTTACGGTGAATTGGCGGGCTTCCGGCGTGGATTGGCGATTACCGGTGGTGTCCTTGAATTGGCTGGGGCTGGTAATATCCGCAAGGAAAAACTCCTCTTCTATCCGGCTTGTGCCAAGGTGGACCTTGCCAGCGGGGACATCAGCGACTTTGTCGCGTTCGGTGCTGATGAAGATGGCAAACAACGCTACTACACCAATCCCAACTTCCCCCAATTGGTCACCGATGACGGGCAGCTGGTATTTATTGGCGAAGACAAGAAAGGGAAGGTTGTTTGGTTGGGTAAGTTGAAAATGTAGAACCTTGGGAGGGGGTCAATGCTGGACCACGACCTTACGGGTGACCTTTCCTTCGGAAGTCATAACCCGCAGTAAATACAAACCGGCACCCAGATCCGAAGCTGGAATCTCAATCCATTCTCCGGATTGAAAATTCCGCTCACCAGTCAGGACCACTTTCCCGACCTGGTCCAAGAGCGTGAAGCGAGTTCCTACCGTTTCGGCACCTTGTAACTGGCCCGCACCCTGCTGCTGACCCACGCTCAGCAACTGATCCACACCCTGCACCTGAAAGCGGATGACATCATCCGCAGGATTAGCGCCCAGCAACAGCTGCACCCCATCTGCATCCAACAATACCTGCCGCACCTCAGAATAGGAAAAGTCCCCGTTGAAGTCCACTTGCTTCAGCCGGTAAAAATTCATGCCTCCTCCAGGACTGGTATCAAGCATATCATACCTGCTACCCTGACCCAGATTGGCGGCATCCACCCGCCCAATCCGTGCAAATTCCAGGTTGTCCCGACTCCTTTCCACCTCAAAATGGCTGGCATTTGTTTCAGAAGCAGTTTCCCAATCCAGGCGCACCCTGTTTCCTCCCTCAGGAGAAGCGTCAAAATAGGCCCATTCTACCGGGAGGATAACCTGACAAGTCGCTTCCGAAGTATTGTTCACCAAGGTCGGCGGCAGGGAAGTGCGGATCGCGATCGCCACCAGGGTGGCCGATCCATTGAGCGGACCGACATAAGACCAGGCTCCGGCGCCATTGGCAACTACCGAAGCGATGAAATCCTTCCCTTGGCAGGTTGCCGTACACACCGAGTCATAATACAATTCTACAATGTCGTTGGGTTGGGCCGTGCCGGAAGCACCAGCGCCAGAAAATGAAGTGATTACCGGACTTGGGTGATTGTTATTTCCCACCGCATTCAACTCAATTCCCTTGCCCGTATTGCAAAACATCTCGTTTCTACTGATCAGATTGCGGGAACAATCGGAGGAAAGCACACCCACACCATAACCAGTATTGTAGGCGATGACATTTCCAGCTCCGGCAGCGGTCCCACCGACCGTATTGTCACTTGAATTGAACTGAATTCGAATCCCCCCGTCAAAATTGGGAATGGGCGCAGTCCCCGTGATATCCGTGCCGATCCGGTTGCCTTGCACAACCACATCCGAGGAACCAATCACGAAAATACCATATTCAGAAATGCTGCCAGACAGCAGATTACCCGTCCCGGCCGCAGTCCCCCCGATATTCACCGCAGAACTGTTGATGACAATCACACCCGAGTCGTCATTGCCAATCCCCACCGTACCCGCCGCATTCGTACCAATCACATTGCCCTGGATATTCACATTGTTAGAACCGCCATTCAACACAATCCCATGGAAATTGTGGTCGGCAATAACATTTCCCTCCAGTGCACCAGCCCCACCAATAACCGAGTTGGGCGCATTGTTGAGCGAAATCCCATTTTCCGCATTGCCCATCGCCACATTTCCGGTAGCATCCACCCCGATATAATTGTTCTGAATGATGGAGCCCGAGCTGCCATCAATGGAGATCCCGTTGCTGGTCAACCCGGTGCCATTGTTGGCGATGATATTGCGTTCGTTCAGCGTATTTCCGCCCAGTACATTTGCATTGGACCCATTGATCATCAACACCCCGATCCCGGAATTTCCGACCGCAGCCGTCCCCGCAGGATTGACCCCGACCTGATTCCCCACGATCGTATTTGAACTGGAGGAATTCAGCGAAAACCCGGCCCCACCATTTCCAGAGACCACATTTCCGTCACAAAGCCCGGGGCCACCCAGCACATTGAAATCAGAGTTGACCTCTAACTGAAAACCATTGAGTCCGTTGGGAGCAGGCGCATTTCCATTTTGGGTAGTACCGACATAGCAGGAGCGAATCGTATTGCCATCACTGTTGATCAATTGGATACCGTTCAGGGCAAAGCTGCGGACATTCAGGGCCACAATCGTCGAGCCGGAAGCTCCGGAAAGCAATTGGATACCATTAGCTGTACCGGCGCCGGCACCATTGATACTGATTTGGGGGTTCCCGCAAGCGACATAACCGGGAGCAGATGCTCCATTGATGAATACCGGGTCGGTAATCGCCGGCAGCGGAGTAAGGGTTGAAATCGTTCCCGCCACAGAAAAGTTTACCGTATCCAGGCCGGGAGAGGAATTGGCCAGTGCGATACAGTTCCGGAAAGAGAATGGGTTGCTATCGGTGGTATTGTTTACCGTGAAAACCGATGCAAACGAATGGGTAAACGGTAGGAAGGCGAGGAGGATGATAAGAAAGCTTTGCGAAGCGACTACCGAAAGCAGGCTTCTGACTTTGCCGAGGGTGGAGGTTATTCGAGTGAGCATGAGACTGATTTTAAACACTTACTGTGCAGGAGACAATAACAATATAGCTATAACTAATTTATCCTCAAACAGTCCGGAGCAAGCCTTGGTTGTACCTCCCCTTTTTCCATAGTTATCCTCACAGCTTCTGCATAGAGGGCTTTCAGGTTCTGCTAAGTAACCCTTTCAGGTTCTGCTAAGTAATCCTCTCAGGTTCTGCACAGGGGTTCTTTCAGGCTCTAATAGGTGTTTTTACGGAAATAATATTATTTTAGAGACTTTATATTCTGAAGATAGCTCATATTATTTGGTACGTATTAAGGATGAAGCTGCAAACTATCATCATTGCCTTATTGCTCCTGGGGAGCAGTAAACTCGTTGCTCAGGATTTAGAGCCCATTCCCTCCGGCATGATCTACAATCTGGAGGGTAGGATCAATGAAAAGGGGGAGCAAGGATTTGGAATCCGAATCACCACCAGGGAACCTTATGATTCAGAAAACCCGGAGATCATTCACAAGACTTCGGTAAAAGGGAAAAAGATCAATATTCTGGTGCGGGGAGTTCAAACTTCCGGTGTATCCTCTGGGAAGATGAACACCGCATCTACCTACATAGATCTTAGCGACCTGGAAGCCGGAGAATACCAGGTCCGTCCTGTGGTACACAAGCACATCCTGAAAGCAGAATTGACCGTTGCTGATACCGGCTATTCATTCAAAACATCTGAGGACCCGGTCTTGGTTCTGATCCAGAACGGGGCTTTGAGGAGAATTCCCGAAGGGACCATTTGGGGAACCTGCAAGTTCGACAAGGTCAAAAGGAATACCGCAGGGAAACTGATGGAAGAACTGGAAAAGGCTGGAGCCGAACGGATCAACCTGCCCTTAGGAAACTATGGGGAGTTCAATGTCCACTCCCAAAGCCGGTTTTTCGAAATCACCGATGAGAAGCAAACGGAGACCTATTTCCACTTTAAGTACAAGGGAGATTTCGGAATCCTGAGAGAGGTTACCAGCCAATACCGGGAAGACGTATACATTGAGATCAGGGACCTGAATGGAAACCAGCTTTGAGCTGATCGCTATTCCAGAGCCTGGATAATGGCTGTAAAGTCAGCACTTTTCAAGCTGGCTCCACCCACAAGCCCTCCGTCGATATCAGCACAAGCGAACAACTCCTCCGCATTGGAAGGTTTGACCGATCCACCATACAGGATACTGGTTCCCTCCGCAATCTCCGCCCCATACTTTCCCTCAATCAACCCTCTGAGATGGGCATGCACCTCCTGAGCCTGCTCAGGAGACGCAGTCTTACCCGTACCAATGGCCCAAACGGGTTCATAAGCAATGATCAGCTTGCTGAAATCTTCAGCACTCAGACCAAAAGCTGCATTGGCCAACTGCGCACCGACTACCTCAAAAGTCTGGCCAGCTTCTCGCTCCGCCAATACCTCTCCAATACAAAATATTGGCGTCAGCCCGTGGTCCAGCGCGATGCGGAGTTTCAAGGCCAGCACTTCGTCATCTTCCCCGAAATACTGACGGCGCTCTGAATGACCCAGAATGACATGGGTCACCCCGACCGAGGCGACCATTTCCGCAGAAATCTCGCCCGTATAGGCTCCATTTTCCGCCTGGTGAATATTTTGTGCGGCCACGTGAACGTGGGCTCGACCGCCCGCCATCTCCTGAATAGTGGCCAGGAAAATCGAAGGTACCCCAAAGATGACCTCCACTGTACTATTTGAACTGTAGGAACTGATGATCTCGTAAGCCAGGGTTTTGGCCTGTTTAGCATCGAGGTTCATTTTCCAATTTCCGGCTGCGATTTGCTTTCTCATGTTCTTATTTCTGTTTTTCCCAGACTCTATAGGACGCAGAGGCCTCGAATACGGCCTGCATAATTTCTTTTTCAGACGTGGTCAGCTCTATTTTCCGACGTTGCATCACCACTTCAGCGACTTCAAAGGCCTTCTTCAATTGAAAGGTACTGAACCCTGCTGCTCCTCCCCAACTGAAACCGGGGATAAATGTTCGGGGATACCCGCTACCGAAGATATTGGCCGATACGCCGACCACGGTCCCGGTATTGAACATCGTATTGATCCCGCATTTGCTGTGATCCCCCATAATAAGACCACAGAACATTTGCCCGGTCTTCTTGAACCTGCCCTCAGGATAGTTCCAGACCCGGACCTCAGAATAATTGTTTTTCAGGTTACTGGTATTCGTATCCGCCCCGAGGTTACACCAATAGCCCAGAACCGAGTTCCCGAGGTAGCCCTCATGGCCCTTGTTCGAATATCCCTGGATGACCGAATTTCCGATTTCGCCCCCTACTTTTGACCAAGGCCCCACCGTCGAGTCCCCACGCATCTTGGCTCCCATATTCAGCACACTGTGTTCGCAGAAGGCATGGGTGCCATGCACCACCGCACCTTCCTGGATTTGGACTCCCTTTCCGATGTAGATCGGCCCATCTTCAGCATTGAGAACCGCAGCCCGGATTTTTACCCCCTCTTCGACGAAGATATTGTCCCGACCGTAGACAATCGTATGGGGATCACCCACCTGCTCAGAGGTTCTGCCAGCGATCACAAGAGGGAGATCGGCACGAATGGCATCGGCATTGTGGCGAAATATATCCCAGGGATACCGAATGGCATCCGGGAGGTCGACATCGAAAGCCTGGACTTTGAAGCCTCCTGCCATCAGGGTTTCAGCAGTGACCAGTCCTTCAAAACCGGGACCGAAAGACGAAGGGATTCCACGAAAAGCCACTACTTCACCGGAGGCATGCTGAAGAAACGAGTGTGGTGCCAGGCCATCCCGGATCAGGTCAACGAACTCCTGGTTGGGCAGGAACTTTCCATTGAACCCCAAAGTTTCGACGGCAGGATCATATCGGTTGAACTGCTGACCAAGATAGCCGAATGCCAGGGTAGCAGGAGAATCGGCAAGGAAATGCGCCCATTTGGAGGACAGCTTCAGAATTCCAACACGAAGGTCCCAAATCGGACGGGTGTAGGTAAGGGGGAGAAGATCATGGTGACTTGCATCTTCGAATAGCAGCTTTTGCATGGTGGAAAAATGGGGGCTGGTCAGGAGAAATGCAAGAAAAAGAAAAATGCCACTCCCGGATATCACCCCCCTTTTTCGAAAGGAGTCCTCAATCTCTCCTAAATCACCGTTCTCTCAATCATATCTTGTTCAAAAAAATGGCAGCAGCTAAGTAGATCAACTGCCACCATGATAAATGTATAGTGATTTATTGTCTTGGATCTTTGCAAAAGAGAGGGTTTTGCGTGATTATTGTTAATGTATTCTCAAATATCATGACATATTTGTTCCATTCAAGCCTTGATATAGCAAGGGATTATTGACCTGTTCTCAGTTAAAACGATCATGGCCAACGTCGGAAAATACGTGTTTCAACAGCTGGAATCCCTTTCCAAACGTGAAAGAGAGGAACTGTTAGAAAACATAAAATTGTTCACTACAAGCAAGACCTCCCTGCGCTTAACCGAATTGGTTTTTGGACAAGCTGTGAAGAAAAAGGACGAATGGACGGGCCCCAAAGGGGAGGACCTTGAAAATTGGCTCTGGAAATCACTGGGAAAGTCAGGGAATTCCAATACCAACACCTTGTCCACTTATTTCAACCGGCTCAAAGATACCCTGGATCAATATTTCGCATTTCTCCACCTTCGCAATTCACCCTTGGAAGTAAAGCTTGCCTCCATCAAAGCGTACAGTATGAGAGGGGCTTCTGATCTGGTCACCGGGCAGATCAATTCCCTACGCAAGTCATTGGATGAAACCGATTTGGTGTCCTATCTGAGACTGATTGAATTGGCTTTATTAGAAGGTGAATTTCTGGTGGAGGGATTTAAGCGGAGAAGGAACAGAAAGTTTAAAGATCTGATCAATGTGCTTTCAGAAGCGCAGCGATTCCTCAATGAAGCAGGGGAGGTGGGGAGCACTATGCTGGAGACCATGCAGGTCCATGCCAGTTTTTTATTCAACGTGTCCGATTTGGAAAGGGATGAAAAAAGAGAACAACCTGGAGGTCCCGCCCCTGTATTGTACCGCAAGTTGACCCGAATCATTCAGGTGTGGAGATCCAATGGACGTATTCCAACCCTGGACACCCTGCCTGCCATGAGGGAAATCAGGATTTCTCTGATGGAGTTGGAATCAGAATTGTCCCAAAAGGATGCCTTCCAATTGAATACCATGCTGATCTCTTTGCTGGTACCTATGATCAACTACGGGTTAGAAGGTGCCAGGAATGAATTTTTCGAATCCCTCCGGTATGCACACGGCAAGGGCTACTTGGTTGAAAATGGGAAAATGGATGCAAAGACATTTAAAAGCTTGGTCGAATTCTCCCTGGAAAACGGTGATCTCGAATTTGCACAAGAGGTAATCGATGAGTTTGGCAAGCCATCTTCTCTTCATCTCCGGGACGACCAGGGGAGAGAAGATAAAGTCTCCCTGGCTGCCTTGTTGAACTATATAGACGCAAAATTGGCCTTGACGACAGGGGATTACCAGAAGGCGCTAAAACTGGCCAATTTGGGAGGGCTTGAAGATTCTCTATTTGTCTTTGCACAAAGGTGGCTGGAAATAAAAGCTTGTTATTATTTGAAAGAGTATGACCGCTGCATCCAAAGAATAACTGCATTTGAAAAAGTGCTGCGTAACAATATCAGGGATCAGACCTATTACCACGCAGAGATTTACAAACTTGAAACGGCTCATTTAAGGCGGTTGATCATGGCCCTGACAGAGACCCCGCAAAAGCGGGAGCGGAACCTTAAAAAATTAGAAGAGGATGTCTCGACTGGTATAGCTTACAGTCGAAGGGGCTGGATACTGGAAGAAGTTCGCAAAGCCCTTGCCCACAAATAAAAAATCATAAGGGCATCACCTGCTTATTCAAAAAACAGACGAGGCCGTCCGTAATGGACAGCCTCGTGCATTCAGCGGGTCGCCAGGTGAGACAACCTTCCCAAATGGATTGCTTTTTTATTCCTTCACCAGGATTCGTTGCTGGTATGACCGTCCCCGCCGGGTCGTCCGCAACAGATAGTAACCCGGTTGCAGGCCCTCCCGAAGCAGCAATGATAGATCATCCAGTCGACTGCTGATAAGTTTCCCTTCCAGTGTCCAAAGCTCAACCGATTCAGGTGGATTCGAAAAGTAAAGTTGGGGGCTTGCACTCTGGACATAAGGATTGGGGCCTGCGACAGGTTGAAGGTAGATTTCGTCGGGCTCCATCACCGGGGCTGGTCTTCTGACCATGACGTCATCCATGATGACCAATCCCCCGATTTCTGCCACTTTCCCAATTCCACTTGCAGATCCACTTGACCTCGTAAGGCGGAGATAGATTTCCTGTTTTGTAGTATCCCAGAGAAGGTCATAGCTATAGGATTCGGTGGGTGAAACGAACCAAGAACCGTCAATACCCAAGGTGGGCTTCGATTCAGAATCTATGTCGTATCCTGAGAGGTCAATTGTGGCCTCCATTTGAGTCGCATTGTTCACCCAACCGGAAACCTCGAAAGTGATCTTGAGCGTGTCGCCTCCGGATAGGGCATATACATGAGTGGGAAGAACAAATGTTACAGTCAATGCAAATGCCAGAATTTGAAGGTTTTTCAGGCAAACCTGACCCATACGCATAACTTGCGCGAAATAGTGATTTTCCATTTTTAGATTATTAGCTGTGTTAAATAATTGACACAGCCAGGCCTGACCATTGTGTCCTAGCAACCTGATTCATAAGGTGGTTGGGTTGCTTACATTGCAAAGAAGGGAACTCTCCCAGGACCTTCAAATAATATATATTGCGGTTTGTAGCGCTTTTAAAACCGTTTATCAGGTGTCATATACATGTTATTGGAGGGAACAAACCCCTCAAACAGTTTTGAATTGGCTATTTCAGGAATAACATTTTTGGGCAATTGTTCCTTTATATTGCTGTCATAAATTTCTTAAAGGAGTTTGAGAACAGCCACTTTCAAGGAACTCAACAGTGGTGGTCATCTATTATTTTACCTCTGATTCTGTGATTGAGATATCTACAAAATGGCTATTGAGAGCCATAATCCGGGTTTTCTCTGTCTGGAATTTGTGATATTCCGAAAATTCAGGTCTTGAATTTGTTGCCGCCCCCATGATCTTGGGTGTATTCAAAAACAATCTAAGATATGGCACAAAGCAAATCATTCAGTCTCATCAAGTCTCTCTCAGAAGACGAACAAAAGAAAATCCAATCCGGGCTTCAGGCCAAGGGACGCAAAGGGCAAACCCCCGAAGTCTTGGCACAATTTTTCAATCTTGTTATAAGTGTGGTAAAGAAAGGGAGCAACAATGGAAACCCAACCTCTATCAAAGAATGGATTTGGAAAAAGTTATGCCCAGGTGAAAATTACAACGACAACAGATTCAGAAAACATGCATTTCGCATGAATCAGTATGTCCAGGATTTTCTACTGGATGAGAAATGGGCGAATGAAGAGCAAAATGCGTTTAAGCAGGAGCTGCTTTATGAAACCTTTTGGGAGCGCAATCAGACCAAGGCACTGGAAAGTTTGGGAAAACGCCTGGGTGGTGACCTCCTGAAAATTGTGGGACTCCGGAAATTTATGGTCACCCGTGAGATATTGATTAAAGGTGAAGAAAGCCGAAACAGACTCCAAACCGAGGCGGATTTTTCAAACCTCCGCAGGCTAATCGAGATAGAACAAAGTTTCGACTCCATCAAATTGGTATGCCTTGAGTTGGCAAGTGGCAAGGAAGTTGACCCCGAGGAAATAAGAAGGCTGACCGTGCAAGGAAATAAATACCATCAGACGTCTGAATTGTACCAATTGAATTGGAAGCTTTTCCTTGTCATGACGGACTTGTTGAACATGTGCGACTTGAAGGGAATAGAAGGTGCCCGCAGTGAAAGGGCAAAGGAGTTCGTGCAGTACTTTCATCATACAAGCCCGATCTCATTCCGGGAAAAATACCTGGTTTACCACACCTTCAGCAACTTTCTCAAATCAAGGATGGAGTGCGAAGACAGAGGAGCATCAGACTTTTTGGAATCCATCCTCGAATTGCACGCACGATTCATTGAATGCGCAGGGAAATTCTGCACCGCGATGGAAGCCGAAAAGTTTCTCTACCTGTTCGACCTGGGAGTTGGACAACTAAAATCAGACATGGCCGGCGAGCTATTGGATAAATACCTGCATTTGGTAGAAGATGAATTCCAGGACAAACTTGGTATTACCATCAGGTCCTTGTATTTATTCGCGGATGGAGCCTTTCAGGAAGTGCTGGATTTGGCGGATTTGGAAGCACTTAAGAAAGACCCGGTTGATGATGCGGAGAAGAGATTCGATATCCGTCTGGGCCTCATCCAAATGCAGTCCAGAATTGCAATAAGTCATCAGGTAAGTGTAGGTGGATTGAGCCGCTGGATGAATAAATGTATCAAGAAGTGTCCTTCACTGAACAAAGCTACCAAAAGCGCTCTGCACAATATGGTTGAGTATTCAATGATGCTAACCAAAAAGTTCACCCCTGATGTGATGGAAGACCATTTGAAGAAAATCCAGGAGATCGAAGACATCCAGGGCCTGGAGATACACAAAGACTGGTTACACAGAAGATTCAAGATAAAAGCCCAAAGACCTACGCAAGCCCCAAAGCCTTTCCAGGCTCAAGAACCAGTCCTGGCCTATTCCATCCAGTAGATGAGATAGATTCAGGCGGAACCCGTCTTTTAGCTACGCGACTGACTATGACAAATAAAAAAGAGCAGGCTGGAAAAGCCTGCTCTTCTCTTATAAAGCCTTTCGAAAAAGACTCCTTACTTCTTACCGTAGCGACGGTAGAATTTGTCAACACGTCCAGCGGTATCGACCAACTTCTGCTTCCCGGTGTAGAAGGGATGAGAATCACTGGAGATCTCAACCTTAACGAGGGGATATGTATTACCATCTTCCCAATCAATAGTTTCCTTGGTATTGATGGTAGAGCGCGTAAGAAACGCGAAGTCTGTCGAGATATCTTTGAATACCACTGGGCGATATTCTGGATGGATTCCTTCTTTCATGGTCGTTATCCTTTTATCAATTAGGTCGGCAAAGATAACATAATTGTCCACTTCACACAATTTTGAAATAGGAATCTTTTGCTTCTTTGGAATACAAACCCATTTGCAACCGAATTTAAGCACATATAAAACTGTAAAAGCCGATTGATTCTCCTCAGCAGCTACTTTTTCCCGATCCTGGGAATATCTTTTCCACAGAATTGAAACAAGGGAGAATCGTAGATTTCCACTTCTTAGCCTAAACCTGGGTTCGAGTGGATTATTTGGGAACGTAAGATCAACGTCAATAACCGAAAAAGTTCTTTTGTGGTTGAATTTAAAGTACGTATTTTTGAACCATGCGCAATCGGATTAGTAGCTTAGTATTGATTCTGACGCTCGCTTTTGTCTGTCTGAACCTGGTCGGAAAGGGTCAAGCGATGACCTTGAACTATTTCAATGCCTCCCCGGATGGCAGTGATGTATTGGTTTCCTTTGAAGTCCCGCACGAATCAGGTGTCACCAATTTCAAATTGTTCCGTAAGATTGATGAAGAGTCCAATTGGACCTTTTTGGATCATGTCCCACCAACCGGAGCCCTGACCTACACTTATCTGGACTATACCATCTTCAAGGACGAAGCAAAAAATATCACCTATAAATTGTTGGTGTATCAAAATAGTACCGTCTATACCTATTACACCAATATTCTACACAATCCAACTTCTGTCCAACGAACCTGGGGCAGCATCAAGGCGATGTTCAAATAGCGGATTGTTACTACCTTTCCTTCAATTTTGCCATGTAAAATACGTAACTTGGCGGCTCTGAAAATTTGAAAGAGCTCCATGACGCAATACGATTACAAAGCCATTGAGGCTAAATGGCAGGCTTATTGGAAACAGCACAACTCCTTTGCCGCCGGACCCGTATCAGACAAACCCAAATACTATGTATTGGATATGTTCCCTTATCCCTCCGGGGCAGGACTACACGTAGGTCATCCACTGGGATACATTGCCAGCGACATCGTTGCCCGGTTTCGTCTCCATCAAGGATACAATGTCCTTCATCCCATGGGGTTTGATGCCTTCGGACTACCAGCTGAGCAATATGCCATCGAAACCGGGCAACACCCGGCCAAAACCACCGAAGAAAATATCCAGAGCTTCCTCAAGCAACTCAACCGCATCGGACTGGCCTACTCTCCGGATTCGAAAGATGTAAAGACTTGTGACCCCAACTACTACCGCTGGACGCAGTGGATCTTCCTGGAAATCTTCAATTCCTGGTACAACCTGGATACCAACCGGGCTGAACCCATTGCCACCCTGACCGATCGGTTTGCCGAGGGAGGGTGCGCATCTGCAAATGCCTACCATGCCTATGAGGGAAGCTTTATCGCAGAAGAGTGGAATGAAATGTCCGGGAAGGAACAGCATGAGGTCCTGCTGGACTACCGGCTGGCTTACAATGCCTATTCCGAAGTGAACTGGTGCCCTGCCCTGGGAACCGTATTGGCAAACGACGAAGTCGTCAATGGTGTGTCTGAAAGAGGTGGTCACCCCGTTATCCGCAAACCCATGCGTCAATGGGCATTCCGGATGCGGGCCTATGCAGACCGGTTGCTCGCAGGGCTGGATACCATACAGTGGCCCGATCCCATCAAAGAGCAACAACGCAACTGGATCGGTAGGAGTGAAGGGGCCAATTTCTACTTTGAAGTAGAAGGTGCAACCGAAACCATCGAAGTCTTCTCGACCCGACCCGACACCATATTTGGCGCCTCCTTTATGGTCCTCGCCCCCGAGCATCCGCTCATTGAAGCCCTGGTCACCGAAAGCCAAAGAGCAGAGGTAGAGGATTACGTCGAATGGGCCAAGAACCGGACAGAAGTCGAACGCCAGCAGGAAAAGAAGATTACCGGTAAGTTCATCGGGGCTTATGCAAAACATCCCTTCATTGAAGGAAAGAAAATTCCGATATGGACCGCAGACTATGTGCTCTGGGGCTATGGTACCGGGGCCATTATGGCGGTTCCCGCCGGTGACAGCCGGGATTATGCCTTTGCCAGGCACTTTGATATAGAGATACCCGCCATCTTTGAGGGCATCGACATCAGTGAAGAAGCCTATGAGTCCAAAACAGGCGGCACACTCAAGAATTCCGGATTCCTGGATGGCCTCACCGTAAAGAAAGCACTGAAAAAAGCAATCATTGCCCTGGAAGAAAAGGGAATCGGAAAAGGCACCGTGAATTACCGCCTGAGAGATCCCAATTTCAGCCGCCAACGCTATTGGGGAGAACCCTTCCCCATTGTATACCGGGATGGTCTACCTTATGGAATGGATGCAAGCGAACTTCCACTTCGGCTTCCCGAGGTTGAGACCTATCAACCTTCCGGTGACGGACAGGGCCCCCTCGCCAACATCGAAGAATGGATCAACCTGCCCGATGGAGGTATCCGTGAAAGCAATACCATGCCCGGATATGCAGGGTCCAGCTGGTACTTTCTCCGCTATTTCGATGTCTATAACAAAGAACAATTTACCGATCCCGAAAAGGAAAAGTATTGGATGAATGTAGACCTCTACATAGGAGGATCGGAACATGCCGTAGGCCACTTGCTGTATTCGAGGCTATGGACCAAGATACTCCACGATCTCGGCCACGTCTCCTTTGACGAGCCCTTCCAGAAACTGGTCAACCAGGGAATGATTCAAGGGAGATCCAATTTGGTGTACCGGGTCAGGGACACCAATACCTACGTATCAAAAGGGTTGATCGACCAGTATGAAGCCGTTGATCCCATCCACGTGCCAATTGCCTTTGTAGACCGGGAAGATGTCCTGGACATAGACAAGCTGAAAAACTGGAGAGACGAATTCCGTGAGGCACAGTATGTACTGGAAGACGGGCGATTCATCACAGACTGGCAAGTAGAGAAAATGTCCAAACGGTATCACAATGTGGTCAATCCTGACCAGATCTGTGAAGCGTACGGAGCCGACACCCTGAGACTCTATGAGATGTTCCTGGGACCATTAGAAGATGCCAAGCCCTGGTCGATGCAAGGTATAGAAGGAGCCCACCGCTTCCTGCGTAAAACCTGGAACCTCTTTGTTGCCGAGGACGGAACCCTCAAAGTGACCGATGGCGAAGGGAGCAAAGACGAACTGAGGATGTTGCACCAGACCATCGACAAGATCCAAAGTGATATTGAACAATTGAGTTTCAATACCGCAGTGGCCCAATTCATGAAGTTCCTGAACGAAGCACAGAGATTAAAGACCTCCAAGCGCAGCATTCTGGAACCCTTTCTCATCTGCCTGTCACCCTTTGCGCCGCACTTTGCCGAAGAACTTTGGGAACGGTTGGGCCATGATGGAAGCATTGTACAAGTCGAATGGCCTGAGTATATCGAAGCACATACCAAGGAGGACAGCGTGACCTACCCCATTCAGGTGAATGGAAAGATGAAGTTTACCATTGAGGTGGGAGCCGAACTCAGCAAAGATGAGATCGAAAAGGATGTATTGTCCCGGGAAGAAGTAAAGGCATTGTTAAAGGACCATACCTTACGCAAGGTCATCGTCGTCCCCGGTCGCATTGTCAACCTGGTAGTGTAAGGAGTCGATTTCCGAAAAAATTCATAACTTGGATGCTCGGAATTAGAATGTTTTATCAACACGTATAGTTTTGAAAGTTAACAACGAAACCAAAGTAGGCATCCTTGCTGCGGTAGCCCTGTCTTTATTCTTTTTGGGCTTTAACCTCTTGAAAGGTGAGAAAATCTTTCAAAGCGGGTTTGAATTAAAAGCCTATTACGACAATATAGAAGGCCTTGCTACTGGAAATCCTGTGGTCTACAACGGATACCGGGTAGGTTCTGTCAAGTCCATCGATATGGATGAAAAGGATGGGCTGCTCGAAGTGATTTTTTCACTGGAGAAAGGGCTGGAGATCCCGCATGATTCCAAGGCAATGATTGCCAGTGATGGCCTCCTGGGTGGAAAAGCGATCCGCATTGACCGGGGACTGTCCCGGGAACCGGCTGAAAATGGTGGCATCCTCACCGGAGAAATTGAGCCGACCATTGATCAGGTGGTGATGGACAAGGTATTCCCAATTACCGAGGATGTAGATGATCTCATCAAGCAAATGGAGCGTTTTATCGGTTGGATGAACAATACCATGGATGCCAGTACCGGAAATAAAATTGACATCATCATGGATGGCTTTGTCAGTACGTCCAAGAACTTTGCCCGTTCATCTTATCGTGTGGATACTTTGTTGGGCTCAGTGCAAGGAACCGTCCGCAATACCAACCGCATGATTCGCAACCTGGGTGATCAGACTGAAACCCTGGGACGTGTAATGGAAAATACGGCTCAATTCACCGATTCATTGGCCGCAGCTTCCGGCTCCGTCAAGTCAATTGTTGAATCCAGTGCCAGCATGGTCGAGAGTGTAGAAGGAATTACCCGCGATATCAACGAAGGACGTGGCTCACTCGGAAAGCTCGTCAAAGATGATAAAATGGCCAAGGATATTGAACTCGTGATTGCCAAGGCAGATACCTTCATTGATAATATGAATGAAAGCGGTAGGATTCCCATAGATTTCAAACTTCGATTGGGGAAGACACCAGAAGAAAAGCAGAAGATCCGAAACGACAAGGCCCAGAGAAAGCTGGATAAAATGCGCGAGAAGGAAGAGAAGCGTAATTAGCAATTGAAAATGACCAAACTTCTCCTGACCAATATTCGGGCTTTGCACTGCATATCGTCTTCCGGAGAGGAGCGTAAGGCAGGTCCTGACATGAAAGATACAGCGATCAGGAACAATGCCTGGGTGCTGGTCGAGGGCGACAAGATCATCGGACTGGGCGAGATGGATAGCTGCCCTGCTATCGAATCCGATACAAGAGAGATCGATTGTGCCGGCAGCCTGGTTCTACCCGGATTTGTAGACAGCCATACCCACCTTGTATTTGCCCGTAGCCGCGAAGAAGAATATGTAGACCGTATCCGCGGCCTTTCTTACGAAGAAATCGCCAGAAGGGGAGGAGGCATCCTGAACTCCGCCCGTCGACTCCGGGAAATGTCCGAAGATGAATTGCTGGAAGGTGCGATCGAAAGAGCCTGGGAAATATTGTATCTCGGAACCACAACCGTAGAAATCAAGTCCGGCTATGGCCTGACCACTGAGGACGAAATGAAAATGCTCAGGGTGGCCAATAACCTGCGCAACTATTGTCCCCTCAATATAAAAACGACATTTCTGGGGGCGCATGCGATCCCCACCGAATACAAAGGCAACCGTCAAGGCTATATCGACCTGATCATTCAGGAGATGCTTCCAATCGTAGCCAGCGAAGGGCTGGCAGATTTTGTAGATGTGTTCTGCGACGAAGGTTTCTTCACGGTAGAAGAAACAGCCGAAATCCTCAAGGCCGCCCAGGGCTATGGGCTGATTCCCAAAATACATGCCAACGAAATGGCTAATTCCGGAGGGGTTCAGGTGGGCATCGCCCACGGTGCCCTCAGTGTAGACCACTTGGAATGTACCGGTCCGGCAGAGATCGAAGCATTGATCAACAGCCAGACCATACCGACCGTACTTCCCGGATGCAGTTTCTTCCTGGGCATCGACTACGCGCCAGCCCGGCAGATGATTGATGCAGGACTTCCCCTCTGTATCGCAACCGACTACAACCCTGGTTCCAGTCCCGCCGGAAATATGCAATTCATGCAAAGCCTGGCTTGTACCATTATGCGCCTGCTCCCCGAGGAAGCCTTGGTTGCGACCACCCTGAATGGGGCCGCTGCTTTGGGAATCAGTCAGCAGGTCGGGTCCATAGAAGTAGGCAAACGTGCCGATTTGCTCATCACAGAACCCATGGAAAGCCTGGACAGATTGCCCTACTACCATACCCGGGATCAGATAAAAACAGTAATTGTGGCTGGACAAGTCCTGGAAAAATAGGTGCATCCTCCTAAATAAATGCGCCGTCTCAAAAGATTGCTTATTTTCGTTTAAATACTGACCAGTAGGATGTACCTCAAGCCCAATCACACCCGAAACCGCCTGGCATACTACCTACTCATTTTGATGGGTATTTACAGTGGGATATGCTTTTTCATTTTCATGGTTATGGCATTGGATAGATTTGAAGTCCTGGATTGGCTGCGCATGGGGCATGGTAGAAGTGTAGATGGCGAGGCTGCTGGCATCGCCGCCGTGATCATTGGTTTCATGGAAGCAACCCTGGCAATTGTTTTTGCAATGTGGATGGCAAGGTCATTTAAAAACCTGATTGGATTGGGAGTCAAAACTAAGTTCGGTCCCTTTTCGGCTGGTTTGAGCTGGTTCATTCCAATAGGCCAGTTTTGGATGCCCTATCGGGCAATCAAAGAGATGATCAATAAATACAGTGCCCTCGTCCGATTTTTCAATGAGCACAGAGACGTTGACATTGTTGGCCGGGGTAGGATATTGAATACAGCTTCCGTCTACTGGGGACTTTGGATATTCCTCTGGCCCTTTAGCTTTGGCTTCGGAGCCTACTGGTTTGGGTTGGCGGAACAGGAATATCGCTGGGATGAGAAGTACCAATTTCTGCTGGTATGTGGCAAAATTGCCCTCGACATTGTGCTCATCATTTATACCATGCGCTTACTCAATCAAGTCAATCACTTAGAAGTGCAGGCTTACCATATTTGGGACCGCGGAGAAATAGACCGTTTTCGACAGGAAAAAGAAGCAAAAGCGCATCGGGAAGCGATCGCAGGGCATCCAGATGCTGAACAAGCATCTGGCACACCCGAATGGTTAGAGGAAGAAGAGCCCGCTTATATATACTCCGAAGAGAATCTCTTTGATGCACAGTAGACAATTCGACCTGATAGGCATTTGTTTTCCCTGACGAAAGCGATAATTTTGTGTTTGCCGGGAGTTTCCCGGGTAGCTAAATGGAACAGTGAATCATCATTATATGGAAACCACCACTGCTGTATCTTCTTACACAGCCCCCGACTATTATCTGCTGGATGACCTCCTGACTGAAGAACATAAAATGGTTCGGCAGACGGTCCGCGATTTCATCAACCGCCAGGTAATGCCTCATATTGAAGAATGGGCACAGAACAATCAATGTCCTACCCACCTGATTCCTGAAATCGGTGCTTTGGGAATTTTTGGCCCCAGCTTACCTGAGGAGTATGGCTGTGCCGGAATGGATGAGATCGCTTACGGCGTGATCATGCAGGAAGTCGAACGCGCAGACTCCGGGCTGCGTTCTATGGTCTCTGTGCAGGGATCCCTGGTGATGTACCCCATCTACAAGTATGGTTCTGAAGAACAACGACGCAAATACCTTCCCAAGCTCGCTACTGGCGAATACATGGGATGTTTTGGGCTCACCGAGCCTGACCACGGCTCGAACCCCAGTGGCATGGTCACCAATTACAAGGACATGGGTGACCATTACCTCCTGAACGGAGCTAAAACCTGGATATCCAATTCCCCATTTGCGCAGATCGCGGTTGTATGGGCAAAGAACGAAGAAGGTCGGATTCATGGCCTGATTGTAGAGCGAGGTATGGAAGGCTTTACCACCCCTGAGATTCACAACAAATGGTCGCTCAGAGCATCTACCACCGGTGAGCTTGTATTTGACAATGTCAAAGTACCTAAAGAGAACCTCCTCCCCGGAGTCAGCGGTTTGCGAGGCCCACTGAGTTGTCTTGACTCAGCCCGGTATGGCATCTCCTGGGGGGCAATCGGATCAGCGATGGCCTGCTACGATGCAGCCTTGAAGTATTCCAAGGAACGTGTTCAGTTCGACCGTCCAATCGGAGGATTCCAGCTCCAGCAAAAGAAGTTGGCTGAGATGATCACTGAGATCACCAAAGCCCAACTGCTGACCCATCGTTTGGGGCAACTCAAGATGGAAGGACGTGCTACAACCGCGCAAATCTCAATGGCTAAACGCAACAATGTCGACATGGCATTGAAGATCGCCAGAGAAGCCAGGCAGGTCCTGGGAGGAATGGGGATAACCGGAGAATACCCAATCATGCGGCACATGATGAATCTGGAATCCGTTGTAACCTACGAAGGAACACACGACATCCATTTGTTGATCACCGGGCATGACATTACCGGAATCAGTGCCTTTAGATAGGTACAGCAACATCATTAAGAAACAATAAGTGTCATCCTGAAAGGGGTGAAAGTGTCATCCCTCCCAGGATGACATTTTTTATTTCACGGATTCTTCCTAAATTACCTTTTGTCAGGTCACTATTTCTACAACGGCCTGCTCGATGTGGGCTTTTAAATAGAGAAACCATTAATCAAGAATTACCTCCTGGCATTCGCTGGGAAGATTATATTTATCAACTCAACCATTATTAAGCTTATGGAAGGAATGATCGGAGAGATCAGAATGTTCGGGGGGAATTTTGCTCCTCGTACATGGGCTTTGTGTGATGGGCAAATACTGCCCATTAGTCAAAATACGGCCTTGTTTTCAATAATAGGCACCATATACGGTGGCGACGGACGAACTACATTTGCCTTACCTGATGTCAGGGGGCGTGCTGTAATCGGTCCTGGAAATGGACCTGGATTGCCATCCTACCGGGAAGGGCAAAAAGGCGGCACTGAAACCAATACAATGACGGTAGCGACCATGCCTTCGCATAGCCACACTTACTCATTTAAAGTTTCAAATCAGGCTCCTGTTCAAGGGCAAGCTTCGATTGTATCTAAGTATGAAGTCACAGCAACCAATGGTGATCCCGTTGATGAGTTTCGCTATTCTTCAACCAACAATGGTCAAATGCATGAAGATGCTTTTGCATTGGGAAATACCGGTGGAAGTCAACCCTTCAACAACATGATGCCTTACCAGGCAGTCAATTTTGTTATTTGTCTACAGGGAGTATTTCCATCCCGTAGTTAATTGTCCAACCTGAAAAAGAATATATAAATATGGAACCCACATTAGCTGAGATCCGAATTTTTGGGGGCAACTTTGCCCCACGCTCCTGGGCCTTGTGTCAGGGGCAGTTATTACCAATCAACCAAAACCAAGCTCTCTTTTCAATCTTGGGAACAACTTTTGGAGGTGACGGAAGGACGACCTTTGGTCTGCCTGACCTGAGGGGGCGCACCGCGATCCATGCCGGACATGGACCTGGATTGTCCGACCGCAGACTCGGTTCTAAAGGAGGCACTGAAACTGTTACCTTGAACTTAACCAATTTAGCTTTACACAATCACCACGACTCCCTGCGAGCCAATATCAGCGCATCTGATTCCAACGAGCCAGCGGGAAGATATCCTGGTGTAGCTGAAGCCAAAAATAACAGCACAGGCGCGGCCATTGCAGTTACATCATATAACAGTACTTCCAATACGGACCTTCAAGCTGGAAATACTGGTACCACAGGGGGACAGCGATCATTTGATATTCGTCAGCCATGGTTGGCGATGAATTATATCATTGCCCTTCAGGGGATTTTCCCCTCCCGCAGTTAATTATTTTTTTGACCCTATTACATTAATATACAATGGAAGGTTTTATAGGAGAAGTCCGGATATTCGCCGGCAATTTCGCTCCCCGTTCGTGGGCCTTTTGTGAAGGGCAGCTATTGGCCATTTCTCAAAACTCAGCCTTATTTTCTATCCTTGGAACCACCTTTGGTGGAGATGGACGTACTACCTTTGGCTTGCCAGATCTAAGGGGACGTGTCCCGGTAGGTGCTGGTCATGGCCCAGGTCTGTCTGACTACCGTTTAGGAGCCAAAGGAGGTCGTTATCAAGCGACCCTTACAACCAATGAATTGCCCAGCCACCAGCACTCAGCTTCCCTGAAGTTTTTCGCTGCAGTAGGTGATACTGCCAATCCCAATAATGCATATTTTTCTGGAGTAGGACCGGTAGGAGGAGGTGGCGCATACAATTCGTTCTCATTTAACAACGATACGGCCAGCAACTCGTCCTTTGCCCCAGATACATTCTACGCAGGCAATGTAGGAGGCAGCCAAGCAACACAATTGATGCAACCCTATATCGCGATCTATTATATCATTGCGCTGTTTGGAACTTACCCTTCCAGAAGCTAAGGATATACTAAACACAAATGAAAAAGGGCGGGTCTTTACGGACCGGCCCTTTTAATTTTTATAATATTGTTAATATTTGATCATTCTTTCAGGATCAGGCAGTGATCCCTGAATCAGATCGCCTCAACCACCTTTACCTCTGGAACCATTCTCGTCAGCAATCCTTCAATGCCCATCTTCAGTGTCATCGTAGAAGAAGGACATCCAGAACAGGCACCCTGCAAGCGGAGACGAACCGTCCCCTCCTCAAACCCTTCAAAAGTGATGTCTCCACCATCCATGGCCACCGCAGGACGAATATTGTCATTCAGAAGCTGCTTAATCCGTCGAATGACAGGATCCTCATCACCATCAAAAGCAATGGGTTCAACCTCTTGATTTAAAATAATCGGTTCTCCACTCTCCAAAAAATCCCGGATTGCACTTTTCAGAATCGGGATCAATTCTTCCCAGGCACGGTCCTCAACTTTAGTGACAGTGACAAAGTTGTGACCCAGGAATACCCCATCGACAAAGTTGAATTCAAAGAGTTTCTTGACCAGGGGCGCATCCGTGGCCGACTCTGGTGTAGGAAAATCAGCATTTCCTGAAGGCATTAGTACCTTGTCAGCGACGAATTTCAAAGAAGCTGGATTGGGTGTGATTTCTGTATAGATCATCATAGAATTTTCAGTTTTAGTGCTCAAAGATAACTAAAAAGGGCTGCTCTTGTTCCGCTGTCCTCCCCATCGGGCGAATTTATTCAGGGTTGAGGAGACCAGACAATTACATTCCAGACCCTTTTTCTTTACTTTCATTCACCTCAATTTCTCTCCAAAGGAAAATTTATTGTTTTATTTAGTGGATTTTTTCTTTATTTGGTCAGGAGTTAATTAAATAATTCGCGGTAGTAAGAATAAAACTTGAGGAGCTAAACAAGTGGAAAACGGAAACAATCGAGCAGAGGTTTACTCCACCAAAATCAGGGCAGGAAAACGCACTTATTTTTTCGATGTCAAAGAAACCCGTTCCAGTGATTATTATATCACGATCACGGAAAGTAAGCGTCGATTTGGTGGGGATGGATATGACAAGCATAAAATCTTCTTGTACAAAGAGGATTTCAACAAATTCCTGACTTGTCTGACGGACACAATCAATCATGTCAAAACGGACTTGTTACCGGATTATGATTATGAAGAGTTCGATCGTGATCCCATCCACAGTGATTATAACAACGACGGAGGTAAGATTGCTGCTGAGGAATCTTCTTACAACGAAAAGGAAGAAGACGACGACACCTCCCGTCCCTGGGATGACTGATCCAAAAAAGGAAAAGTGAAATAGATCTATAGACAGGTGAACCATAAAGGTTCACCTTTTTTTTCTAATTTTGTCCCGGTTCATTGGGAACCAGAACCTGATACTAGGATTAAAAGAACAATATGGGATTTAAGTGCGGTATTGTTGGCCTTCCAAATGTTGGAAAATCAACACTTTTCAACTCTCTGTCCAGTGCCAAGGCAGAAGCAGCCAATTATCCATTCTGTACCATCGAACCCAACGTGGGAATGATCCCTGTGCCAGATCCCCGACTGGACCAACTGACAGAATTGGTGAAGCCTCAGAACACATTGCCTGCCGTGGTCAAGATAATGGACATCGCAGGGCTCGTTCGGGGAGCTTCCAAAGGTGAAGGACTGGGCAATCAATTCCTCGGTAATATCAGAGAATGTGATGCCATCATCCATCTCTTGCGTTGTTTTGAGGATGAAAATATTATCCATGTAGAGGGAGGAGTGGATCCGATTCGGGACAAAGAAATCATCGATACGGAATTGCAATTCAAGGACCTCGAACTGCTGGAGCGCAAGCTCGAGAAGACGAAAAAGATGACCAAGGGGGGCAATAAAGATGCCATGAAGCAGGTCGAAAGCATTCAGGGAATGATCAATCATATCCTCCAGGGAAAGAATGCAAGGACTTATGATATCCCGGAAGAAGAGTGGGAACTTGTGGAGGAACTGGGGCTGCTGACCAAAAAGCGGGTCTTGTATGTCTGCAATGTGGATGAGAACAGCCTTCCCGATGGGAATGAATATGTAGACCAGGTACGTGAAGCGATCAAAGAAGAAGATGCTGGAATGATTCTGATCAGTGCTGCATTTGAGGCTGAATTGACTACCCTGGAAGATCCTGCCGATCGCCAGGAATTCCTGGAAAGTGTTGGCCTGAAAGAACCTGGACTCAATGTACTGATTCGTGCAGCCTATGACCTGCTCCATCTCCAGACTTACTTCACCGCAGGGGTGAAAGAAGTCAGAGCCTGGACCATCCATCAGGGAACCAAAGCGCCACAAGCCGCTGGGGTAATCCATACCGATTTCGAAAAAGGATTTATTCGGGCTGAGGTGATAAGTTTCGACGACTATATTCACTTCAAGTCTGAATCAGCCGCCAAGGAAGCAGGTAAAATGGCGGTGGAAGGGAAGGAATATGTAGTTTCTGATGGAGATGTAATGCATTTCCGCTTCAACGTTTGATCAAATATTTCATTTAACAATATGCAGGATATTACCGTAGCTGAAGTCAAAGAGCGCATGGATGCTGGTGAAAAACTTCACATCATCGATGTCAGAGAAGTCCACGAATGGGAGATGGGCCACATCAGCGATATCAATTGGCCGATGGGAACTGTTCCCATCAAGATCATGGATATGGAGAAAGATCAGTTGGAAGAACTGAAGGGCAAAGAGTTGATCATCAATTGCCGTTCTGGAGGGCGCAGCGGTCAGATCACAAACTACTTGCGTGGTCAGGGCTTCTCCAACGTCAAGAATCTCTTAGGAGGTATGCTGGCCTGGAAAGCAGAGGTTGATCCTGAATTCAACGTTCAGTAAGCCATGAAGCGATTCATTCGCTTCATGGTAGTAACTCTTCTCCTCGCCGGACTCGGTGGCGGAGGCTATGCGTGGTGGGCTGCATTCCGCAACAACGTCACCTCCGAAGGCGAAGAATATGCTCTGCTCATCCCCAGGGATGCAACCTTTGATTACGTCTGTCAACAACTGGAATCTGACCAAGTTTTGAAAGACATGTCCAGCTTCCGCCAGGTGGCGAATATCCGATCATACCCCCAATACGTTAAGCCAGGTCGCTACACCATCCCAGCAGGATCGGGGAATTGGGAATTGGTCAGGAAACTCCGGTCGGGTGACCAGGACCAGATGAAGCTCCGCTTTCGGTCCCACTGGACCCTCCGGGAAGTCGCCAATGAGATCGGAGACCAGCTCATGCTCGATTCAGATGACCTCCTCCGCAAAATGGAAGACCCCGAATTCCTGAAGAATTATGGGATCAAACCGGAAGATGTCAGAGGGTTCTTCATCCCCAATACCTACTTTGTATACTGGACCCTCAGCCCTGAGCAGCTCTTTGACAAACTGAAAGGAGAGTACGACACTTTTTGGAATGCATCGCGAAAAGCCAAGGCGAAAGCCAAAGGCATGTCACCGGCTGATGTGACTACCCTGGCCTCCATCGTACAGGCAGAAACCTACATGGCCGACGAGCGCCCAACTGTTGCCGGACTCTATCTGAACCGCATCGAAGATGGGATACCTCTGCAAGCCGATCCTACCGTTATCTTTGCCACCGGGGACTTCACCATCAAGCGCGTGCTGAAGCGGCACCTGGAGATAGATTCTCCTTACAATACCTACAAGAACAGGGGCCTGCCACCAGGTCCGATCAACAATCCTGAACCTAGTGCCATTGATGGCGTACTCAACGCTGAAGACCACACCTACATTTTCATGTGTGCCAAGGCAGACTTCAGTGGCTACCACAACTTTGCCCGCACCCTTGCAGAGCACAACCGCAATGCGCGTGCTTACCAGGCTGCATTGAGCAAAATGCAGCGCGAAAAGAAGAAAAAGGCATCCTCCACAACTTCCGGGAAACCATCCTGAGGGAAAAATAAGAAGGCCATGATCCAGAATGACCACTCCATCCGTGTCAGATACGCAGAAACCGATAAGATGGGAGTGGTATACTATGGAAAGTATGCCGAATACTTTGAAGTAAGCCGGGCCGAATTGATCCGGAAATTCGGATATTCTTATGCAGAAATGGAGGCGGACGGGGTTATGATGCCAGTCACCGAAATGCGGGTCCGCTATTTGCGCCCAACCCGGTACGATGACCTGCTAACCCTGAGAGCAACCATCTACAAACGTCCCGAAAAACGGGTCATGATCGAAACCAAAGTACTTAATGAAGCAGGAAAATTGGCAGTTTTAGGGGAAGTAACGCTGGCTTTTGTAAATTCCGAAACCGGTCAGTCGGTGAATGCCCCGGAACGGTTTTTGGAATTGCTTGAAAAGCATTGGCAAGAATAGAATTCATACAACGATGGAAAGAAAGGATTCGCCGATTCAGGAAGAAATCCTTTCGGCGGATCAATACCTACCGACCAAAATTTTTGGGAGGGGCTGGTATGGGGGATTTCCTGGTCTTTTTCTGGCAGTGCCTCACGGACAGGAAATTCACCCTGGCCGCAATGGGAATGGCCTACCGATTTTTCTTTGCAGTATTTCCGGCCCTCATTCTCATATTTACGGTCATCCCATATATCCCGATCGATGATTTGCAAAGCGAGGTCATGGACTTTCTGGCTACCGTGGTACCAGCTGAGAGTCTTGGATTCCTGGATTTAATCATTGAGGAATTCTTCAACCGACCATCAGCGGGAGTTATTTACCTGAACCTGGCTTTACTCCTTTATGCCTCTATGAGTGGTATAAAAGCGATGATGTTCGCTTTTTCAAAGGACAGCGACTTGTTTACCAAACGGAACTTTCTCCGTGTCAATGCGGTGTCCTTGCTGATAGTCATCGTGCTGCTTTTCATCTTTCTCTTCATGTTGGGGCTCCTCATATCAGGTGAATTGTTCATCAATTACCTCCACACCCAGGATATCATCCATGATGTTGTCGTGTCCTATGTCATCACCGGGTTCTATTGGCTGATCGTCCTGGCTGGTCTCCAGGCTGCCTTCTCAGTACTCTACTTCCTGGGCCCGGAGACCACAGAACGTTTCAAATTTTTCTCTCCCGGTTCTTTTCTCGCTGCGGGATTGGCCGTATTGGCCATCACAGCCTTCCGGTTCTTCTTTACCAATTTTGCGAATTACAATAAGATTTACGGCAGTATTGGTGCAATCATGGTGCTGATGGTCTGGTTTTATTGGCTTAGCATCGTCTTATTGGTCGGCTTTGAAGTCAATGCCGCTATTGCAGAAGTCAAGTACCGTTACATCCTACGACGCGAAGAGTTGGGGGCCGACCTTTCAAAACCCCGCCTGAAAGGCAATTCAGATGAGGATGAGGATACGGATGAGGATACGGATGTGGATGCGGATGCGGAAGCAAATGCAAATGAGAAAGATGAATCTGCGAGCGATAAAGAAGGGGAATAGCAGATGTCCCATGAAAAAGTAATTCAATTCTTCGATTGGTTGTTTCCTCATCCCTCACAGGGGCACCGGGAAAAGTTCCGGATTGAATCTGAAATCGTTGGTGATGTTTTCGAAATCTGGGTGGACTTTCCTGAAGGCCATTCATTGGAAAAAGACCCCTTACCCGTATTGATCTATACAGACGCAAACCTACCGACTTCCCGTAAGCTCAATCCTTTGGTCAAAGAGATGCGGGAAGAAGGGCAGTTGCCGCCTATGATTCTGGTAGGGATTGCACACCAGGACAGTTTTTTAAAAAAACGCAACCGTGACTTTATCCAAGGGAGAAGATTGGTCAATGGAGAATGGCAGAGCAAAAGCAAGAACATCGGCAAGGCCAGGAATTTCTATGCTTTTTTGGTGCAGGAATTGATCCCGGACCTCCAGGTTAGATATGCCGTTTCCGGGAATTGGAGCCTGATGGGGCACTCTCTGGGAGGTTCTGCCGCCCTGTACTTTATGCTCCAACCCGATTCCCCCTTCCGGAATTACCTGGCAATCAGTCCGTCGGTATGGCTTTACCGCAGGAACTTACTGAAAATTGCGAAGTGTTTTTTGAATCAAGGGGGAGAGATTCAAGGAAATGTTTTTCTGTCAGCGGGGAGCCTGGAAGCATTCAATTTGATCTTGTTCAGCACAAAGGCTTACCATCGCTTTTTGAGGAAGGTGCAAAGCAATACAGTTGACCTGGAGGGAAACGATCAGATGAACGCCATAATGAATGTTAAGATGGATGTCTTCCCATGGCGAAACCACTTTACCAGCGTGAAACCCGGAATTCGAAACGGCCTGGCATGGCTGGCGAAGTTGGAAGCTTTTACCCGGTAAGGTTCTATCAAATGGACCTGAGAATAAATGGCACTTGTGGACTTGAAAGTATCACCTGCAAACCTCACCAAATCACTTGACCAATTTCTCAAAAACGGTGGACCGAAGCGCGAGATTCTTCGCACGCTTCAATACCCCACCACTACCTGCGATCTTGGAATTCTTGATGGAATTGTAATCTACCTCCTCACCCTTGCGATCGTAGTATTTCTTGATCTTTTCGATCTGGTTGTTTAGCCCTTCGCCCGGACGGGCAAAGGCTACTGCAATCCAAATCCGTTTGGCCGCAAGGTCGAGTTTGTCCCAGTTGGCAGAACCCAATTTATCTTTCACCTTCGTCTCACAATTCGCGACCAGGCCCATGGTGGCAAAGAGGATATTCTTGGCTTTGATCTTAGCGGGTTTCCGATCGTCTTTCCCATCCTTCAATTCCTTTTTAGGAACTGGTTTCATCTCTTCCCCAGCTGCATCAAAATGATTCTTTTGATATTTATAGGCGTAGTCATAGCCAGCCTTCCCCTTCGGGTGAACATCAGACCCAGCAGTGATCAGAAATTCTTCCGGGTCCTTGAGCAAGGAAGTATAATAACTACCTGCTTTCATGGTTCCGGTTTCCCGGGAAAGAAAAGAGAGTATCAACCCTTTGTCTTTGGCCATTTCGGAATCGCCCAAATTCGTCTTCTGGACTTCTTCCTTTTCCATCAACTTATCCGTATGCTCCATATTGGACTGGAATTCAGGATCGTTGAAGAACTTTGCTTTCTTTCGGATGCCAGGCTTGTACAATACCTGGGAACCCTTCATGTCAGCCTTGCTGACACCGTAGTCATCCCGGTTGTCCTCGATTTCTGCTCCGATTTCTTTGTACTCCTTGAGCCGCTGTTCCTTGAGGTAGGGACGCACCTTCTTGAGCAATAAGCGTTTCCGCTCCTTCCTCTGTTCCCTGGTAAGCTTTTTTCCTTCCAATTCGGGATTAGAACCATTGAACAATTTGTCCGTGATCTCTTCTTCATCCCGCATGCCAAGGCCGTGGTAAAGCACAGAAAGAGCGGTATCGTAAATGATATCCATCATTTCCTCTTGGAAATTATCTTCCTTTTCCTTCTCAAGTTGGAGTGGTGAGTCGGTTGGCGTAGCGTGAGAGGCTTGTAATTGAAAAGAAGGCGGGTTGAGAGATTGTCCGATATGGCTGCTATTTTCATTTCTCAGCACAGCCGGGGCAGGGGCCTGACGAGGGCTTTTTTCGTGGGACATAGTTGATTGGCTTAGTTTCTAAAGTTGGGATCGCAAAATAGCCATAAATATGGCTAACCACAATCATTGTGAATAACATTTTCACTTCGAAGCTACTTGCTCAACCTGCTGATACCCAATTTGCTGGCCTTACCCCGGCAAGGGAACACAATTTTCCGGCACATACTCCTCAAAAGCATGTTGCAGCACGTCCAAACGGGAACGATCCCCTCTGTTTCGGATGGCCCGGCCATCAATGGCAGCTACCCTTGCCAATTCCCCCATGGTTCCGGTAACAAACACCTCGTCGGCATTGTAAAATTCAGTCACGGAAAGGTTCCGGACCGCAACTGGAATACCCATTTTTTCTGCCAGCTCCAGGATGAGGCCTCGGGTAATCCCGGGTAGGCAGGCATCCGCCGTCGGGGTATGCAATACGCCATCCCGAAAGAAAAACACATTGGTCGCATTGGTTTCAGAGACAAACCCATGCACATCCAGCATCAGGGCGTCATCCGTTCCAGCTACATTGGCTTCGATCTTAGCAAGGATATTGTTCAACAAATTGTTATGGTGGATCTTGGAATCCAGATGGCGGGGACTGTTCCGCTGGATGGAAGATGTACAGAGGGTGATCCCGCTCTTGTCATAGACTGGTGGCTTCCATTCCGCAAGTACAATCAGGCAGCAGCCAAATTGATTCAGCCGTGGGTCCATGCCGGAAGTGATCTTGGTGCCTCTGGTAAGGGTAATACGGATATGGGTATCCTGTCGCATCCCATTGGCTTCCAAGGTCTGGAAAATAGCATCTTTGACCCAGGAACGCTCAGGAATCCCTGCAAAGGCGAGGGAATGAGCGGAGTCATACATGCGGTCGAGATGGCGGTCCAGAGAAAATATTCCCTGTGGGTAGACACGCAAGCCTTCCCAGACCCCATCGCCACCTTGAACGATACTGTCAAAGACAGAGACTTTTGCTTCGGCCCGGGGCCAGAGACGGTCTCCTACCCAAACCTGGATGTCATCGTTGCGGGAATCGTATTTTTGCAGCATTATCGGATAGATTGTTGACTGAGAGATTCGTAATAGGGTTTTGCTTCGGCTGAAAGGGGGAGCAAAGCTTCGGGGAGCTGGATTTCTTTGGGAGAATAGGGGAGGAACCCGGTAGAGCGATGCACATTTGCATACCAATGAGCTGCCCAAATTCCGTCTTCCGGTCTCGGTCCGGGTTCCCAACTCAACATTTCTGCAAAATAGGGTATCTCCAAGGCCCTACATAGTTGACGCAAAACTCCCTCTGGATTCATCAGGAGGTATTTGCTGTCGAGGATGGCATGGATATGCCCTTTGTCAGCCCACTTTTGCCAGAGTTCGTACTGGGCCTTAAGGCCGATGTCTTGCAGGGTCGGTTCATCAATGACCTGGCTGTAGGATGCCAGGATCTCATCTGAATCACGGATAAAAAGGATATTCTTCGTCTTGCCTATAAATGAATCATCCAGTTCATACAAGTGGTGGGTCATCTGTTTGTAGAAAGCCACTGGTTTGCTTCCTCCTTTGAGAATCAGGTCGCGTACCACTTTCTCCCCATCCTGTTCCATATCCTTCAGGATCGCATCCTTAGCAGGATGCCAAACCCCGCTGGTCCGCAGATAGTGCGCATACAAAGGCTCGTCCCATACCTGTGTATCAGGCCGCTGTGCCCAACTGTACATGAATGCCGTGGAAACGTTGCGTGGACAGGACCAGAGATTGATGAGGGTCTTTGCCATCAGCGAGCCTTGAGATAATTATCAGTAGGTGCCGGAGCCAGCTTTTGGAATCCTCTTCAGGGTTTCCAATAGGTACTTCCAGGACTTTTGCACAGAACTGATCTGGCATTTCTCATCAGGGCTATGGGGGCCACGGATGTTGGGGCCAAAGGAGATCATAGCCATATCGGGATAGTTGGCTCCGAGAATACCGCACTCCAGGCCACCGTGTGTGGCAGACACCTTGGCAGAACTTCCGAAGAGTTCTTCGTAGAGGTTGGACATGACCTTGATGATAGGCGCATCCGGACGGGGAATCCATCCGGGGTATTCACCATCCAATTCGATATCCGCATCTATGAGTACAAAGCTGGCAGAAACGCTGGCGGCAAAATCCATCTTTTCCGTGTCGATCGAACTACGGGTCAGACAGGAAGCCTTGTATTTACCGTCTTTCATGAGAATCCGGGCCAGGTTGTTGGAGGTCTGGGTCAGACCAGGCATGTCTGGGCTCATACGGAAAACACCATTGGGGCAGGCGTAAACGGCCAGAATAAAATCAGCCATGAAATAGTCTACAGCTACGTTTTCAGGAAGTGGGCTATCCTCAACCTGTACTTGCAGTTCAGGATCGGTGCTGCGGTATTCATTTTTGTAAACGGCACCCAATTCATGGATCGCCTCTACCAATTCATCTTTTTGATCGGCGGGGACGGTGATCACGGAAAAGGATTCCCTTGGGATTGCATTTCTGAGGCTACCCCCGTCGATAGAGGCCAGGCAAATCTCAAAATCTTCCATGGCCATGGAGAGCAAGCGGTTCATCAACTTGTTGGCGTTGCCACGACCGATATGAATGTCCCCTCCGGAGTGACCTCCTTTGAGACCCGTGATACTCACTTTGAGGGCAACATGCCCATCCGGCACTTCTTCAGTTTCGTAATCGCCGGTAGCGGTGACATCAATCCCTCCTGCACAACCGATGGTCAATTCGTCATCATCCTCGGTATCAAGATTCAGTATGATCTCTCCATTGAGGAGCCCCCCCTTCAAACCGATGGCTCCGGTCATTCCGGTTTCTTCATCGATGGTAAAAAGACCCTGAAGAGGAGGGTGAGGGATATCTTTAGAAGCCAGGACCGTCATGATCATGGCTACACCGACACCATTGTCTGCTCCCAGGGTTGTGCCTTCGGCTTTGATCCAGTCACCCTCTACGTACATGCGGATACCTTCGGTTTCAAAGTCAAAGACTGTATCAGAGTTCTTCTGGTGGACCATGTCTAAGTGACCCTGCATGACGATCGGAGCTCGATCTTCCATGCCCGGAGTGGCAGGTTTCGAAATGATCACATTGCCGACTTCATCCACCAGAACATCCAGTCCAAGGTTGTTCGCAAAATCAACCATGAACTGTATGACCCGTTCTTCCTTTTTGGAAGGACGTGGTACAGCATTGAGATCAGCAAAGTGATTCCACAAAGCTGCGGGCTCCAATATTCTAACTTGTTCAGACATTCGGTTTTTTTACTTCGTTTTACTTCAAAAGCCAGGTTGCAATGGCCTGCCAGATCAATCAGATTCTGGTCCTAAGCAGGATGGTATAAACCATTTCTACTGACCATATTTACACATTAGTAAAGAAACAAAAATTTTGGCAATAGCCCTAATGAACTGCGCAATCTGGATGTTTGGGACTATATTGAATACGGGCTTGAAACTAAATCATATCTGTTTTTGTTGACTTGCAAGGAAAGTGTTAATTTGACACTATCTATACTGTTATGGGTAAATTATTGGAACACATAGAAGCATATATTTTCGACCTGGACGGTGTGCTGGTAGATACAGCCGTCTTTCATTTCTCCGCCTGGTCCCGTCTGGCCAAAGAGTTGGGTTTCGAACTCAAAGCCGAGGACGAGGAAGAACTTAAAGGAGTAAGCCGCATGCATGCCTTGGATATCGTCCTGGGCAAAGGTGGCTTGACCTTTGATGAGGAGCGAAAGCTGGAACTGGCGGCACGGAAGAACAACTGGTATGTAGAGCAGGTTCGCCACATGAAGCCAGTCGATGTCCTCCCCGGTGTCCGGCAATTGCTGGAGCAAATGACCGCGGAAGGGATTGCGATTGCCGTTGCTTCTGCAAGTAAGAATGCACCCGCAATATTGGAACAGACTGACTTGATGAAGTATTTCGGTGCCATTGTAGATGGTAACCGAACTCAAAAGGCCAAGCCAGATCCTGAAGTATTTCTCACCGCGGCCAGTGACCTGGGCATCGCACCTGAGAAATGCGCCGTTTTTGAAGACGCAATAGCTGGTGTACAAGGAGCCCTTGCCGCCAATATGACCGCAATCGGTATCGGAAACCAAGAGGTGCTGCACCAGGCCCATTTGGTATTTCCATCCATTGCTGCAATTGATCCACATTCCCTACCTTTTCCCAAAACCATCGTAAAATGAAAGAATACCTCAAGCACGATCCCTGGAAGATCATCGAAGAAGGATTTAACCCAGCATACCATACCATCTCAGAAAGTGTTTTCAGTCTGGGCAATGGTAAAATGGGGCAACGCGCCAATTTTGAAGAAGGATATGGCGGTGAAACCCTGAAAGGGAGCTATGTCGCTGGAATCTATTACCCAGACAAAACCAGGGTGGGATGGTGGAAAAACGGTTATCCGGAGTACTTCGCAAAAGTGCTGAATGCCACTTTCTGGATTGGGATCGGAATTGAGATCAACGGGCAAACCCTTGATCTGCATACCGCCAAAGTGGAGAAGTTTCGTCGGGAGTTGAATATGAAGGAAGGGTATCTCTTCCGGACCTTTGAGGCAACCCTGGCCAATGGAAACCAGATATTGGTAGAAGCAAAGCGCTTGTGCAGCATGGTGGACAGCGAAGCCGGTGCAATTGAATACAAAATTACCCCGCTCAATTTCAGCGGGACCATTCTGTTCCGTCCTTTTCTGGATGGTGATGTCGTCAACGAGGATTCGAACTACGATGAGAAATTCTGGGATGAACTTGGCAAAGGCTTTGACGGAGATGTCGCCTGGGTCAATGTCCGTACCAAGAAGACCGGATTTGACTTGTGTACCAGTAGCCAAACCTTCGCTCTTCTGGATGGAAAGGAAGTCGATGTCAGTTGGAACAACACGACCAAAGAAAAATATGTAGCGCAGGAGGCGAGTCTCAAAGTGGGAGAGGGGCAAACCCTGAGCCTTTACAAATACGCTGCCAATCTGGTATCCGAAAACCATCCCCGTGAGGAATTGCAGGCCCGCTCCAAAGGTGTTGTAGAAGCAGTTGTGAAGAAGGGTTTTTCTAAAATGCTCTCTGAGCAGGCCCAAGCCTGGGCTTACAAATGGGAGCACAGCGATGTTGTCATTGAGGGTGATGTGGCGGCCCAGCAAGGGATTCGCTTCAATATTTTCCAGCTTCACCAAACCTATACCGGTGAGGATGAACGCCTCAATATCGGTCCCAAAGGGTTTACCGGAGAGAAATATGGCGGTAGTACCTACTGGGATACCGAGGCCTATTGCCTCCCCTTTTACCTGAGTACCGCCGAACAGAAAGTGTCACGCAATCTTTTGCGCTATCGCTACAAGCATCTGAAGAAAGCGATTGAAAACGCAGAAAAACTGGGCTTTACCGATGGCGCCGCCTTGTATCCAATGGTGACTATGAACGGTGAAGAATGCCACAATGAGTGGGAGATCACATTTGAGGAAATCCACCGAAACGGAGCCATTGCCTACGCCATCCAGGACTATATCCGCTACACCGGAGACGATGCCTACCTGGCGGAGTACGGATTGGAAGTCTTGATCGCCCATGCCAGGTTCTGGACCCAGCGGGTCAACTGGTCCGGTGCTAAGGAACAATACGTCATGTTGGGTGTAACCGGTCCCAATGAGTACGAAAACAACGTCAACAACAATTGGTACACCAATAAGTGCGCCACCTGGACGTTGGGCTACACCATTGAAGCGCTGGCCCATGTCAAGGAGACCAATCCCGGACGCTATGCTGAAATCCTCGCTAAAGTCAGCTTCAAGGAGGAGGAGCCAGGCAAATGGCAGCACATCATCGACAATATGTACTACCCCGAGGAGAAAAATCTCGGAATCTTCCTCCAGCAGGAGGGATATATGGACAAGGACCAGACTCTGGTGGCTGACCTTGACCCAAAACACCTGCCCCTGAATCAGAATTGGTCCTGGGACCGGATTCTGCGCTCACCCTATATCAAGCAGGCTGATGTGCTGCAAGGACTCTACTTCTTCGAAGACGAGTTCGATATGGACACCCACCGCCGCAACTATGATTTTTACGAGCCGCGTACGGTTCACGAATCCTCATTGTCTCCTTGTGTGCATTCCATTCTGGCCGCTAAGATTGGCCGTCCCGACAAGGCTTATGAGATGTATCTGAGGACAGCCCGGCTGGACCTTGACGATTACAACAACGACACCGAAGACGGGTGCCATATCACCTCCATGGCCGGTAGCTGGATGTCCATCGTCAAAGGCTTCGCGGGTATGCGGGTGCGGGAGGAACAAATGCAGTTCCAACCATTTCTCCCTTCCAAGTGGCAGGCCTATTCCTTTAAGATTGGCTGGCGGGGTCACTTGCTCAGAATCAAAGTTTCCCAGGAGGGGATAGAGGTCCGCAATGAAACTGACCAGTCTGTCAGCCTGACGGTTTACGGTGAATCTCGGAAGGTTCCGGGCAATGATAAGATACTCTTCCCGGTTCGGGAAGTGAACAACCTGGCCTGAGGGTATCCGAATTAGAATCATTTCCAATTTGATTCCCGGCATACTAGGTCACCGATGAGAAACTCCTCGGGATATTGGATATCTTTGGAGCAATGACGGCTCATATTACCCCAGTATGGGGCCTGAAATCTATCCTTTCAGGCATCCTGCTCACTTTGCTTTGCGGTTGCAGTCCGACCACCGGACCATCGGTTCACTTCTATCCTGTGAAGGCCCCGGAGAAGAGCTGTGACCTCCCGAAGCCAGCTAATTTCCATGATGCATTTCGGGAAATGAGGTTCAGTGAGATCGGAGATATGGCGCTCTCACAGCCGGAGATAGACTTGAATGCCCTGGCAATCAAAGTCTTATTTGCTCCGGATGCCGAAGCCTTGCCATCTGCATCCCAAGGCTTGCTTTTAGACAGTCTTGTCCTCCACCATTGGATGGATCTGCTCCAGGCCAAGGCCTGGCAGACGGATCAATTTGCCCACCTGGACTCCCTGGCCAGGATGGACCCTACCAGTTCGCCGGAAGACCTCATCCTCCCTGCCGCTTTTGCCAAAGCTGATGGATTGCCAAAATTCATTTTCGAAAGGGATACTTTTTCGATCCCCATCACCAGATCGACCACCCATAGTCCCGTTGTCGAGGTAGAGGTGAACGGCAAGAAATACAATTTTTGGGTGGATACCGGAGCCGCAGTGACGGTTTTGTCTTCGGATTTGGCCGAGCTGGTTGGAATCTCCTACCTGAATGAAGGTTTAGCTGAGATCGGGACCAGTACCCGTAGAAAAGTTCAAACTCAGCCTGCGCTGCTTGATTCCATCCGGATCGGAGCCTTCAGAGCCGATAACCACCCCTGTGTAGTGATGGATAAAAAGGACCTGACCTTCCGCTTTCTCGGGATTCGAGTCCTCAAAATTGACGGGATCATTGGCTGGCCGTTGATCAAGGAAATGGATGTGGACATCAATATGCCTGCCAATTTGCTTACGATTCGGAAACCAGTGGTTCAGGGCAATCAGCTAGGCAACCTTGGTTGGTACTGTCAACCATTTCTCTACATGCAGACGCCAGGTGGGTGTGTCTTGAACCTGCAACTGGATACTGGATCACAAACAACCTTTTTTCGCCCCCGAGCCTACCAGAAATTAGGGCGGAAACCAGAAGGTAGTGGCCCCTTGGTACAAGGGGGAGCCGGAGGTAAAGAAATCGTACGCTTCGATAAACTGGACAGCTGCCAATTCATCCTCGGTGACCATCTGGTGCAGATGGATTATGCAGAAGGGATCAAGCAGACCAGTGAAAAAGACGGAATCTTCGTCTTCGATGGCGTACTGGGGCAGAATATTCTGAAACATGGCATCCTGAGACTGGATTTCACCAATCGCTTGTTTCGTTTCAGTCACCAACCCAGAGAGACATCCGTATCCGAATAATTATCCCACGTCCCAGGCCTTATCTCACCTCTCAGGCCTTATCCCTTGGCCGCCTTTACCTGTCTCCGCTTTACAACCTCTTCAACCGGCACCCCGTCAATCTTGCTCGTCAACCAGGAGATCAAATCCAGGTACAGGAGCGGCCGCCGCTCATAAGGGTCATCAAAGATTTCCTCCATTTGGGATCGGAGTTGCATAAAATGAGGGGTGAGGTCTTCCCGGTTCATATTGACCGATCTGCGGATAAATGAGATGATCAGCTTCTGCACTTCCTGCAGGTCTCCGAACTTGATCAGAAACCGGTAGGTGCTTTTCAATTGATTGTCGACCATTTCATAATCACCGGCATCATAATGAGCGATCAGGGAAAGGATCCGGGCAAAGCACTGAACGTCCTGCTTGAGGTACTTTTCATTTTCAGGATCGTGGATGATCTTATTCAGGTGGTGAATGCAACTTTCAAAGTCTTCACCTCCGAAATGCAGGCACGCAATCTTATACTGGAATACTTGGAGCCGGTTCTGATCCAGGTAAATGTCATTTTTCGAAATCCAGTGTTTTACCTGCTTGATGTAATCTTCGTTTCCCTGGAAGTTGCCGTTCAGAAACAGGTGATTCAGCCCTGCCATATACCCGTAAATCCGGGCCGTGATCTTTAAGTTTTGGTCAAAACTATCTTCTTTTTCTTCGATGAATTCCTTGAGCATGGCATGGTATTCGCCGAAGGGGCGGGGCTTATTGGAATAGAAAAGGGCAGAAAGCACATTGTGCAATCCTTTCAGGTAGACGATGGGATGTTTTTCAATCAGGGCCGGATTGGACTGCATCATATTGACCCAGAGCGCAGCATATTTAAAACAAGAGGAAAATTGCTGGGTGATGAAATGGTACCAGGTATAAGCCATGTACTGGTAGACCTTGCCCTGCAATGAATTGTCAGCGGGTTGTATATGCTTGACAGCTTCCCCGAAAAGGGATTTAATCTTGGAGAATTGATTTTTATTCTTGACGTGTCCGAATTTGAGGTAATAGTCGTAGAGTTGCAGCGCAATATTGGACCATTGATCCCTCGACTTGAGCACATTCCGAATCTGAACATTGGTATCGACAATCTCTTTTGCCCGGTTGGGGCTGCTTTTGGTAATGAAGAACAACTCTACGGAGCGTTCCATTTCCAGAATGGTATACAGTGCCAAGTCATCCTCATATTCGGTTGCCAGGACTTTGGCCCGGTTCAATTGCTCCAGGCACTGTAAGTAGAGTCCACGGTTGTAGAGTACGTGGGCAAAACTGATCAATTCGTGGATGCGGATGGCGGTAGCGTTGTGGTGCAGGAGGCGTAAACTGATCAGCAACTGGTCATATAAATGAGCCTTCAAATTGGACAATGCACTTCCTTTTGTTCCGGGTAATTTCCGCTCGATCTTCTTATGGTCGGCAGTGTGATCTTTGTCTAACAGGTCGAATAAGGTCAGAAATTTCAGGTTTTTGTCCCCAAAGGTTCTCCGGGCATACAATTTGAAGTGCCTTTTCTCCGCCTTGGACAAGGATTGGATGAGGAGTTGGAGCCGATCTGGATTGTGTTTGGACATGTGAATCCCAACTGATTTAATCAGCTGCCTATGAGTGGTTTAAAGGCAGGCTTGGCTATTTGGAGGCAAAAACCGGACTGGTATTTTGGTTTCAGTACGCCCTCACATCCTTCTAAATTTGAGCCTAACATAGTAAGAATTGTTACGGTATGGAAGAGCGAATTCAGATATTTGATACTACGCTGAGAGATGGGGAACAAGTCCCAGGCTGTCAGCTCAACGTAAGACAAAAGATCGAGATCGCCAAGGAATTGGAGGAACTGGGGGTTGATGTGATCGAGGCAGGATTTCCGGTTTCCAGTCCCGGTGATTTTGAAGCGGTTTCAGCTATTTCCAAAGCGATCGGTGAGGTAACCATTTGTGGACTCAGCCGTGCGGTGGAAAAGGACATTGAAGTAGCTGCAGAAGCCCTTAGATACGCAAAGAATCCAAGAATCCATACCGGGATCGGCACTTCAGAATTCCATATTTACCAGAAACTGAATTCTACTCCGGAAAAAATTATCGAGCGCGGGGTAGCTGCGGTAAAGAAGGCACGGAACCTCTGTGCAGAAGTGGAATTCTATGCGGAAGATGCCGGACGTACCGAAAACGCATTTCTCGCCAAGGTGGTAGAGCAAATGATTCGCGCCGGCGCGACCATCATCAACATTCCTGACACAACCGGTTACTGCCTTCCCCAGCAATACGGTGAAAAAATCGCCTATCTGATGGCGAATGTGCCCAATATGGACCAGGCCATTCTGTCCACCCATTGCCACAACGACCTTGGGCTGGCGACCGCCAACAGTGTCGCCGGTATCTGCGCCGGAGCACGGCAGGTCGAATGTACCATCAATGGGGTAGGGGAGCGAGCTGGAAATACTTCCCTGGAAGAGGTGGTGATGATCATCAATCAGCACAAGCAGATCCAGTTCCGTACCGGGATCAATTCCCGGAGGCTCAAGCATATCTCAGGAATCGTAGAGAGTGAACTGAAAATGCCTGTGCAACGAAACAAAGCCATCGTGGGGGAAAATGCATTCTCGCATTCATCCGGAATCCACCAGGATGGAGTGATCAAGAACCGTGAGACCTATGAGATCATGCATCCACGAGATGTAGGAGCCGAAGATTCTCAGATCATCCTCACCGCAAGGAGTGGGAGGGCAGCGCTGAAATTCATTGCCCGAAAGATGAATATCGAGTTGAACTACGACCAGTTGGAGCGGGCTTACCGCCGGTTCATCAAGGCAGCGGACAAGCAGCCCAATATCAACAACGATCAATTGGTGGAACTGCTAAAGGGAATCTGAGATGGGGAAAACAATTATAGACAAAATTTGGGACCAGCATGTGGTCAAACCGATCAATAAACAGGTAGATGTCTTGTTCATTGACCGTCATTATATCCATGAAGTAACCAGCCCCCAGGCTTTTTCAGGACTCAACGAGCGCGGTATCAAGGTGCTGTTTCCGGAGCGGACCTCCGCTACTGCGGATCACAATGTTCCGACTTTAGACCAGCACCTGCCCATCGAGGACGATCTGTCCCGAAACCAGGTCGAGACCCTGATCCGCAATTGCGCTGAACACGGGATCGAGTTGTTTGGCATTGGCCATCCGCAAAATGGGATCGTGCATGTGATTGGTCCTGAAATCGGCTTGACCCAACCCGGCATGACCATTGTCTGTGGAGACAGCCATACCTCAACCCATGGCGCATTCGGAGCGATCGCCTTTGGTATAGGAACCTCGCAGGTAGAGCAGGTACTCGCCTCTCAGTGCTTGATTCTGGAGCGTCCCAAGCGGATGAAGATCGAAGTGAACGGTGAACTGGGACGGGCCGTGATGGCCAAGGATGTGATCCTTTACATCATTTCCCGGATGGGAACCGAAGGTGCGACCGGTCATTTTGTAGAATTTGCGGGTAGTGTATTCGAAGCCATGTCTATGGAGGAGCGCATGACCGTCTGCAATATGAGCATCGAAATGGGTGCACGGGGTGGACTGGTGGGGATCGATCAGACTACCATTGATTATGTGCAATCGAGGGTGGTGCTCACTGATGAAAAGATCGAATACTGGAAGTCCCTCAATACGGATGCAGATGCCCAATTTGACGCCATCGTTTCCCTGGACGCAAGTACAATCCAGCCGATGGTGACTACCGGAACTTCACCAGACACAGGCATCAACATCAACAGCAAGATCAGCACTTCGGATAAAAATAGCTCAAAGGGCCTTGCCTATATGGGCTTTGACAGTGAAGAACTGATGGTGGGGAAGAAGATCGATTATGTCTTCATCGGCAGTTGTACCAATGGCCGGATCGAAGACCTTCGTCAGGTAGCCGAGATCGCACGCGGACGGAAGAAAGCCAATCACGTCACCGTGTGGGTGGTCCCCGGTTCCAATGAAGTCAGGAAGCAAGCTTTGGCTGAAGGACTCAATGATATCTTTGAAGCAGCAGGATTTGAATTTCGGGCGCCGGGTTGCTCAGCTTGCCTGGCCATGAACAACGATAAAATTCCCAGTGGTGCGATTTGTGTCTCCACTTCCAACCGCAACTTTGAAGGCAGACAAGGTGATGGAGCGCGAACGGTTTTGGCAAGTCCATTGACCGCAGCAGCTAGCGCCATCGAAGGAGCGATTGTCGATCCAAGGAAGATTCTGAATCAGGTTGTTGCCGAGGTTTCCAGTCTGCCGAAAATCTAATAGAAACTTTCCATGGAAAAAATCATATCAACCGGAATCGTCCTCGACATCGACAACATCGACACCGACCAGATTATCCCGGCAAAATTTCTGAAGGCGACCAGCCGGGAAGGGTTCGGTAAAAACCTCTTTCACAATTGGCGTTACCATTCCGATGGAACGCCCAATCCTGATTTTGCCTTTAACCAGTTCGCCGCCAGGAGTGCTGTACTGATCGCTGGAAACAATTTTGGTTGTGGCTCCAGCCGGGAACACGCCGCCTGGGCCCTGGCTGACTATGGAATCAAAGCGGTGGTATCAAGCCAGTTTGCTGACATCTTCAAAGGAAACGCCCTGAACAATGGCATCCTTCCCATAGAAGTGACACCGGCAGAACTCCAGACCCTGATGGCATTTGTGAACGGGAACCGGGAGGGGAAGATCACGATTGATTTGCCCCAGCAGGAACTTCGCATCGGCACCCCTGATTTCTCATTTATAAAACATTTCCAGATCGATCCGCTCAAGAAAACTTTCCTGATCGAAGGAACTACCGAGACGGAATACCTGGTCAATATGCGTGCAGAAATAGCCGCTTTCGCAACAACTCATCCATTATGAAAAAGCAGATCGCGATCATCAAAGGGGACGGAATCGGTCCTGAAATCATCAACCAGGCACTTAAGGTACTGGATGCCATCGGCAGCAGGTTCAACCATAATTTTCAGTTCACGGAAGTGGATATGGGAGCCTGCGCCATCGATAAGTTTGGCGTGCCGATCACAGATGAAGGATTGGAGATTTGTGCGGAAAGTGATGCGATCCTGATGGGGGCGATTGGCGATCCCAAATACGACAACGATCCATCGGCAAAGGTTCGCCCGGAGCAAGGCTTGCTGAAACTGCGGAAATACCTCGGCTTGCATACCAATGTACGCCCCATCAAAACCTACAAAGAGATCGCGGAATTCTCTCCATTGAAGCTGGAGATCGTGCAACATGCCGACTTTGTCATCTACCGCGAATTGATTGGCGGGATTTACTTCGGCGAGAAGTGGTTGAGTGAGGATGGCCGTTCCGCCTCAGATGTTTGCGGTTACACCGTGGATCAGATTGAAGCGATTGCACATGGCGCCTTCCAAATGGCCATGAAGCGTTCCGGTCACCTGACCCTGGTCGATAAGGCCAATGTCCTGGAAACTTCCCGTCTCTGGCGCCGTGAAGTCACCCGTATTGGCAAAGACTACCCTGGGGTAGCACTCGACTTCATGTTTGTGGACAATGCAGCCATGCAGATCGTCCGCAATCCCGGGTTCTTCGACGTGGTCCTGACCAGCAATATGTTTGGCGACATCCTCTCAGATCTCGCCAGTGTGATTACCGGATCGATCGGGATGCTACCTTCTGCCTCCATCGGAGCCAAAACCGGGCTTTTTGAGCCCATCCACGGTTCTTACCCCCAAGCCAAGGGCAAAGACATTGCCAACCCCAAAGCTACCATTCTGGCGGCTGCCATGATGCTCGACCATTTCGGTTGGGACGAGGAAAGCGAATTGATAAGAAAGGCTGTAAGTTGGGCCTTGTCCGAAAAGATCGTGACCATTGACCTCGATCCCGATTCCTCCCTGGGTTGCAATTCGATTGGCGACATTATCTCAGAGTACATCATACGCGGTTCATTGACCATCAATCAGCGAACCGTGAATCAGTCGCGTGGCGTGTTCATCTGATCCTTACCTACTGATCCGGATTGGTTTTCATGCGAGATGAGCCTCAAGGTTCGTCCCCCCAAAAAGCCCTATCAAATTTTCTCTTATATGTATGCTACAATGGGGCGGTTCAATTGAACCGCCCCATTTAGTTAGGTGCTTGTATAGGGCTATCAGCCCGGAATGTTGGGCTAAATTACTTTAGGAACTTGTATCTCGACCCAGAATGTTGGGCTAGTCGATTAAGACTGGAAGAGGCTTAACTTTCTTTGAAAAAAGGGAAATGCTGTAACCTACATTGAAATTGAGACTCCGGTTTTTCGAGGTAGCCCCTTCAGTGGCATCCCTCAGTCCCAGGTAGTGGTTGACTTCCAGGGTAAGTTTTCCGGGGCCGGCCTTCATGCCAATGCCCGCACCAGTATAGACCCCATGATCCCATTCATTGAGTCCATTGAACCCATTCAGGGGAATTCTGCTTTTAGGCTCTGGATTCTCCCAATCCGTAAGGGTATTCTGCTGATACGCCCTTACCAGCCTGGAGAATCCATACCCCACCTTCCCGAAAATTTCCATGCGTCCATTTAACAAAGGGATTTTACCGGACAACATAACGGGAGCCTCCACATAATTGAGCAATAGCCTTGTATCCGCCGCGAAGATCGGTTGCCATCCGGGGATGCAAGCGGCGCCCCGCTGTACATAGCCAGGTTCGATGCCGATTTGCAGGTGCTTTCCCAAGGGTTTGTAGATCATGGCTGAGACATTGAAACCATCTACGCTAATGTCTGCCCCTTCCGGCAAATTGGTGTTGTAAAATTCCCAAGCGGTGGTGTAGCCTCCTTTGATGCCGACAGAGATCTGCGCTTTCGAAAGGAAGGGAAAAGCGGAGAGAAGGAGGAGGAAAGTGGTTATTCTGATTAATTTCATGGTGATTCGTTTCTTGTTTGATGTCCGCTTTGGTAAAATGGTTGCTTTGGCTTGATATCTTTTCAGGCAAACTTGTTTTTTACATCGCTTATCTTTGTGCATGGTCCAGCAGATCGAATTTTCACTCAAGCCCTATCCAAGAGGATTTCACTTGGTCACAGCAGAAGTCCTCGCTCACTTACCCAAGCTTCCCCAGACGGGCATTTATCACCTGTTTATCCTCCACACCAGCGCCGGCCTCTGTATCAACGAAAATGCGGATCCGAGCGTCCGGGTGGATTTTGAGACGATTTTCAATCGCCTGGTCCCGGAGGACCAGCCGGATTATACCCATACTTTTGAAGGCTCAGACGATATGCCCGCCCATGTAAAATCAGTATTGAGCGGGAGTTCGGTTACCATTCCCATCACCAATGGCCGATTGAATCTGGGAACCTGGCAAGGCATCTATTTATGTGAATTTCGAAACCGGGGAGGAGGGAGGCGATTGGTAGGGACGGTGATGGGAGAATGAGGTTATTCGTTGAAATGAGGTCCTTCGTTTAGAAATTGCGCTTTGAATTGGAATTGGAATTGGAATTGAATCTGGGATTGAAACTGAATCTGGGATTGAAACTGAATCTGGGATTAATCCGTCAATCAATCAATCCATCCAAAACCGATCCGCCAACGGAACATTTTTCTCACGTCCCACCGCAAAGGGGTTAAATCCATAGCTGGCAAAGATATACCAGGCCCCTCCGGACAGCGCGATATTGGTATCCGCACCCGACCACAAAGGATCGCTACCATATCCGGTTCCAATATTTGAGGAGTATGGGAAGCCGAAGGCAAGCGCTGAGCTTGGGCTTTGCACCAATACCTTCTCCATTTCATTCAGGTACAAATCTGCTTCGCTCTCAAGGCCGGCGATTTTGAAAGCAAGGGCCATCTGTCCGGTTCCTTCCAGAAATACCGCATCCTGATCCTCGTCGATGTCATAGCCGGTAATCGTGGCTCCGTTAATGGTCGCTGTTTGGGTGGTCAAAAACCGGGATGCAGAATGCAAGGCTGAGACAGGGTAGTCTTCGAATATACAATAGCTCCAGGATTGGTTGTCCAGGGCATACTTATAGGGCGGATTCCCCGGCCAGGCCATCAGATTCTTATCGGCAGGGTCCCAGCGGTCATTTTCCAAAAACTGAAGCAACTGCTGGTGAAACACCCCATAGCCTTCGATCGCATTAAAGGCATCAATATTTCCCTCGGTCACCTTGTAGGTCAGCAGCGTATTGTCAGTTCCATACCCTGCGAACAAACCTCCATCGCTGTCTTGCAGTCCCAGCAACCAATTGCTGATCCCGGTTGCCAGTGCATCATAGGTCGTACTGCCCGTCGACGCTTTGTAATTGTTCAGCGCAATCAGCAGCCAGGCATTGTCACCCATCCAGCGGTGGTTACCGGGAACTCCGTTCCGGTCCCTGAATTGGGAGAAGCCCCCATTTCCGCTCAACAATTCACTATTGATCCGGGCATTAAAGAAGTCAAATATCTTTTCCGCTTTGGAGTAATCTCCCTTGAGCATAAAAACCATGGCCGCAAGCGCATTGTCATACAGGGAAACGAAATTGCCATCCTCAGAGCTCTCCAGCAAGCCATTGGGCAACTGCTGCCGGTCGAACCAATTGAAGACTAGGGTTTCATTTTGGGTTGGGGTATGGGTAGCGGTGAATATCAAATCATCATAGTACCGGTCTACTTGGAGGCTGGCAGGATCGAAAGTATATCCGGGAAGGTTCGCGCTGATGGTGTTCTGCCCGCTTAAATCCGCCAGTGCCCAATTTCCTTGCTCATTCGTCACCGTTGTCTCTGAGCCATTTACTAAAATATTGACTCCTTCCATGCCGATCCCAAAGCCATTGGTCACCTGCCCACTCACCGCATAAGGGACAGCTATCTCCTCTTTTTTGCAGGCGGACAGAAAGATGACCAGGATTAAAAAGAGGGAGCAGTATTTCATTCGGGGGTTGGAAATGGTGCTTTTGCTTTTAGAACTTACCTGAATTTACCGAAACTTCCGGGACCTTTTCCGCATTGTCCCAGTGCTCGACGATTTTGCCATGCTCAAGGCGGAACACATCGACCTGGGCATAGGCCTGGGGACCAAAGTTTGCCTTGCACAAGGTGGCGACAAAATTTCCTTTCCCTACCAGCAAGACAATCTCTTCGTAAAACAAGGGGCGTTCCGATGAAAGCAACAAGGCTTTGAAAGGGGAGAGGCCATCGGGAATTTCCTTGTTGTGTTGAATGTATTCTTCTGCAATAAATTCACCTACCCTTTCAGGGTTTCCGCCCAACATCAATACGGTTTCAATCATCTCGCGGACTACCTGCTTATTGGTTTCGGTTTGCTCCAGGTCTACAACCTCCGTTGGCCCATCCAGGGTAGTATGCCCGGAAGGCGTGGCCGGCCCATAGAGAGAAATGACATCCCAGTGCTCAATAATTTTGTCGTTTTCATCGGTCAGAAAGAAATCCGTGGTTTGCCATTCCCGTTCACCTTGGTTGATATTTTGGTAAACGTGCAGGAATACATAAGGCCCATCTTCCCAGCCCCGGATGATCTGTATATCCCGGTCCGGACAACGCTTCAGAAATTCGGTGAAGAATTCTACAAATCCGTCCTTCCCATCCTTGACCCCAGTGCTGTGCTGGGTATAGCGGTCACCGGTGTACATTTCAACGGCTTCGCGGGGATGGCCATCGCGTATCCCGTGCATGTAAAGGTTGGTAGCGTGCTCTAGTTTTTTGCCCATAAATACGTCCCTGAAAACAGATTATTGCGGAGAGAGCGGGATTCGAACCCGCGGTACCCTAAGGTACACCGCATTTCGAGTGCGGCCCATTCGACCACTCTGGCACCTCTCCAATGCGAAGATAAAGGGTTTTTCGGGATTCTCTTATTTCGAAGGAATGAGGACTTTCTGCTCCCTGAAGTGATTTTTTTCACCCTGTAAATGAGGAACTTGGAATTTTTTCTACCAGAACCCATTGAAATATTAACAACTGGTGTAAATTTGCACCGGAGGTTTGGCAGAGTGGTCGAATGCGTCGGTCTTGAAAACCGAAGTCCGTTCACGCGGACCGGGGGTTCGAATCCCTCAGCCTCCGCAGAAGGGGATTTACCTGATTCAACATCGGTAAATCCCTTCTTTTTTTGCCCTATTTTCTTGGTTAGTTGTGCGTATTGGTCGATTACGCGATTTGGTGCGGGGGTTCGAAATTTGCGGTTTTGGCCGGAAAAATGCAGACCCCTTGGAAACACCATTTTCTGTAGTCGCTGCTGATCCCGGTAAGGGTGCTTTTCCCACAATACATGCATGTTTGAGGCGATTTCGAGGCTTTTCTCTATATAATCCTGGGGGTTCGAAATTTTATTAGACGACTTTTCCAATTGGTCCAGAATTATGAACTTATCCTCTTCAAACTGAGAATTGTATTTGTCGTAGATTTTCATGGGAATTTCCTTCTTGTATAGGCGCTCATCCAATTCATCTATTTCTGCATCGACCGCCTTCAACCGTTTTTTCAGTTCAGTAATTTCTTCCAGACTTCCTTTGTTGATTTCCTCGTATGTATCCAAGGCGGATTCCCTGGCAAAGGGTATCAACTCTTCGTGTAGCTTCAATGATCCGAGAATGTTCAGGAATTCCTCATGCAATCCCTTGGCGTTGACATTGACCTTGCAGCCAGAGGTGGGACACTTATAATAATGGTATGGAGTTGCATATTGATATTCAGCTTTCCGATTCTCTGTCTTTAGCTTCTTTGATTTCTTCGTTCTGGAATAGGCGGTCAGCAGCTTTCCGCATTTGTCACAATAGATCAGGTTTCTAAGTGGGGTATTCGGGTATTCCTTCCCGGCTACCTTTCCTCTGTTCTGAGAATAGTTGAGTTCACCATTCAACTTGAGGAAGTTGGGTTGGGAGATCATTGGAGGGTGATTGCCTTTGACAACCCTTCCTTCCAATGCTCGGTGAGCCATCAGCCCACAATAGAAAGGATTCTGAAAGATCTTCTTTAGCTTCTGTGGATACATGGAACAGCCAAGAGCTCGGAGCTTTTTGGTGATTTCTGTGTTCTCCAACTTGCCTTGCAGCTTCCACTTGAAGGCTTTTTTCAGAATCATCCCTTTTTCATTGATGATGATGCTCCGCTGTCCGTCTTTGGTGATGGCTGAGTATCCATAAGGTGGCCTTGTCGGCCACTTGCCATCCTCCAGAGCTTCCCGTACTCCGTCGATCATTCTCTGCCTTCTGGTAGAGTTGTCGTACTGGCTGAATGAGAAATAGATATTTCGTTGCAATTCCCCTCCTGGGGTGAATGCCTCAGTTGGTTGGGTAATGGACTCTATCGCAATCCCTCTCTTGTTCAGTTCGCTGGCAATGTAGATGGCATTGGCACCGGACCGGGAGAAGCGGTCGAAGTTATAGACGACAATCACATGGACTCTGCGCTTTGACTTCTTGACGAAGCTCATCATCCGTTGGAATTCCTTCCGCTCATCTGACTTGGCCGACTCGTAGGTTCCTCCAAATTCCCCGATGTGGTTGTATCCCTTCCGCTCACAATACTCAGTACATCGTCTCATCTGAGTCGGAAGGCTGTTGTTGTTATCAGCCTGCTCCTTCGAAGAGACACGGGTATAGATGACGCTGTTCTTGACCTGGACATTTTTGGTCACTCCATCGCTCTTGGCGAATTGACGAAACAGACTGAGATCGTTTTTACTCATCGGGAATGTATTTTGATAGGGATTGGTAAGTCAGGATTGAGAACAGGCGTAGAGAGTAGCGGATTTCTTCGATCTGATCATCGGACAGGTTTTTGAATTTCTCTACTTTTCGGAGCCTTCTTGCGAAGTCTTTTGCTTTTTGCTCAGAACTCCACTCAGGACTTGGTGAATTGTACGCTAAATCGGCCTCTGGGTTGCGTTTGAATTGATTTAGGTGTGTTGCTCCCATGATTCGGATGTTTGATCGCGGGTAGGGCTTTCCAATTTGCGAATCTGTGGTTGGAGGTGCTGAGGGGCTCTCCGTGATTATGAATCAGAATTTCACTTTGAAGAGTCGCCGGATCTTTCGGGCCTTCCCGTTTTCATGGATCAGAGTTATTTCCTGGTATTTGAATCCGGGTTTGAGTTCTTGCATGTTTTTCTCAGGAGAGTGGTATTCTGTTCCCTGGACCCGATTGATGCTCCCTTGGCTGAGGAACACTTCGAGCTTGGTCAAATTTTTCCTCTTGAGCAGTGATAGGATTTTGTCTTCGGCTTCTGTCATCTTCTCTTTGCTTTTAGGTTTTTGTATTGCGCCCTTGATTTGGCGATGCTCAAAGTTGATTTGAAACCAGGTCTAATCGGTCTCTCGGATTTCTCCGGGGGGAGAATCGGATTGTTCTAATCGGACCTTGGGGGCTCTGTTTGACGATTTTGGGGTGATACACCCAGAGAATGAGTGCATGTGGTTGGTGGGGATTTGACTTCTGTTTGCTCAGGGATCGATCAGAATAGCCCTTTGCTGATGGCTTGGGGAGTTGTGGCTTGTACTGGTGGGGAGTGGGTTGATATTGCATATAAGGGGCAATATCTGATTGAGAACTGATTAGCTTTTCAAAAATGGTTAATCGATACCAATTATGGTTAAAAAGGAAAATCTATGTCATTCAATTGGAAGTGGCTTTGGGAAAATGACAAGCTATATCAGGACGGTTTTTCATGACGATACAAGCAGTTAGTTCGATTGTACTAAATCCGATTGCGACACCTTTCTCCGCAATGTTCCACATTCTTTCAGCATCCCTACACGATCTTGACAGGGTAATGTGTCTCTTTACAAAAGCGTTTTGATTCTCTGGGGTAAACCCCAAAAATTGATGATCGGAGCCAATAGGGATAGATCGTGTCTCCGGGGGAGAATAGGAATGCTGTAAAAACACAGCGTAATGAGTGAATTTTCACCAGCCAGCAATCCAGGCACGTTGCCTGTGGAGGGTGGCAGAAAATTAAAAACACTCAGATGAACACCAACAACAATGTTCAAGACGAAATCATTGAAGCTCTCAAGATGAATCCCGAAGATATTCATTATCAAGATTCATTGCCCCCTGAAGAAAGTCCACTCAGTTATCCGGTAGCAGAGAAGCACTTCGAAGATCCTCCAAGACAAGAAGAGCCCGCAAAAGAGGTGGACAATGGACATGCGATGATGATGGCGGATGTCATTCTCGGAGCAGCGAACAATATCATCGAAGTCGGAGGCGGGTTCTTTATCAAGATCAAGACCGATGCTTCTTTTCTGGAATATGAAGAGCTCGTCCAAGTGATAGACGAACAGAATCAGAGAAATATCAAACGACTGATTTTGGACGAAGGAGACAAAGCTATGCTCCGTCCTCTTCTGGCTCAAGTTCTGAAAGCTCGCCAAAAAGTTCTTTCTCCTGAACACCAGTTGCTAATTGCGGGGGTATCTATTCTGATCAAGAAAGCTCAATTGGTGATGGAAGTTCGGGCAGAGAATCAGATATTGACCGAACGGATTCTGAATATCATCCAGCAAGAGAGCCAACCTAAGCCGGAACCAATGCCTTATCAGAATCCTTTTCAAGAATCCAAGCAGGAAGAGATTGCTAGAGAAGCTGAGATTGAAACTGAACGTCCATTTTCAGATCAAGTACAAGAATCAAAGCAGGAGGAGATAACAAGAGAAGCTGAGATGGAAACCCAAAACGTATCTTCTGATCAAGAAGGAACTGAATCGGTTACAGAGATGCAGGGAAAAACCGAAACCATGGATCAAGACCTGAAACCAGAATCTGAACCAAAGCTAAGTCGCCAGGAACGTCGTCGAGAGGAACGAAAAGCCAGGAAAGCCGATGTCAGTCTTCAGAATGGAAAACCAGATAGCTCAAATCAGAAAGAGAGAACAGAACATGAAGATCAAACCTGATCATCCTCTCTCAATTGCTCTCTTGCCTTCTGAAAGATCTCAGGGTCTTTGAGGGCGGCTGGATCAACCAAAATCCCAAGGATTGGGCCATTGGATTTGCCGGGATCAGAATAGACGGAGAAGAAATTGACACCGAGGAAATTTCCCGCTTTGGTCAGATAATCGGTTCGCCAAGAGGCTTCGTTTAGCATTCGGGAAAGAGTACTCGGAGAAACGCCAAGGTGATTGGCCAGTGCAACCTGAGATTTAGCCTCTTTTGCCATTTGGCTGCGTACCCTTTCTCCATCGTGGATCTTAGGCGTTTTCATTTCCGACGAATGGTTAAGCCGCCTTTTTGCAGTTCCTGACCTTGCTGATCTCTGACCAACCACCAGTAGACACCATCGGGAACCGTTCCACCGTCCCAGCTTGAGGTAGCGCCCATGCGGTGAACTTCACCTCCGGCCCGGTTAAAGACAAGAACCTCGAATTGGTTGGGATTGATCTGATCCCGCCATAGCACCTGCCACAGATCGTTCTTTCCATCTCCGTTTGGGGTGATGACTTCTGGAATGAAAAAGGGTGCTTCGAGAAAGAGGTAAGTCGCTTTCAGCGTATCTCCCTGGCAGCCCTCGGTCGTCGGTACTGCGAGGAATTGATAACGTGCCGGATCAAGACTGAAGGCTTCGCCAGTAATGGGCATCGAGGTTCCTATTCCAGAACTGAACAGTTCAAGCATTCCGGTTCCGATCTGTTCCAATCGATTCGATAAGGACCAATTGACCATTGTTCGGTCTAAGTCTGATTCAAGAGTCAACGATTGTAATCCCGATTCGAGGATCGTTCCAGCGGGAGGCTCTATGCTGAGATGAGGACGATCCAGAACGGAAATCGTCTGAGTGATGGAATCTGTGCACCCAAATACATTCTCTATGATCCCGGTCAATTGATCTCCATGAGAAAGACTGTCCAGGTCAATGCGGAAGAAGGTGGAGTCAAGAAGGTATCCGTTCAATAGAAACCGAAAGCTGACTCCATCGATGGCGGTTAATATGGCACTGATTTCTTCACCTGTGCAGATGCTCGTATCTGGCAAGACCTTGAGGGTTGCTGATTGAGGTAGAGGGTGAATGGTGATACTGGCTGAATCAATGGCCGGACAATAGCTGTCCGTTTGGCTGAGGACTGTAAATGTTCCGGCTTGACTCTGGCTAGGGATGACGGTTCCATTGGGGGAAATGGCTAGATCTGTTGATGCACTGAAGCTAATTCCCGCAGTTGGTTGTAGGAGGATATCAGGAGCTATTGGTCCTTGATCCTGACAGACTTCATCTATCTGATAGGAGAAGTCGAGGAAGGGAGCCTCAAGGATGAAAAACGAGTCAACCGGATCAATGGCACATGGATTGGCAATGTCGTATTTCACGGTGTAGGGTCCACCTGATTGCATCAATGAAAGGTCCAATGCTCCTGTGATTGGGTTCAGAAAGACGACTCCGGCGGAGCCGAGATAAGCCCCTGAAGAGTCAGTACCAAGTTGGGGTAATGGAGGCGAAACCTCCCGGCAAAAAGAATCCGCAGGATACGTCAAGGTAGGGGTTCCCGGAAAGTCAAGGATCAGAACGTTGGTCGAATAACTGGTTTGGCAACTACCTATGAAGCTATATGACACTTCATAGAATCCGGGGATGGACCCTTGAAGGTCGATCAAGCCCGAAGTTGAGTCAAGAACCAAACCGGGATCGGAGGTCGAAAAGAATCCTCCGTTTGAAGTGACTGTGGGAAGTGGGGGGCTATCAGTTTTACAGAACTGCGAGGCGGGGTAGGTGAAAAAGGCGTTCACTGAATTGTTGATCTGTACGGTATCGATAAGAGAATCAGGACAGGTTCCGGGGCTAGTGTATTGAATGAAATGGATTCCCGGACCGCTGGCAATGATATCGATTCGACCGATGCTGTCAACTACGGTATTAGCTGACAAGGCTTGAAAGATGCCGCCTCCATCTCCAAAGATGAGCGGGGTCGGGTTGGGATCTCCGAGGCAGTAGAAATCAGGGGCATAAGCGAAGTTTGCATTCCCTGATTCTATGACCGATAGGTAATCATAGGCAGTATCGGAGCAAAACACATCCGAAACGATGTGCTGGATCAGATAGGTTCGGTTTGAAGCAAGGGTTCCCGAAATCGGGATCAAAGGCTGAGAATCGGCATAGATCACTATTCCCTGGTCCAACACCTGGAAAACGCCCTGCACATTAACCGAATCCACCAACAGCACCGAATCTCTATCGCATATTTCCTCTGGCAGAATGACAAATGAAGCATCGGGCAAGGTGTCGATACTCAGATTCAGAGCTACGGTTGCTGTATCCGGGCAGACTCCCGGACTGACATATATCACTGTGTAGTTTCCCGGTTGACTCAAGGCAGGGTCAATGACTCCATTTGAATCCAACACCAGAGAATTTGGAAGGGCTACAAAGTTGCCTCCTGATTGACCACTCATGAAAAGCGGAGCAATCGGAGATTGATTAGGGCAGATGTGTTGAAATGGCCCTTGATAGGGAATAGGGTATCCAACCAAAACACTGTCCTGTGCCAGGATTTCAATCGTAATCTGTGCTGAATCAACACATGGATCGGCCACCCCATATTCCAATTGGTAAACTCCCGGAGGACTAGTACCCAGATCAATCAGTCCCAGTGAATCATCTATCAGGACCAAATTTGAATCCGAACAGATGAATTGCCCTCCAATTGGAAACAGGGTTCCGGTATCAGCGAGTACATACCCTGATGGGCAGTAACTCGCTGAATTTCCACCTGAATATCTCGCCACTGCATTTGTCATGGGCAGGATGTCCACCTGGAAAGAGTAAGTATCTGGACAGACTGCATGAGTGGTAGTATAGAGGAAGGATTGACCGGAACCAACTGCACCGGGATGGAGCAATATTTCTCCATTGGGCTGGACCAAGAAGCCGGGAGTCGCAGTGTAGCAACAGAAGCTCCCCAATGTATCAGTAGTGGTGAAGATCGAAGGAAGGGGATTGCTATCCCCAAGGCAAAAGCGTGAATCAGGATAAGTGATATCTACAAAATCTCCAGTCAGGCATATTGTATCGACTGTGAGATAGGGGAATTGACCAAAGGAATTGGAGATGTATTTGATCAGATAGAGCGGAAGACAAGTATCACCCACAAATCTATCAGGGATTTGAAAGATCAGGGTATCTACAGACGGATTGGCTGAAGTATCCAGTCGTACAATCTGACAAGGGAAAGTATCTATGCGTACAACCAGAGAATCGAAAGTGTCACCAGTTCCGGTGCTTGCAAGGTCCAAACCACGAAGCATAGCAACCGATCCTTTACAGAATGTGGAATCGCTCATAGAATAAGCTGAATCCAAACCTCCACCTCCATAGTCTACAATGCTAGGAAAGGGCGAATTCTGAGCCGAAACAGAGCAATAAACAAGCAAGGGCCATACAGCCCACAATAACCATTGGGGAATCATAATGCACAAATTGATCAGACCATAAAAGCGGAGGCGGGAACTGCGGTCCACCTGGTAGGGACGACTTCCAAATGCAGCCCCGTCCTCCTTGAACGATCCTGGGAGAATAGGATCACTTACGACAAACAGCGGGTTGTCTCTTAAATTCCGGTCGAATCCCTATTCAGGGATGCAGGGAGTATGTCCGTCAATGTTTTGATCTTCTGGTTTTAAATATGCGTCACCGTAAATGCACCATCGGTAACAACACACAACGAAGCTTCAGACCAGGAGAGGTCTGAAAAAGAACGTGAACTCTAATGTGGTTCTTCATCCACTGGCCTATTGGTTGGTTTTGGCCAGTGTGCAAACCGAGTGGACTCAACACTTTGTCTCAATATCAATTAGCGAAGGTTTGAAGTCTGGTCCTTTCCACCTTTTGGATTGCCTTACGAAAGTAGGAGGAGGATGGAGAAGGGAAAAACCACTTTTGGGAAGGATGGGGTTTTTGATAGAAGACTGCATGCCCAACATTCGGGATTCTCCAAGAAAATGATTATTCTATATCGTATTTGAAACCGAAGCAACTATATGATCTTATTATCAACCTTTCCAAAGATCAGAAAGGGAAGGTTTCTCGTTTTCTGGAAAGCACTAAGGGATCTCAAAACCCGCATTACTTATTGCTCTACAAAAGGTTGTCGGAACTGAAGAATTGGGATGAAGATTCAGAAAATCAGATACGTGGAAATGAATTAGTAGACCCGACCACTTTTTATCAAAATAAGGAATTACTGTTAGAGAAAATTATTTTGGCCTTGTCCGAGCCATTGGCCGAGATACCGAATACTCGGTTTATTAGAGTTGCTGTTGAGTATAATGCAATAGAACTGGCTCGAAGAACAGCACAGAGAATTTTAAAAATCCACCAAGCGAGTGAAGACCATTGGGGCATATTAATACTTCTAAGGTTGAATCAGGAGTTGAATGAAATTTATAGTCTATCTGTTATTGAGAACATCAGCCCCCAATTACTCGATAAGACAAGGGCGGCATGTGATGCTGACTTAGAACTTTCTGATCTGTACAAAAGGCTAAAAAGTTTTATTCATAGAGATCCTTCGGAGTGGAAATTTCTGGGGGAAGGGATATTGTCCAGAATAAGCGAAATCCCCACCTTTACGACTAATCAGCGATTTCGAAGTGAAAGGGTAAAATCAAGAGCTTTATGGTTTACGGGTGACTCTCTAGCCTCAATTCAAAACCAAGAAACTTTGATCAATGAGTTTGAGGGTAAGGGGATTCCCAATGGGCTATGGCTGCAAGACCTTTCCTTTTTGATTCAACTATATGGGGATTCCGGCCACGATGAAAAGGCTCACCATTGGACACTGAAATTAGGAGCAGTTCCAATTGATTCTGAGCAAGATCGTTTGTTTCAAAAAAGTCTCTGGGTTAAGAATGCGCTGTTGATTGCAGATCGTTTTTGGAGATATGAGCTCTCGAAAGTCGCGTTAGATATTCTGGAGGGAAACCCAGGAATCTTCGATAGGAACTATGAGACACTTCTTCGCTACACCGGAGCAATGATTGCGTGGGGAACTGATCACTGGGATAATTCCTTGGAGATTTTGGAACGAATTAGAAAGATACCAAAGCGAGATCGCCCCCTGATCACCTGGCAACCCTATTTATTAAAAGTAATTGTGAAACTAACCAGGGGGGATGATACAAACTCAAGTTTTCGGTCGGCAAAACGGTTTTTGAAAAAGCAGGATTTAGAATTGCCTTGGTTAATCCTTAGAATAGGCCAAGAAGTCCATAAGAACCCCGATTCCATTACCGATCAAGCGGTTGAAGAATGGATTAATGCATACAACAAGCTAATTGCGATCCCTGAAGAGAAAACCGCATCTTTCTTTTTTGACCTTGAACTTTGGCTGAAATCCCTACAGAAGGGTGTGAATATGGCCCAAATGAGCCGCTTCGAAGCGATTTCAATTAAAGCTTCTTCGAATAGCCTTTCATTTCTTTAAATCCCTCCAGCTATAATTAGAATTCCCAACCCCCCTTCAGCAGATGTCTGAAACGTAACCTCATACCCGGAGTTAACCTTTTCAATAATCATCGTACCACCTTCATATTGGTTACGGACTGTGGAATAAGTCAATCCTGTTAGGTCTACCACCTGATCAATGATCCATTCCAAAGTGACATCGTCAATTCCGGCCTGGACATTCTCGGTTGTGAACAAAGAGGTCTGAGAAGTTTCAGCACACACCCTTCCTGGAAAGGCGGCGCACATCGCGACTAGCGCGACAAATACCATTTTTCGCATGTTTAACTAATTAATATTGAGACGGATTAAATATACGATTTTGCTTGGCTGGGTTGCTTGGAGATTGAAAATCAAAGGCCCGCGGTCAGGGGGAATCCTTACGTTATTGCATCTTCAATTCCGATATCCTAATCATTGCACTTGCAAATTTGAGGGGAATTCTGGCTCAACATTTCAGATTTGAGGGGAATTGCCCATCGATCTTTCAAGCTCTGCAAGTCGTCCCTCAATTCTGAAACACCCTGTTATTAGTCATTTGTGGCCTGTAATTCCTCCTGTTACATTTGTCAGACAACAGGACTCAACACCCTTCCTTTAGCGAATATTGAGGCGAGACACAGCCCTCAACACACGGACCTTCCCACCCATCGGTTGCGCATTGGTATCACCCAAAAAGCAAATACGATGAAAGAAAGTGCAATTATCCGTTCCCATGCCGCAGGAGCAACAGGCGGTCATTTCGATACAAGTACCATGCAACGGTCCAGAAAGCCCCCTGCTTTCAGCTTATCCACGAGCAAGGCAGACCAATCCCCCGGAGCGAGTCCAATATCAGGACAGTTCTTAAGTGGAAGCATCGGACGCGGGGCCAAGAATGATCCATCTGATCTTGAGCGAATGGCCCATTTTCTGGAATCTCAAGGCATCCCAAAATCTCTGGCCAAATACGCGAACAATCCGAGTATTCTTGGGGATGTTCTAGAAAGGTATCAGCAGGAAGCATTGGGCTGGAAGAGTGTAGATGGTCGGGCTGATCCGGGGGGTAAAACGATCAAAGCCATTTTGGCTGGAAAAGGCAGGGAAGTTGTGGCGGGATGGATACACGAGGCATTTAGTTCTTCTCAATCCTCTGATGCGCTCCCGGAAAAAACACAAGGCACCATCAAGCAAAAAGAGGAGAAGGCGGGAACGGTTGCTAAGCTGGAAGAAGGGGAACAATGGATTATGCCACCTTTGCTAGGTGAAGCAGATTATATCACCCAGGCACCACCCAATAGAGCCGCAGGAGCAAAGACATTGACCAAGAATCAATTATTTTCATGGGATCTTTCCAGTTATGGTCCCGGAAAAACCCGCGACATCTCTAAATCTGAATACTGGACAAGTCATACCAATTGGACCCATCGCAAATATGGCCATTGGTCGGACTATGATGGGGCTTTGGCGGCTACCCATTGGTTAGGTTGCCACAATGCTTGTATCTATATGGCCCAGAGTGCTGGCGTGAGTGGCGTATCTCACAACTCAGACTACAACCAGAAGATGAAAGTTTCCAAAGCCAAAGGGGAAGCCGCAGAAAGCTGCATTGATCCTCAACTGAAGGCTGGGAAAGTAGTGGTCGTTCGGATAGAGGGACACCACAGTGTTTTGGTTATCGGGAAAGGCCGGGATGCGAAAGGGGAATTCTATGCTTTCTTTGATCCGGGCCGTACTGGAACCAAGGGCCACAATCTAAAGGCCAATCGTTTGTATATAACCAAGAAAACTATTTCCAACAGTCGTTATTCCAGAGTTTCCGGGGTGCGCCAATCCAATACCTGATCATGAGAAAGCCATTTATATTCTTGTTTCTCTGTGCGCTCCTGTCTTGTTCGAGTGACATTGCAGAATTTGCGCCACCTATTACCGGAAAGGAGATCGGGGAACGGTGGGAGGAGGTTCGGAAGAATGCTATTCCCTGTGATTTCCCTGGTTGTGGGACTGCTGTTTACTGTCTGTTCCGGGTGAGGTACCCCTCTTTTTCTCTACTGTTTACCGGATCAAAGCTAGATTCATACAATCAGTTTGAAAGCTTTTTCAATGTCTATCGGGAAATGAATGGAAGCACCACTGATTACAATCTCTTTGTTTTGCTAGGTGAGGAGGGCTATTTGAAGGCAACGGAGTTCTTCCATGTTACGGAGAACATCGAAATTCCAGAAGAGGACCAATACATTGGTATTTCAGATACGGGCTTGGTGATTCCAAGTCGTCAGCCCTAGTTTTTTCATATTCCATTATTCGAAAAGAGCCTTTTGGGGTATTCTCGGAAGGCTCCTTTCCTAAACCCAATCAACAACATGAATATTCCCCAAATACATATCGGCCAATTGGTCGAACAGCGAATTATTGAGCTTGGAATGACCAAAGCCGAATTTGGTCGCAGGATGGATACCAGTCGCCAGAATGTGAATTCTCTATTGAGGAAGGAGAACTGGACAGTGGATGTGATCGCTGCTGCGAGTCAAATATTGGGGCAGAATTTCTTTTTGGCATTTTTTCCGAAGGGGTTTAGCCAAGAAGGGGGAGAGGTTCGGGTTCGGAAACGGTTTAAGGTTTGGATTGAAATGGATAGTAGGGATGACTTTGAAGAGTTTTTAAGGTGGCGGCAGGGGAGGGATTAGGTGAAGAATGTCCAGTCTTCATCCCTATGAAGATAGCTCTCTTGGCTAGAGACTATGTGCATTTGTTAAATGCATATTTTAATTCTCGATTCCAGTAGAAGACAATTATTATCCAAGTGGCTTTTGCTTCTCCAATCTATGAATTAATGTAACAGTCTGAACTGATCCCGTCTCGGATGAGCTGGGATTGCTGAGAGATGCTTCAACTACTGGGTGAAGAGATCCTTTATTTTGGGGATCATTGATCTTCATATTAGATGACATGGGTTGCTGCACACTTGCTGAATAAAATATTTCAACATGGGGAGATCCTAGCTTCAATCCTAGAATGCCATTCATTAAGCCCTTTTGACAGTTACCACACATTGGCAGTTTGCCTGCCATGGCAAATGTGATTTTTTGTTTATCAGATGAATAAGCAAGATTTGCAGGGTTCTTCGAGGTTTTAAGATCTGCCATAAAGCGGCCCTCAGTGTGCTGAGAAAATTTAGCCTTATCTGTATTTTGAATACTGGGCAATCTCTGGTGAACTGCTCCCGCAGTCCCACCTCCAGCCTTATTGGTTTCATAAGTCTTTTGAATTTTTCCTTTTTTATCGAAAAGGATCATTTTGTGGCCTGGAGAAGGAGCTTCATCTAAGCTTCCCAGGTTTCCATGAGGGATTTTGTCCAATTCTGGGTGCGTCGTACTTGTCTTGAAGACAATATTGCCTTGATTTGAACTGGTAGTTGGATCAGGCGAAGGTTTTCTCCGGCTATCTTTCCTGATTTTCTCTATGCTTTTTTTTCGCGAATCTATCCCCGCCTTATCTCTTCGGATATTGCCACCTCTTACATCAATTCCTCGTTTTATGCCTTGGTTGGAATCTTCTCCATTTTTTGATTTCGCTCTCGTACAGGTTCTACGATTGTGTCCTTGCATGCCACATTGGGTACATGCCATCCCCCCGGTATCCACATGTGTAATGGGATTTCCAACGACAAATTCATACAAATTCAACCCGTCGATGGTCCCGGCAGGATCGGTGCTGGTCCATCGTCCGAGCCAGGGGGCGTAGTAGCGCATGCCGTAATAATAAAGGCCTGTGACATCGTCTTTTTCTTTGCCGCTGTATTGGTAGTGTTTGGTTTTGATCTCAGTCTGGCTTTTGGCGGCCATGATGCTAGTGCCTCCGTAGGTGTAGTATTCTTCGAAGGTGATGATGTCGGCATTTTCATCCAGCTCGTAGATGGAGGAATTAAGGAGGTCGTTGTATTGGTAGCGGAGCTGGGCTTTCTTTTCTCCTGGCTTCGGGGTGCCTGCCTTCCTGTAGCGCCAGATACAAGCGCAGCTATCGCCGTCGAGGATGCGGATGAGGTGCCAATCGGGGGGGGGCTTCTGGCCGGTCTGGGTTTTGGTGTAGGTGCGGCGGGCCTCGATCCCGCCGAGGTAGATGACTTCCTTTATAATGAGGCCGGTGGCGGTTTTTTGCTCATGAACCTTGCGTACACGGCGGCCAGCGCTGTCGTAGGTGTAGTATTCGGCATCGTTGATGGTGTTTTGTCGCTCTATGACTACCGAGGAATGGAGATTGTCGCGGTAATTCCAGTTGAGGTTGTGACAGCCGCCGAGGGTCTGCATGTTGCCGTTCGGGTCGTAGGTATAGGCTCTGGGAGGGGCGGTGATTCCGAATTGGCTGGTCCCGATGCGATTGGAGGTCTTTTGGATGTGGGTGGTCCTGGTGGATGAGGCTTTGCCGATGTGTTTCATGCGGAGCAGGTTGCCGGCACCATCGTAGTGGTATTGCTGGGTGTAGTTTTGAAGGGCTTTGGGATCGGTTCCTGGTGGTCTCTGGTGGTCAAAGTAGGATTTGTTGAACTTATTCTGATTGGTCTGAACATTCTGCCACATGCTAATCTGTTCGCGGCCGGTGGCTTCGGTTAAGCGATAGAGGGTATCGTAGGTGTAGGTGGCGGTGGCTTCTACTTTTTGGTTGCTGAAGAAGGTGGCGGTGACTCCGTGGTTGATCCGGGCGGTGACATTTCCGACCGGGTCGTGATGGTATTGGAGATGTTGTATCAACTGGATCTGGTGGCCTTTTTGACGAGTACTTTTGATCTCTGTCAATTCAAAATTGATGGGGTCGTAGCCGTAGGTAGTTTGGGTCTTGTTCTGGTAGCTGATGGTGGTGCGTTGGCTTTTGGCATTGTAGGTAATCCCGGTGATGCCGGGAGTCGGGGTGGAAGCCTGGCTGCCAGCGATTACCCGGAGGCTTTTGAGCGAGTTGGTGCTGTAGTAGGCGGGATGTTGGGTATTGCCGTCATTATCGGTGCTTCTGAGAGTGCGGCCAATGGCGTCGATCCGGGCACTGGTGGTATATACTTCCTGTTCCAATAGGGTTCTGATGCCAGGTGGCAAGGTCAGGTCCCCGCAGGCCTGCCGAGTTTGTAATCCCTGCATGGATCGGGCGAGGGCGGCGAGGTCCGGTTCGGTGACCGTATTCCAATCGGCCTCCTCCTTGTAATCGCTTTTCAGGGAACGAGCGGATAGCATGGGCTGGTCATGGATGTCATAGAGGGGGCTCAGGGACAGGCCGGCCTGGTCGAGGTGGATGGTGGGTTTGTCCCGGAGGTTGTTTTGTGCAGGTTCTTTGAAATAGGGTGTCCCATTATGGCGGCTGTCCCCGTAGAGGGTCATTATTACTGTCTGGTAGAGGGCGAGGTCCTGATTCCGGACATATTGGGAGATGGGGCGGTTCAGGACGTCGTATTGATGGTATTGCGAGGTGCCGCGGGTGTCCCGGCTATAGATGGGCTGTCCAAGGACATTGTTGAGGGTCCAGCGGGTCCCTGCATCGGCGGAGACTGTCTTGAGGCGCTCCCGGCTAAGGCTGTAGATGCTGACAAAATTGTTCAAGCCCTGAGGATGCAGGCGCTGATCGGCGCTGGTAAGCTCATCGCCCAGTATGTCAAAGGTTGCGTATGTGGCGTCCTTCTGATCTTTATAGACCTTGAGCTGCTCACTTTGGACTTTCCGGCCGAGGCCGTCCTCCTGGTGGATGAAGGGGGTATTCTTATCTTTTTCGGCTTGTGTGAAGGCGGCGGTGTTGATGTTTGCAGTGGGGGTTGGTTGGTATTGGCTGTCGCCTAGGCTGTCATTCTCATCGTAGGTCAGGCTGCTCCATGGGCTGGGAATGAACTGTGCGGCCAGCTTGCCGTAAAGCTTTTGGTTCAGGTAGCCGGTGAAGGAGGGGCTTTTTTCTACCAGGTCCAGGGCCCCGAAGAGAGTCTTCGTGAAAAAGCCGTAGGGAGTACGCTGGAGGACATCGCGACCCAATGCATCGTAAAAGAGGGTGGCGGCATGACCGAGCTCATTGAGCTCTTTTTCATCGATGTAGGTATGGTTAGGGGAGAAATAGGGCTCGTATTGCCTGATGGGTTGGCCTTTTGTGTCATATCGAATCGCTCCTGAAGTAAGCCAGCAGGAATCTGCTGTACCGGTCACGACCTTCTTTTCGGTCGCATCCCAACTGCGCACCGTCTGAGAGCCGTCGAAATAGACTTTGGTCTGAAGGGAACGGCTCAATCCGTCACGGTAGCTGACCGTCCGTTGGATCTCTGGGGGGGGGGACGTGGGCGTCCCATTTATGTAGGTGTAATTATCATTTTGGAGGGTCAGTACCTGTGGGGGCTGCCTATCTCTTTCCCAGGCATAGAGATCATAGTGGTAATAACTTGCTGCCTGCTGTAGGTAGTTTTTTGGATCTTTTAGAATCTCCTCTATGGTTGGAGAGGAATGGGGGGGGATCCATGTTGACAGATCGGCAAATCCTACCGTTTTGGCACCCTGGGTCCCGCTTTCGGAGGTGGCGATTACCCTGCCCAGAGGGTCCCAAATTACCGTGGCGGTGTTCTGATTAAGATCGCGGATGGCGATGGGCTGGATAGTGCGGTAATCGAAGTCGGTGACCGTGGTCTGATTGTCCAGGGGATCGATGATCTTCCGAATGTAGAGCCGGGTCTTGTCGTAGGTGTAGCTTGTTTTGGCTGCCTGAGTTATGGCCCCGGACTGGGCATTCCAATTGATGTAGGGATATTGATAAGGATCAAAGTATGCCTTAGGGAGGTAAAAGGTGGCCTGGTCATGATAGCTCTGGGCACTACCGGGGTCCCAGTAATAGTCTGCTTCGTCCCCTTCCGTATAGGTAATATATCCACCGCGAGCGCCATGAGTGTCCGGATCGCCGGTTTGCAGTAGAGAATCGAGCTCAGCGGGGGGCAGGAAGGGAAATTCGGCTGGTAGCTGTGCTTGATTCAGGTCTGCGGTTTCGATCCGGTGGACCAGGGCGGGCACCTTTACGTTGCCGAATTTCAGTTCTTTTTTCTCTGACGCATCGTAATGATAGTGCCTTTCCCAGTGGATGAGGCGGTCCTCTTTCTTTTGGGATGCTTGTTTTATCTGATCCCGGATCTCGGATAGGGAAAAATATCCATGGTCATTCGGTTTGAGTCCTCGGATCTCATGGCTCCTAGCCTCCAGAGGCATGCCGATCAGATATCCCTGGCTGGCCGACCAACGCAAGGGCGACGAGTTCTCCCAGATTGTGTCGGCTTCGATGGAGTTGAACCACGTGCTTTGGTCATAGGATACCCATAGACGGGATTGCTGGTCTTTGGTCTGGGTGTCCATTTGGCCGGAGATATTCTCCGGCCGGCGCGGATAGGTCACTGTACAGGATTCGAGAACCTGACCATAGCGGTCGAGTTCCAGGGTGAAATCGTGGTAGACGCGCGGATCGGCTGCATTGCGCTCGTAGTCGTAATGGAGAGTTTGTCTTTGATGAAGAAGGAAGGCACTGTATTTATTCCCAGTCAGGGCCTGGATCTCTTCTACCTGGAACTGGGTCTCGGATACGGTGTAGGGAGCGTACTGCCAGGGGGACCCGTCGCGACCGTAGACCTCTGTGCGGAGTACGGCTCCATGTAGGGTCCGGTGGGCATCCCGCAAAGTATCGGCTGCAGGGGTGGCGGCCAGGTAGTCGATCTTTGTACCTGGCAGAAGGTAGGCTTGGGGATCGTCCTGCCAATATTCTTTCCGGTATTGGGTAAGCAGGGCCTCCTCCTCTATGTAGGCACCGGTATGGTACCAGGTCCTGGTGAGGAGTGGCGGCGGATGGTAGGCTGCCTCCACGCCGCTTGCTAATGGCATGAGGTCGGTGAACGTGGCTTGCTCGGTACGGTCTACCCTTCCGAATCCGCGAAAGATCCTTTCGAAGCCATCGTAATAGCCATGACTATAGCGGTAGGCGCTGGTCGTGCGGGTATTGGCGATATGGTCGAGGTGAGTTACGGTCTCGATGACATTTACGGGGGAGGGCAAATGAGTGATCCAGGGCCGGTCTTCCGCTTTGTCCTCCAGATAGAACTTTGTCGATCCAGCATAGCAAATGGTGGTGGTGGCGCCCATGCTGTTATCAATCTCATTCAGCAGGTAGGGTTTTTGAGAACGCAGTTCTTCTTTGTTTGTTGGGCCGGTGACCGTAGCCAGGTTGAAATCATAGTACCACTGCCGGGGCGCCGGGTGAGTCTTTGCGAATACCAGGCAGCTGCTGCCGTTGCCTCGGATATCGGCAAAGCTGACCTGGTCCAGACGGTCCCACGATGTCGGCAGGGGGATCCGAATCGGGGTAGTGCTAAAGGCATTTCCGCTTTGATTCAGGTAGATGTCGATGTGGGTAGTGGAGAGGTAGGCCAGGTCTGTGAGACCCGAGCCATCGACATCGGCCCATAGGAGCCGGTCAATGCTGAAATCCGGTCCGAAGTCGGGAGCTTGGTCCATGACCACTTTCCTGCCGAACTTTCCGTAGCCGAGACTGGGCCAACACTCTACAGTGCTGCGGGTGATGCGGACCCGTTGGGCCAGGCCGCTGCCGATCATGTCGGCGAAGAAAAGGGTCTCATTCGGCGCATTCGGCATAGAGTAGGGCAAGTTGTACCTGCGCTCCTCGTAATTCGCAGTAGCAAAGCCTTTTTCTCTCAGGGAGGCGTTCATGCGGACCCGATCCTGCTCGATGAGCAAGACATCCGCCACTCCATCTCCGGTGAGGTCAACGGAGTTGTTTTCGGGGTAGAGGTAGGTGCTAGGGAAGGTGGCAAATGCTTCGAAGTCCTGCCAGCCCGCGTCTACATCCAGCTGATAGTATCCGGCCAGCTGCGGTGTGCTCACCATGAGGTCGAGCTTTCCATTTCCGGTGACGTCGGTGAGGGTGTGGGCTGTGCCAGCGATGTGTTTTTCGACCGGAAATGAGAAGGGTCTGGACGGGGCGTAGCTCGTATGCTTGAGGTCGACCTTTAGAGGCTCCCGGTATGTGAAAGTGCGGCCGTCTGCATACAGGATACCGGGAACCCCTTCTCCATAAAGGTCGATAAGCTGGAAATCAGGGCCATCAGAGGCCTGAGGAACAGGACGCTCGCGGTCGTTGATCAGGCGTTCGTATTCATGTGGCTGGTAGCCTGAAATTGCCGGCTCGAATGAGGTATAGCCAAATTTCAATGGGGGGAGGCTTTCCGTGCGATAGGCTTTTTGGACTTTGAGGTATTGATACCCGATCTGCCGGGCCTGGCTCAGCCGGGTCAGGACGGGAGACAGGTCATAATTGAGCTCTAGCACCTGAGTCAGGACAGGGTGTGTGTCGATGGACTCGAATCGATGGAAAAGCAGGATATTGTGGCAAAGGCGAGAGGTCCGGACCTCAAAACCAGGGCTGTAGTCTGAAAAGGGGTCCGGCCGGAGGGGCCACGTCCTCCCAGCAGCTATCGTGTGGTGCTCCTGAGCGGCGTGAGAGAGGTCATAGGTCCCATAGTCGAATACGATCTCAAAGTGCCAGTGTCCGGGGTCGAAAGGGGTAGCGCTTTCTCCGGCAATTATGGAGCCATCGATGATGGGTTTGTCATTGCCGTAATAGACGGCGGAGGGATAGGCTTGGGTCTGATGATCGCGGTTGAGTTCGGAGAGGGTGTCCGGTATGTTGTCGTCGTTCTCTTTTTGGTAGGTATAGATCTGGTGATCTCCCTTGTCGTTGTAGGTCTCTTCGAGGAGCCATTTGAAGATGCAGGTGGGGTCTTCGGGGTTGAAGATCCTGGCAGTATTATTCTTTCCAAAAATGCTCACAACATTATCGGGACTGGTCACTTTCCAATAATCATCTGAGGGAGTTTCTGTATTGGTGTAGCGTTCTATCTTCTCGAAACCTCCTTCCTTGCGGGGCATATAGGCCTGTATTCGGTAGGCTCCTTCTTCGTGCTGGATGGGTTTCCCATCAGGGTGGCGTCTCGGCACCAGGTAATCGGCGGCGGCGTAGAGGAAGGTATCGTCATTGTCATATTTGGGAATCTCCTTTGAGGTCCGACGGACAATCTCCGGGACGGAGAGTTCCCAGCCCAGGCCGAAAGGGGAATTGCCGTTTCCGGTGCTGTAATTAACAGTGATACGAGGCTCGAAATCCCGACAAGGGGATGCCGGGACCGGGAGGCTGAGGGAGGCGCTCCCGCTGAATTCGTGGGGGGCAAAGGTTTCTCCCATGCCCTGGATGGTACCCCCTCCTTTGGGAAGTATGGGTTTTTGGACCTGGATTCCTCCTTTTGATCTTGAACCCATCTGTTTTTCGTCTTTCATTACCCTTCAGTAGGTTTTCCAGCTGTGTAGGCGATGACCAGGATCAGGTTTTTAAGGTCCGATAAGTCGGGACCGGCCGTTATTTCAACGGGGTCCATCGAATCTGGTGGTTGCGTAGCAGTGATCATAAAAGTTTGGCTGGATGCTGGAAGTTGTTTGAGGGTAGCCGGGGCTATGGTTCCTTTGACCATTTGTTCAGGCTCCACATTTGTAAAGTCCACGTTCAATTTAGAATCTTGCTGATCGGTGAGTTGAATTGTGGTTTGAGGAATTGATCCTTCTGCCCAAATCCAAAGCTCATCGAGGGTGACTGCACCCTGTTGCTTTACTCCTCTCCAATTTGACGGATCCACACTGAATACAAGGGGCTTGCTATTTTCACCAGCAAAGCGATGCCAAGCATTCGGGAATTCCTGTGAAAGGGAAATGGCAATGACGCCAGTAAAAGGTCCCCGGGCCGTTCGTACCGCTTGGGTATAGCTGTTATTCGCCGGCAAGGCGGTATAGTCCAGCTGAATAATCACGTCGGTTATGCTGTCATAGTCGATGGAATTTTCCTCAATAGGTAGGTCCAGCATCCATGATGATACCGCTCCGGTTCCCTCGAAGGGAAGATAGCGAGGATCATGGAAGTTTAGTTCAAATAGGCCGGAATCGTTCATGCCCGTAGTGAGGGCGACCTGTTGATTTGGGAC
>CAYGRE010000032.1:0-6785 GCA_964352215.1 uncultured Bacteroidia bacterium
TGCGGTATAAGTCGGCTTCAAAGTATAGGGATGGACTCCGGTATAATAGATGATGGTAGCGACTGTCATCGGGGTTGGGGTGAATCCCTGGACTTGCTCCAATTGGAAACCCAGCTCTTTGGTTTCGGCAGCGAGGTCAGCCATATCGGCTTCGGTGGAACCGGGGTGGCTGGAGATGAAGTACGGGATCAATGGCTGGTTGAGTCCATGCTTCTGGTCAATCTCATCGTATTTCTTCTTGAACTCCTTGAAATGCTTGAAGGAGGGCTTCCGCATGATATGCAGGGTATGGTCTGAAGTATGCTCAGGAGCTACCTTCAACCGACCGGAAATGTGCCGGGTCTGGACCAGCTCCATATATTCATCCAAGCTGTCATCTCCCTTTTTATTGTAAGTCTTGGTCAGCAGGTCATAGCGTATTCCACTGCCCACAAAAGCTTTTTTCACCTCGGGATGCGCATCTACCTTCTTCAATATATCAATCATGGCCTGGTGGCTGGTATCCAAATTGTCGCAAACGACAGGATGGATGCAGCTCGGGGCCTGGCACTTCTTGCATATCTCTTCGTCTTTGCCCTTCAGCTTGTACATATTGGCACTTGGACCACCCATATCAGAGATATACCCTTTGAATCCCTCCATTTGGGTCACCTGATCCACCTCTTTGAGAATACTCTTTTCGGACCGGCTGGCAATGAACTTACCCTGGTGCGCGGAAATGGTACAGAAGCTGCAACCACCGAAGCACCCCCGGTGCATATTCACCGAGAACTTGATCATCTCGTAGGCCGGGATCACCCCGCGCTTCTTGTACTTGGGATGCGGAAGGCGGGTATAGGGCAGGTCGAATGATTCGTCCATTTCCTCCTCCTTCATGGTCGGATAGGGAGGATTGACAACCAGGACCTGGTCATCTACTTTTTGCAAAATCCGCCGGGCCTGCATCTTATTGGACTCCACTTCTACGATCTTGAAGTTCTTGGCAAATGCGATCTTGTCTTCGAGGCAGGTTTCGTGACTGGCCAGCCATACATCTTCCCAACCTTTGTTCTTAGGGATTTCTGCCTCCGGACGGATGACACTCGTTTGCGCAATGGTCGTGAGGGAAGCAAAAGGCACCCCTCGCTTGATCAGGCGGATCATTTCACGCAGTGGCTGTTCCCCCATGCCGTAAACGAGCATATCTGCCCCGCTGGAAACCAGGATGGAAGGCAGGAGTCCGTCCTGCCAATAGTCATAATGAGTGACCCGGCGCAGGGAAGCCTCAATGCCGCCAATCAGCACCGGTACATCCGGGTACAAATCTTTCAGGATTCGGGTGTAGACGGTGGTGGCGTAATCCGGACGAAAGCCGGCCTTTCCACCAGCGGTGTAAGCATCGGTTGAGCGCTTGCGCTTGCGGTAGGTATAGTGGTTGACCATGGGGTCCATGCAACCGCCCGTAACACCGAAGAACAACCTTGGTTGACCGAACTTCTTAAAGTCCCGCAGGTCGTCCTGCCAGTTGGGCTGGGCAACCACCGCGACCTTGAGCCCTTCGCTTTCCATGATCCGACCGATTACGGCCGTACCAAAGGAAGGGTGGTCCACATAGGCATCTCCCGACACCAGGACAACATCTACCTCATCCCATCCCCGTTTTTCAACTTCTTTACGGGTCAGGGGTAGCCAGTCGGTGATCGGTCTCTGTTCTGCGCTCATAGCTTACAAATATCGCTTAATAATCAGGAGGGAAAAAGCCCCCTTGGACAATGCTCTTACAGATGAATGGATTGCTGGCCCATAAGAGGAATCCCTCCCGACATTCCTTATCTTTGGAGCATGAAATTAACCCACCTGGTCGCAATTCTGTTTTGCCTCCCCTTTCTGGGAGCTTGTTCGGGGAGTCGGGATGATGGAGGACGTGGAAAGAAACCTCACAATATCATCTTTCTCATCGGCGATGGCATGGGACTTTCCCAGGTTTCCTCAGCCTACTACTACGGTGACGGAGAGCCCAACTTCTCCCGGTTCCGGGACATTGGTTTGATGAAAACCTCCTCTTCATCCCATAAGATTACCGATTCCGCAGCAGGCGCGACCGCTTTCGCAGCAGGTTTTAAGAGTTACAACGGTGCCATTTCAGTAAGCCCGGATACCCTGCCCATCCCTACCATTGTAGAAGATTTGTCTGCAAAAGGATGGAACACCGGGGTGATCTCTACTTCTTCCATCACCCATGCCACCCCCGCCTGCTTTTATGCACATGTGAAATCCCGGAATCTGCAGGACGATATTGCTGCTCAGTTGGTTGAGAGCGAAGTGGATTTCTTTGCCGGTGGTGGCATCAAATTCTTTGCCGGGCGGAAAGATGGTCAGAACCTCTTCTCCCAATTGGAGGAGAAAGGCTTTGTCATGGACAGCACTGACATCAGTCAACCCATTACCAATCTGGAGCAAAAGTATGGCTACCTGATGGCTCCCAATGGAATGCCACAAAAAAACCAGGACCGGGATGACTTCCTGATGCAGGCCACCGGCCGGGCCCTCGAATACCTGGGAGGACAAAAGGAAAATTTCTTTTTGATGATCGAAAGCTCTCAGATTGACTGGGGTGGCCATGACAACGACAGTGAATACCTGATCGCTGAGACCCTGGAGTTTGATGAAGTCATAGGCCGTTGCCTCGATTTCGCAGAAGCACAGGGCAATACCCTGGTTGTGGTCACTGCCGATCATGAAACGGGAGGTTTTACCTTGTCTTCGGAAAGAAAGACAAACCCGGATACCGGAAAAGAATACAGTGATTACAACAGCATCGCCCCCACCTTCTCGACTGGCGGGCACAGCACCACCCTGATCCCGGTATTTGCCTGGGGAAGAGGAAGTCAGAAGTTCACCGGTGTGTATGAGAATACCCATATACATACCCTTTTCAAAGCACTGAGTGGTCTGTAATACACGTCCCTAAATACTGTGGGCTATTCTTCTTTAATTTCCCAACTCAAAGTCCTAATTTTCCCCCATGCGTAAATTGAGTTTTCTGTTTGCTGCCATTCCCTTCATTTTCTGGGGAGGCACACTGAACAATCACAATTCTGACCCGGAGGAATCTATCCGTCCCTGGGATTTGCAATTGGAAGGTACCGTTGGCAAGGATATCGGGGTTACCTTTTTACTCAATAAGATCGATGCGGAAAATGTGGCTTACTCCGGTGATTGCTTTAAGGTCCGGGGGAAGTACATGTACAAGAAATACCTGCAAGCGATTGAATTGGAGGGGGAAGTATGTCCGGCAGAATCCAGTTTTGAGCTTTGGCATGACAAAGGCAAGGATAGCGAAGAGCATTTTATCGGTGGCCTCAGTGGATTCTTACGGGATTGGGACGGACAATGGAGCCAAACCAGCACCGGGACGAAGATGAAGTTGGAATTGAAGGAGACCGAGTTTATCGTCGGTGAGGATAGCAGAGCAGCCTTTCTGGTCAAGATCAATGAAGACCTGGAAGGAAGTGGAGACGCGGAGAACCTGGGCATTACCGAAGCAGGGGTTGATGATGTAGGGGGTTTTATCAACGGGATCAAGTTCCCTTGGAATGGAGCTGTTGAGTTCTTCAGTGGGACCCGCTTTGAATATTATACTTCCTACAATTCCACCATGCGCTCCTCTTATGACAGGTACATTTACCAATTGCTCGATCTGGAGCACGATCAATACCTGGCCTGGCTCCATTATGATTCCGATTATGACAAGGACCAGGACCTGTCATTTACGGGTTATGAAGTTCAGGTTTACCGTTGGGAAAATGGCAACTGGGAATATGCCACCGAGGATGTATTTCCCAAAGGATTTCCTCTGACCCAAATGTTCGAGAAAGATGTTCCCCTGGATGTAGAATTAACCTTTGACCGTTTACGACTTGACTATGGGAAAGAGAAAAGACTCTTCAAATGGAATGGTCAGTCATTTTACCGCTAATAGCCAATAGCCATGGAAACTCAGAATTTTTCCCAATTGTATCCCCCCGGTGAGGATTTAGTAGTTCCTTCTGCGGAGGACATTGCCGCTTATACCCCCTATGTGAATCCCTATATTGTCGATCTGTGGACCAGTAGCGGATATGGGATTTACGGGGATGGTATGATTCAGCTTGTTGATCCCAATGCCTGGAACCCTTTGCTTGAAAAATGGCTTGGCCGCATTGATCCGACCAATACGGTGATCCTCTTGTCCGGATTTGGTGAGATTTACTACCACCGCGACCTGGGAGAGCATGAAATCGAAGGGCAACTCTACAAAGTGGAGGACATTACCTGTCTGGACCTCAGTACCGGTAAGACCCGCCGCATTGAGACCGATGCCCGTAAGTTCTTCGAAGAATGGTTGTGCGATCCCGAAGTCCGCGCCCGCGAATTCAAACAGGCTCGGTTCGAATATGGGGTGAAGGAATTTGGCCCCCTTGCCGCCGGGGAGATCTTTTACCTGGATCCGGTGACGTTTGAAGGGGCAGGGGAAGATGTGATCAATCTGGAAAAGGTGGATGCAGTGGAGCATCTTGAGTTTCTGTTTGAGACTTTGGCATGAAAAAGCCCTGAAGTTCATCCAGGGCTTTTTACTCTTGAAATGTGAGATTAATTAGGGGATGTGAATTCGCTTAATCTATCTGGATCTTCCCGGAACGGATCTGCTCCCCGCAAACAACACGGTAATAGTAGATACCGGATGCCAATTCACTGGTGTTCAGTTCCAGATGAGCGTCGGCCATGCTCTCGCGGGTGAAAATCTTTTTCCCTTTGAGGTCGAAGACTTCGAGGTGTGCATTGAGACCGGGATCACCCGTCAATTGAAGATGGAGGACATCGCTGGCAGGTACGGGGTAGACCTCAACACTCAGGTCCGCTGCCTCCACCAGATTGTCCTGGAGGGAAGTCTTGGAAGTATTCCAATTGCCTTCGGTATACCATACCTCGGTGCAGGTGCTGAGGTCAGGGCTCTGACTGGCACCGCCATTGCTGAAGATGAAATTGGCGCAACTGGCTCCGGAAAGGGTGTACTTGTAATAGCCATTGCCTTCCCATTGCATGGTTACACCTGGCCAGGTGGTGGAAGCTCCGGTGGGGGTGACATTCCAGAAGTAGAGTTCCGGGTTGCTGTAGCTCAACGGCTTGTAGTGGATGACAAGGTCGGTAGCAGGATTGTTGTCGGGGTTGGTATTGTGCCAGGTCCCATCGTACCAACCTTCGTTGCAACGGTAGAGGTTTGCGGTCTGGCTGGCCCCATTGTTGGAGAAGATGATATTGGCGCAGGAGGCGCAGGGAATAGTGGCACTGTACCAGCCACCGCCTTCAGAGGTCATTTGCACACCAGGCCAGTTGGTTGAAGCACCAGCCGGGGTTGGGTTCCAGAAATACATGGTGGCATTGCCCCAGTTGGCGGGCTTCTTGTAGTGGATGGTGAGGCCACCATTGCAGTTGCCGGAGGACTTGGTCCAGACTGCGTAATCGGTGCCGGAGGCAGCCAGGGTCCAGCCGGAGCCGGAAGGAGACCAATTTCCGGGCCCGATTTTCATAGCCACTTTCCCATCAATTTCAGCGGCATAGAGGTTTCCCTGAGCGGCTTTGATGTCGAGGGTGGAGGTGCTGTGGATGCCAGCATCTTTCCTAATCTGAATGAGTTCATTGATATCGTTCTTCAGTCCCCAATCGAAATAGTGGTCCCAGAAAACGCAGGGGACACCGGGGTGGGTCAGGATATAGGCATATCCCTGCATGACTTTGTTGCCGGGGAATGGCCAGTAGTTCTGGGTGGAGCCGGTATCATGGTTGTCAATGAAAGTAACGGAACGTGAAGGCCACCAGCCGATGACACCAGGAGCACCGCCATTGATGCTGAGACGCCAGTATTCATTGTTGACCGCTTGCTGAAGGACCCCTTTGGTGGTGAAGTCAAAAGCTGAAGTGGTTCCACCGGTATCGTCGATCCAGTCCACAATCTGCTGACGGTGTCCATTTACATTGTTCAGGTCCAGGTTGTCCCACAACTCCCCCACGGAGAAATAGGAACTGGTAGCATTGTCATAAAGCCCATTGTAATAGCCATTGTAGCCACGGACGTAGTCATAACGCCATCCGTCAAAACCAATGGTTCCCTTGAGCCAGTTCATCCAGGCAATGAGATCGTTCTGAACGGTGCTGTTGGTGTGGTCGATGTCGCGGGCAGCGTGGTAATTGTCACCGGTATCGTAGCCACCGCAGGGGTTGCCACCGTTCTGGCCCCATTCGTCATTGGAAGTGACGGCCCAGCAGCCCCAGGTCGGACTTTGGAAGTCGGCCCAATTGGTAACCCCCACCCGGTGATTGATCACGATGTCGGCGAGGACCTTGACGCCATTGCTGTGGAGGGAATTGATGGCGGTCTGGAGTTGGGACTGGGAACCATAAGTAGTAGAAACATCATAGAGCTTGCGGGGGAGGTAGCCCTGAGGAGCCCCGGCATCGCTTGGGGGTGGGAGCCAGATCATGTCAAATCCGGCGGTGCCGAGTTCGGCGGCTTTGCTGTTGATGACATTGTACCAGGGACCCGGGTTGGAGTTGGATTCCCAGTTGAAACCTTGCAGCATGACGTCCGTGTTTTGCCCAAGGGTATAGAAATGCGAAACCAGGACGAACACGGCGAATAGCAGTAGTTCAGAGATTCTTTTCATGACTGTTGAGTTAAAAGAGTTTTCCATTGCTTTAGAGTGAATTCGATTAATTGTATTGATTGCGTGAAGTCTAATTGTATTGATTGCGTGAAGTCTAATTGT